>NZ_JFHC01000086.1 GCF_000698595.1 Caballeronia glathei | reverse complement strand
GGGCGCGGGTGGCGGCGGCCACGGAGGCGGTGGTAATGGCGGAGGGGGCGGAGGCGGCGGTAACGGCGGGGGGGCAGGAGGCGGTGGAGGCCACGGAGGCGGTGGTAACGGCGGAGGGGGTGCAGGCGCCGGTGGCGGAGCAGGCGGCGCGGGTGCTGGCGCCGGCGTCGGCGGAGGCCGCGGAGGGTCGGGTGGCGGCCACGGCGGTGGTCACGGTGGTGGCGGGCACGGAGGAGGCGGAGGCGGAGGTGGCGGCGGAGGCGGAGGCGGTCACAGGTGATCTGGGACAGCGCACCTGAAGACGTGTCCGAAGCAAGCAGGGAGTGATCGGAACGTGCACCGGTCACTCCCGAAGCGCGAACGCGATTGACTGCCGGATGATCGAAAGCCAAATCGCTGATGTCGATTTGCTCACGATTGGAGCAGGCGATCGTTGCCGTCATACAGCGCCGGACCGGCCAGGCATGCCATGTGGCGAGGCCGGTAAAAACTCAGCTGATGGCGCTGGTAAGGCGCTCGCCGAACAGCATGACGAACTGGTTGACGGCTTTCCGCCAGGCGATAGGCGGCGTCTTCCAGTTCCTTTTCGATGTCTCGCAACTGCATGCGCATGCGCTGGACGGCGCTGGCCGTATACGTGATCTTGCGTACCTCGGTCGGACAGCCAAAGAAGAGAACCCCCTGTCCGGTCAATCAGCATCGGCGTGTCGACGCCATTCCAGCCGCGTGCGTCCTTGCGGCTCATAGTGCGTGCCAAATCGCACGAGACCATGCTTTCTTAAATGACAGGTCATCTCGTAGCTGACCAGCATGCCGTTTTCGGTCGGCAGCACTTGCAGGTCGATCGAACGGATGCGGGGTTCATAGGCGAGCAAGGTCGCTTCCATTTGCGCCTTGAGCTGATGAGCCGACGCAGGCAGGTTTCGATAGATCGTGCTCAAATCGGGCAGCCCATAGTCCGGCATATGCTTGAGCGTGCCCGCGCGCGTGTTCAGGATGCGCCTCAGGTTTTCCAGCACGCTCAGGATTTCGAGTGTGTTGCTGTCGTGGCCGTCGAGCGGCACGCCATCTATGTGGCCGAGCAGCATGTCGTAGAGTGACGGGCCCATCGTCATGTCGTGCTGCCAGGATTATCGAATTCGAGCACGATGCCGTCTTCGCTGGAGAAGGACAGCCGCATGCCCGCGCCCATGCGCTCGCTCGCGGCACGCGCGAGCAGTTCGCGCGAGAGCACCGGCAGGATCTGCTGGTCGAGCAGCCTGTCGATGTTGCGCGCACCCGAATCGGGCAACCGGCAGGCGCGTGCGAGTGCAGCCACGAGCGCTTCGTCGAAGACGAGCGGCAGTCTGAAGCGCCGCTCGATGCGCGCGGCCACCCTGGCGAGCTTCATCCGCACGATGGACGCCAGCGCGTCAGCCGACAACGGCCGATACACGACCGTCTGGAAACGCGCGAGCAGCGCCGGCTGAAAATGCTCGACGAGCAGCGGCCGGATCGTTTCCATCAGCATGCCGGTCGTCACCTCGCCGCCAGGCTCGATGACGGCGTTCCCCACTGGGGCTTCCTTCGGGGCGTCTGTCGCGGCCATGATTTCCTCACTGCCGAGATTGGACGTCATCACGATCACCGTGTTGCGGAAATCGATCACGCGCCCCTCGCCGTCGCGCATGAAACCGCGGTCGAACACCTGATAGAAGAGGTTAAGCACATCGCGATGCGCCTTCTCGACTTCGTCGAGCAGGATCACGGAATAGGGGCGCTGGCGCACGGCCTCGGTCAACACGCCGCCCTGCCCATAGCCGACGTAACCCGGCGGCGCGCCCTTGAGCTGAGATACCGTATGGGCTTCCTGGAACTCGGACAGATTGATCGTGAGGAGCGCGCGTTCGCCGCCGAACATCAGGTCGGCAAGCGCCCGCGCGGTTACGGTTTTGCCGACCCCCGACGGCCCCACGAGCAGGAACACGCCAAGCGGCGCTTCGTCGGAAGTGAGCCCGGCCTTCGCCGCCCGCAGGCTCTTGCCCAGCGCGGCAAGCGCGTCGTCCTGCCCGACCACGACGCGGGCGAGCCGTGTCTCCAGGTCGAGCAGCGTGGCGAGTTCGTCGGACAAGAGGCTGCCCACCGGCACGCCTGTCCAGTCGGCGATGACGCGTGCGATCGCCGCTTCGTCGACTTCCGCGTGAATCAGCGCGTTCGGCCCGTGTCCGGCCATGACCGCATGCGCAGCCGCGACCGACGGCCGGAGTGCGCGCCGTGTCGATTTGTCAGGGGCCGCCTGCCACGCTTCGCGCCGCGCGATCAGTGCTTCGGCCGCCGCCTTTTGCTGCGCGAAGGCGGTGTCCAGTTGCGCGAGTTCTTCGTTGAGCGCCGCGAGCCTTGCATCGATGGCCGCGAGCCGGTCACCGGCATCGGCCGATGCCGCGCCGAGGTCCTGCATCAGCGCGCCGTGCTCGACTTCGAGCGCGGCGCGCTCCGCGCGCGAGGCCGAGATCGCGGCCGGGGTTGCCTCCATGCTCATCTTCACGCCGGCCGCGGCGGTGTCGAGCAGGTCGATTGCCTTGTCGGGCAACTGGCGCCCCGTGAGATAACGGCGCGACAGGCGCACGGCGGCGCTCACCGCTGCGTCGGTGATGTGCACGCCGTGATGCTGCGCGTAACGCGCCTTCAGGCCGCGCAGCATCAGGCAGGCGCGTTCGTCGTCGGGCTCGTCGACCTTGACTGTCTGGAATCGTCGCTCCAGCGCGGCGTCGCGCTCGAGGTACTGCTTGTATTCGGACCAGGTGGTCGCCGCAATGGTGCGCAGTTCGCCGCGCGCGAGCGCGGGCTTGAGCAGGTTTGCGGCATCCGCCCCGCCTGCGGCATTGCCCGCGCCGATCAGCGTATGGGCTTCGTCGATGAAGAGCAGGACAGGCGTCGCGGACTGCTGCACGGCTTCGATCACGTTCTTCAGCCGCTGCTCGAATTCGCCCTTGACCCCCGCGCCCGCCTGCAGCAAGCCGAGGTCGAGCGTGAGCAGGCTCACGTTGCGCAGCGCCGCCGGCACGTCGCTTTCCGCGATCCTGAGGGCCAGCCCTTCGACCAGCGCCGTCTTGCCCACACCCGGCTCGCCGACGAGGATCGGATTGTTCTTGCGGCGCCGTGCGAGGATATCGACCATCTGGCGAATTTCCGCGTCGCGTCCGAACACGGGGTCGATCTTGCCGTCGCGCGCCTTCTGCGTAATGTCGACGGTGAAGCGCCGCAGGGCTTCGGATGCAGCTCGGTTCGTTGCATCGGACTGCGGCGCGTGCGCGGTCGCCTCGCGTTCCGGCTCGCCGTGGACGACCCCGGAGAGGGAATGTGGCACGCCATCGTGGCCGACGCTGCCCGGCGCCTCCACCGATACCCGGTCGAGCTCCGTTCGCAGCCGCTCGATCTGCGTGGTGGACACGGAGAGCAGGGGCCACGCGCCGGGTGCGCGGAGCAACTGCGGCGCGTCGGCGAGGGCGGCCAGCAGGTGGGCGGAGCGGATCGGCGGCGGGCCGTCTTCGAGCGAGGCGCGCATCCACGCTGCTTCGAGCCATGCTCCGAGTCTCGGGGACAGGCCCGGCTTGCCGCGCAAATCGTGGGGCAGCCGGTCGATGGCACTGAGGAGCCCGTTCCAGATCCCGTCGGCATCCAGTTCGTAGCGGCGCACGATTGCGACCAGGTCGCCGTCGCCGAGCTCCAGCAGCTTGATCAGCCAGTGCTCGACCTCGATATCGCGATGGGCGCGTGTCTCGCACAGGCTCGCCGCGTCGGCGAGCGCGCGGGCGCAGTGATCGTTGAGGCGGCGCAGGAACGGAGAAGGATCGCGGTGGGTCATGGCAAGAGAGAAAAGAGCGTCAGTCCGCACGGGCAGACTGACGATAGAAGAACGCTGGCGCCGGCCGTTCGGAGAATGGGCGGGGAATGGACCGGCGTTGCCGATACGCGTTACGCGCGCTCGTTCCAGCTATCGGCGTGGATGATGTTGCCGTCCTTGTACGACCACGTGATCTTCTCGTAGCGCAGTTCGATGTCTTCGAGATGGTTGTGCTTCTCGAACGCCGGATTCTTGATATCGAGCATCTTCGGCTTGACCGCGACGACCTTCACGTTATCCAGCCTGGTATTGAAGTACTCCTGCTCCTTGCCCGCGTCGTCGATCTTGTACCACTTGATCTCGATCGACTTGAGCGTCTGGCCGCTCGTCACCGCCTTGTAGAGATACGGCGTGGAGGCATCGGTTTCCTTCGTGAAGGTGATCGGCGCGTGCGCGCGCGTGCCGGTGAGCTTGCCGGTATTGTTGTCGGTCGGGATCTTGACGCCGTGCTCGAACTCCACGACTTCGACGCTGCCTTCGCGGCCGTTGACCGTGACCGAGCCCTTGATGTCGGCGCCGCCATCGTCCTTGATCCACATGTATGCCGGAATTGCCATGTTTGTTTCTCCTTGGTTTGGAAACAGCAAAGTCCCGAAGCCCGATGCTTCAGGAGGATTCAGGCTCCGGAAACGTCCGGAACCAGCGTGATTTCGACCCGCCGGTTGCGCGCACGGCCTTCGGGCGTCTGGTTCTGCACGATCGGGCGCGTGTCGCCATAGCCCTGGATCGCGAACACCGATGCGGGCATCGCTAACGCCTCCATCAGCCAGTCGCGCACGGCGCCCGCGCGAGCGATCGAAAGGCGCTGATTGCTCTGGCTGTCGCCGAGGTTGTCGGTGTGGCCCGCCACCAGGATTCGCTTGCCCGGATGCGCCTTGATGATCTCGAGGGCGCCGACCAGCGCGCGCGTCGAACCCGCCTTGAGCCGCGCGCTGCTGCTGTCGAAGAGCGACATGCTGTCGAGTGTGATGAGGGCCGGCGGCGGCGGTGGCGGCTGGTACGACTCGATCGCGCGGTTGAGGACCGGCAGCAGCGCCGCGCCCCGGTACATGCCGAGACTCAGGCGCAGTGGGACGCCCGTGCGCTCGTAGCGGTCGAGCCGGTCGCGCTCGGTGGTGAGCGCGGCGAGTGCCGTGCGGCGCGCGGCGTCGTGGTCGGCGGGGATGGCCGAGAAGCGCGTGAGACTGGCGGCGGCCTGGTCGATCAGCGCCTGATTGTTCCTCGCCGCGCCCCAGCACGCGAGCGCGAGCGCGCAGGCGAGCATCGCGATGGCGTGAGCAAGCGCACGCAGGCGAGGCGGCACCCAGGCACGCCTGGCGCATGCGTCGATCAACGGCTCGGGCAACGGCCAGGGCGCAGGCGATGCGGCGAGCATGGGCGGGTCGAGGCGCGTGCGTGCGCGCACATGCACGTGCCAGGGCGAGGCGGGATTGCCGGCCGGGCCGCAGTCGATCCATGCCGCGCCGTGAAGCGGCCAGGGCGCCGCTGGCTGGCGCCGGTCCTGCAGCGCGTCGTTGACGGTATGCCAGGTCCAGCCGATGAGCGAAGCGAGCCCCGCCGCGCGCCACGGGGCCTGCAAGTCATGCGGCTCGCCCGATGCGCGGTCAGCTTCGTCGTCCGCAGCCCGCAGGATCGCTTCGAACTGGCCTGCGTCGCGCAGCGGGGCTGCGGCGGACAGGCCGAACCAGCGCGGATTGTCCGAGCCCGGGCTGCTTCCTCGCGTGAGCTGCTGATAGACGGCCAGATATCCCGGGACTCGTATGCCAAGCAGGCGAGCGGTGTCGCTGAGGGCCTGCCGGTGCAGGCGCAGCGTCTGTGTGAGGGAGTTGTCGGTGTGGACATCGGGCACGAGCGTCAGCACCACGCCATCCAGCGGACGATCACCGCGCCAGGCCTTGACTGCGACGGCAAGCTCAGCCAGCTTCCGTGGCCGGTCCACGCGCAGCCAGATCGCGCCCGCGCCGACATGGACGGTTCGCCCGTTCGCAAAGAGATGTTCGAGCGCATCGCCGAACACCATCACGAGCGGCATGGGCGAGCGGAGGTCGACCGGCAGGTTGCTCGTCGCCGCGGAGGTGCCGAGCGCCGATAACGTAACGGCATGCGCTTCGAGCGCGCGCCGCAGCTGTCGTGTGCGCCACGCGATCAGCGCGGCACCGGTCGCGCACACCGCGAGCGAGGCGCCCCACGCGATGCCGCGGCTCAGCGGCAGCACCGCGAGCACGACGCCAGCCAGGAGCAGCGCACCGAACGCGACCAGCGTGCGGTACGGATATCCGGAGAAACGGCTCGTGCTCACTGCGCCTCTCACCTTCTGGAAGCAAGCAGGCGAGCCAGCTGGGCATCGAGCGACTGCCCCCATGCGAACCAGATCAGACCCGCCGCGACGCACGCGAGCCCTGCGACGGCCCACGGCGACACGTGCCGCAGCCAGTCGAAACGGCTGCCACCGGCCGTATCGACGATGAACGTCGACGGGCCGGCTGGCCGCGACCGTGCGATCTGTTCGTTGAGCGCCTTGATCAGCGCTGCACGCTCGCGCTCACCCCCATCACGCGCATGGCGTCCCCGGAATCCGAGTCCGAGGATCGCGGCGTAGCATTCCAGCAATTCGATGCTGGACGGCGTTTCGCGCATGCGCGCCGCGAGCCGTTCGTAAACCTGCTCGCCGGCGTTGTGGTTACCCGAGCGCTCCACCTGCAGCGGACAGGCGTCCCATTGCGGGCGGTCATCGACGGGAAGATGCGTCATCGCCATCTCGTCGAGCAGGCCGCATTGCGCATCGACGGCGTCCTGCTTCACGTCGCGCGGCACCTGCCGGGCTTCGAGCGCGGCGTCGAACGCGTGAACCAGTTGCAGGCAGCGCTCTCGCAGCTTCGGCACCGACCCGGCGGTCCCGCCTTCCTTCAGCAGCGACACCTGCAGGGCGGTGTCGCGCAGCAAGGCGCGCATCGTCAGGGTATCCGGTTCCACGGTGTCCCGGCTCATGACGTCAGCACCGCATAGAGTTCGAGCGAGGCTTCCGGGACGGATGCCGGCAGATAAAGCTGGCAGGCCCGGGCGGCAAGCATGCGCGCGTGCGCGGGGTCGCTCGCGTCGAGTGCGAAATACTGGTTTTCGAGGCGCACGGGGATCGCCGCCGGCACCCGTTGCACCGCCTTCAGCGCAATACCGGCGAGCGCCGAATTGACGATGTGCTCGATGTCGTCAGGCGAGCCGATCTTGCAAAGCTTCGGGATCTGTTCGATGAGCTGGAACGCGGGCAGCGCGGCATTCACCGACAGGTAATAGTCCGCGCCTTCGAGCAGCCGCTCATCCTTGAACTGGCCGGCCCACGTGGTGGCGCTCTTGCGCGTGAGCCCGATCGGAATGACGCGGGAAGGGATGATCGCATCGAGCAGGTCGCGGATCAGCGCTTCGAGCGTCGCGAAGATGTCGTCCTGTTTCGCGTGCTCGTACGGCGGGATTGCGGTGAGCGCGGTGCCGGTGGAAAACGTCATCAGCGCGCCGGTGAAGGTGGCCAGCACCTCGTAGAGCCGCTCGGGCGGCTGGTTCGGGTGCGTGCCGAGAAACGACAGCTTCGGCCAGTGCGTGTGGATGCAGTGCAGCAGCCAGAAGAGCGACACGTCTGCGACACCGAACTCGGCGATCTGGTCGATGCGCTCGCCGCGGCGCGCCGCCAGTGCCGTGCTTTTGGCGAGCAGGATATCGGACAGCCGCGCGACGCGCTCCCGATGGCGCTCATGGGCGGCGAGCGTGAGGCACGGCGGCACGAACACGCGGTCCATCTCGAACTGGCCGCGCGCGCCGCGCACGAGCCGCGCGACCGGACACACGACGTCGTCCGCATGCGGCTCGAAGTCGAACAGCAGGTGAACCGCGTGGCGCTCGACCGACAATTCCTCGACGCCCGTGCCGTTCAGATCGGGCACCTCCACGAACTCGCGGAAATAGCGACGCGGGCGCGACAGCGTTTCGTTGTCGAAACGGCAATTGCTGCCGTCCGCGTTCAGCAGCGGCAGCGCCGCGAGCACCACGACGCTCTGCACGTCCGGGGCGATGTCGCGGGAGAGATCGCGAGGGCGAGGCAGGACATCGGTTGCCGACGAGTCGATCAGCGTGCCGTCGGGCAGGCGCAGCTTCAGGCGGGTGAGCGCGAGGCGGCCAACGGCAAGCGTGTCTTCGTCGAGTTGCACATCGACGATTCCCCACGGCTCGGCAATGGCGAGCGAGGCAAATTGCCGGTGCGCGACATTGAGCCACTGCTCCTGCTGCTGAAAATGCTGCGGCGTGAGAATCAGGCCCTCATGCCAGAGCGGCTTGAAAGTCCGCATTGCGATTAATGGCTTCTTAACGGTTTATCGAATGGAGACATTTTAAACACGAATCATGCTGCGCCGTCTATTATTGAGATAATCGGAGCACGCATCTTTTGTTTGGGCTGGTTGCGTTTTAACTAAAATTAGCGCGTCTCGGATAGTGCTTGCGGTCATCTGGAAAATGTTGATTGTTGACAGCGATCGATGTGACGGGAAGGCTTTAGCCAGGCGGCTGCGAGGGGGTGCGCGGCGGGCGCGCCATGCGGGAGGCAAGTATGGCGCTGATTTAAAAATATATTCAACAATATCTCGAAATAATCGAATCCTCATCTCAATATAATCTCCGCGTTAACGCTTGACCAACATTCGAGCTACCTGATCTAATAAAAATAAATAGGGAAGGCGCGTAACAGCGGATCTCGAACCAAGCAGGCCAATTAGCGGATGGCCGAATAACCGTCCGCTCACGGGATATGGCCGTGATTCGTGGTGGCTCACCTGCGCGTCGTACAACCATCCATGGAGGAAAAGCGAAACCATGTCAGAAAGCTTCCAGAAGGAAATTCCGAAAGCGCGCGTCAATATTTCACTGGACCTGCATACGGGCGGGGCGCAGAAGCGGGTCGAACTTCCGCTCAAACTGCTGGTGATGGGCGACTACAGCGCGGGGCAGGCAAGTGGCGCGCTTGCCGAGCGCAAGAAGATCGACGTCAACAAGAACAACTTCGACGCGGTGCTCGCCGAACTGAACCCGCGGGCCCGGATCAACGTGGAGAACACGCTTGCCGGTGACGGGTCGGATACGGCCGTGGCGCTGAACTTCAAGTCGATGAAAGACTTCGAGCCGGAACAGGTCGCGCGCCAGATCCCCGAACTGCAGGCGCTGCTCGCCACGCGCAATTTGCTGCGCGACCTCAAGTCGAACCTGCTTGACAACAGCACGTTTCGCCGAGAGCTGGAAAAGATCGTCAAGAACCCTGCGTTGTCCGAAAGCCTGCGCGCCGATCTGGAAAAGATCGGCACCTCCAGCATGCCGCCGGCGGGTCACGCCTGAACGCGCGTCCACCGCTCATCAGACTCAAGACGCATAACGCTCGCATTCCGCACGCTCCAGGCACGCAACCGGGATGCGTCAAGCAAGCATTCCGCACGCACAACGGGAAGACCATGGCACGCAACGAAACCCCGCAAGTCGGCGCCGCTACCGCCGAGACGATCACCACCACGCTTGAACAGGATGGCCGCAGCGTCTATGCGACGCTCTTCGAGAAAATCAACCTCAAGCCCGTCGAAAGCGCGCGGCCGCTCGAAGCGTTCCAGGACAACGACGCGCTCGCCGAAGCGCCCACCGACGAGCGCCTGTCGCGCGCAGTCAGCGTGTTTCTCAAGATGGTGGAAGAATCGAGCCGGCCGGTGGACCGGCTCGACAAGTCGTTGCTCGACTTTCATATCGATACGCTCGATCAGAAGATCAGCCGTCAGCTCGATGCGGTCATGCATTCGGAGTCGTTCCAGAGCATCGAGTCGGCCTGGCGCGGGCTCAAATTCCTGGTCGATCGAACCGACTTTCGCAAGAACGTCAGGATCGAAGTGCTCGACTGCTCTAAGGAAGCGTTGCAGCAGGATTTCGAGGACACGCCCGAGGTGATTCAGAGCGGCCTGTATCGCCACACCTACATCCAGGAATACGACACACCCGGCGGTCAGCCGATCGGTTCGATCATCTCGAACTTCGAGTTCGCGAACTCGCCGCAGGACATCGCGCTCTTGCGCAATATTTCGAAGGTGGCCGCCTCGGCGCACATGCCGTTCATGGGCTCCGTCGGTCCGAAGTTCTTCGGCAAGGAGACGATGGAAGAGGTGGCCGCCATTCAGGATATCGGCAACTACTTCGATCGCGCCGAGTACATCAAGTGGAAGAGTTTCCGCGATACCGATGACGCGCGCTACATCGGTCTGACCATGCCGCGCGTGCTGGGCCGTCTGCCGTATGGTCCGGATACGACGCCGGTGCGCGGCTTCAACTATCGGGAAGCGGTCAAGGGCACGGATCACAACCGCTATCTGTGGGTCAACGCCTCGTTCGCGTTCGCTGCGAACATGGTCAACAGTTTCATCAGGAATGGCTGGTGCGTACAGATTCGCGGCCCGCAGGCGGGCGGCAAGGTAGAGGATTTGCCGGTCCATTTGTACGACCTCGGCACCGGCTATCAGCCGAAGATCCCGACCGAAGTGCTGATTCCGGAGACGCGCGAGTTCGAGTTCGCCAATCTCGGCTTCATTCCGCTGTCGTTCTACAAGAACCACGACTTCGCGTGTTTCTTTTCGGCCAACTCGACGCAAAAGCCCGCGTTGTACGACACCAGGGAAGCGACCGCGAACAGCCGCATCAACGCGCGTCTGCCGTACATCTTCCTGCTCTCGCGTATCGCGCATTACCTCAAGCTGATTCAGCGGGAGAACATCGGCACGACCAAGGACCGGCGTCTGCTCGAGATGGAACTGAACAACTGGATCAAGAACCTCGTCACGGAGATGACCGATCCGGGCGACGACCTGCAAGCCTCACACCCGCTGCGCGAAGCGAAGGTGACGGTGGAGGACATCGAGGACAACCCGGGGTTCTTCCGCATCAAGCTTTTCATCATCCCGCACTTCCAGGTCGAAGGGATGGATATCGGTTTGTCGCTGGTGTCGCAGATGCCGAAGGCCAAGAGCTGATCGGAGCGCACCCGCGCGCGGCCTCGCGCCACCTTGTGATGCGCCGTGCCGCTCGCTGCAACGCAGGTATTCGTTGAACCCGACGTTGCACGCCGGTGACGGGACCCCTTGCGTCCGCGAGCCGCGCATGTAATCGCGCATGCAATCGATAACGAGCGCGTCGCAGCGACCACCTTAGACAGGAGATCACTCGCCATGGGTTCGATGATTCTACCGACGCAGGCCTACAGCCTGCGCCTCGCGAAACAGCCTGCGCTGTTCTCGGTGCTGTCGTTCGAGGGGCGGGAGGCGATCAGCGAAACCTATCGGTTCGGAATCGAGTTCACGAGTGCGTGCGCCGGTGTCCCTGTGGCGGAAGTGCTCGGCAAGCCGGCCAGGTTCGCGATCGAGCCGGTCGATGCCAATGCGGGACTGCCCGCAGAACTCGTGGCACGGCTCGCGAAGGCGCCGGTGCGGCTCTTCAACGGCATCGTCACGGCGTTCGATGAACTGGGTTCCTCGGCGGATGAAACGCGTTATCGCGTGGTGCTGGAGCCGCGTCTGTCGGATCTGAAGCTGGAATTCGCGAGCCGGCTGTTCCAGAACCAGACCGTGCCGTCGATCATCGAGGCCGTGTTGCGCCACTACGGCTACACCGCGGTCGATTTCCAGTTCAAGCTGCGCGCCGGGTACGAGAGCCGCGAGTACACGACGCAGTACAACGAATCGGCGCTCGCGTTCATCAAGCGGATCGCAGCCGACGAAGGCATCTGGTTTCGCTTCGAGCAGACCGCCGAGCGCGAGGTGATCGTGTTCGGCGACGATCTCGATGCCTACGCGCGCGAGCCGAAGCTGACTGCGCCGTACCGCGAGGAAGGCGGGATGGCGAGCCCGGGCGTGGAATCGGTGATGTCGCTGAGCGAACACCGCACGCGCGTGGTGCAGTCGATCACGGTGGACGACTACAACCATCGCACGGCGGGCGTGGCGTTGCTGACCGAAGTCAACGCCGCACGCGACGACGCGACGACCGGCGGCAAGCAGTATCGCTGGGGCGGGCATTATCCGACGCCGGAGGCGGGCAAGCGCGTCGCCACGCTGCGGCATCAGGCGGAACTGGCACGTCAGGTGGTGTTCGAAGGGACCGGCAATGTGATCGGCATGACGCCGGGCGCGGTGTTTCGGTTCAGCAACCGCAAGCTCGACACGGCTGAACATGGCCTGTTGCTGACAACGGTCATCCACAAGGCCTCGCGGCATGAAGCGTATGCGTGCGCGTTCAGCGCGATTCCGTCGGATCGGATCTATCGGGCGATGGTCGATCCGGCTGCCAGGCCGAGGATCACCGGCATCCTGCCGGCGCGCGTGATGTCGCCGGACAACTACAAGTATGCGTATCTGACGCCGCAAGGGTGGTATCGCATTCAACTGCCGTTCGATCTCGATACGTGGAGCCCGGGTGGCACGAGCCGGCCAGTGCGGCTGGCGAAGCCCTACGCGGGGCGCGACTACGGGCATCACTATCCGCTGATCGACGGGACGGAGGTCGCGGTCATCCATACGGAAGGCGATCCGGACCGGCCCGTGATCATCGGGGCGTTGCACGACAGCCAGCATCAGGATCACGTCAACAACGAGAACCACACGCGCAACATCATCCGCACGGCTGGGAAGAACGAGTTGCGGATGGAGGACCGCGAGGGTGCGGAACACGTTCATCTGAGGACGCCGTTTCAGACCAGTGAGCTCAATCTCGGTCAGATGGTTGATGGGCAGCGGGAGAAGCGCGGCGAGGGCGCGGAGTTGCGCACCGACGGTCACGCGGCGGTGAGGGCCGCCAAGGGAATACTGATCTCGGCGGACGCGCAGACCAAGGCAAGTGGTCCGCAGCTCGACATGGCGGCGGCGAAGACGCAGCTCGAAGCCGCGCTCGCGCAGATGCAGGCCTTGGCGGACACGGCGCGCGTGGCGCAGGCGCAAATGGTGGAGGTCGACAAGCAGCGCGAGTTTCTGGAGCGGCGGCTCGACCAGTTGCAGCAGGCGGTGCTGGTCGCCAGTGCGCCCGCGGGCATGGCCCTCACGAGCGGACATCATCTTCAACTCGCCGCGCAGGGAAATTTGACGGCGAGTGCGGGCGGGAGCGCCGATATCGGTGTGCTCAGGAAGTTCACGGTCGCGGCAGGCGAGGCGATCTCGCTGTTCGCGCAGAAGCTGGGCGTGAAGCTGATTGCGGCGAAGGGGAAGGTCGAGATTCAGGCGCAGAGCGATGAGATGACGCTGGCTGCTCTCAAGGACGTCACGATCACCAGTACGGAGGGCAAGCTGGTGCTGGCGGCCGAGAAAGAAGTGTGGATCGGAGCAGGCGGGTCGTACATCAGGATCACGCCGCAGGGGATCGAGAACGGCACGCCCGGGGACATTCTCGAGAAGTGCGCGGCTTGGAATAGGCCGGGGCCGGCCAGCATGCGCGTGCGCGCGCCAACTTTCGCCCGGATTCCCGACACGAAGCAGTTCAGTCAGAAGTTCGACTTGTCGCAGTTTATTGCCCACGATCCCGCCAGCAAAGAGAACTGGGCGGGTGTCGAGTATGAGATCCGCAATGCGCAGGGCAAGCTGCTCCGCGCAGGCACTACAAATGAGGACGGAATAACCGATCGCGTTTTTACGGATAAATCGGAAACGGTAACGGCTTTTATCGGCGGGGGAGAGTGGGGTGTTGTCGAAGAATTCGAGGTGTCGGATGAGGACATCGATCCGGAGAGCGAGACGTGAAGAACAACTATTTTTATACCGTTCAATCGAATGATACGTTGTCTGGTATATCCCGCCGGACTGGCGTACCCGTTTCCGAACTCGCCAAGCTAAACGGAATTCGCAATCCGAATCGGATCAAGGCCGGAGAAAAGCTCGCATTGAATAAAGAGGCGGTGTGCGGTGTCAATCTTCAGTTTCTGGATCGGGATCACAATCCGTTGCGCGACTTGTCGTACGTGGTCAGGTATTGCGGAAGGGAAGTGTCGGGAAAGACCGACCATACGGGGCGTTCCGAACCAATCATGACCGAGTGGCCGACGGACAAGATTCGAATTCTTGTGCGGCGCACTGGAGGCGATTTGAAGGAAATTGCTACCGTAGCGTCAGGTTATGCGAACAAGCTCGTCACGCTGGTGAGTCCGAAGCTGAAGCTTGAGGCGAAAACCCATCCGCACCCGAAAGAACCGGGGGCTGAGGCGCCGGCGAATACTGTGCCCACCGGAAAAGGACCACCATCGAAGCATACGCCCCCTGCCGAACCGGCAACAGGCGTCCCGCAGAGCTGGTGGACTGAGGAAATGGGCTTTCTCGGTATCAAGGTATCTGAAACCAAGACAGCAGCGAACAAGCCAGTCGCAAAGGTTGCCAATGATGGCGTGGAAGAACCGGACATCATTGCTAAGGCAAGGACTACATATACCGGTGCGCAAATCACGGAGGAAAATTGGCTCAGTGCTGCAAACGAACTAGGATGCGAGATTGAAGTCATCATGGCAATCGCCGAACAGGAAACCGAAAAGCTGAAGGCGCTTGGGATGGGTGCTTTTGATAAGCAACGTCGACCGACGATACTCTTCGAACGCCACAGATTTGGTAAGAATACAAATCAAAAATTCAGCGAAGACAATCCTGATATATCTGGTTCGAAAGAGTATATGCCGGGCAGCGCTCGTGATGAGCGCGGCAAGCGTTATGACGACGGAAACCACTACGGATTATTTTCTTGGCAATACAAGAAGCTGGCGAAGGCGTACACGCTCGACCCCGGAGCTGCATTGGCGGCTTGTTCGTGGGGGAAATTCCAAATCATGGGGGAAAATTACAGGGCGTGTGGTTTCAACGATGTAAAGACGTTTGTCGAGAGTATGTGCATTTCTGAAGTGGAGCATCTGAAGGCCGTTGTCAATTTCGCCACTAGCACTGGGTTGCGCCCTGCTTTGAAGGGGAAAAATTGGGCCTCCATCGCCGCTGCATATAATGGTCCCCGCTATAAAAGAAATAGCTACGACACTCAGCTAAAAAATATTTACGACAAGCTTCTTAAGCGGAAAAAGTAATTGCGAACAATGTCGATGCAAGCTGACATAAATAACGTAAAGGAGCATTGAACGTGAAACTACGTTTTGCACTTACAATTCTGGCTTGTTTCCTATTCGGGGGCGCGCATGCCCGTGACGTGTCCCATCCAGTGCTTAGCGCTCTGTCGGGGCGCGATTCCAAAGCAGTGGCGAACTGGGTTGACACTGCATATCGCTCAATCGCCGTCGATGACCTGTCGATATATTTAGAAAAGCGACAGACTTTTGCATTTGGCGGCAGGACCTCTCGATATATTTTAGCTCCAGTTGTATACAGTTCGAAAGAATATAGAAATCGGGTGTGCGATCTCGCGATTTTCAACTCGGCGGGGCGTCTTCTATCGCGACTCGTAGTTTCGGGAGTGCGGAGAGAGGATGATGAAATATCAGAGTCGTGTATTGGATTTAATGCAATTTCAGTTGATAGGCTCACGAATGGAAAATTGAATATATATATGATTTTGCGACAGAACGTAGGTCAGCAATATAGATCTTCAGGTGCTGTCGCGGTTCTTAATTATAGTTCACATATATCTTTTCCAAATCTTATCGGAGACGGGTTAGGTATGAGGCCCGCTGATTCAATCGACCAGCTGAGGAAGCTTTCGCCGTAATAGATCGCGAAATTGCATTGTTCGCGGGGTAAGGTAAAGGACGAGAGCCATGACGGGTCGAAAGAAAAATGTTAAGGATGCGTTCGAAGTCATTTGTGCGAAATTATATTAAGATAAATAATGAAGCGTCGAATTTGCTGGCGATGGGATTGCTTGATGATTTTTATCATTGTTGCGCTTTTTCATCCGAACATCAATGCGGCCACCTTGATAGAGTTTGATGAGCCGTATTTAATCGTCGAGGAAGCCGGCGTAAAGTATAACGGTTATTATAGCCTGTCACTTCCTGCGGTTGATGGTGTGCGCGCATCAGCTTCCTGTAGATTTTTCTTTAAATCGGAAAATCGCTCTGCCAGCGGCGCCAGATTCAAGATAAATACATTTTTTACCGCAGATAGTTACAAACACCGACGCATATTGGAAGATTTGCCAGGGGAATTGTTAATCGACGGCGATAGCTGGACCATTCAGATGGAGGAAGTGCCTGGCGGATGCTTGACTGCTGCCGGTGGAGGATTTCAAAAAGATGATGCGATCCCAAATATTATCCAAAAACGAACTCCGATTGTCGGAATCTTGATAGCAAAGAAAAAGACGCATTTTTACGATGTCAAGAATATCAAGTTCGTCAAGAGAAGAGGATTTCTCATTCCGGGTGATGTAATTATTGCTCTTAACAAAAAGGACGACTTTTATTTCGTGAGATTCTTGAACGATCAAAGCGACGAATTATCGACGGGATGGGTCAAAATGTCCGACACGATGAGTCCCTTTCTCGAATAACAAGCGGAGCCGGCCGAGACCATCTTTTTTAACGACTCACCCTGAACCACTATTGTTAATCCAGAGTGCGCTTTACCCGACTTTAAAGGAAATAATTGTTCGACCTTCTCCCCTTGGCCAACCCCACAGACCACGGCGGCGCAGCCATCAGCGCGTCCGCGACGATGCGCTCCGGTGGCCGCGCGGTCGCGCGCAAGGGCGACGCAGTATCGTGCCTCAGGCACGATGTCCGTCCCAATCTGATCATCAATGGTCACGAGTCCATGACCAATGACGGCGTACCGAGCGCCCGCCATGGCTTTCGCGCGTTACGCGTGCGCATGCTGATTTCCATCCTGACCTAAGACGATGACAGTAGAACTGCCCGAAATCCCGCCGCACTGGGCGTTCCCATCGCCGCCTCGGGCGATCGTCTGGCTGGCGCTGTTCATCGCGTTCATGCTCACGGGTGCCGCGCTGACGTTGATGACCTGGCCCAAGGGCGAACCAACCGGTTCGGCATGGTTCTGGACGCGTCTGCTCGTGTTTCCTGCGCTCGCATGGTGCGTGGCGTTCGGCCTGCGGTTGCACTACTACGACGAGGAAACGGACCGGCTTCGGGCGGAGCAGGAAGCACTCGAGGCCGATCGCATCCAGGCTGTCGAATTCGCGCGCGAGCCTCTCGCGGTGCTGGGCTCAGCCTATCTTTGCGCGATGGGCGCGTATGGCGTGGCGTCCTCCATCGCGAACGAAAAGCAGAGCGCGCTGAAGGCTCGCGTGCCCCGGCCGCATGCAGAGGCTGTCCGCCACACTGCACTGGCGTCGATCGACGACGAGGCAGCCGGGGGCCGCTATCGCGCTTTGTTCCTCGCATTGCTCGGGGAACTCGATGACGTGTTGAACGACCTGCCGCAAAGGATTCCGTTCGATGTCCGCCTCCAGGTGCCCGCTGATACGGATCGCGAAACGCTGCTGGAAACATGGAAGCGCTGTTGGGAGCAGCTTGGATATCCGCAGACGTCAGCATCGCTATTGGATGTAGCACAAGGGTTGATGGCGACAGATGAATGGCTGGACATCAAGGGCGGCCCGGCACTCGAAAAATTGAGGTTGTTCGTTGCCGTGCAGCTTTACGAGGATCCACCCGAGAATAGCGCCGAGGCCGGCGTCGCATTGTTGCTGGGTTGGGCGCCCCTTGCTGAACGGCTGCAACTGAGGTCTGTTGCGCTACTGCATCGCCCGGTCGAGAGCGCTCCGGCTGAGTTTGCCGAATCCATACCCACTGCTCTGCTATGGGGTGGCGTTTCAGCGGAGGAGATCAAGGGCGTATGGCAAGCCGGATTGACCGGGCAGGACAAACCGTCGCTCGTGCGTGGTGCAACCGATCTGGGACTCCAGGTTGCGGGCGAAGCGGCTCATAAAGGCGTACACGACATCGACCTCGCGTTGGGCAAACCCGGTGCGGCATCAGGGTGGCTGGCCGTTGCGCTGGCAACGGAGCATGCATGGCAAAGCGGCGAGCCGCAGATGATAGCCGCGCGTGAGCACGCATTGAGCCTGGCCGTCGTGCGGCCGACTGCTCCCGCGAACGAAATGGAAATGGAGCAATGAAGCGCAGGAAGCTTTCGGGATACTGGATGGTTGTCGGGGCGATCACGCTGGCGGCGGCGACCGTCGCCTACTTTTTTGGCGCCAGCATCGATGCCTCGCCCGTCCACAGGATCATGAGCGTCGTGCTGGCCGGCGCGGTACTGCTGCTCCTGCGCGCGCCCTTCACCGCGGCGTGGCGGTTGGTCGCGCGTCTGTCGCCGGAGCGGGACCCGCATCGCTACAGGCGCGATCCGGCAGCACGGGCAGGTGCGGGAGCAGCCTCTGTCGACGGCATCATGGCCGAGCGGTATCTGGCTCTCAGATCGTCCCTGCAGCAGAACCATGGCCGGCGCTGGCGTTACCGCGAGCCGTGGCTGCTGATATCGGGCGACAAAGGCACGGTCGATGCGCTGGTTCCCGGACTGAGTGACTCCGGCTGGCATGTCTCGCCTGGTGCTGTTCTTCTCTACGCGGGAGATAGTGACAAATGGGCCAGGGACTGGCTCATGCAAATCCGCCGGGCCCGGCGTCGCCGGCCTGTCGATGCCGTGATTCAGCTCGTGCGGGCGAGCGAGGGCACGCACGCGGTTTTCGATGCCGGGATGCTGGCTCATCAGTTATCGCAGCAAGGCCGTACGCTTGGATGGGCTGCACCCGCCTACGTGCTCGATCTGGTCGATGTCGATGGTCCGGTTCCGGATGCGAGCGAGCCGGTCGCCTCCTTATGGTCGAGCCGCACAGTCGAACCCTCCCAGGTCAGGCGTTCGCTCGCGAACCTGTCCCGGCTGCTTGCCGACCGAGGCGTGCAGACGCTGACACTGCGAATTCGCGAACGCTATCTTGCACAGTTTTCCAGGCATGTCACGGAGCGCGCCGATGCGCTGTCTGCGCTCGCCAGTCATCTGAACATGGGGCGTGCGCGGCAAACGGCTCTGTTCGGCATTCTGTTTGTACCGCTCGTCAGGCCGAACCCGTCCAATACCGCGGCCGGGGACGATCGCGCACACGAACGGGCGCATCTCACGTGGCGCGCGGTCGCCGAACACAGCCGATGCGTGCGAGGCCGTCGCATTGGCTTCTCGTTGACGCAGGTCGCCGCGTGGAGTGTCATGGCGCTCGCTGCCCTGGTGCTCACGGGTACGCTTGTCTCGGGCACGGTGAACCGCGCCGGCATCGAGGCCGCCGCAAACGTGGCCGCAGCGTTTTCAGGGCCGCAGGACCGAACCCGTTCCGCCTCCACCCTCGGCGCCCTCCAAAAGCACCTCGACGCCCTGGAAACCCGTCAGCGCGAGGGCGCCCCCTGGTACACCCGCTTCGGCCTGAACCGCGACGCCGAATTGCTGGCTTCGTTATGGCCCGCCTACACAGCCGCGAGCAACCCCATCCTCGTGCAGCCGATTCGCGCGAAGCTCGAAGCCGACCTCCGGCAACTTGGCGCGCTGACCGACCAGGAACTCGCGAGCGGCGGCGACGCGCAGGTGAAGCGCGCTTACCGGACGCTCAAGGCCTACCTGATGCTGGCTCATCCGGAACGTGTGGACAGCAGATTCCTGATCCCCGAATTGCTGGACACGGGAGAACCGGCGCGCCCCGATTCATCGCGTCTCGGCCCGGGTGGCTGGCGCGACCTGACGCAGCGCCTCGTGACCTTCCACGCGAACCACCTGGGGCAGCATGGGGCGTCGCTTGCAATCGCGCCCGACGCCACGCTTGTCAGCGCCGCCCGTCAGTCGCTCGTGAGCGTGGTCGGTTTGCAGAATTCGACTGATAAAGTCTACGAGCAGATCGTCGAGGAGAACCGCAGCAAGTACCCGCCGCTATCGCTGCAGGCGCTGCTGAGCGACGTCCCGAGCCGCGGCCTCTTGACGACGAGCGACACCCTGCCGGGCATCTACACGCGCGCGGCGTGGGACGAACGCATCGGCCGTGCGATCGATGACGCCAGCGAGCAGCGCACGGTCACGGGCGACTGGGTACTTTCGGACGCACCGAAGGAAGTCCCCTCGGGGGACGCATCGACCTCCGCCGCTTCGCTCAAGCAGGCTTTGCGCGAGCGCTATTTCGCCGACTACGCCCGCCACTGGCAGCAGTTCCTCAACAGCGTGCGCTGGCAGCCGGACAGCTCGCTCCCGGGCACCGTCGACCAGTTGAGCCTGTACGCCGACGCCCAGCGCTCGCCGCTCGCGGCGCTGTTCAAGGTGATCGTGTACCAGGCGGGCGCGGGCGGCAGCGGACAGTCGCTGTCGGATACGCTCGTCGCCAAGGCGCGGGAACTGATCAAAGGGACCGCGACGGACCCGTCCAGAGCCAGCCCGCCACCCGAGACGCCGCTTGCCGCCGCGTTCGGTCCGCTGCTGCGCCTGGCCGGCAGCGACCTCGCGGGCAACGTCCAAGCCAAAGTCGCATCGGCACAGCCCGCCGGTCCCACTGACCTGAGCCTGCCGCGCTATCTCGAGCGTGTCACCGCCGTGCGTCTGAAGCTGCAGCAGATCATGACGAGCGCCGACCCCGACGCGATGTCGCGCACGGCCGCGCAGGCGATCCTGCAGGGCCGGACCTCGGATCTCGGCGACAGCCGCGACTACGCGGCCCGGGTGGCCGCCAGCCTGGGCGAACAGTGGGCCGGTTTCGGCGACGCGCTGTTCCAGCGTCCGCTCGACCAGACCTGGGACGTGGTGCTGAAACCGGCATCCGCGAGCCTGAACGAGACGTGGCGAAGCGCGGTGGTCGCGGCATGGAACAAGTCGTTCGGCGGCCGCTATCCGTTTGCCGACTCGGACAACGACGCGTCGCTGCCCGAGATGGCGCGTTTCCTGCGCGCGAATGACGGCGTGATCACGCAATTCGTCACGACGCAACTCTCCGGCATCCTGGAGCGCCAGGGCGATCAGTGGGTGGTCGCGCAGGGCGCGGGACGCAATGCGCTGGCGGTCGACCCGGAGTTCGTGCGCGCGCTCAACCGCCTCGCGCGCGTGTCGAATGTGCTGTTCCCGAACGGCGACGCAGGCGTGCGCTACGAGCTACGCGCGATTCCTGCGCCCGGCATCACCGACATGAAGTTCAAGCTCTCGGGGCGCGATCTGCACTATTTCAACCAGAAGGAAGATTGGACGCCGTTCATCTGGCCGGGCGACGCGCTCGAGAATCGCGCGCACGTCGAATGGCAGACGGAGCAGGCGGGCGTGCGCTCGGGTCTCGACTTCACGGGCCGTTTCGCTCTGATCCGGCTGCTCGAGCGCGCAACGGTCACGCAGCAGGACGGCGCGCGATACGTGCTCAAGTGGACACCGGGGGCGCAGGCATCGCCCGTGATTTCGCGCGCGCAGGCCGCGCCTGTGCGGCAGGAAGCGAGCGCGCCGGTGCGAACGGCGGCAGCGACAGGCCGCCCGCGCATCACGGACGACTGGAGCGCGGCGGACCCGCCAGCGATGCTCGCTTCGGCCGCCGATTCCGGGCCGGCTTCCGGCGTCGTCCGTGTGGCGCCGCAGGACGAGCCGCCGCGCGCATCGCGACAGCCGCTCGCGCTGCAGGTGCAGTTGCGCAGCGAATCGGGCGCGGGTCCGCTCGATGCGCTGATGCTGCGCCGCTTCGTGTTGCCGCAGCGCATCTTCCTGACGGGCAGCGCGGGCAAGCGTATGCCGGGTCAGGCGTCCAATCCGCCGCCCTTGCCCGCGTCAGCGGTCGAAGCGGCGAGACACGCGGCAATGCCGTTGCCGCGCGGCGCCAGGCCGGAGATCGAATGAGCCTTTTTTCCACTCTGCTCGAGTCGCTGTTCGGCACGCGAGATCCCGACGACCTGATGCGTGAGCGCATCGGCGCGTGGGCCGGCTGGCTCGAACCGCTCGCCGGCGGCGACGGCATCGGCCGCGATCCGGGCTACGAAGACGCGTTCTTTGCGATCAAGGATGAACTGGCGAAGCTCACCGGCATCGACGATGCGCTGATCGTGCGTTCCTGCGAGCAGTTGCTCAAGGAGACGGGCAAGGACCTGCGGCTCGCCGCGTACTACGCGTTCGCGCGGCTTCGCCAGGATGGCTCGGCCGGTTTCGCCGATGGACTGGAGCTGAGCGCCGCGCTCGTCGAACGCTTTGGCGAGGCGCTGCTGCCCGCGCGTCCGGAGGCGAAGAAGGGCGCGCTCGACTGGCTGGCGACCTCGCGCATGCTGGACCACCTGTCGAGCGTCGGCGAAAGCGCGGGCGAGCCGCACGCGTCCTTCATGCCCGCCGATCTCGAACGCGCGATGGCGGCGCTGAATCTCATCGTCACGCGCACGGGCCAGTGGGCCGGGGCCGCGCGTCCCAACCTGCAGCCGCTCATCTCGCGCTTCGAATCGGACCCGCAGCCGGTCCAGTCGTCATCCGGAGTGACGACGCCCGGCGCGTCCGTCCAGTCGAGCGCGCAAGGCGGCCCGGTTGCGATCGCGTCGACGCGCGACCTGCTGGAGCAAACCCGCGCGATGGCGCAGTACCTGCGGGCGCAGGAAAACGGCTATCTGCCGGCTGCGCGCCTGATGCGCTGCGTGCGCTGGGACACGGTCCACGACCTGCCGCCCGCTGACAGAGAGTCGCGCACGCGCCTGCCCGCGCCGCGCGCGGAGTTGCGGCAGCAGTTTCGCCGGCTCGTGCTGCAAAAGCACTGGCACGAATTGCTCGAACGGGTGGAGGGCGTGTTCACCGAAGGGGCGAATCACGTGTGGTTCGACCTGCAGTTTTTCCAGCACACGGCGCTCGATCATGCGGGCGCGCCGTACAGCGAATGGCGCGATCTGCTGCGCACCGATTTCGCGCTGCTGCTCGCGCGCCTTTCCGGCATCGAGCGGCTGGCGTTCAACGACGGCACTCCGTTCGCCGACGACGCCACGCTCGACTGGATCGCGCGGCACGCGGTGGTGCGCGATCTGGAGGCGGGCGAGACGCTCGCGCCGCTGCCGGTGTCGGGCGATGCGGGCGACCCGGGCGGGTGGGCCGAAATGGAAGCCCAGGCGCGCGATCTGCTCGCGAGCCAGGGGCTCGATGCCGCGTATGCGTGGCTCGCGGCGCTACCGGGCATCCAGTCGGATCGTCAGCGCTTTTTGCAGCGCTGGCTGATGGCGCGTGTCGCCGACCACGGCGGCAAGCCCGACATCGCGCTGCACCTGCTGACCGACCTGAACGAGGCGACCGCGCAGTGCGCGCTTGCGCGTTGGGAGCCGGCGCTGACCTTCGAGGTGAAGCATCACCTGCTGCGGGTGCTCAAGGCCGCCATGAGCCGCAAGGACGCCGACAAGCCCGCCCTCAGCCGTCGCGTGGAGCGGTTGCAGGGCGAACTGACCGTGCTCGATCCGGCCCGCGCCGTCGCGCTGCCGTAACCCAAAAAGGATCCTTCATGGACGATTCCATCCTGCGCTACTACGAAGCCGAGATGCGCTATCTGCGCGAGGCCGGCAAGGAGTTCGCCGAGACGCATCCGGACCGCGCGCGCATGCTCAATCTCGATCGCGTGGGCGACCGCGATCCGTATGTCGAGCGCCTCTTCGAAGGCTTTGCTTTTCTCACGGGCCGTCTGCGCAAGAAGCTCGACGACGAACTGCCGGAACTGACCGAAGGGCTCGTCGGCCTCCTGTGGCCGCACTACCTGCGCATGATCCCGTCGCTGTCGATTCTCGAAATGACGCCCGCGCAGGAAACGCTGCAGCAAACCGAGACCGTCCCGGCGGGACTCGCGGTGCGCTCCGGCAGGATCGGCGCAAGCGGGGTGCAATGCCTCTACCGCACGACGCAGACCGTCACGCTGATGCCGATCCGGCTCACGGACGCCGCGCCTTCGGTGCGGCACGACGCGCGCTCGGTGATCCGGCTCGCCTTCGAAATCGACCGCTCGGCGCGTCGCGAAGCGCTCGACCTCTCGCGCATCCGCCTGTACCTGAACGCCGACCTGCCGGTGGCCTTCGCGTTGCACCTCGCACTCACCCGGCAGGTGCAGTCGGTCTCGCTGCGCGTTCCCGAAATGCGCGACGGCGCGCCCACGCCCGTGACGAACGTCCGGCTTGAGGCGGCCGGCTTCTCGGCGGACGAACGCCTGTGGCCCAAGGCCGAGATCGCCTTCTCGGGCTATCAATTGCTGCTCGAATACTTCACGTTCCGCGAGAAATTCCTGTTCGTCGACCTGTGCGGCCTCACCATGGACGCGCTGCCGCCCGACGCCTGGAGCTTCGAAGTCGAGGTGCTGCTCACAGAAAGCCATCCGGCCGACCTGCGTTTCACCGCGGCGAACGTGCGCCTTTTCTGCACGCCGATCATCAACCTCTTCGAACTCGATGCCGAGCCCGTGCGCATCAACCACCATGACAGCGAATATCGCGTGAAGCCGATGCATCACCACGGCGGTTTCGTCGAAACCTATTCGGTCGAAGCCGTGGAGTCGTTCGATCACGACTCCGCCGAGCGTTTCGAGTACGTGCCGTTCTCCACGTTTCGCCATCGCGGCGGCATGCTGCGTCACGAGGCGCCGGAACGCTATTTCCACACGCGCGTGAGACAGGGCGCGACGGGCCTCTTCGACACCTGGATCATCCTCGGCGGCCACGCCTGGGAATCGATGCGCGACCTGCCCGAGGAAACGCTGTCGCTGCGCGTGACCGGCACCAACGGCATGCTGCCGCGCAAGGGCCTGCGCGAGGCGGGCATCGACGACCTGGTGGAAAGCGCGCCGAACGTCGCGCGGGTGCGCAATCTCACGTCGCCGACGCTGCCGGTCTATCCGCCCGTCAACGACCGCTTTCAATGGCGCGTGCTGTCGCATCTGGCGCCGAACTTCCTTTCGATGATGGACGCCGAAGTGCTGCGCGGCGCACTTGCACTCTACGACTGGACCAGCGACGAAATGAACCGCCGCCGTCTGGCGGGCATTCGCGAGGTGGCGCAGACGCCGAAGCGCCAGGTGATGCGCGGCGGCGTCGAGCGCGGCGTGCTGATCGAGGTGACGCTCGACAGCCACGCGTTCGCGGGCGACGGCGACGTCCATCTGTTCGGCGAACTGCTGCATCGTTTTTTTGCGCTGTATGCCGAGATCAACCTCTTCACGCAACTGGCGGTGATCAGCCTGCCGTCGGGTGCGCGGATCGGGTGGCCGCCAAGTCACGCGGAGCGCTCGCCGTTATGAACGCGCCCGACAGGTTCGCCGGCATCCGCTCGGTCGTGCTCGCGCGCGCGGCGCGGATGAATTTCTTCCAGTTGTGCCAGTTGCTCGAACGCCTCGATCCCGGCCGGGCCGGCCTCGGCACGCACGACACCCCCGCGCGCGAGCCGGTGCGGTTCCGGCCGTATCCGAAGACGGGCTTTCCGGGCACGGAGGTCGCGGCCGTCGAATTCGACGCTGACCGCCCGGATACGCCGCCCTCCGTTCGCACGACTTTCCTCGGTCTGTACGGCGTGAACGCGGCGATGCCGCCGCACCTGATCGACGACATCGTGCTCAGGCGCGAGGGGCACGAAGAAGTGATGGCCTTCCTCGACGTGTTCAATCACCGCATCGCGACGCTCTTTTACCGCGCGTGGCGAAAGTATCGCTATTGGGCCGCCTTCGAGCGCGGCGGCACGGACGACATATCGCGCAGCCTGCTGTGTCTCGCGGGCTTCGGTCTCGGCGACAAGGCCGGCCGCGCGGGTTTGCCGGCCGCGCGCGTGCTCGGGCTGCTGGGGTTGCTCACGCAGCGCACGCGCACGGCCGAAGGACTTGCGGGCGTGATCGCGCTGGCGGTGCCGGGCGCGGGGGTGAGGATCGACGAACGCTTCCCGGTGTGGGTCCGGCTCGATCATCAGCCCGGTCTGCGCCCGGGCCGTCCGTCCGCACAATCGGGGCAGCAATCCTTCGCCGAAGAGGGGCTTGGCCGGGGCCACGTACTGGGCCGGCGCGTCATCAATCGCGCCGAGGCAGTGCGGGTGACGCTCTCGCCCGCGAGCGCCGCGCAGGCGCACGGCCTGTTGCCCGGCGCGCTGCTTCATCGCGATCTGATGAGCCTGCTTCGCGTGTATCTGGGGCACAAGGCCGACGTGGTGCTGCGCATGGAGGTGTCCGCCGCCGTTGCGCCGGTGCTGAAAATCGGCGGCCCGCGCACGATCGGCGCGGGCGCACCGGAACATACCCACGGCGGGCGCCTCGCCTGGACCACGTTGCTGAAACCCGCAGGGGACCGCGTCATCACGATCCCGCTCGGCCGATACGAGGCGATCCCGAAAACCGCCGCGGCGCGACACGCTGCGCCTGGCCATGCTGCATGAAGCAGGAGTCACTATGCGAGCCTTGCCCCTTGTCACCGCCTTCGGCACCAGCCTGATCCTGAGTGCTTGCGGCGCGTGGCAGTCGGTGTCGGATACGACGGCGGACGCTTATCACGCCGTGTTCTACAAGCAGGTCAAGACGCTGAATCTGGATCTCAGGGCGCGCGCGTCGCTCAATCCGGACGAGGCCGGCCGTCCGGTGTCGGTGGCGGTACGCGTCTATCAGCTGAAGGATCGCCAATCGTTCGACGCCGCCTCCTACGATGATCTGCTGAAGAACGACAGGGCCGTGCTGAGCGCGGACCTGCGGGACTCGGCCGGTGTGGTGGTCAATCCCGGCGGCGCGGCGAGCCTGTCGCAGCCGATGCGCGCCGACACGCAATATGTGGCGATCGCCGCGTTCTTTCGCGACGCGGATAACGAGCGCGACTGGCGCCGCGTGATTGCGAAGGAGTCGATGTCGGCGGACGAACCGCTGACGCTCGAACTGGTCGGCAGTGAACTCGTGGCGGCTTCCGATGTGCCGCGTCAACGGCCGCAACGGTGATGCTGACCGCCAGCGTGTCCACCTCTGAGCCGTGTCACGAGGCACGTTGCGATGATGCCACTGGCCGGTCCGTCCCGCCGGTTGCGTGACGTCGCAACCCGGTCAGCGCAGCGAAGCGGATACGCGAAGCGCTCGATCGGCGTGAGCGCTTCGCATCAGACGGGACGCGGACCAGCCGCGCTTACCGGCCGGGCGATACGTGACTGCCCTTGCCGATTGACTGAAACTGTGCAGCTTCGTCGGCTGTCATCGTGTTGCTGATCCAGCGCTTGCGCATCGGTGCGAGCACGAACTTGGCGGAGAGC
>NZ_JFHC01000085.1 GCF_000698595.1 Caballeronia glathei | reverse complement strand
GATCGAGTTCGAGATGTACTACTCGCTATGAAGTTACCTGCTTGGCCTGATCCTGAAGTGGTTCGCGGCCGAGAGCCCGGCAGGTTCTGCCGGGTATCCGAGAATGCGGAACGCCCTGAAGGATGGACTCGGCCAATGGGCTTCTGTCAGCCTCAAAGGCGCATGACGCGTGATTCATGCAGTGCTGCAGATGTATGACGCTCCTTCTCCAACACAGAAGGTTGTGCTGGATGACTGGAGCTGACCCACACCAAGCCATTTACACCATGCTAACGGAAGTGCCATGTTTCTACTACTTCTTAAAAAGTTAGGCGTCTGGTTCGAACAGGATCGGCAAATCCGAGATTACGCGTATGCGACCCGCTCGTCCGATGTTCGGAAAATTAGACTTCGATCGTATTCTCTCGAAACGAACGGGCTTTTGGATTATCAGAAACTCTCCCACTATTTCGAGCCGGGCATAAACGATCCATCGTACCGACGAGACCGCTGGAGCCTCTTTCGATCTGAACGCGTGAGGAACTGACGGCAGCAGTGGTCTGATTCGCAGGTTCAAGGAGCGGGGCGGTCTGGCAGATGACACGATCATCCAGCGGAAGGACCTTGCCAACAGGTCTGGGCACGCTGGTGCGAAATGCGCTCCTATTCTGGCGAGCGAAAGTGACACCCCTGGTGCTTGACCTCACTGACCTTGATCTCAGACCCGAATCATTGGAGTGCGGAGAGAGGGGGTACGAGACCGAATCGATCTGATGCCGAAGCCTGAGTCATACGCAAGAGCGCGATACAAACGCAATGCTGCTGCTTTTGATGCGCGCCTCCACAGGTTTAAGACGTCGTGCCGGTTGCGTCCTCCGCAGCGCGGTCTGTACCCATGCCTGCCCGGCTGGCGCTACCGGTATCGCCAATGCTGCTCGCGCCGGAGCCCGAAGATGAACCCCTTTTTTTTTGGCTTGTTCCTGCGACGACGCGGCTGCGCACAATGGCGGAGCCTTTCTTCGATTCTCCGGCCGCTTTGGACACGGACTTCCTCGGTTGAGACGTTGTCCCGTTCGCAAGCACCTTCTTGACGCCGGCGGTAGATTCAACCCCGCTTCGCGCCAATCGCACGCTACTCTTTCTTACTCGCGGGCTACCCGGGGTGTTCGTTCGAGGAGCCGACGCTGCCACATCGCCGATGTCCTGATTCTGGATCAGATATTTGCTCCGGTCCTTGACGTTCTTGATCCATGCGGGAGGCCGTGCCCAGCCGCTCCATGTCTCGCCGGTCTTGGGATTGCGATATCTGGCCGGAAGCTTTCCCTTTTTAGAGACCTTTCGTGGTGTGCTTGCCGAGTCGCCCAACCGTCCCGCACCGAGCCCCGGCGTTTGCGTTTTACGAGACCAACCCTGCGACTCGATATCTGTGGACGTTAGCCCATATTTTTCCATCAATAGCCGAATTTCCTTTAGAGCCGCCTGCTTTCGTCGCGCCGTGATTGCATCTGCTTGCGCCTGCAGTTTCTTGATTTTTTCCTGGATTTGATTGAGGGTCGCCATGCCGGGATCCTAAGTGAGTTAATGCATTTCACTATGCCATCGTTACCACCTTCTGAGCTAATAATTCTATAGCTGACGAGTAAATTTAATTCGATTTGGCGAACAATTAGCTTGAATAGAATCCAGTGTGTTCCCGATACGCCTGACGGACCTGAAGTGGCTAGCTCACTGATCTGGGATACGGTTCGTAGTCGATGCCCGGGCAGATCAAGGCGGGGCAGGGTAGCACTTCCACCTATGGGGTCGTCCAGCGCTTAGATGACGCGCTAAAGATTAAGCGGGGTTTCTCCTTGCCCCGTCACACAGTAGTACGCTCGTCGTGGCGCCACGCGCTCGAGGGAAGATTCAAGGGGCGCGGGTGGAGCAATCGGGCCCGCGCGAGAATACATCCCAGACAGGTTGCAAAGATGCGCGACGCGGACCTCGAAGCGCGTTCAGGCTCGTCTATCTATTCATGGTTTAACGATCGTGTGGTATGCCTGTGGAAGGGCCATTGACTGGCCCCCGCGCGATCGAGGAACTGTTCAGAGTTCCGAGAAGGCTCCATGCATCGCGACGGGAGTGAGTTCGTGATCATTCGCGAATCCAGAACATTCAATTCACGCCACGATGGATTCCGCAACGCGCTGATCGACTCTAGACTTGGCTCTGGAATTTGTTGACGCTGTCTAACCTAACCCTCCCTGAAGGTCATCGTGAAACTCTATTACCACCCCTTGTCTGGCCACTCCCATCGTGCACGCTTGTTCCTGTCGCTGCTCGGCGTCGAGCACGAACTCGTCGAAGTCGATCTTTCGACTGGGGAACATAAATCAGCTGCGTTTCTGAAATTGAATCGCTTTGGCCAGGTTCCCGTGCTGGTCGATGGGGACGTTACGATTGCTGACTCGAACGCCATTCTCGTATATGTCGCACGGAAACTTGGCAGGTCGGACTGGCTTGCGCAGACGCCGGTTGGTGAGGCGGTAATTCAGCGTTGGCTCTCGGTAGCAGCTGGTGAGATTGCGCACGGGCCTGCGGCCGCTCGACTGATTACGGTGTTCGGCGCCAAATACAATGCCGAGGAGAAAATCAACGCCGCCCATGCGGTCCTCAAGTTGATCGAAGAGGAACTAGCTGAGCGTCAATTCATCGCGCAACCCAGGCCAACCATCGCGGACGTCGCACTATACAGCTACATCTCCCGCGCGCCGGAAGGCAACGTTGACATCTCGGGATACTCGAACATTGGTTCGTGGCTGCGACGAATCGAGCAGCTTCCTGGGTTCGTGGCATTCAAGGAGACGCCGGTTGGACTCTCCGCTAAAGGCTGAGCAGGCGTTGAAGGGAAAGCATCTTGAACTTGTGCTGTCGTGATCGGCGGGATAGTCGAGGGGCGACGCCTTGCACCAGCTCAAGCCATGGCGGGTGGGCCGCTACGCTGACAAACCCAAGCTAAAGAGACTCTAAGCGAGGTTGTGAGCTCCCGGTCAAGATCGGGGGCTTAAGATCTTGCAATGATTAAAAGTATACGGCAAGGTTCGTCTCCAACAGTGATCGCTGATCTTTCTTGGCTGTTTCGTCGTGGGCGACGATGCCTGGCGTCTACATGGATCGCGAACGGGCGGTAAGAAATCCGATAGAGAAGAATGGGTTAAGGTAAAGGATATGGACCGTTTACAAGCGATGCAGGTATTCACGAGGATCGTGGAGATGAACAGCTTCTCGCGAGCTGCCGACACATTGGGCATTCCTCACGCCTCCGCTACCACGTTGATCAAGAACCTTGAAGCGCATCTTGGGGTGCGCCTCTTGCATCGCACGACAAGAAAGATGAGTCTTACGCCTGAGGGCACTGATTATTACGAGCGGTGCGTGCGAGTGCTCGCGGAGATCGAAGAGGGGGAGAGCGCGATCTCGTTTGGGGGTAAAGGACCTCGAGGAAGACTTCGGGTCGATATGCCTCGCTTGCTGGGCAAGATGATCGTGTTGCCGCAACTGTGCCGCTTCCACCAGCGCTATCCCGACATCGACATGACGATCGGCTTCCGGGACAGCTCAGTCGACATCGGGCACGAAGGGATCGACTGCGCATTGCGCATTGGGGTTCTACAAGACGCCAGACTCGTTGTTAAGAACCTTGCTTTACTCGATGTCGTCACGGCTGCGAGCCCTGGATATTTGGAGCGCTTTGGTGTGCCCCGGTCGCTTGATGATCTCTCCGAGCATATGGCCGTCCATCAATTTTCCGCTCGTACAGGCGAGACGTCTGATTTCAGATTTATCGATCGCAAGAGCGAGGTCCAGGTAAAGATGCGCGGAAGCTTCGCGGCTAACGATGCCGAAGCAAACGTGATGGCCGGTATCGAGGGTGTCGGTGTTGTGCAGCTACCGCGTTTTCTGCTGGAGCCACACCTGCGCGCAGGAAGCCTGACTGAAGTGCTCGAAGAGTATAGGCCACATCCGTTGCAGATCTCCGTCGTGTACCCGCAGGGCAGGTATGTGAAATCCAAGGTGCGGGTGTTTTCAGATTGGCTGGGCATACTGTTCAACAAATGCCCTCTGGTTTCGGCCAGCGGTTCGTTGGAAGCAATCACGCCTCGATCGAGCGTTGACGGCGAGCCGGGCAGTAATCTGTCACGTCCTGTCAGCGGCACAGTGTGTCCCTGAACCCTGTTGTATTGAGCCCGGTGTAGGCGGGCGGTGATGCAGGCGCGAGCCTGGTCGACTTTGCAGGCAATTCGGCATTTCCTTCAAGAATCTGCAACGCAGGCCTGAGATAGTTAGCAGCAAAGCGCAGACCTCGTGCGCTCCAGCATTCTGCAACAGTACATTCCTGATGAGGATCGTGGAAATGGAAGGGTCGTCGGCGGTTTTAGCTTCTCCGTGGCACGAGGGCGAACTGACACTGCAACGAAGCATCGGTGCGGTCGAGCGTATGGCTGGTCCCGGTGAACGCCAGATGTCGCGTAACTACATGCCGGAACAGCATCGCGAGTTTTACGCCCAGTTGCCTTTTGTCGTGCTTGGCGCGGTCGACAGGGCCGGCGAAGTTTGGGCAACGCTGCGGGCCGGGCGACCGGGCTTCATGACTTCACCTGTGCCGCAGCGCCTGTCGCTGAGGCTGGCGCGGGAAGCCGGGGACCCCGCAGACGCTGGCATGGAGCACGGCGGGGGCGTTGGCATGCTCGGGATTGAACTCCACACGCGACGCCGCAATCGGCTCAACGGCACGATCCATCGGGTGAATGACGCAGGCTTCGAGGTTGAAGTCATGCAGGCGTATGGAAACTGTCCTCAATACATTGCGCGTCGGCAGTATGAGTTCGTGCATTCAATACGAGGGCTCGTTACGGAAACCGTGGAACTTGACGCTTTCGCGCGTGAGACCATCGCCAATGCGGATTCATTCTACGTGGCGTCCTACGTTGAGCGCGCGGGTACGCGACAAGTCGATGCGTCGCATCGCGGTGGACAGCCCGGCTTCGTCCGCATCGACGATGACGGCTCGCTCACAATTCCGGATTTCTCGGGGAACTCGTTTTTCAATACGTTAGGCAACTTTCTGATCAACCCGCGCGCAGGGTTGGTTTTTGTGGACTTCCGGAATGGTGACCTGTTACAAATGACCGGACGGGCGACCGTGCTTCTGGATGCACCCGAAACGGCTGCCTTTGTCGGAGCGGAGCGGATATGGCGCTTTAAGCCTCATCGGATCGTGCGGCGCGAGGCGGCGTTGCCGCTGCGATGGACGGACCTTGAACATGGCAGCTCGCCCAATGCGTTGATGACGGGGAGCTGGGATGACGCCGCTGCCCGAATGAAGGCCAGCGAATTGTCACTGCAGTGGCGTCCTTTTCGGTTAAAGCGAGTCATCGACGAGAGCGACGAAATTCGATCCTTTCATTTGTCGCCAGCCGACGAGGCGGGCATGCCTCACGCGGCCGCAGGTCAGCACATTCCGATTCGGCTCACTCCTGAACATTCAACCGAACCGCAGATACGCAACTACACGTTATCGAGCGCGCCGTCCGATGCTCACCTTCGCATCAGCGTAAAGCGGGACGGATCGTTCTCGCGTCGTTTGCATGAGGTCTTGAAGGAAGGCGACATCATCGAGATGCGTGCGCCAGCGGGCGATTTTACGGTCGACGCGGCTACGCGCAGACCCGCGGTGCTACTGGGAGTGGGCGTTGGCGTCACGCCGTTGATCGCGATGACGCGTCACCTGGTTCATGAAGGTGTGCGCACACGCTACCAGCGACCCGCATGGCTGTTTCAGGCTGCGAAGAGCAAATCGAGTCGCGCATTTGACGGAGAATTGGCGGCGCTGGTGCAGGCCAGTCAAGGGAAACTGCGCCATGTTCGGGTGCTGAGCGACACGAGGGGTGCCGAGCCAGGAAAGGATTATGACGTCAGCGGAAGAATTGGCCTTGACCTTCTAAGGCAATTGCTCCCGTTTGACGACTACGACTTCTACCTGTGTGGACCAGGGCAGTTCATGCAGGAAATGTACGATGGCCTGAGCAGCATGAATGTGCCGGACGCCCGCATCCATGCCGAAGCTTTCGGGCCGTCAAGTCTCCAGCGCGGCAAGGGCGGCAGGCGGAGCGAAGCGCCAATGGGCGTGCCCTCGGACACGCCAGTGTCGTTGGTATTCTCGGTATCGGGCAAGGGCGCGCGATGGGCGCCGGGCGATGGCACGCTTCTGGAAGTCGCCGAACGTGTCGGCCTTACTCCTGATTTTGGTTGTCGGTCGGGCAACTGCGGCAAATGCCGAGCCACGGTCGTGCAGGGAAAGGTCGCGTACGCACAAGCACCGGCCTTTGAACCCGATGAAAACGAGGCGCTCATCTGCTGCGCGTTCCCGGCACAAGGATCTGCTGACCTGCAGCTGGCGCTCTGAGCCAGCTGGAAGCGCTAGCCGCAATGGTCAATCGCCTTGCGCAGTCTTGCAGACCGCACTGCGTTTAGAACTTCGTCTGCAAGCCGATTCGCGCGAGCGTCTGCGAACGATTGCTTGCGGCTCCGTCCGGTTGAAGCAACCCGTTGATCCAGGCGCGCGTCGTCGCTCCGTCGCCGCTTGCGCGCTGGTAGATCGCCTCGACATACGCCAGGGTGGCTTTCGAGAAGTGGTACTGCAAGGCCGAAGTAACCTGATGCGCCTTGTTGTTCAGCAGGGTCTCGTTACCCTTCATATACTGGTAGTCAAGGCCAGCCGACCAGGGGCCGGATATCGTCCAAAGTCCGCCCGCCTTGTACACGTCGATCTTCGCGCCGCTTGCCGTGTTCTTGGTGTTGGTGTACAGAAGCATGCCGAGTACGCTGCCGAACTGGTAGTGAGCGCCAAAGCCGAAGTTGCGGATTCCGTCGTGACCATCATTGAGTTCCGGATACTTGACTTCCACATAGGCGGCGCCGATCCCGAAAGGACCGTTCGCGTAGTTCGCACCGAAGCTCATCGACGAATTCGCCGAGAAGGATCCTGGCACGCCCCCGAATCCATACAAGGCACCAAAACTGAACCCTGACAGATCGGGGCTCTGGTACTTGACGGCGTTCGACACGCGCGTCGCGCCCGCCATGCGGTCGAAGTCGAAGGCGCCGGTCGGGTTGTTCGGCACGCCGAGTGCGCTGAACGGACCTTGCCGGAAGTCGTAGAGACCGCCGAACAGCAGCGCTCCGTCGTAAAGGCCGAGGGTCAGCGTCTCGAACATGAAGTCGTACTGGTTGCCGAACGTGAGCGTGCCGTAGCGATCGTTCGACAAACCGACATATGCGGTTCGATTGAAAATCTGGCCTGCCCCGGGAATCGTCGAACCGTTGCCGAGGTCGAACTGCGATGTCAGGGCGAATACCGCCTTGTTGCCGCCGCCCAGATCCTCCGTTCCCTTGAACGTCAACAGGTTCGGCGAAAGGATGCCGCTGTCGAACAGCGTGGCCGATCCGCCATGCTGGTTGTTGACGTAGGTGACGCCGCCGTCGATCACTCCCTGCAGCGTGACGCTGCTCTGAGCATGTGCGCCCGCCGCTGGCAGGGCCGCCAGCGCGCAGCATGTCAACCTGATGCGCACATTCCTTGCCTTAGTCATGCGTGTCTCCACCATCGTCGATAAGTATCCTTCTGTTCTCTATGCGGATCGGAACCGGTGTGAGGCGTGCGCCCAGGCAAGGTCCATCGACGCAAACGCCATCATCGAAACGGAACATCGCACTGTGATGCGCGCACATCACGAGTTCCCCTCCGTATGCCCAGAACGTGTCCGGCTCGTAGTTCAACGGAATCGAGAAGTGCGGGCACACGTTGCGGTACGCCCATGCGTCATCGCCGCGGCGCAGTACGAGGATCGTCGCCGCTGCCTCGAGACCGCCGCCATCGGGTACGTCATCGAGCGCGCAAAGGGGCGCGACACCTGCCCCGTCCCGGGCGGAGCCGTTCATGTCTGCTCCTTTGCGAGCAACACGAAGTCGCGTTCAACGTCGAAATACGGTTCCTTGCCCTCTTGCGGCACATAGTCGACCACGAGCGACGACTTGACCCCGAACACGGCATCGGAGCCGACATAGGGATCGCCGGATGAAAACAGCGCAGTCGTGATCGTCTCGTATCCCTGCGCCTGGATCCGGAAGTGGACATGGGCGGGCCGCATCGGATGGCGGCCCGTCGCGACCAGCATCCGCCCGACGGGCCCGTCTGTCGGAATCGGGTAGCTCGTGGGCTTGAGCGAGCGGAACGCATATTCGCCCGCGGCATTCGATTTGAACCGCCCCCGCAGGTTGCCTTCGGGCTGGTCGGGGTCTTGTCCTTCGTACATGCCGTTGGCCGCCGTTTGCCAGACCTCGATCAACGCGCCGGGGACAGGCTTTCCATCCCCATCCAGAACCCGCCCGTGGAAGACTGCAGGTTCGCCTTCGGTCCTGGCGATGTCGGCGCCGAACTCCACTTCCTTGACGCCGTCGCGATAGAAAGGTCCGAGCAGACTGCTCTGTGTCGACTCTCCTTCGTGGCGCTGGTTGATCGCATCGAGCACGCTCGACAAGCCGAGCGTGTCTGACAGCAGGATGAACTCCTGCCGGATACCGTCGCATCTCTTTCCAGTGGCGGTCAGAAATTCGATGCCGTGCCGCCACTCTTCGTGCGTCAACGCAACTTCACGTGCGAAGTCATGCAGGTGACGCACGAGCGAGATGATGATTTCCTTCGTCCGGGGATCCGTGCAACGGCTGAACGAATCGAGCACGGTTTCAGTGAGGTTGTCGCTGGTGATGACTTTCATGGTCTGGTGTCTCAGGGGTGCGGTGCGGAAGGTGCTGAATGCGCCGATTGAATCGTGTCGATCACCTCGCCGCGCGTCGATGATGGCGCCCTGTCGAGAAACACGACATGCCTCGCAACCGGGAAAAGCTGCCAGCCGAAGCGCCGTGACACATATCCCCAGATGCCTTGCGGGAAGAACATCGTGACGACGATGGCAAGCGCACCCAATCCGACCAGATACCAGGTTCCGAAGTCCGACAGGAACTTGTTCAACAGAAAGAATATCAGCGTGCCGATGATCGGACCTTCGAGCGTGCCGAGGCCGCCGATCATGACGATGAAGATCGCGAACGCGGTCCAGTTGACGGAGAACGCCGCTTCGGGCGAGATGCGCAGGTTGCCGACGAAGTAGAGACCGCCCGCGAGCGCCGTGCCCGCCGCCGAGACCAGATAGACCAGGAGTCGCGTGCGTTCCACGTCGACCCCCTGACTGTTCGCGGCAACCGCGTTGTCGCGCATGGCGGTGAGGGCGAGACCGCGTTTCGAGCGCAGGAACAGGTAGAGCAGGCCGATGGCTGCGGCGACGATCACGAGCGCGGTCCACAGCGTGAGCGATTCGCGCAACGAACGCGGAACGCCCTGAAACGCGGTGAGACTCGTGCCCGATCCGCCGCCAAGCCACGATACGTTCGCCACCGAGAGCCTGAAGACCTCCGCGATCACCCACGTGCCGATTGCGAAGTAGCCGCCTTCCAGCCGGAACGCAATGCGTGAGACGGGGACAGCGATTACAGCCGCAATCACGGCGGCGATCGGCACGGCGATGAAAGGGGAGAGGCCGCCGTAGTTGGCGAGTATCAGCATCGCGTAGCCGCCGATGCCGAAATACGCCTGCTGCCCGATCGACACCATCCCGCCGTAGCCCGCAAGCAGGTTCCACATCAGGGCAAAGACGAGGTAGGCCGCGATCTGCGTGAAATCGCGCAAAGTGTCGCGGCCGGCCCAGTAGGGCAGGCTCGCCACGATGACGGCCGCGATCAGCAGGAGGAGCACGGCCACTCTGCTCGCGCGGGTCGCACGCCGGACTTCGAAGCCTCGTTCGCGCATGTTCATGTCAGTCACCTCGTTGAAGCGTCAAGCGGTCTTGGGGAAGAAGCCTTGCGGCCGCACCGTCAGCACGGCCAGAAACAGCACGTGTCCGAGCCAGATTCCCCAGCCGGGGTCGAGATAGAAGCCGATCTGCTGCGCGATGCCAAGCGCAAGGCCGCCCGCGAACGTGCCGCAGAACGAACCCATGCCGCCGATGATCACGGCCTCGAACGCATACAGCAGCAACGCGGGGCCATCGGAGGGAGAGACTGCGGTGCGCATGCCATAAAGGGTCGCGGCAATTGCAATGAGCACGAACGCGATGCTCATCGCGAGCGCGAAGGTGCGCCGGGGCGAGACGCCCATCAACTGCACGATCTCGCGATCGTCGGATGTCGCCCGAAAGGCGCGGCCAAGGGGCGTGCGGGCAAAAATCCACTGCAGCGCGAGCGTCGCAACGATCGTGACAGCGAGCGTGAGCAGCGGCAGAAGCCCGAGCGCGATACCGCCAGGCAACGGGAAGCTCATCGATTCGAATCCGCCTGTTGCGAGCGAGCGCGGGTCTGCCGAGAACACCTCCTGCAGCAGGTTCTGGATGACGATCGAGAGCCCGAATGTGACGACGAGCGATGGCAATGGATCACGTCCGCTCACGCGATTGAGCACGGCGAACTGCACGGCATAACCCGCGCCGAAGGCGATCACGACCAATAGCGGCACCGCGGCCCACAACGGGACGTGCAGCCAGTTCGTCAGTGCGAAGAGCACGAATACGAGCAGCACGATGAAGTCGCCATGCGCGGTATTGGTCAGACGCATGACGCCGAACACGAGCGACTGGCCCATCGCGAACAGCGCATACAGCGCACCGAGCAGGACGCCCTGCAACACGATATTGACGATCGAACTCATGACGTCACTCCGAAATAGGCTTGCGTGATGGCTTCGTCGGAGACGTCGGCCGACGCGCCCGAGAGTGAAACGCGTCCCTCCTGAAAGCAGTAGAAGCGCGACGAGACCTTGCGCGCCAGTTGCACGTCCTGCTCGACGACGATCGCGCTCATGCCGCCGTCGACGATCGAAGGCAGCGCTGCGTAGATCTCGCGCACGATCACGGGCGCGAGGCCGAGGGAAAGCTCGTCGCACATGACGAGGTCCGGGTTGCTCATCAGCGCGCGGCCGAGGGCGACCATTTGCTGCTGGCCGCCCGAGAGCGCTGTCGCCGGATGGCGTCGGCGTTCCCGCAGCACCGGGAAGAGTTCGTAGACGGTCTGCAGATTCCAGCGGCCGGGCCGCGCGCAGTAGCCGCCAAGCAACAGGTTCTCTTCCACGGTAAGGCTCGCGAAGAGCCTGCGCCCTTCGGGCACGAGCGCGATGCCTTTCTCGACGATGCCCGCGGCCGGCATGCCGCCAATCGCTTCGCCCTTGTAGAGAACCTGCTCCGGGCGGGTGCGCAGCAAGCCCGAGAGCGTCTTGAGAAAGGTCGACTTGCCCGCGCCGTTCGACCCGATCAGCGCGATCACTTCGCCCCTGTTCACGGTCACGTCGATGCCGAACAGCGCCTGAAAGTCGCCATAGAACGCGCTGAGTGCGCGTGTTTCGAGTATTGCGGACATGCTCAAGCCTCCAGACCGAGATAGACGCGCCTGACTTCCGGATCCTCCATCACCGCGGCGGGCGAACCTTCCGCCAGGCGCCTGCCGAAGTGAATGACGAGGAGCCGGTCGGCAACGGCAAGCAGCGCGTGCACGACGTGCTCGATCCATACGATCGTCACCCCGTGCTCCTTTACACGCCTGATCTCATCGACCAGTTCGTGCGTTTCCGGCTCGGTGAGGCCGCCTGCGATCTCGTCCAGAAGCAGTAGCGTGGGACGTGTCGCAAGTGCGCGCGCAAGTTCCAGGCGCTTGCGGTCGAGCAGCGTGAGCGTGCTTGCAAGCTGGTTCGCGCGGCGCTCGAGACCGGTGCGCTCCAGTACGTCGATGCAGACTTCATATGCCGCGTGTTCGGCAAGCGCGCCTCCGAACGTCGCGCCGACCAGCAGGTTTTCGAACACCGTCATGCCGCCGAACGGACGCGGCACCTGATACGAGCGCCCGATCCCCGCGACACAGCGCCGATGCGGGGCGAGCGCGGCGATATCGTTGCCTTCGAAGCGGATCACGCCGGCGTCAGGACGTACGTCGCCGCTTACGAGGTTGAAAAGCGTGGTCTTGCCTGCGCCGTTGGGCCCGAGAATGCCGTAGGTCTCGCCTCGCTCGATCTCGAAGCTGATGTCGTCGGTGACTTTTATTGCGCCATAACTCTTCGACACATTCGCCAATGCCAGAACGCTGCTCATCGCGGTGTCTCCCCGGTTATCCGATCAGCTTCAGCGGACCGGAGAGCGGCACGCCGGGAGCGAGTTGATTGTTCACGATCGCGAGGTCGAAGCGATGCGCCGCGCCGGCTTGCGCCTTCACCCATTGGCCGCCGACGAGCGGCGTCTTCGCAACGTTCTTCACCGGACCGCTGCCCCACGCCACATGGCCGACAACGGTGTCGAGCTTCGTCGATGCCACCGCATCGCGAATCGCTTCGCTGGAGTCGACGTCCTTCGTGCGCTTGAACGCATCCACGGCAATCTCGAAGAGGGCGTGTGCGAAGCCGATGGGCTGCGTCCACTGCTTCGACGTGGTCTTTTCGTAGGCGTCGGCAAGCTGCCGCGCGGATTGCCCCGTGACCGACGATTTGAACGGATGCGACGGAGACCACCATACTTCGGTCGAGAGGCCGTCACCGAGGTCGCCGAGCGCTTCGATCGACGTCGGAAAGAGCAGTGCCTTACCGATCGAGATGACCTTCGGCCTGAAGCCTTGCTGGCGCGCCTGAACAAGGAAGTTCTTTGCATCGGGCGGAATGACGACGCCCGTCACGATCTGCGAGCCGCCTTGCTTGAACGCGGCGATCTGCGCGGAGAAGTCCTGCGTCATGGACTGGAAGCGGCCCGGGTCTTTCAGCGTGAAGCCTTTTTGCGCGAGCACGGGTGGGAAGCCGAGCTTGCCGTCGCCCCACGCGTTACCGTCGCCGTCGTTCGGGAAGAGACCGCCGACCGCCTTGTTGGTCTGCACCGATTGCCACATGCCGGTGTAGACGGTGATCACGTCTTCGAGGCCCCAGAAGAAGTGATAGGTGTAGTTGAAGCCCTTCTTCGGATCGCCCTTGCGGCCGAAGAACCACGGCTGCCAGGGAACCACCGTCGACACGCAGGGCATCTCGTTCACCTCGCACGCGTCGCTGACAGGGTTCGCGGTTTCGGGCGTGCCGGAGACGAGCATGATGTCGACCTTGTCCTTCAGGATCAGGTCGTTCGCCACTTCGCCCGCGCGGTTCGGATTCGACTGGCTGTCTTTCACGATGACCGATACCGGATACAGCTTGCCGCCGATCGCGATGCCGCTCTTCAATGCCGTCTGCATCTGCTGGATCGTGAATCGGTCGGCTTCTCCGAAGGGCGCGAGCGGTCCCGTTTGCGGGGACACGTAGCCGATCTTCAGCGTACGCGGACCCGCGGCGTTCGCGATCCGCGCAAGCATCGGCGAGGTGCCGACGAGCGCGGCGCTCGCCGCCATCTTCACGAATTGACGGCGAGCGCCGTCGATGGAGCGGTCGTCCATGGTTGTCTCCTTCAGTCTATTTATGGTTTTGCGCCGGCGTTGCCGGTGCCGTGCGTCGAATGTGCTCAGCCCGGGGCGCGTCCTTCGTACGCTGCTTCGAGCAATGCCCGCAAAGGCGCGCGTTCGACGGGGCGCGGGTTCCAGTACGGGTTCTCCAACGCGATGTCGAGCGCAATGTCGATGTCGGTTTCCTTGAAGCCGATGTCCTTCAGCGCGGTGGGTACGCCGTTGCTGCGGGCAAGTTCGAATGCGCCTTGCGCGGCATCCGTCGTGCCGAGCGCGCGTGCGATGCGCTTCATCGCCTGCGGTGCCGCATCGCGGTTGTAGGCGAGCGCGTGCGGCAGAACGATCGTGTGCGTCTCGGCGTGCGGCAGGTTGAACGTGCCGCCGAGCGTGTGACACAGCTTGTGGTGCAACGCCATGCCGACACTGCCGAGCACCGCGCCGCACAGCCACGCGCCATAGAGGCAGTCGCCGCGCGCGTCGAGGTCATCGGGTTGTTCCGCTACCTTGCCTATGCCTTGTGCGAGCGCGCGAATGCCTTCCTCCGCCATCAGGCTGATAACCGGATTCGCGTCCTGCGCATAGAGCCCTTCGGCTGCGTGTGCAATCGCGTTGATGCCGCTCGTGACCGAGAGCGACGCGGGGAGCGAGAGCGTCAGGGCCGGATCGTAGATCACGGTCTTCGGCAGCACGCGCAGGTCGCGGCCGGTCTTCTTCAGTCCGGCTTCCGTCAAACCATAAATCGGCGTCATTTCGGAGCCGGCGTACGTGGTCGGCACGGCAAGAATCGGCAACGACGACGTCAGTGCAATCGCTTTGCCAAGACCCGTTGTCGAGCCGCCGCCGATCGCCACAGCACAATCGGCGCCGAGCCGCTGCGCATATTCGCGTGCTTCGCGTGCAGTCTTGACCGGCACGTGCATCACCGCCTTTGCGAACACGCCTGCAACGCGCTGGCCGAGCCGTTCGGCAAGGGCTTCGGCCTGTTCGCGCTGTTGCGGTGTGGAGAGCACGATGGCGCGCCTGGCGCCCAGCAGATCGATCTCGCGCTCTAGATGTTCGATGCTGCCCGCGCCGAACACCACGCGCGACGGCATGCCCTGGTAGATGAACGGCTTCATGGCTTCAGCGCGGATAGTAAGGCGGAATGTCGGCGTCGACGTTCACCCAGACCGACTTCGGCTGTGTGTATTCGTGCATCACTTCGAAACCCATCTCGCGACCGTAGCCGCTTGCGCCCACGCCGCCGAACGGCGAGCCGGGACTGACCCGCTTGTAGCAGTTGATCCACACCATGCCGCTGCGCAACTGGCGGGCGAACAGGTGAGCACGCTGAAGATCGCGCGTCCACAGTCCCGCTCCGAGGCCGTACTCGGTTCCATTTGCGATTGCGAGTCCCTCTTCGTCGCTGCCGAACGTGCTCACCGTGACGAACGGGCCGAACACTTCCTCCTGAGCCACGCGATCGGTGGGCTTCGCCGAGACGATCGTCGGCTCGACATAGAAGCCCTTCGCGAGCGCCGCGCCGTGCGGCGCCTTACCGCCCGACAGCACGCATCCTCCCTGCTCGCGCGCGACATCGACATACGACAATACCCGGTCGCGATGCATCTGCGAGGTCAGCGGCCCCATCTCCGTCGAAGGGTCCAGCGGGTCCCCGATTTTGATGGAGCGGGCAAGCGAGGTGAAACGTTCGAGCAGTTCATCGGCGACGGATTCATGCACGATCAGCCGCGATGCCGCGATGCATGCCTGCCCCTGGTTGTGGAAGATGCCGAACGCGGACCCCTGCACGACCGCATCGAGATTCGCATCGGAGAACACGACGTTCGCACCCTTGCCGCCGAGTTCGAGCTGGACCTTCTTCAGGTTGCCGCTCGATGCCTGCACGATCTTGCGGCCCACCGCCGTCGATCCGGTGAACGCAACCTTGCTGATCTCCGGGTGCTCCGCGATGTATTGACCCGCCACGTATCCGAGTCCCGGCACGACGTTGACGACGCCCGGCGGAAAGCCGACCTCGGCCATCAGTTCGGCAATGGCGAGACTCGAGAGCGGCGTGAGTTCGGCGGGCTTCATCACGACGCAATTGCCGGCGGCAAGCGCGGGCGCCATCTTCCAGCTCGTGAACATCAGCGGGAAATTCCACGGCACCACCTGCCCGACGACGCCAAGAGGCTCGCGCGTCATGTAGTTCAGAAAGCCGGCTTCGACCGGAATCACCGAGCCTTCGATCTTGTCTGCCATGCCGCCGAAGTAGCGGAACGTGGCGGCCGTACGCGGCACGTCGAGGTTGCGCGTGTCGCGGATCGGATGGCCCGTGTCGAGCGATTCCAGGCGCGCGAGTTCATCTGCGTTTGCTTCGATCGCGTCGGCGAGTTTGAGCAGGAGGCGCCCGCGATCCGCTGCGGCCATGTTGCTCCATTTCGGAAACGCCGCCTTGGCGGCATCGACTGCGCGATCGATATCGGCGCGCCCGGCCATCGATACCTGAGCGATCTCCGTGTTGTCGTGCGGGTTGATGCTTGCGAGCGTCTCGCCGCTCAGGGCGGGAACGAAGCGGCCGTTGATGAAGAGTTGCGTTTGCATGTTGATCCTGCCTGAAGAATGCTAGAGACGATGCGATCCCCGCGACGCCGGCTCACGGCGTCGTCGTTTCGATGCGGGGCGGGGAAGGGCTTAGAGCGGCACCGGATACGGCGCGAGTTCGCCGCTTTCGTAGCGCCTCGGCAGGTCGGGCGTCGCGTTCTCCCAGACGAGCAGCATGGAACGCTTCTGCGAATAGCCCTTGTGCCGAATGTCGGCGGGCATCGCGGCGATGTCGCCGGCGTTCATCGTGATGCGCGCACGCGGCTCTCCGGTGTCCTTGTCGGCGACGTCCCAGATGATCTGGTCGGAGAGCTGCAGGAACCATTCGACGCGATCGTTGCCATGAAACACCGGCAGCACGAACTCTTCGGTCGTCGGGCAGAAAAGGCTTTGCTTGCACACCGACGTCACCGACGGATTCCACGTGACGTCCGAGCGCGACAGGTACTTGAAAAGACTGAACGCGTGCAATTGACCTTCGAAACCGGGGGCGGCGTGAATCTCTGGCTCGTCCTGTTCGATGTCCGCGAACTGACGGTTGACGGGAAGATCGTCGCGCAGCGGCGAGTCGCCTTCGAGCCCCGGCATGCGCTTCGTTGCGATTCGCGTGCGGTCGATGGCGGCGATGTTGTCGCCGTGCTTGGCGCCGAACGCGGAGCCGGTTTCCTCCGGTGCCGCAAAGGGATCGAATCCCTCGTTGACCCAGTCCTTCAGAATTGCCTTGAAGGTCGCCATGATGACCGGCGTCTCGAACTGCTGCGTGTAATCCACACCCGCTTCCTTGAAGCTTGCGTTATACGCGCCTGCATACATGTCCACCTTGCCGTAGTGATTGCGCGTGCCGATCACTTCATCGAAGTTGACCCAGCCGTAGAAGAAGCCCCACGCGACGTCGCGCATCATCGCGCGAAGGAAGTCATCGGCGTGCATCTGGTGAGAGCGGGTTTGTCCGTTCGACGGCCACTTCACCGTGACGAAGTATGCGTCGCGGCTGAACTCGAAGTCGCCGAGCCTGAATGTGCGATAGCCGGTGAACTTGTCGGGGTCGGTGGCGACAACGTTCTGAAGAAAGGTTGATTGATCCATGATGTGCTCCGGGGAAGGGTTGGGACGTGAGTGTGCGTGTCGATTACTGGATGCAGATATCGGCCCACTTCTCGACCGACTCCGGCCCGAGGATTGTCTGCACCAGCAGCACACCCGTCTTCCGCGCTTCGAAGCGATATGCGGCGCCCGCCGGCAGAAGCGCCTGATGACCGCGGCGCAAACGCACGAAGCCCATCGACTGGCCCGAAGGCTCGCCGTCGAGACGCACGGTCCCTTCCGTTTGCTCGCCGACGAGCGGACCATCGGACGGCTTGATGAAATGCACGTCGATCTCACCGTCGAGCGCGACCGCAAATTCATCGTGCGAGGCGGTGAACCACGGCGACGTACCTTCCGCGCGCAGCGTCTCGATCACATATTTGAGGTTTTTGCCGACGACGATCTTCGCGTACGGCGCGGCGTGATTCGCGACCTCGAACACATTCGACATTGCGTAGTGTCCGGGTTTTCCCTTGATGATTTCGATCGAGCCCTTGCGATAGCTGCCGAGGCTGCCGAGATAAGTCTCTTGCATGTCTGTCTCCACTGCTCTGTTGACCTTCGTGAACGGTGCTGCCTTGGAACGAAGATTAGGGCCGCGCGTACGGCAAGGCAATGGATCGAGGGTCGCGTTTCGCGAACCATGCGTGCTCGGTTTCGGGGTTAGGGAAACTACTGATGCAGTACCTTCCCCTCGTTGTCAGGTGTCGCCGAGCTCGTCGTCGACGTTGCGGGCCTCGTCATCCGAGGGCGCGATGCCGAGCGCCTTGTCCCATTGCGGCTCGCGCAGATAGCGTTCACGCAGGAAATCGACGAAGGCTTTCACCTTGGTCGTCGAGCGATGCGAGGCGGGATAGACCGCCGAGAGCCACAGCGGCGGCGCGGCGTACTCCGGCAGCACGCGCACGAGCCGCTGCTCGAGCAGGTCGGCGGCGGCGACCATGGTCGGCAAATAGGCCACGCCCGCACCGGCGCGCGCGAATTCCAGCAGCAGATGCACGCTGTTCGTTTTAAGCACCGGATTGAGCGCGATCTCGTAGCACTCGTTGCCCTTCATGAGCGGCCACTTGTCGCCCCACGGGTAGTGCGAATAGCGTGCGAAATCGTGGCGCACGAGATCGAGCGGCGTTTCGATGACGGGCTCTTCCTTGAGGTAGGAGGGCGACGCGCACATCACACCGCGCACCGGAAAAAGCCTGCGCTCGACGAGCAGGTTCGATGCGGGCGGATAGATCTGCAGCGCGAGATCCAGCCCCTCCTGAACCGGATCGATCACGCGATCGTTGACGGTCACGACAAACTCGATGCGCGGATGCGCCTCGCGAAACGCGATCAGCGCCTCGGAAAAATGGCCGAGCGCGAAGCCCGGCAGGACATGAACGTTGAGCGTGCCGGAGAGCGACTGAATCTCGGCACTGCTGCGGCCGGACAGATCGTGCACCTTGTTCACCAACTCCACGCAGTCGCGATAGTAGGTCTCGCCGACTTCGGAAAGGCGCACGGCACGGGTGGAGCGATGAAAGAGCGCCACGCCGAAGTGCTCTTCGAGCTGCTTCACCCGTGACGTGACTACCGATTTCGCGACGCCGAGCTGCCGCGCCGCGCTTGCGAAGCTCTGTGCTTCGGCTGCACGCACGAACGCCTCCATCGACATGAAGATGTCCACGTTGTCTCCTATCCCGGTCATTTGGACTTTGCTTGAGTGCCTGGGACCTTGACCGGCCGCCTTTCGGCTCGCATGGGTGCGGCAGCCGTATGCGGGACGCTGGATTTCAAGGTAGGCACGGATGCCTAGGATAGCCGCAGATCGGCGAGGGCGCCAATTGCCTCCCCGGAATGTTGCGACGAAGACCGCGGGCGGTGATGGACTGGCAGGCACGCAGCAGGAGGTTCGAAGGACGCGTTGCGGCGTCGCACCGGTAGCGAACGCCGATACCGGACGATGCGGCGGAAGCGAGATTTCAGCCTTCCCGGCGACGGAATGCCGGCGCTCAGGGGAACAGTGCGAACGGCAACGTCGAGGAGATGTAGACCGCGATGCCGAGATTGGGCAATCCAGGCACGATGATCGTTGCGGCGACGGCGCTCCCTGCGAGCGATGTCACAAGAAGCTGTCTTCTGCGGACGTGCCTCGCGATGATCCTTCTCGCCGCACTCGTTCCTCGATAGGGCGCGTTTCCAGCCAACCAGCGTCACCCTATTCCACACTCGTTTCGGGGGAACTCATTTTCGGCCGCTGGAGGGGCGAAAGCACGTCTCGCGTGAGCCTCACCGGGTAAAGCTTTAGTAAATGGCCATCAGGACGGGGAACCGCATTGATACGACGTTTACGTCACCCGACCAGATCCTCGGGGGTTGCCGCTTCGCAGCCGTGTTGACGGAATTTTTATGCATTGCATCCCATCTTTATCGGCGACTTGACGCCTCATTTGCTCAAATGAAAGCGTGCAAGAACGATATGAAGGGCAGTGCCATGTTACGTTTGCTGATTCCGGTTGTTCATCATGAAGGCGCTCTCCAGGCCGCACGTCACGCAGCGTTTCTGTTTGCCGAGCGCTGCGTGGCCGAGGTTGAACTGGTCGAGGTGCTCGAGTCGCCGGACCAGCGCCGGACGACCGCGTTCCATTTCCGCAGCGTATTGCGGCGGAAACAGACGCACGCGATGTTGAGCGCGCTGAAGCAGACCCGCGCGATCCTCGACGACGCGGGTGTCCCCTATCACTGGACACGCGCATTCGGCCCGGTAGCGGAGACGATCGCGGCACGCGCGGCGGCCGGGCAGTCCGATGCCGTAATCGTGGACGCGAGCCAGCTGGGTTTCCTGACTCGCTGGTGGATCCTGGCGAAGCTCTGGCGGCTCTCGTCGACGCCTGTGACGATGCTCCGCTAACTCGATGTCCGCCTCGACACAATGCTCCCCTCGTCGTCGCACGCCTTGCTTCGTCCACGAGGGTCGGCACGAAAAATGTCTCCTGTGATTCAGCACAAGTCCCGGTCGCTTCCCATCGTTCAGCAAGCTGATGCGGCGGCAAACCGTAGCCGGGCTTCTTATGGTGATCGCGATCATTGTCATGTCGAGCTTCGGCGCTTCGATCCCGCGTCCGACTCGTTCGACGACTTGACCGACATGCTGCACCGGTCGTTTGAGCGGCTGGGGTCGATGGGGCTCAATTGCACGTGTGTGGACCAGTCGGCAGCGGTTACCCGCGTGCGAGCGCTGCGGGGCACCTGCTACATCGCCGTGTGCAATGGCAGGATTGTCGGCACGATGACCTTGTACGCGCGTGACTGGTATTCGCCCTGCGAGCTTTATCGCAGCGATGGGATTGCCAGCATCCGCCAGTTCGCTGTCGATCCCGCGTATCAGGGCAAAGGAATCGGGAAGTTGATGCTGGCCTTCGCCGAACACTGGGCAGCCACACGTGGCTACGCGGAACTGGCGCTCGACACGCCTCGACCCGCGGCGCATCTGATCGCGTTCTATCGAGGCCAGGGTTTCCGTATCGCAGCGCTCGCTCGCATGCCCGGAAAGCGCTACCAGAGCGCCATCCTGAGCAAGCCGGCGGACGCCAGCCGTGCCCTTGCTACTACGTGGTCACTCAGCATCGAGTCGCCTCGACGCGACGCTGCGCGCGCCGCCTGATACGCCGAGGCGTTCAGCCGCCCGTCAGGAAAGCACCTCGTCGGCTGACACATAGTCGTAACCGAGCTCGCGCGCGACGGCGCGGTAGGTGACGCGGCCATCGCAGACGTTGAGGCCTGCGCGCAGGTGCGGATCGTCGGCGAGCGCGCGTCGCCAGCCTTTGTCCGCGATCGCGATGGCGGGACCGATGGTCGCGTTGTTGAGCGCGAAAGTCGAAGTCCTGGCGACCGCTCCGGGCATGTTGGCCACGCAGTAGTGCACCACGCCGTCCACGATGAACGTCGGATCGGTGTGCGTCGTGGGATGGGACGTCGCGAAGCAGCCGCCCTGGTCGATCGCGACATCGACCACGACGGCGCCGGGTTTCATGCGCGAGATCATCTCGCGCGTGACGAGCTTCGGTGCCGCCGCACCCGGTATGAGCACGCCACCGATGACGAGATCGGCGGCGAGCACCGAATCCTCGATCGCCTGCGCGTTGGAGAACAGCGTGCAGATCCGGTTGCCGTAGATCAGGTCCAGCGCGCGCAGCCGTTCGAGGTTCTTGTCGATGATCGTCACGCGCGCGCCCATGCCCGCTGCGACTTGCATTGCGTTGGTCCCGACTACGCCCGCACCGATAATGACGACATGCCCCGGCGCGACACCCGGTACGCCGCCGAGCAGCAGCGCCATGCCGCCTTTGGATTTCTCGAGATGCGCGGCGCCCGCCTGAATCGACATGCGGCCCGCGACTTCGCTCATGGGCGCGAGCAGCGGCAGACCGCCGCCCACGGCCGTAATCGTTTCGTATGCGATGCACACCGCTCTGGACGCGATCAGAGCCTGCGTCTGGACCGGATCGGGAGCCAGATGCAGGTACGCATAGAGTATCTGGCCGGGCCGCAGCATGGCGCATTCGGCTGGCTGCGGCTCCTTGACCTTCACGATCATGTCGGCGAAGGCGAAAACATCCGCGGCAGTGTCGACGATCCGTGCGCCAGCGGCCGTGTACGCGTCGTCGCTCAGCCCGATTTCCGCTCCTGCCGCCGTCTGCAAGACGACCTCATGACCGCGCGACGCCAGTTCCCTCACACTCGCAGGCGTCAGCCCCACGCGGTACTCGTGATTCTTGATCTCCTTGGGCACACCGATTCGCATGATGTCTCCTCATCGTACGTTGGACTTCGGACGCGGCCACAGGTCACTTGTCGGTCCGTGCCGGCGCGCACACTCGAACGTCAGCCGAACGTCGGCTCCGCACCCTGGTACCGGACGGTCGCTCCGCAATTCTATGCCTCGCGTGAACGCGGTGTTTCCGGGCTCGCCGCCGCTACGCGCCGACGATCACCTGCGAGCGAGATGAGCGACCGAGATGCTGTTCATTCCCGGCTATCGTTTTGATCTTTGTGCGTTGAGTGCATCGACGGTATGCGATTAACTCATCCGGGTGAATGCTTTTCTGTTCGAGGTCAAACGCTAGAAAGGGTCTCGTTGTATTAATTGACGGCTACGACTATAAAACTAGCATGGCGGTGCGCCGACAAGAAGAATTCAAAAGCTGCGCTTTCCCGCTGCGCTGCAGTACGCGTTGCACCCGTCAGCGTTACGGGGGCGGCGTGGCGACGACGGGACTCCGCATAGGGCCGCCTTCTGACGGCGAGGAGGAAACAAGTCATGAAGCAATCCATCGCAGACAAGGTGAGCGTCATCATCCTCGCAATGATCCTCGGTGCGTGTGCGTCTTCGAACAATGTCCCGGAGAGCTCGGGTTTCCTCAGGGACTACTCCAGTCTGGCGGAGACGAAGAACGCCGAGGGCAGGACCATTCGTGCCTGGGTGAGTCCGAAGCTCACGCCCGCCAACTACAATGCGGTGCTGCTCGATCCGCTCGTCTTCTATCCCGAGCCGAGGCCGAACGAGCAGGTGAGCGCCGAAACGTTGCAACAAATCCTCGCCTATTCCAACGACACGCTTAAGCGTTCACTCAGCGAGCGATTCAGGGTGGTCGATCGTGCGGGGCCCGGCGTGTTGCGGATTCGCGGCGCGTTTACCGGTATCGCGTCGCAGGGCGAGGGCCTCAAGCCCTACCAGTATGTGCCGCTCGCGTTCGTGGCCAGCATGGCCTTGAGGACCGCGACGGGTATGCCGGAGCGGGCGTTCATCGTGATCGAAGTCGAGGGAACGGACAGCGTCACGGGCGAGTTGCTGGCGCAGAGGGTGCGGTTAGGCACAGGCGAGCGCCTCGCGAGGGTTGCCGGCCAGCAGGTCATCACACTGGACACGGTGAAGCCGCTGTTGGACGAACTGGCCGCTGGTGCTTTCCCGGAACTCGCGAAATACGTCAAGCCCAAGTGAGGACATGGATCGCATCTGGCGAAGGGGAGGCTGTCGCCGCGGATACAAACAGCACATCGCTGCGTACGGCTGGCGTTCCCATCGTCGCCGCTACCGCGCCGGCCGTTGGCTCAGATAAGCCAGCAAGGGCACTACTGCGCGGGCCGGGCAAGCCCGGCCTACCAAAACCCGGTGCCCACGTGCTCGGATAGTCTGCCTTCCTGCGCCAGCTTCGCACCGGATTGAACGTAGAAGTCCAAGAGGGCGTCATCCGCGAGCCACGGCGTGGTCTTTTCCAACCCGTACAACTCCACCAGCTTCGTCTGCCAGCGATCCCGGTCCCTTGCCTCTGCGCACGTGCCCGCCACCGACTCGAGAACGGCCAGGTGGTTTGTCTCGCCGGTATCGGGAAGCCTGCCACGAACCGGGGCGGCCTGCGAGCCGCCGCCCGTGGGTTCGGGTCCTTCGAACATGGCTTTCAACGTCTCGTCGGACAATCGCCGATGTTCGATTCTGCGTAACCACCTGGCGTGTTCCGGCCACTTGACTGACAGGGCCGTCCAAAGTCCCAGTGCCCGTTTGGGAGGAACCGCAAGCCCCCGCCTGTCTCTCGAAAACCACAGGAAATAGTTGAACCGCAAGAGATTGATGAAGCGCTTCAGCTCGCGAGGGTTGCCGCCGAAAATGGATGCTGCTTCGACGGTGAGATTGACGAACTCGGGCGTGTCACTTCGCAAGGCCCCTAGCCGCGCAGCTTCCTGGTTGAAATCTTCGATCCCGGGTTCCGCAGAGGACCCGGCCGCGCCGTCGGCGCCTGGGGTCTTGCTCTCCGTGTTGCCGAGAAGCTGCATCATGAAAGCCTTATAGCGCAACGCGTCCAAGGGCGGAATCACAAACGGCAACTGGACAAACTTGTCCATGAATCGCCAGCCGATAGGGATGCGAACGTCCGCGGGAAGGTTTGCTGCCAACTCCTTGTGCGCCGACTGCAGCGCGGCCGCGACCATTTCGGTGTCCATCCCGACGACGAAGCAACAGTTCGAGAATCCGCCGGCGAGAAACAGATTGACCGCTTCCAGAACGGACGCCACCTTCGAGGGCGAGCAGCGGTCGAGGTCGTCGATGAAGATCACGAGCCCTTCGTCATGGGGCAGACTTTCGAACACACGCTTCAGGTCCTTTTCAACCTGATGCACGAATCCGAGCTCCTGCTCGTACTTCGGTGCCTCGACAAGATTCTTGACGACTTCGGAAACGGGCGCGTCGTCGAATTTCATCTTTGCCGCAAGCGCTTTGACGGCCGCGAACGCAGCCACGGCTGACGTTGGTATCGCCCACCCGAATAGCGAGCGTAAGGGGCTGTCCACCGACGGGAATAAATACAGCACGCCGCAAAGTACGGCGACTGTCGCGGCCGCTACGGCCGCGCGCCCGAGACCCAGGGACGTCCGAAACATCAGTTCGAAGAGATGCTCGTGCAGGCGCTGCCGGACGCGGGCACCTCCCACCCTGCTGACATTCAGCCGAAACCAGAATCGCTCCTGCTCCTTGCGCGTCAGCCGCTCGGGCACTTGCTGGAGAATCGCATCGACGAGGCCTGCCCAGACCTGGTTGGTACTTTCGTACTTTCATGCGTTGAACCATACCGTCACGCGATGATTCGTTCCGGGCGTGTGCTTCGGAATTGGAGGAAGCCCGGGGTCGTCGTGGTTTGCGAGCTTGCCGGTCAACTCGGCTTCGACTTCCGCCACCGTCAGGCCGTGATTCGGGTCAGCAGACTTCCCTGTCTTGCTCGCGGGCACTGGCCACGCGAGAGCGGCGCGCCAGGCTTGTTCGAGCCGTTCCATTAAACCGCCAGGGGATGTTTGCCGGGACGGCTGCGCTGCAGGCTCGCGCATCTCCTTGATGACGCCCCGAGCCAATGTCTTGCCGGGGTCGAGCTCTTTCTCGATCATCAGCATGAGCGAGGTCTTTCCGCCACCCCAGGGTGCTTGAACGCTTATCGTCAGCGGCGGTGTGGAATCCGGGTGCGTCAGAAAGCTTGCGATTGCACGCGCGTAGTCGGCAAAGCCGAGCAGGTCCTCCCTGGACGGCCCGTCTTCGGCCAGTCGTGCGGAAGTGCCCGAGGCGCCACGCGGCGACGGGGGCGGTGGTCGCGAAGGCTCCTGCGACACCGAGCCGCTCGCCGAATCTTCCGACTGGGACGAGTTCGCCGGGGCGGGGAACGGCGACGCCGGTGTTCGGCCCTCCCTAGTGGGCGAAGCTGGGTCTGATGTCGTCGTTGCAGAGTTTGGGGAGGCTTGCCCTGAATCGAGCTGGCTCTGGGGGGAGCCAGAAACGGCGCTGCCGATGTCGGGAGGCAGTTCACCGGACGGCATTTCGTTTGCCATGGGCGGCGAATTCTCGGCAGCGAAGCCCGCAGCGGTGGGATTAAGTGTTCCCTGCGCAGCCGTGATGTCGCCGGAGTCCGCTGCGGCTGATTCCGACGAAGGTTGGGCCTCGTTACTGGCCACCGGGGGCGCACTGCTTTCCAGCGTCGAGGCATTCCGATCTGAAGCGCTGTCGGAAGGAGGCCGCCGCGCCTTGAACATGCCTTTTTTTACTGCAACTGGCGCCTCGTCAGTAGATTGGGCGCGTTCCCGCTTTCCTTCCGGTCTGAGGTCCTCGTCGTCCATGTTCGCCTCTGCATGAGAGAGTCACATGAAGGGAATTATCTGCCAAAAGCGAACGGGTACGACCGTCTTGATGCTTGATCGACGACTTGCGGGTCGGGCAGAAGCGAAACACGTGCACCTCGCGTGACGACTCGGCTTATCGATCAAAGAGCGGCAGTCGCTCATGACAAAGCAACGCAAGCTGCTGGAATCCGACGTAGCCAGCGCCTCCGCTTCGGCTCGATCATCGCGCGCCTGCGGGCTCGGCGGGGCATGGCTCAAGGTGGCGGCGATCGTCGGGTCGAGTCTCGGCTTTCGCCTTCTATATGCTGGCTGCCATCGCTGTTCATTCCCTCGGTATCGAGTCCAAGGGGAAAGTGCGCGATCAGATGGAAGCCTGGCGCGGCCTCTGCGTTCTATTTGTATGCGCCGTTCTCGTTCCTTCCGCCAAGCCTGGGGCAAGCGCTAAAGGCCGCGGCCAGGCGCTTGTTCAAGCGCGTGCTTACCTCACGTGCGGACATTCCACGCATGATCGTGACCGGTCAACCGGGTAGTCATCAGGCGGCCAAATGACAGGATCGATCCACGAACTGGCGAACGTCAGGCAGGTCTTCGCCAAAGTCAGTTCCAGACTAAACGGCCCTTGTAGCCGTCCAGTCGCAGGCGCCGAAGCGAAAGCATAAGAACTGCTTGATCGTGACCAGCTCTCCCATACCTCAAGATTTCCAGTGGCGGTCGTGTCTCACCGCTAGTGCGATTTCACCGGTCGAATGGTCGCTTGACGGACTTCGGAGCCGGGGCAACGGCCATTGTGAAGTAATCAGCGATTTCGCTGTAAAACAAGAGCCGTGCATGTGCTGCACGAGTTCAAAACGAGCGATGCAATGCACGCTTTTAGCGTTAATCGATAGATAATCGCCCCGCTAGAGGGTATCGCCCTTCGTTAAAGACAGGAATGATGGCATAGTGCAGGCACGGCATCCTAAAGGAGAGCTCTATGGCCACCCTCGAACAAATCCAAGACAAAATGAAACGACTCCAGGCTCAGGCCGAGGCCTTGATGGCGAACAATGCGAAGACGGTCGTCGCTAAAATCCGGAAGCTGATGGACCAGCACGGACTGACGACCGCAGATATCGACGCGCATTCCGCTACGAAAAAACGCGCTGGTCGTCCGTCAGGCGCAGCGTCCGAGAAAGGCGGCGGGGGCAAGGCAGTAACCAAAGCGAAAGCGGCGAAGGGCAAGTTGCCGCCGAAATATCGCGATCCCAAGACCGGCGCGACGTGGAGTGGACATGCTCGTCCGCCGGCCTGGATCGCCAAGGTCCGGGATCGTACGAAATTCCTGATCGATGGCGCTGGTGCCGAAGCTGGCGCGAACGGCGTGAGCAAGGCAAAGGCCGAGCCTAAGAAAACGTCGGCCGCGGCGGGAACCGTTGCAGGCACGGGACGGAGAAAGGGCGCTCTGCCTGCGAAGTATCTTGATCCCAAGACCGGCGCGACATGGAGCGGTCACGCTCGTCCGCCGGCCTGGATCGCCAATGTCCGCGACCGCACGAAGTTTCTGATCGGCGACGTCGCCGCAAGTTCGGCGCCAAGCAATGCCGTTGCGAAGAAAGGTGCCGCCAAGAAGGCTGTCGCCAAGAAGGTCAGCGCAGCGAAGAACGTAGCGACCGGATCGAAGACTTCCGTAAAGAAGGTGGCCAGGAAGACCACGGTTTCGTCGACAAAACGCGTTGCTGGCAATAAGACCGCAAAGCCACCATTTAAGAAAGTCGCGAAAAGCAACGTGGTAAGCCGCAAAACCTCTGCTGTGAAGAAAGCGCTCACCCTACCTGTAGCCTCTGTTGTGCCCGAGACGATGGCCAAGCCCGAGAATGGCGCCGCTCAGACTGCGGTGTAGCGGGGCGATGACAGGACACGCTCCGCATCGCATTTGAAAGCAAAACGCCCCTCCACTGCTGCAGTGAGGGGCGTTTTTACGGTCCGTGCCCGATTTAAAGCGCGGCGTCCTTCAGCTTTTTCAGCGGACGCACCTTCAGGCGCACCGTGGCCGGTTTGGCCGCGAACCACTTG
>NZ_JFHC01000084.1 GCF_000698595.1 Caballeronia glathei | reverse complement strand
GGTCTGGCGGAAACGCTCTGATCGGCAGCGGTAGCGCTCGCCTAGGCGCATCGACCTTTCTGGGGCACCAAGGGGGCTGCAAGTCGGCGGCGCAGGCTTTAACCGCCCAGCGTCTCCCCCTCACACGCCAACAAGTCTGGGAGCAAATACATCAACAAGTGGTTTGTTGGATTTGGCTATTTGTCTTTGGATGTGTTGACGATCGATGCCATGCTGCAGATGCCGCAGTGGCCGCAACTGAAGTGATGATTTCTCCGCGGGGCTAGAAGTCGCGGTTGCGTCGCAGGGCCGCCGCCCCGCAACGCCGGAGGGCGTCCTGGCCACCCGTGATTCTGATGAACGCATCAGGATCGCCGGGGCGCCCCATTTTCTTCTAACTCGGGCAGGCTCATGGGGGCCGTTGTCTGGACGGAGCCGACGTTCGAACGTCCGCGTGAATGCGTGAGCCAACGTCCGTAGGTGGACGGTTGCCGCCGTTATGAAGAGCTTTGCAGATGTTCACTTCAATCCAACTGCGCGGCGCATGGCGGCCGTGATTCCCTGTCGCGTCCGGTGGTAGCCTTCCCAAGGGCTAGAACGCAGCGAGTCGATGCGCTGCGCAGCATTCTTGATCGTCCATTGGTCGGCGGCACGCGCGTCAGTCAATTCGTCCCACGCGATTGGCATCGATACTCCCATTCCAGCGCGGGCGCGTGCCGAAAACACCGCGACGGTGCTCAAGCCCTTGCTGTTTCACAGATAATCGATGAAGATTTTGCCGACACGATTTTCGGGGCCCAGCACCGATGAGAAGCGTTCGGGCATCAGCTTCGCCATGCGCCGGGCCACGGCTTGCGAAAAACGACTTCACCTCCGTCCACCCCTGCCGGCGGGTGAGTGGCACACCGATGTGATAGCCCTTGCCGCCGCTCGTCTTGATGAAACTCTTTAGGCCAATTTCGTCGAGCAAGACCTCTGCCAGCGTTGCCGCATCCGCCATCATCTGCCACGACAACGAGCCTCGTGTGTGACCACAACGAGCAAAGGTGGATGTCGTGGGTGTAGGTCTGTAGGTAATCGTGTGATGCCGGGTATCGCGGAGCGCTCTTCATGCTTCTGAAAGAACAGTTCGCCTTGGATTCCGGACGGCCCACGCACAAGCGACACAGGCCAATCTCTCAGATATGGAAGCGAGAATTCGGCGATCTCGTCGTAGTAGCGCACCAGATCAATTTTCCGCGTACCCGTCACCTTGTCGATGGTCCGCTCGGCGTTCGACACTTTCACCCCAGCGACAACCAACGTTCCGCTCCGCCCCGGCTTCGCGCGGGTCGTGCTATCGCACTGTGGCTGGCTCTCCGGCTCGTCGACGTTGACGACGGGTTCCTCGGTGATCGCGGAGGCGGGCTTATCCGCGCGCATCCCTTGAAACACAAGGTGCCGGCCTCGCCGGCGGGCGTCCATTCGAGGAACGACGCTTCTACGACCAGTTCCGGTTCAAGCCAATAAAAGTCTCGCCCGCGCTCGCGCGGAGGCGGATTGTAGAACTGCGGATCTGTTTGTACAAGTTCCGATGTCTTTTTCTCCAGGTCCGTCAACCGCCGTGGCCGCAACTCCGCTTTGACGGTGCCGGCATACCGCAGAGAGCCATCGCGCTCGTGGATACCGATCATCAGCGACCTGATTCCCGACTTGGCGCCCGCGGTTCGCGTGAACCCGCCTACCACGCATTCCTGGCGCTGCAAGCACTTGAGTTTTTGTGAGCAGTTTTTTGACAGTGTAATTAGCAAGACCGTATCCGAGTGGTGACGGCGTTTTTATCATTTACATGTTCTTCGCTCCTCGATATGGTTCTATGAACGAGGCGCTTTTAGGAACGTGAATAAATGACAAACGCTGGCGCTGGAGGGAGGTCGCAAAGCGACTTCGCGCCGATTCGCCGCTCACTCCGCCGAACGGTGATAGCGCGCCACGTACCGCGCCTGGCCGATGACTTTCCCGTGCATCTGATAGGCGACGAGCGCCGGACTGGACCCCGCGTCGACATCGAGGTTGGGCACCGCCAGAGCCGAAGCCGTCACGATGTATCGATGGGATTCGCCTTGCGGCGGGCACGGTCCGCCATAAGCCGAGGCGCCGAAATCGGTCAGCGTCTCGATGGCACCTATTGGCAGCAGTCGGGCATTGCCCGACGCGCCCTTCCCAATCGATGTTTGCGACGGCTGAATGTTTGCCACTTGCCAGTGCGTCCAGCCCAGACCGCCTGTGGGCGCATCGGGGTCATGGATCGTGATGACGATGCTCTTCGTTCCGGCCGGAACATGCGACCATGAGATGTGTGGGGACACGTTTTCGCCGTGACAGCCAAATCCGCCGTACACCTGTTCGTTTCCGAACTGGCCGCGATTCACGCAAGAGATCGACCCGAACGCCTATAGCCTCGTCAGGGTCGTGTTCGAACCCGTTGTGCCGGTCGGCGTGCTCGAAGCCAACGGGGAACACGGCGTCGCCGGGAACGTCAGTCGATCGTCGTCGGAGGCGACCTGGACTACGCTGTGTCCAGGGCTATGGCCGCCAGGGCGCGAGACAACCGTCCCTGGCGCCACCTCGCGCTGCTCGAGCCGACCGGAGGGAACGGAAGGTGCGTGGCCGCGAGCAACTCGCAGCCTTCCGCCACCGTCACGCTATGACGAATAGCCGAAGTTCGCTGCGGTCAGCATTCACGAACCGCTGATAGTCGAGCATCAATCAGTAGTCCCACTGCACCGGCACGAAACGGAAGCCCTCTCCGTTCTTTGCAACGTGGCCGATGGAGGGAAACGCGACATGCGCTGCGGCCAGCAGCGCGCCTGTTTCAGCGGCTTCGTTGAACAGCGCGATGCGCACGTCCACAGCCGCTTCAGGATCGTGCTCGAACCCATTTTGCCAATCGGGATTGTCGAAGTTGACTTCGAAAATCGCGTCGCCTACGAACGTCAGCTTCTCCCCGTTTGATGCGACGTCCACTACGCAGTGCCCCGGCGTGTGGCCACCGGTCACGCGCGCCGACACGCCCTCTGCGACTTCCACGCTCTGATCGAACTGCACGATGTTTTCGCTGTAGAGTTTCACGAACTTTGCAGCAGCCTCGCGGAGCGCGGGAGGAACCGTTTCCGGCATCACCGTCTTGCTGAAGTCTGGATTTTTCCAGAACTCCACTTCTGCGGCCGACACATGAATGCGCACGTCCGGACGCAGCCTGGCCTTGACGCCATCGACGTTCAGCCCGCCGACGTGATCCATGTGCATATGCGTAACAACGATATCGGTGATCGCAGTCAAGTCAATGCCAGCCGATTCCAAGCGCATCACCGACTGACCGGCGCGCGAGAAGTATTCGAAACCGTCGCCTACGCCCGAGTCGATCAGGATTAGGCGTTCGCCGCTGCGCACGAGCGCAATATTCAACGCCCAATCGAACATGTCGCGTTGCAAAAAACGACCATCGAACCATTCGTTGCGGTCTGATTCGCTCACGTTGGTGGACATGGTGGAAGTCGGCAGCGGCAGGACGCCATCGCTGATCAGCACGACGTCGACGTCACCCACACGCACGGCGTAGCGAGAAGGTACGAGTTCACCTGAACCTTCTTTGCCAATTTTGGCGGTAACGGGCTGCACATTGCGGGTTGTTGCGCTCATCTTCGATAGTCCTGTCAATTTAGTGGAGTAAGCCGCACTGCGCGGCGCGGTTCACGAGCACGAACACGCATGTCTCGCGCTTCGTTTTGCTCGCATTTCGACCGAGCGTGTGACGGATTGTAGTTAGATGTGGCGACCGCCAGTAGCATCGCGAACGTGTACACCGTGTTGTCTGGATAGCAACATTCGACGACGGACAGGCGATGAGTGGCGGCTCGATCCCGCGATTGCGCAACGGCCGACGATGCCGCTCGGAGTTGCAGCCGAGATCGGGGTGGATCACGCGCGGGCATTGCAGTGCATGGCCGCGAAATCCGCGAATCGGTGGGATCGCGTTGATCGGCGGCGCTGATTGCCTGACGTCGTCGACGTTCGCGCCTATCGGGATCGTGGCGAGCGGGATGCCTTTGGCATCGTTGACGAAGCGGTGATGCGGACTTCAACGGGCAGGGAAGACACCTGCCTGGAAGGGAGCCACGCCGCTGATAAGTGCGGCGGGCCGCCTAGTTATGAAGGAAGCATCCCTATTTGCTTGGCGGCTGGAAGCCCCAAGTGAACAAAGATCGCATGAACGCGCGCGCGGCAAATATCGAGCGACCGAGACAGTGATCGAAGACAATCGCCGAAAGGCCGAAGGCTGGCTGGCTGCCAATCCGGTGAAACCAAGAAGCATGCTGGGTCTTGCCACAATATTGGCTATCTGGGCACTCTGCGGCCGGTTTCTGTGCCACTGGATTGCCCACTGAACATCTCGCGGCACACAAGCTGTGCGACCCCCGATTGGCAATCTTGCTGAATGTCCGTTCATGGCGGTACTGCCGCCGGTTGACCGTCGCGCAACACGTCGAATGAGTGTCCCTTGTTGGCCGAACCCGGAAGTACCAGATCAGCGCTGCAAGCCACGACAGCCGACAGGCGCCGAACTTCCGTGATCGACACCCGAAGCAGCCGATCAACGGATGAATGCCACTGCATTTGGATTCTGCGAAACAGCGGTCATACGCCTCCATCGCAGAGCGGTCCACCGTAACTGATCAGTGTGCGCTGCGCCGCTCTCGCCAAGAGACGCGTAATCGTTACAATGAAGTCGACGGCGTTCGCAGGAACGGTGGGCGCGCAGCCATGACACGCAACGCACCTCTCGGTGACAAGGTGGAATCACAATCCGGGGCCTATACTGCGGCTTTCAAAGGTATAACATTGCGGATGTTGGCTTAGTTAGCCAGTAATTAGCTAGGTCGCCCAGGAATAGCAAAACAGCTAAAACACACATACCGGCCTGGGCTGACAATGCATTCTCGCTATGACGAGGAGGTAAAGTGAATGTCCCTCAGTTGAATGCAGAAGTTTCGCCGCCAAACGATGAAAGTGCACTGGGCGCGGAAGATCCTTCGCTCTGGATGTACGACGAGAATCTTTTAGCACCTACCATTCTTCCTTTCCCTTATCGGTCGAGGTGCTTATTAAAGGCTTTGTCGAGCAACGGACAACTTTACATTACCGGAAAATCGGACAATTGCCTCTTACGAGTCGAGCCGTCGAGCGCATTCAAAGTATTGGGCTTTAAGCCGAAAAGATTCGACTGGAGTCAGGCGGAGGCCATTTCCTCACTCTCAATAGTCAAGTAGTTGGGTGACGATTTTGAGGTAACTCGGTTCATTTATAAGAATCACCGCCGCTGTAGGGATTGCGGACGCCGTGGCGTTGAGAAGGTGCGTATTTGGCGTCAAAGCGGCTGTAAGGCTTGCGGTTCTGCTCGCGTGGCCGCGTCCGGTAATATATGGCCGATTGTTGCCTGTACAAATTTTGGACCTGGGCATGTAAGTGCACATAATCATAAATGGGCTTTATCCGCAGAAGATGATGCGGCGATCCTGACTGAGCTTTGTCACTATAATCGAAGTCTTCCGAATGGTGCAGCCTATCTCTCGATACTCGCATTCTTTGCAAGGGACTTGGTTATTCATTATGCACGAGCCGAAGATCCCCGCGTTGCAGATGTTTTTCGAGCTCACAGTCTAATACTCCGTTATCTCGGCCGCAGGGCGAATTCTCCAGCCGCATACTACAGTTCCATCGAAGAAATATTTAACGCGAGTGTGCACTCCACAAGCCCATTTCTCGATGTTCTAATAGATCGCGAAGGAGCCAGAACGTGTACTGAATTCGTCGGCAAGTTCGGCCGCCGGACTGTGGAAGCATACAAGCGGGTTTCACAAGGTCTCGCCAGCGACAACATGAGCGCCGTGTTCGACGATCTGGTCGCCGGTCCTCCCGCGACACTGGTCTTCGATCTCACGAGCATTCCACAGCGACAGCGCTGGCTTCCGCTCCTGCCCTTCACACTGTGTTTCGCCGATCCGGCGTACGACCGCGAGCTGGGCAGCCCGACGTTGTCTAGCCGGACGTATATCGGAAACGAGGCTCACGTGCTGGCCGTCGATCGTGCAGATTACGACCTTGGCGCGACGATCTACTTCGCGTTTTGGAAAGGCGACGGAACGCCGCCCGATGGCTACTGGAAACTCAACGTGAAGGTATCTCCCGCCGACGGCAGCGCCCGGCGCGACCTCGGTATCGCGGGCACGCGCAGCGCCATCAACAAGTACAAGGTTCTCGGAGCGGCGCCTATCCCATCCCGATTCAAAACCTGCGCGAATTACGCGACCAGTCGACGTCGCTGAGCGAATCGCCCGCGCGCTTGTCGCCAGGGGACCGGCTGCAGGTCCGAGTTGCATCGGACGCCGGCGAAATCGAACTGGATGTGGGCATCGTAGACAGGCCGGTGATGCCGCCGCCCGCCGCCTCGTACGGCCTCGCCATTCTGCGAAACGCAGATGCGGTCGCAACGGCGCTATTCTCGACCGCGCCGCCGCCTCAGGTCGTAGACTTTCCCGACCTGTTCGGCGATTTGAAAGCGGGCCACGTTCGCAGACGCGGATTGTTTTTCTGGCGCTTCCCTTCGCTGAATCCACCGCTTCAGAGCAAACCGTTCGCCTATCTCGTCAAGATCGACAGGACCGGCGGCGGCCAGGTGCCGGATTCGCGGGCGGATTTCGAGGGTAGCGCGTCGCTGTAGGCAGCGACGCTCCTGACTGCTGCGTTTACCTACTTGGGCGCGACATGGCCGTTGGCGTTGAAAGCTCCTAGTCAGTTTCATCAGATTCGGAAAGGGCAAGACTAGGAGATTGTCGAAGTTTGCGCTGAAGGTGGTCATCCGGGCGAGCACGTTGTTCGTTAATGAATCAGCGAGTTCGCTGAGAGAGCCCATAGATGAGTCGCTTCGTGCCCGTTGATCGTCAGACCGGTTATCTGTTGCCACCGTCGGTGGAGGACTGGTTGCCGGACGACCACCTGGCGCGGTTAGTGGTGGAAGTCATCGCGCAGCTGGACCTCTCGGAGCTGAGCGGGGCGTATGCAGGACGAGGCATGGCGGCGCATCACCCCGAGGTGCTGCTGGGTTTGCTGGTGTACGGGGTATGCGACGGGCGTGTTCTCGAGCCGCAAGCTCGAGCGAGCGACCTATGACTCGGTGGCATTCCGCTACATTGCGGCAAACACGCATCCAGACCATGACACGCTGGCCACCTTCCGCAAGCGGTTTGCGAGCCAGATCGAGAAGCTGTTCGTGCAGGTGCTGCTGGTCGCGCAAGAGATGAAGCTGGTCAAGCTGGGCCGGATTGCGCTGGACGGCACCAAGGTGAAGGCGAACGCAAGCAAGCATCGCGCGCTGTCGTACGGGCACATCGGCCGGATCGAAGCGCAGTTGCACGAAGAAGTGCAGCAGTTGATGGAGATGGCCGAGAACGCGGACCGCAACGGTGTGCCGGACGGGATGGATGTGCCGGCGGAGATCGCGCGACGCGAAGCGCGGCTCAAGGCGTTGGCCGAAGCGAAGGCGAAGATCGAGGCGCGGGCACAGGAACGGTTCGAGCAGGAACAGCAGGAGTATGAAGCCAAGGTGGCGCGTCGCGAGGCGCAGCGCAAAGACGGCAAGAAGCCGCGTGGCAAGGATCCAAAGCCGCCGCAAGGCGGTGCCAGGGAACGCGACCAGATCAACCTGACGGACGAAGAGTCGCGCATCACGCCGGTGTCCAGTGGCGGCTTCGAGCAAGGCTACAACGCGCAGGCGGCGGTGGATGTTGAGACGATGTTGATCGTGGGCAATCTGCAGCGGCCGCAGGCTCCACGGTTCGTCCAACTCGACCACGCGGAACCGCGCCGAGTGTGAATACGGGATGACGCTGCCCTCCGGCAGCACGCCAATGCCCAGTCCTGCTGCGACCATGTTGCGAACGCCCTCGAAACTCGTCACTTCAATACGCACTCGAAGCCGTCTGCCGCTGCGCTCGGCGGCCTCGGTGCACAGTTTGTGAATCGACGTTCCGTGCGGCATGCTGACCACGTCGTCATCCAGCGTTTCGTCGAAACGGACGCTCGTGCGCTCGGCGAGGCGATGGTCCGCCGGCACGAGCACGACCAGCTTGTCCGTGCGATAAGGTCGCACTTCGAGGCCGGCCAGCGAGCCGCGTGCTGCCGAACAAATGCCGAGGTCGGCGACGCCGGTCGCGATGGCGTGCACCACCTGGTCGCTGGTCTTCTCGACCATGTCGATCCGCACTTCCGGGTTCGCCCGCAAAAACGAGTGCAGCGCCTCCGGCAGGTACTGGACCATCGCGGTGAAGTTCACGTAGATGCGCGCGTGGCCACGTACGCCTTCCGCGTATTCGGACAGCTCGTCCGAAATCTGCTGCAGGTGTTCGACGAGCCGCTTTGCATGGTGGTACAGCGCTTCGCCTGCGGGCGTCGCCTGCACGCCCCGGCTATGTCGATAGAGAAGCGGCGTCCCCGCGTCGCTTTCCAGTTCGGACACGCGCTTGCTTACCGCGGACGCTACTAGATGTGTGCGCGCCGACGCCGCGGCGATGCTTCCCTCCTCGATCACCGCCACAAACATCCGCAACGATTCCATGTCGAAGCGCACCGGACGGTCCGTTGCAACGCGCATCAGCGTGTCTCATGATCGAGTTTTGTACGGGTTTTCCCGTATTCGTCTAGTGGCACCCATCACTTTTGGCGATGTCTGCGTTGAACATTGAGAAGTTCTAAAATCGCCCCGGAGTCAGCATCCTTGAGGCTAAACAGAAGCGTCGAACGAGAACGGCCAAACAAAAACGCCGTTCACACATCGCGTTTCGCGATTCTAACGGGTTGCCGACGACCTTGTCCGTGTCGCATACCCTCCCCAGGAAATCCCGGCGTGAATACCAAGTTGTCCGCAGGCACGCCTTTCGAAGGGACTGCTTTGCATCGCAATTCCGTCAGTGAAACAACCAGCGGACGCCAGTGGTATGGACGCGCGACTTTTTGATCCAGCAATGGACTGCCTAAATGAACGAAACACTCTTCTCTCCCCTCGAAGTCGGCTCGCTCAAGCTCGACAACCGCATCGTGATCAGCCCGATGTGCCAATACAGTGCGGTCGAGGGCTCGGCAAGCGCGTGGCATCGCACGCATATCGGCAACCTGTCGCTGAGCGGCGCGAGCCTGATGCTGCTCGAAGCGACCGCCGTCGAAGCAGCGGGACGGATCACGCCGTATTGTCTCGGTCTGTATTCCGATGCGAACGAACATGCGCTCGCCCGCGTGCTCGACGAGGTGCGCCAGTTCAGCGACATGCCGATCGGCATCCAGCTTTGCCACGCCGGCCGCAAGGCATCGAGCGAACCGCCGTGGCGCGGGGGCTCCCTGATCCCGGCGGAACAGGGTGGATGGCGCGCGTTTGGACCGTCGGCAATCGCGCAGGGTGACAACGAGACCCCGCCTCAGGAACTCGACCGCGCCGGCATGAACCGTATTCGCGACGCGTTCGTGGCCAGCGCGCGCCGCGCCGCGCGTCTGGGGTTAGCCGCCATTGAACTGCACTTCGCGCACGGCTATCTGCTGCACCAGTTCCTCTCGCCTGTCTCCAACCGGCGCAGCGATGAATATGGCGGCTCGATCCTGAACCGCATGCGCTTTCCGCTCGAAATCTACGACGCCGTGCGCGAAGTCTGGCCCGCCGACAAGCCGCTCGGCGTGCGTGTGTCCGCGACCGACTGGGTCGAAGGCGGCTGGAATGTCGAAGAGACGATCGAGCTTGCTCAGCGCCTTAAGGCGCGCGGCTGCGACTGGATCGATGTATCGACGGGCGGCGTCTCGCCGCTCCAGAAAATTCCCGTCGGGCCGCTGTACCAGGTCCCGTTCGCGCGTGCCGTGCGCGAAGCAACCGGTATCCGGACCATCGCCGTGGGCCTCATCACCACGCCAGACGAAGCGGACCGCGTGATCAGAAGCGGGGATGCGGACCTGATCGCTATCGCCCGCGCGGTGCTGTGGGACCCGCGCTGGCCGTGGCACGCCGCAGCCGAACTCGGCGCGACGATCAAGGCGCCGCCGCAGTACTGGCGTTGCGAGCCGCGAAGTACCAAGCGAGTGTTCGATGGTGCGTCCTTCGGGCAGCGCTAGCGCCTTTCGCCGATGAGATCCGGCATTCGAACGACGCGAAGAAATCACAATGATCGATATCAAGGAGACAGACATGGAACATGGCCACATCGCCGTCAGTGCGCGAACCAAGTGGTATGACGGCCTCACCCCGACGCATTGGCGCGTACTGCGGGCAAGTTTTCTCGGGTGGATCTTCGACGGCTACGAAGCGCTCGCACTCGTCGTCGTGCTCATGCCGATGCTGCACTCGGTGCTGAGCCCGGCGCAGGCCGCTTCGACCACCATCTATGCGGGACTCGTGATCGGTATCACGCTGCTCGGATGGGGTATCGGCGGCCTCGTAGGCGGGATACTCGCGGACTACGTCGGCCGCAAACGCATGATGCTGTGGTCCGTGTTCCTTTATGCGCTGTTCTCGGGCTTCACGGCGTTCTCCGAGACCTTCTGGACGCTCTGCGCGCTGCGCTTCCTCACGGGCCTGGCGATGGGCAGCGAGTGGAGCACGGGTGTTGCACTCCTGTCCGAGACGTGGCCGGAACGGGCGCGCGCCAAAGGCGCAGGCTTTCTGCAATCGGGCTTCGGCTGGGGCACGTTGATCGCGGCTGTCGTATGGTATGCACTCGCCTCCACGCATCCGCTCGGTACCGAGACGTGGCGACTAATGTTCGCGCTCGGAGCGATTCCGGCGTTCTTCGTGCTCTATATCCGGCGCGGTGTGAACGAGTCGGAAAAATGGCAGCGGGCGATTCGCGAGAAGCGCTGGAACGCCACGGCTACGACGCCCGCAACCCAGACGGCCGCCGGTGAGGCTTCGGGCAAACGGCCCTTCACGCTGAAGCAGTTGTTCAGCGAACGTGAAGCGCTCGTCCGCACGCTGATGCTGCTGGTGCTGTCGATCATCACGACGGTCGGCTGGTGGGCGATTTCGAGCTGGCTGCCAACCTTCACCGTAGCGCTCGCTAAGGCTGAAGGATTGCCCGACGCGGTCTCGTGGGGCTCGAAGATATCCATTGTCTACACAGTGGGCGCGATCGCGGCATACATGGTAGCGGGTTTTCTCGTGGACGCAATCGGCCGGCGCGCGTTCCTGTCGCTGACGTTTGTCGGCGCGCTCCTCACGACGTTCATCACCTACAAGCTGACGACGAGTGTCGAAGCGATGATGGTAGTCGCGCCGATCAACGGATTCTTCACGCTGGGATGCGCTTACGTGTGGATGGCGATCTATCCGTGCGAACTCTTCACGTCGGCGGTTCGCTCGACCGCGATTAGCTTTGTGTTCAACGCTGCGCGGTTAATCGCGTGGGTGTTTCCGATCGTCGCGGGAACCATGATCAAGTCGTTCGGCGGTGTGCCGCAGGCGGCAATGGCGCTCGGGTCGGTGTACCTGATCGGTATCGTATTGCCGTGGTTCTTGCCGGAGACGCGCGGCAAGGGGATGCCGGATTAAGTTTTGCGGACGGCGCCTGGGTTGCCCCATCTGATACTCCGGGAAGTGAAGACGAAAACGCCCTGCCGCGTGGCTCGCACTCGCGCAGCAGCCGCTCACGCAACTCGAGCGGTAGCGGCTCCCCGTCGTGGCACGGTAACTCAGCGCATTTTCTGATTACTCGGACTATCGGCGTGGCAGCCTCAACTGATCGGCTGGACGCGCAAGGCGGGTGTCTGCTCATGACGTGTGTTCCTCCACGTGCCATCCGCTACCACCGAGGTGGCGGTCCCTCGCCGGATCACTACATGGACGGCGTCGATCCGGTGAAGTTCTCGGCCCGCAGAAAGTCGAAATCGACGCCCTTGTCCGCCTGTGTCACGGTGTCCAGGAAAAGCTTGCGGTAGCCCCGCGCTGCTATGGGTACCCGGACCGGTTCGTCGCGTGCGCGCTGTGCCAGTTCCTCGTCGGAGACGAGCAGCGCGATCTCGCGATTCGCCACGCTCAGGCGGATCCGGTCGCCGTTGTGCACGTGCGCGAGCGGCCCGCCGATAGCAGCTTCCGGCGTCACGTGCAGGACGATCGTGCCGAATGCGGTGCCGCTCATGCGGCCGTCCGAGATGCGCACGATGTCCTTCACGCCGGCCTTCGCCAGCTTCTTCGGAATCGGAATGTAGCCGGCCTCGGGCATGCCCGGCGCGCCTTTCGGCCCGATGTTCTTGAGCACCAGGATGTCGTCGGCGGTGACGTCGAGGTCATCGCTGTCGATGCGCTGCGCCATGTCGTCGGCATTCTCGAACACGACCGCGCGGCCCACATGCTCCATCAGGTCCGGATTGGCAGCCGACTGCTTGATGATTGCCCCACCCGGCGCCAGATTTCCCTCCAGCACCGCAATGCCGCCTTGCGGATAGATCGGCCGCTCACGCGATTTCACGACGTCCTGCGCGAAGCCCGCCCCGCTACGCTCTATTTCTTCACCCAGCGTGCGGCCCGTGACGGTCAGCGCATCCAGTTTGAGCAGCGGCTTGAGTTCGCGCAGCAGCGTGGCCATCCCGCCGGCGTGGTGGAAATCCTCCATGTAGTGCTGTCCGGACGGCTTCAGGTCGACCAGCACGGGTGTCTCGCGGCCCATGCGGTCGAGCGCTTTGAGATCCACTTCGAGTCCGCAGCGCCCCGCAATCGCAGTCAGATGGATGATGCCGTTAGTCGAGCCGCCGATGGCCAGCAGCACCCGCATCGCGTTGTGAAAAGCGTCAGGCGTCAGGATTTTGTCGATCGTCAGATGCTCACGGGCCATCTGCACAGCTTGCGCGCCGCTCTGTTCGGCCACACGCATGCGATCGGCCGTTACGGCGGGCGGCGTGGCACCGCCCGGCACCGTCATGCCCAGCGCTTCCGCAATGCACGCCATCGTGCTCGCCGTGCCCATCACCGAACATGTTCCCACGCTCGCCACCAACTGATTGTTGACGTCCGCGATCTCCTGCTCATCGATCTCCTCCGCACGGAACTTGCCCCAGTAGCGGCGGCAATCCGTGCATGCCCCCACGCGTTCGGAGCGGTGGGAACCGGTCAGCATCGAGCCGGTGATCAGCTGGATGGCGGGCAAGCCTGCCGAGGCCGCGCCCATCAACTGCGCCGGAACGGTCTTGTCGCAGCCGCCGATCATGACCACCGCATCCATCGGCTGCGCGCGCAGCATTTCCTCGGTATCCATGGACATGAGGTTGCGCAGGTACATGCTGGTCGGCGACGAGAAGCTCTCGTGGATGCTGATGGTGGGGAAATCCATCGGCAGGCCGCCGGCCAGCATCACGCCGCGCTTGACCGCCTCGATCAGTTGCGGCGCGTTGCCGTGACACGGATTGTAGGCGCTGCCCGTGTTGACGATGCCGACCACCGGCCGGTCGAGTGCGCTGTCGGTGTAGCCTGCACCCTTGATGAAGGCCTTGCGCAGGAAGAGCGAGAAGCCGCTGTCGCCGTAGCTGGTCAGGCCCTTGCGAAGACCCGTGGAAGAATTGTCTGACATGGTTTCAAGTGGTTAGCGAAAGCCGTAGAGCTTGTGCGCGTTGGTGGTAAGTATGGCTGTGCGCGTGGCGTGGTCCGGCGCCCACAGCGCCAGAGTGTCGAGCAGTTGGGCAACGGTCGGCATCGTGGTCCAGGTCGCGACGTGCGGCCAGTCCGATCCCCATACGCAGCGTTCTGACGCCGCGTCGATCAGCGCCTGCGCGTAGCCGATCGTGTCGCGGTATGGAGGCTCCTCGGCACTCATGCGGTATGCACCCGATAGCTTGACCCACGCACCGTCGCGAACGAGCGCGAGCAAGTGCTGGAAGCCTTTCGATTCGATGCCCTCGGCCGTGGGCATATGTCCCATGTGGTCGATGACGATCGTCGATCGCAACGTCGAGAACTGCGGCGCAAGCGCCGGCAACTCGCGCGCGTCGAGCAGGAACTGCATGTGCCAGCCCCAGTCACGCGCAAGGGCATCGTACTCGGCGAGCTGCGCGAGGCTCGTGCCTCCGCCGCCATACAGCACGTTCAGACGCAGGCCAACCGCCCCGGCGTCTTTCATTGCATGGTATTGCCCATCGGAAAGTCCGAGCGCCGGCACGACGACCCCACGCAGGCGTTCGCGATTCGCGCGCAGGGTGTCGAGCATCAGCGTGTTGTCCTGGCCATGCACGCTCACCTGAATCAGCACCCCGTACTGCGAACCGGTGTCGTCGAGCATTTTCAGGTAGGCCTCGGGCGTGGCAGGCGGCGGCGTGTAGGCGCGGTCCGGCATCCACGGATGGCGAGGCGGCTCCCCGATCACATGCGCATGCGTATCGACCACGCCAGCAGGCATCTCGAACGCCGACGGCCGGGTCTGGGTCGGTGCGGGTCCCGGGCAGAACGGGGCTTTTTGTGTGTCGGAAGCGGTCATCGAATATCCTCCAGTTTAATGCCTCGGGTTTCGGGCAGGAGCGCCGCGCTCAAGAGGAGAAGCGCGTAGGCGAGCACCGCGAAGATGGCGATCGCAGTCGCGAGTCCGAAGCGGACCGAAAACCCGCCTACCAGTGCGGGAAAAAGCGCGCCCATACCCCGGCCGAAGTTGTAGCAGAATCCCTGGCCCGAACCGCGCAGGCGGGTCGGATAGAGTTCGGAGAGAAAAGAGCCGACGCCCGCCAGATAGCCGCTCGAAAAGAAACCTAGCGGAAAGCCGAGCCAGCGGATGGCTTCATTGCTGATGGTGAGCTGGGTGTAGGCCAGCACCACGACGATTGCGACGATCGAAAACGACACGAACAACTTCTTGCGTCCAAACCGATCCGCCATCCAGGCGCCAAAAAGGTAGCCGATGAAGCTTCCTGTAATCAGAAGTCCAAGGTACCCGGTCGAGTTGATGACGGTGAGATGCCGTTCGGTCTTGAGGAAAGTCGGGATCCAGGTCGAGATGGCGTAGTAACCTCCCTGGCAACCCATCATGAAGACCGATCCGAGAACGGTCGTCTTCAGCGTGCCTGGACGGAATATCTCCCAAAGTGATGGCGCATCTCCGTCTTGCGCACGCTTCTTGCGCGCACGCTCGGCGATCTCGGGCTCGTGCACGTGACGCCGCGCGTACACAAGCAGCAGTGCCGGCAGCACGCCAAAAGCAAACATTGCGCGCCACGCGGTTTCGGGGGGAAAGAGCGAGAACATCACCGCCTGCAGCAGAACCGCCGCGCCCCAGCCTGCCGCCCATGCGGATTGCACCACACCGACCGCACGTCCCCGGAACGAAGGACGGATCGTCTCGCCGATCAGCACGGCGCCCGCAGCCCACTCTCCTCCAAAACCGAAGCCGAGGATCGCCCGGGCGATCATCAACTGGTCGAAGTTCTGCACGAAGGCGCAGGCGATGCTGAAGATACAGAACCAGGCCACCGTGATCTGCAATGTCTTCACCCGTCCGATCCGGTCGGCCAGGTAGCCCGCGAGCCAGCCGCCAATGGCGGACGTCAGCAGCGTGCCGGTCACGGCGAGACCCGCCACGCCCGTATCGACCCTCCATAGCGTCATGATCGTGCCGATCACGAGCGGATAGATCATGAAATCCAGTGCGTCCAGTCCCCAGCCGATGAAGCACGTCCAGAAGGTCCGCCGCTCCTGCGTGGAAAGTTCCTTGTAGAACGCGGCAAGACCGGTGTCGTCACGCGCGTAGGGCTTCAGCGGTGTTTCGCTCATGCGGTAGTCATCCTCATCTGGAAGAAGTGGTGCAACTAGTCGGGCGCCTTCATGCTTTCGCGACTGCTTTCTGCTCGGGCAGCGGCCGCAACGCGGCGCGGCGTTGCCGGAGTTGCTGCAACTGGCTGTCTATCAGCACGCCTAGAACGATCACGCCGCCCATCACGGCAAAATTCAGCGACGACGGAATTCCCAGCAGATTCACGAGGTTTTGCAGGATCTGCAGCAGCACCGCGCCGAGGGCGATGCCGAGGATCGAGCCCTCGCCGCCGCGCAGCGAGCAGCCGCCCAGCACTGCGGCGGCAATGGCGTAGAGTTCATAGAAGGTTCCATGCGAAGCAGGGGCGACGGAACGCGTATACATCGCGAAGTAGACGGACGAGATGCCCGCCAGTCCCGAGCAGATCACGTACGACGCGACGACGACAGCGCGCGTGTTGATGCCTGAATAACGTGCCGCCTCCTCATTCTTCCCGACCGCGAAAAGATAACGGCCGAACACCGATTTGTGCAGGACCACCGCCATGATCGCCGCGATCACCACAAATGCGATGAAGCTGTTCGGCACGCCCCAGATGTGTCCCGTAGTGAGCCATTCGAGCGTGGGAAAAGTCTGGCCGAAATCGAAGCCCGCGGTGCCGTCATCGGTGTAATAGCGCGCCGCCCCGCGATAGATAAGCAAGCCGCACAAGGTGACGACGAAAGGCTGCATGCGCAGCCTCGTCACGAGGAACCCGTGAATCAGCCCGATCACCAGGCCCGCAACGACCATCAGCGCCGTGGCGACCATCCAGTTCACGCCGTCGGTGGACAGGAGCGTCATGAAGATCACGCCAAGCAGCGCGAAGACCGAGCCGATCGACAGGTCGATGCCGCCGGTGATGATCACGAAGCCCTCGCCAATCGCGAAGAGCCCGAAGAGTCCGATGAGGTTCGCCGTGTTCGCGAGGTTCGCGGGCGAGATGAAGCGCGGGTTGATGACCGCGACGACCGCGCCGACAACCACGATGAGTACGAGTAGGCCCAGATCCTTTTTCAACATGATGTCTGCCTGTTTAGTGGACCGTGTCTCCGACGGCCAGATGCATGATGCTTGCTTCGCTGAGCGCGTCGCGCCCGAGCACGCCGGTGATGGCGCCCTCGTGCATGACCGCCACGCGGTCGCTCACGCCGATCACCTCCTCCATGTCGCTCGATATCATGAGGATCGCGACCCCCTCGTCGGCGAGCTTGCGCATCAGCGCGTAGATTTCGCTCTTCGAGCCGGCGTCGACGCCGCGGGTCGGCTCGTCGAAGATGATCATCTTCGGCTGCATGCACAGCCACTTGCCGAGCACGACCTTCTGCTGGTTGCCGCCCGAGAGCGAACCCGCCCGCTCGTCGACCGAAGGCGCCTTGATGCGCAGCGACTTCTGCTGCGCGAGCGCGATGCGCTCGCCCTTGTCGGTATCGACGAGGTTTCCCCGCGATATTGAACGCAGGCTCGCGAGCATGATGTTCTCTGCAATGCTGCTCTCGAGGATCAGCCCGGCATGTTTGCGATCCTCGGGAATCAGGTAGATGCCGAGCCGGATGGCGTCGCGCGGCGATCGGATCGTGACAGGCCTGCCGTTCAGCCGCAGCGCGCCTCCCGCCGGTCGGTCGATGCCGAATATCGCGCGAGCAAGCTCCGTGCGTCCTGCCCCCATCAGACCCGCAAGACCCAGGATTTCGCCGCCGCGTAACGCGAGCGTCACCGGCTGCGCGGGATAGGCAGGCGTGGTAAAGGCGTCGAGTTCCAGGACGGGAGCAAGCGGCGCCGTTGCAGGTGGCGTGTACAGCGTACTGAGGCTGCGCCCTATCATCAGTGTGATCATGGCGTCGCGCCTGATGTCCGCGCGCTCGAGGCCGCCCACCAGCGCGCCGTCGCGCAGCGCCACGACGCGATCCGCGCAACGCTCTATCTCCGCCAGCCGGTGCGTGATGAAGATGATCGCCACGCCACTCTGCTTCAGGTCAGCGACGATATCGAGCAGACGCGAGGTCTCCGACGTGGTGAGGCTCGAAGTCGGCTCGTCCATGATGATGAGCTTTGCATCGAGCGACAGCGCCTTGACGATCTCAAGCATCTGACATTGGGCGATCGACAGATCGGCGACCCGGGTGGTTGCAGAAAAATCGCAGCCGAGCCGCCTGAGCAGCGGCGTTACGCGGGCATGCAGCGCCTTGTTGTCAACCAGCCGCAAGGGGCCGCCATAGCGCGGTTCACGGCCGATGAAGACATTCGCGGCTACGTCCAGATTCTCGAACAGGTTGAGTTCCTGATGCACGAAGGCGATGCCTGCGGCGAGCGACTGCGGCACGCTCAGCGAGGCATGCTCCCGCCCTTCGATCGCGATCGTGCCGCCGGTGGGCGCGATCACGCCGCCTAGCACCTTCATCAAGGTCGACTTGCCCGCCCCGTTCTCGCCGATCAGGCCCACCACTTCCCCCGCATCGACATGAAAGCTCACGCCCTTCAATGCCTGCACGGCGCCGTAGGTCTTGCTGATCGCCTTCAGCGACAACAGCGGCGATCGCAGCGGCGATGGAAGTTGGGATGGCAGCGACTCGTTCATCACTTCTTCGCCATCCACGCCTTGACCTGGGCGACGAACGCATCGACGTTGGATTTGTCGATGATCTGGGTCGGCACGATGATCTTGTGGTCCTTGGGAATGAAGGACGTGTCGCCTTCCACGTAGCGGGCCATGTACTTCGTGCCGAGATAGCCCCATTGATAAGGCTGCTGCACCACGGTGCCCGCCACCACGCCCTGCTTGATCCCGTTCAGTGTCCCTTGATCATTGTCGAAGCCGACAACGGTCACTTTGCCTGCGCGTCCCGACTGCTGCAATGCGAGCACGATCTGCGGCGTGTTGTAGGCGAAGACGCCGATCATGCAGTTGACATCCTTGCGGGCAGTCAGAATGTCCGCGGCATTGCTTTGCGCGCGCGCCTGGTCCATCTCGTCGGAGCGGACGCTGTCAATCGTGATCTTCATGTTCTGCAGGCCTTCTCTCAGGCCCTTGAGTCGCTGCACGGCATTGTCGGCGCCCGGCAAGCCGGCAAAGGCCACGCACTTGCCGCCGTTGGGCATCGCCTTGATCAGGATCTGCGCCGCCTGCTTGCCTGCGTCGATGTTGCTCGAGCCGAGATAAAACGCCCGCCTGGTATCGGGTGCGTCGCCGTCGGTCGTGACGAGCAGCGTCTGTCCCGCCACTTTGTTCAGCTCGTCCGTCTGGGTCTTCGGATCGACCGAACTGAGGATGATGCCGGCCGCGCCATTAGCGACGAGGTCATCCAGCAAGCGATCCTGAACCGCCGCCGACGACTGCTCCGGGTATTTCATCTCCAGCGTGTAGTTGGGTAACTCGGCCTGGGCTTTTCTCATGCCGGCTTCGGCCAGCTTCCAGAAATCCACCGCGCCGTTGGCGACGAAATAGAGGTGCTTCTTGTCGGCGGCATGGGCCGTCGATACGGCGGACACCAGCAGAGCAGCGCTCAGCGCAGCCAGGGACCACTTTCGGGACATGACTATCTCCTGTCATCCCTCGAAACGAGGGAGACGTATATTGTTTTGGGTGGGTTTGGAACAAGACTTCGGGTTGTGAAGCGGATCAAAAATCGCCCGGCTCCTCAGGAATTGAATGCGCCTCCATCCGCGAGGAGCGCCTGGGCATTGACGTACGAAGATTCGTCGGAGGCAAGGAACACGAAGAGCGGCGCGATTTCGGCCGGCGTGCCCTGGCGTCCGAGCGGCACGAAGGTCGCGACCTTGTCGTCCTGCGTGGCGCGGCCTCCCATGAACCCGACGATCGGGTCATTGAACGCCGTGTCGACCCAGCCCGGGCAGATGGTGTTCACGCGAATGTTCGACGGCGCCAGTTCAAGCGCGAGCGTAGTGCCGAACGCGATCACCGCGCCCTTGGACGCCGAGTAGACCGTGAGTCCCGGCTGCCCGCGCTTGCCGGCAAGCGACGCCGTGTTGATGATCGAGCCGCCACCGGACTTGCGCAGATGCGGCACCGCGTATTTCGCGCCAAAGAACAGCCCGCGCACGTTCACGGCGAAGACCCGGTCGAATGCTGCTGCGTCGAGGTTCGTGATGTTGCCGGAAGTCATGACGCCAGCGTTCTGCGCCAGCACATCCAGGCCGCCGAGCCACTGCGCTCCGGCATCGATGAACGCCGCAACGCTCTCCTCGCGCGAGACATCCACGGCGACGAACCGGACATTCGGACCGAGTTCCGCCGCCGCCGTCGCACCGCGCTCGGCGTCGATATCGCCGATCACAACCTTCGCGCCCTCTTCCAGGAATGCGACGACCGCCGCTTTCCCGATGTTGTTGACCGCACCCGTGATGATGATGCGCTTGCCGCTCAGCCGCTGTTTCACCCGTCCGTCTCCGTTGTTATGAGCAATGATCCCGCGCCAGACTGGCGCCTGAGCGGGGCGCGGCGCACCGGGATGCACGGTGTCCGCCTCGAAAATCAGTTGCAAAGTCGTTCGATGCGACAAGTCTCGTTTTGTTCAACGAGATTGTCAATGATCTTGTCGACGTATAATGGGGGGCGCTTGCTGTCCCAGTGGTATCTGACGAAACGATGACTGCGGCTAAAATTGCGGGCGTCAGGCATCCGTCAGCCGGCATGCCTGCCCCTTCCAACTCTGCTCAACGGGAATACAGGTTTTGATGACAGACACGACCACTCGAAAGCCATCGACAAGTCAGGTTCAAGAGATCGTGAGAGCGCTTGAGGAGCAGATCGTGCTCGGCTGGCTGATGCCGCGGCAGCGTCTGCTGGAAGAAAAGCTGAGCGCTCACTTCAATTGCAAGAAGCACGTGATCCGCGAAGCCATCTTCGAGCTCGAGCGGATGGGGCTGGTCGAGCACATTGCCAACAAGGGCGCGACCGTGCGCCTTCTCAGCCCGGAAGAAATTCGCCAGATCTACTCGGTACGCGAAGCGCTGGAGATGCTGGCCGCCCAGCAGATTCCTCTGCCCGGTTCGCCGGAGTTCGTGGCGGAATTGACGCGTATCCAGACCGAACACACCCGGGCGGTGGAGGCCAGGGATTTCCGCGCGGCCTTTCACGCGAACATGGCATTTCACGATTGCCTGTTCTCTGCCTGCGGGAATCCGTACCTGGCCGAGATGATCCGGAGTTCAGCCCAGAAGGTGCACGGTGCCCGCTTCTACACATCCGCGAGCGTGCCGCATCTGGTCAATGCACGCGACGAACACTGGGCAATGATCAGAGCCATTGAAAGCGGTAACCGCGACAGTCTGGTCAGTCTGTGCCGAAGCCATATCGGACCATCGCTGGACACGTATCTGAATGCCGTGCGCGGATTGTTCGAGATACCGTCGCCGGGCGCCCGATGAGATGTTGCGCCCTGCTCCGACGCGTTCGATAGTTCGCCGCGCCTTTCAGTTTGTCCGGGCACGCACCAAGCCGAGCCAGGCTGCGAGATGTCGGCCATTCCTGCCGAGTCCAATGGCCGCACGCTAGAATTCTCACGTTGATAACAGCGGCGGTCGCGATCCTCTTTCTCTTGGTGGGTTGCGGGCTCCTCAATTCGTCGTCACAAATTCCAAGCTGCTGCCGTGACGCGGGCAGAGCTCGATCGGGAAATCGAGCGTTCCGCGCAGATTGATACTTTGGAGATGCGTCGACGCGATGTGTCGCAAGTCGCCCGCTTGAACGGCCGCTCCACTCATCGCCTCTGTCTGGGGTTGTCGTCCTTTCCGTGCAAATTGGGAGGTAGTCGCGCGCAGAGAGCAAATGCTGTGAACATGGCTAGCAGAATTAACGAACATCAACACACGCACATGATCGCCAAGGGCCAAATGGAAGACCGCGGCATCGCATGCACTCGTGCCGAACAGTTCCACTCCCTGCTCCGTACAACCCGCCGAACCCAGCCTCAAGGTGCGTCGGTGATCCACCTTGGCCATCGGCGCGCGGATGGCAGGAAATTGAAAGCCCGAACGCGTAACCTCGCACGTGATGCAGTTCAACCCACTCGTGCAAAACGCAAACAAGGGAAACCAATGTCCTACCGTACGACAATCGGCAGCACCATCGTCGCAATTGCATTCGCAAGCACCGCAGCGCTGGCTCAGGCTCCGGCGGCCAAGGTCACCCGTATCCGCGGCGACATTGTCTCGCTGAAAGGCGACACGCTGGTCGTCCATCGCAACAGCGGCGACACGGTCTCGGTCACGCTCCCCTCGAATCTCACGATCGCTGCAGTCAAGAAGATCAAGCTCTCTGACATCAAACCCGGCTCCTTCATTGGCACCGCGGCCACGACCGGCGTGGACGGAACGATGACAGCCACCGAAGTACACGTGTTCGACGAATCCGCACGCGGCACCGGTGAAGGCCACCGTGCGTTCGACCTTGGGCCGAACAGCACGATGACGAACGCGAATGTCGATTCGGTCGTGAAGTCGACGAGCGGCAACGTCCTGCAGCTTTCGTACAAAGGTGGCAGCAATACGGTGACCGTGCCCGCAAATGTGCCCGTCGTGGCATTCATCCCGGCAGATCGCTCCGACCTTACCGCGGGAAAGAAGGCGATCGTAACGGCAACCGCGGCAGCGGGCGGCGCGTTTAACGCGCAACGAATTCTCGTCGAGAAAAACGGCGTTGTGCCGCCGATGTAACCTACAGGCTCGGCCCGACGGTTCTGTCGCGATAACGAGTTGGGTAAGATCTTCGGCCATAGACCCCGGTGAAGAAGGAACGGATTTCGCGAAAGACGTTGCCGGCGGGCGTCGCCAGAGTTGTGTCCTGTCGCGAACATCTACCTACGGGGCACAGGTGCCTGCCGCGCAACACCTAAAGTCCCTTGCGCGATGCCTCGCCGGATTCAAAGATCACGCAATCGCTGGCTACTGGTCTGCGCCAGCGCTTACCGGCCTGGGGCGCTGGAACGGTTTACATCGTGCGCGTTGTACACGACTGGAACGACTCGATTTGACTTGAATCGCTTTCAGGATTCGCGAATTCTCCTATTTCATGGGAGCCGTGAGGCCGCTGAGCCTTGCCGCAAGGGGTTCTGATCGCGACTAACGCTGAGTTTCCGTGAAAGGTACGATTACGCCAGATCCCGGATCGGGCTGCATGCGCGAGCGGATCGAGTAGACAGGGGACGACGCACGAGGCCGCGCGAACGCGGCGCTCGTGTAGCAGGAGCAAGGGGAAAGACCTGGCCTGAAGAAGCAGCTCCGAGGCTTAGACGCGCGCCGGAATATCTCGCAGTTGAGTGACCAGTTCAGCGGCGCTGCCGACGTCGGCATACTTCTCCGACATATCGAACAGGTTCACGGCGTGCGACGTCTGACTGCGGTCGTAGACGCAATCGTGCGGCACGAACACCCTGAAATTCAGCGAGAATGCATCGACGACGCTGCCGCGCACACACCCGCTTGTCGTACAGCCAGTCACGATCAGCGTGTCTGCTTGTGCATCGATCAAATGACTCGCCAGTGCGGTGCCGAAGAACGCGCTCGGGTGTTTTTTTGGCAGCAGCACATCGCCTTCACGCGGCGCGACTTCCTCGACGAAGTCGTATCCATGTGCCGGAATCGTCATGATGGACGGCACCTTCTCCGCAAGGCGGCCACCGTCGGTCGCTTTCTTCGGCGCGACGTGCGGATAGAGCACCGGCCAGTTCTTCGTGCGAAATGTCTCCAGCAGTACCGCGATGTTGTCCACTGCATTCCAGCCGACGTCTCCGCAACTGGTCGGAAACTCCTTGATCGATTCCCAGAACGGTTGACGCTTCGTCCCGACGGTGCGGTACTGAACGTCGATAATCAGCAGCGCGGGCCGGATACCGAGGCCCGATGGCCGGCCGAAACCGGCGGCGCGATAAGCGCGCTGTTCATGCTCGCTGATGATGCTTTCCCAGGGCTTCATGCTGAACTCCAAAACAGGTTTAAAAATCGGATCTCATGCGCGCAGGACCGAGCCGGCGGTTTCCTTGAGCGTCAACGCGGAGAACAGCGTGATGATCGCCGTGGCGCCGAGAAAGTAAGCCGGCGCGATCGACGAGCCGGTCGCCGACACGAGCCACGTGCAGAAGAACGGCGCACTGCCGCCGGTGACCACGCCCCCCACGTTGAAGCCGAGTGCGATACCGGTGTAGCGCACGCGGGTCGGATACAGTTCGGCAAGCGTCGAAAACGCCACCCCCATCAGCGCGGATTCGATCAGGCCAAGCACCATCTGCATGCAGACGGCCGTTGCGCCACCAGCATTCATCAGCGTGAAGCAGGGTACAGCTAGTACCAGCGCGGCAAGGCTGCCCGCAATGAACATCGGTTTTCGCCCGATGCGATCGGAGAGCGCACCGAACGCCGGCATGAACAGCACGGAGATGGACAGCGTCAGCGTCGTCGACCAGAACGCAAGACTTGCGCTCACACCGACTACTCGTTGCAGATGGATGTTCACGTACACGTATGTGATGTAATACGCGGAGAACAGCAGGATCGATAAGCCGATGCTCTGAAGCAGCGGCACGCGATACGAGCGGAGGAGTTCGAGTACCGGGGCGGATTCCACGTGATCCGATTCTGCGAGCGCCTGGAAGCTGCGCGCTTCGCTGAGCCGCGTACGGATCCACAAGCCGATCACGCCGATCGGAATCGCGATCAAGAACGGGATGCGCCAGCCCCAGCTGTTCATCTGTTCGTGAGACAGCACCTGGTTCAACAGCGCCACCGCCAGCGATGCGAGCAGCACACCGCCCAGCGCGCCAGTTTGCGTCGTCGAGCACAGCAGGCCGCGCTTCGCCGCCGGCGAATGTTCGGCGACGAAGGCGATCGCGCCGCCGAGTTCGCCGCCTGCCGCGAGTCCCTGCAGGCAGCGCGCTAGCACTAGCAGCGCGCTCGCGCCGACGCCGATGGCCGCGTATGTCGGCAGAATACCGATCAGGCCGCTGGCCGCAGACATCAGCAGCACCGTCATGCCCAGTGTGTTCTTGCGGCCGTAGCGGTCGCCGAAGTGGCTGAATAGAATGCCGCCGAGCGGACGCAGCACAAAAGCCACCGCGAATGCAGCCAGCGTATTCAGCAGCGCCGAGGTTGGGTCGCCCTTGCCGAAGAATTGCGTGGCGAGAATGGTGGCGACATAGCCGTACACGCCGAAGTCGAAATATTCGACCACCGAGCCTACTGCACCGGCCACCACGATCCGTGGCGATACGTGCGCAGGCGATGACGTCGTGTCGGGCAGCGACGCCCGATCGCCCGCGTGTGCCATCGTGATGTTTGCATTGGATTCCATCATTGTTCCTCGGACACAAGATCGGCAGGTTGAGTCATTCGGTGGCGTACAGCGGTCGCGACAAGTAGTGTCCGTGTCCGGCCTTGCCGACGATCTTGCCGTCGAGCATCACGGTTTCGCCGCGGACAATCGTTCTGACCGGCCAGCCCTTGAGGGTCCAGCCGTCGTAAAGGCTGTAGTCGGAGTACGAGCCCAGTTCCGCCGCATTCACCACGCGGCTGCGTTCCAGGTCGACAAGAGTCAGGTCGGCATCGGCGCCCACCGCCAGTGAACCCTTGCGCGGCCCCATACCGAAGACGCGCGCGGGCGCATCGGTCAATACCTCCGCGATGCGCGACAGGCTAAGGCGGCCTTTGTGATAGCCCTCGCTCAACAGGACCGGCAGGATCGTCGCCGTGCCGGGGAAGCCTTGCGAGGCGAGCCAGAAAGGCCGCTCTTTGGTCGCGCGCTTGCGGGGCACGTGATCGGACGCGACAATATCGATGCTGCCGTCCTGCAAACCTTCCCACATCGCATCGACATCGTCCTTGCTGCGAAACGGCGGATTAGCGCGGCCGAGCGACCCGAGCGTGGAGTCTTCGTCGTGTGTCAGATAGTGCGGACAGGTTTCCACATACACGTGCGGATAACGCTCACGCCAGCGGCGCACTTCATCGAGCGCCATGCGTGTACTCAGATGTGGAATGTAGAGGTGTGCGCCGAAATGTTCGGCGAAATACATGGCTCTTATGCAGCTTTCCGCTTCGGTGAACGGCGGCTTCACGTTTGCCCAGTCTTTGAGGGTCGGTATCTCGATGTCGAGCGCCGCGCCGCGCAGGCGGTTGACGATCTCGATGTTCTCGGTGTGGCACACCACCTTTACGCCGTCGAGCTTGCCCGCGGTCGCCAGCAGGTTGTACAGGTAGCCGTCGTCAGTACCGTCGAGGCCGAGATAGCGACCCTCTTCGCCCTTGAAATTCATGAAGTACTTGAACGACGTCACTCCATACTGGCTCACATATGCGGCCATGTCGCGGACATGGGCCTCGTTCGCCACGCTGAAGTGAAAACCGTAGTCGACTAGCGCACGCTCGCGCGCATAACCCTGCTCGCGCTCGAACACATCGGCATAGTCTTCGTTGTTCAGGAAATAGCCGAGGATAGACGTGAAGCCGCCCTGCGCGGCGTAGGCCGTTTCGGTCGCGTATTCGGTGATCTTCTCGCCGAAGCCGAAATGCACGTGCGTGTCGATCAGCCCCGGAAACGCATGTAGCCCGGCGGCATCGACGACCGGAACCGAGGCGTCGACCTCCGTGCCCGGCGCAAGACGCGCCGCGATCTTGCCGCTCTTCACCAGCAGGTCGAGCCACTCGGGTTCACGCCCTGCTTCGACGACCCGCGCACCGCGCAACACAAATCCCTGATTCATTGAAACCACTCCGGATAAACGTTCTGAATGATGTTCACGATGTGCCGCCTACTTGCGCCAGTTCTTCCAGCGTGCGCGGTAACAGACCGCTCGTGTCGATTCGCAAGGCCTGAAGGCTCGCTTCAAGCCAGTCGCGTTCAAGGCCCTCGCCGATCAGCGTGACGCGACCGCGCGCGTCGCCCTCGGGCCAGCGCGCGAGCCTGAGCGGCGGATGAAAATGATTGCCCACGCCTTGAATCAGGATCGGCGACGCGGCCTGATCCAGACCAAGCACACCCTTGCAGCGCAGAAGCCGGCGGTCGTAGCGCTGCATCAGGAGGTTCCACCACGCAGCGATGCCCGGCCACGACGTCGTGAAGTCGACCCAGAAACTTTGCGCACCGATGCCATGAACGTGAACGTGAGCGTGATGGTCATCATGATCGTGAGTGCGCGCTGCTTGCCGCGCGCTATCCGCCGAGCTGTCACCGACCCGGATAGCGGGTGCGTCGAATACAGCGTCGAGCGCGTTGTCCGCGTGAGCGTCGATCCGGCGCGCGCGCGGATTGAGCGTATTCAGCGCGGCTTCGAGCAGCGGCATGGACGCGGCATCCGCGAGATCGCGCTTGGTCGTCACCAACACATCCGCGACCGCGATCTGCCGCGCCGTCTCACGCCCCGCTTCGAGTTGCGCAAGCGCGTGCTGGCGGTCGACCGTCGTCACCACGCGCCCAAGTTCGAAGCGCCCGGTGAGAAGCCGGTCCCCCAGCAACGCATGCAGGATCGGTACCGGCTCCGCGAGCCCGGTCGTCTCGATCACGACTCGCGTAAGCGGCAAGCCCGCACGCGCGGCCTGCGTGCCGAGGTCGAGCAGCGTTTCGCGCAAGGTCCCGCTCACGGAGCAGCACAGGCAGCCGGAATCCAGCAATACGACGTTCTCGGACACCTCGCGCAATACCAGCTGGTCGACGCCGATTTCGCCCACCTCGTTCACGATCACGGCCGTCCCCTCGCCACGGGTGCGCAAATACCGGTTCAGCAGCGTCGTCTTGCCGCTGCCCAGATAACCCGTCAGCACGTCGCACACGACCGGCGTCGAGCCGCTGCTTCGCTTCATTGCATTCGTCATGTGTTACGATAGTCGATATGTCATTACGCCAAGAGTAACACGACATTTTTTTGATATGCAACGAGGAATTGCCCCTGAAGCGCTAGTGACAGGCTCGGCTGATATTCTTCGGTTTGGTCGGCGGCGGCCTTGCGCGGTCGCAACGAGCGCGCCGCGCGACCGTGTTCTCAGAGGGGCATTCAAACGTATGTCGGAAAAGAAACTGAATTCGGTCGATGCCGTGAAGGTGTCGGTGCGAATCATGGAAGCGATGGCGAACGCGCAGCGCGCGATGGGCGTGACCGAACTCGCCGATCTGTTGCAGGAAACCAAACCGCGCGTGCACCGACATCTGTCGACGTTGAAGGAAGTCGGCATGATCGAGCAAGACAGTTCGAACGACCGGTACCGGCTTGGCTGGCGCATTTTCCAGCTTGGCGAAGCGGCGGGAAATCAGTTCGACCTGCGCAGGATGGCGCAGCCGTATCTTCTGGACCTGCGCGAAACGCTGCGCGAAACGGTGGTCTTGTCGGTGCCGACCAACGGCCTGCCAATGGTGATCGATTCGGTCGACAACATCTACGCGCGCATCTGCGTGAGCGTAAAGCCGGGTAATCGGCCACCGCCGCATCGTTCGGCACTCGGACGCGTCACGTTCGCATTCGCATCGGCCGCCGAGCATGCGGCCATTGTCGACGAGCTGGCATCGGGCGACGAGAAGCTGTCAAAGGCGGCGTTACAGAAGCTCGACGCGACGCTGCGGCGCATACGTGAGCAACGCTTCGAGGTCTGCGCCGGTGAAATGATGGGCGGCATCAACACGCTTGCGGTCCCGATCTTCCGCGACGGCGATGTGCTGGCCGGTGTCATTGCGATCATCGGCTCGGCCCAGAGCGTCACCGAGCCGCCGCAGCCGGTCCAACTGAGATCGCTGCACGCGGCGGCAGGCGCTTTGTCCGCGTTGCTTCATAGCGATGCGTACGACGGTTGGGTTTAGCGCCAGGGTCCTGTCACCTTGCCGAGAGTGCGACGCACCGACGGTCGTAGACCGATTCAAAGCTGTCTCTTTTGCGAGGGTGTTTTTGTCACTTCCCGAAGTTGAAGCATCCAGGCGATGCAGGGCTCTGGTGCAAATAGCGGAAATAGTGGAGGAGGTTGGTTTTGACAGGATTGGTTATTGAGCCGAGAGAACCGCATTCCAAACGGTCGGCGTAGCGGTGTCTTTGAGGCCGAGCGTCGCGAGATTGAACTGACTTTTGCGAATGCGATGCATCAACTCGATGCCTGAATTCGTGGTCGTGGCACTCCTGAACCCCTTGAAGCCAAACATGACCTTCGTCCGGGACTTGATGTTGCGATGGTCTTGCTCGATCAGGTTGTTCAGGTACTTCGAAGATCAGACCTCGGTGTCCGCGGCAAGCAAGCCATCCGCCTTCATCTCGCGCACGGCGCGGTGCGAGGCCGCATAGTCATTA
>NZ_JFHC01000083.1 GCF_000698595.1 Caballeronia glathei | reverse complement strand
CGACCGAGATCATGTAGCCCGGACCCGCGAATGCCAGAAAGCGCCGCAGCCAGAGACCGCCCGCAGGCACGTGTATCGACGAATAGACTTCCGGCAGACTCGGCCGGGCGTCCTCTTCGGGCCCCGAAAATCGCCAGGCGGGCCGCGGCACGGCGGAGTTTCGAACGTCACGCATCGGAACGGGTCTCCCACGCACGCAGGGGTTGGTCTGCACGCAATATGCGCCGGGCGTTCGGAAGATTCAAGCGACAATCTTCATACCGACGGCCGCGCATACGCCGCACGGGGGAGACGGGGTGCGGCAGCGCCGCGGCGTCGCAAATGCGACGCCGCGGCGAGCGAAATTGACTGCGAACGCCAGACGGCGTCCGCCATTTGCTCGTTTAAGGCCGCTATCGCGTGGCCGGCCCGCTACGCGGCTCGCGCGTAATACAGGTTTTGCGGATGCCGCGCTTCCGCGAAGAAGAACCAGCGTTCCGCGACGAGCCCCGCATATTGCAACACGCAGGCGGCGCAGAAGAGCGCAATCGACACGCCCACCGACGACGTGCTCGCCCCGAGCACCATCAGCACGAAAGGCACGCCGAACGCCACGACGAGGAACGTCCATTTCACGCGCTGCAAGGTGCGCGGCGTCTGTCCGTGAAAGAACTCGCGCAGGTTGAACGCGCCGGCGGTGAAGCCGCGCGACTTCTGCACGACGTTCGGCCCCTTGATGCCGGTCGCGCTCTGCACCGTCGACTTCGGCCGCAGGCGTGCGTTGCGCGCAAGCGATGCGACGCGGCTCGCGCATCCCGCGATGGTCAGCACGCACGCGCAGATGGCAAGCCCGCCGGCCTGCGCCGGGGCGAGCCACGCCGCGCAAGCGGTGGCGATGGTAAAACCCGACGCGCAGCCGAGCAGCACGAAGTTGACCATGGTGAGCGGCGTCGCCCATTCCTGCAGGAAGCGCAGGCAGGCGTAGATCATCGCCGTGCAGACGAAGAGCGCGCCGCTCGCAACCACGCCGAGCGCGCCGATCACGAGGGAATACGGCGAAGCGAACCAGTGCGCGACGCCATACGCCGCCGCGCAGGCCAGAAACACGGGCAGGCACAGGCATTCACGCGAGAGCCACGACGTGCGCCACATCGCGATCGCGCGCCATGCCCGCTCCGGATGCCCGAGGTGAAAGAACGAAGCGACGAGCCCCAGCACGCCAAGGACGACCGCCAGCGCCGCGCCGGCAACGAAGAAGATCGGCGGCGGTGCCGCGGTTGCGGCGACCAGGCCGAGCCGCGCGGCAAGCTCCACGCCGAACAGCGCGATCATCAGGCCCTGTGCCGCGCCGGAAAGCGTCGTGAGAAACACGACAGAAAACGCAGGCTTCATGTTGCTGCTCCCTCAATCTTGATGAAACCGGTCAGACGCGCACCGCCATCGACGCGAGATGCACCTCGCCGCGTTCGAGCTGCGCATCGGTCGACATGTCCTCCGCGCGTTGCGGCCCGCACGAGCACGACGCGCTTGCGCACGACGTGACCGGCTGGCGCGGCAGATAGTGGTTCGCGGGCTTCGTTTCCCACTCCGGCATCAGCTGGTAGCCGCCGCGCTCGCGGATCGCCTTCGAAACGACCGATTCGGGGTCGTGGATATCGCCGAAAAGCCGGGCCGACGTCGGGCAGGCCAGCACGCACGCGGGCTTGCGGTCGCGTTCGGACAGCGCCTCGTTGTGGATGCGATCCGCGCACAGCGTGCACTTGGTCATTTCCTTGCGCTCTTCGTCGAGCTCGCGCGCGCCGTAGGGACACGCCCACGCGCAATACTTGCAGCCGATGCACTTGTCGAAATCCACCAGCACGAGCCCGTCTTCCTTGCGCTTGTAGCTCGCGCCGGTCGGACAGACGGGCACGCACGGCGGGTCCTCGCAGTGCAGGCACGACTTCGGAAAGTGGATGGTGTCGGCGAGCGGAAACTCGCCCGCCTCGAACGTCTGCACGCGATTGAAGAAGGTGCCGGACGGATCGGCGTCATAGGGACGCAGATCGGCGAGACTGCCGGCCTCCCCCGACGTGTTCCACTCCTTGCAGCTCGTCACGCAGGCGTGGCATCCCACGCAGACGTTCAGGTCGATCACGAGCGCCATCTGGGTCATTTGTCGCTCCTCGTCAATTGCGTTTCACGGTGTTGCGAAGGCGCGCGGCGAATTCGCCCCGCCCGGCAAAATACGTCTGCACGACGCGCTGGATCACGCCTGTCATGCCCGGCACCGCCTGCATCGGCGCGAACTGCGGGAGCGTGTGGTCCGCGTCGGCTTCGGCCGGATAGACGCGCACGCGCACGTCGTACCAGGCGGCCTGTCCCGTCACGGGGTCCGAGTTCGAGAAGCGGGCTTCAGCCGGTGTCGCGCCCGGCAGCTCGTCGGTGATCAGGTGATTGAGCAGGAAGCCGCGCTGCGATTCGTTCGCGTCCGGGCCGAGGTTCCACGCGCCCGACGCCTTGCCGATTGCGTTCCAGGTCCACACGGTGCCTGGCTCGACCGCCTCGCTGAAGCGCGCCATGCAGCGGACCTTGCCCCACTGCGATTCGACATAGATCCAGCCGCCGTCCTCGATGCCGTTCTCGCGCGCCATCAGCGGATTCATGAAGAGATAGTTCTCGCCGTGAATCTGCCGCAGCCACGCGTTCTGCGAGTCCCACGAGTGGTACATCGCCATCGGCCGCTGCGTGACCGCCGCGAGCGGATAGCGCGCGAGGTCCGTGGAGTCGCGCTCGAGCGGCGGATACCAGAACGGCAGCGGGTCGAAATACCGCTCGACGCGCGCGCGCAAGTGATCCGGCGGCTGCCGGCCCTTCGTGCGCCCTTGCGCCGCGAGCCGGAATTTCTGCATTACGTCCGAGTACAGCTGGATCAGGATCGGCTCGTGGAACTTGCGAAAGCCCTTTTCGACCGCCCAGTCGAGGTACGGCCCGTTGCAATTGCGCATGTACTGCAGCGTTTCGGGCAGCGTGTAATGGAACACGCAGTTGTTCTTCGCGTACTGCTCCCACTGGTTGGGATTCGGTTCGCCGACGAGCGCCTTGTCGCCGTCCTTGCCGCGCCAGCCGATCAGGAAGCCGACACCCGAACCCGGCGCGGTCTGATGATTGACGATGAACTCGGGATAGTCGCGGTACTTGCGCGTGCCCTCGGGCGTCGTGAAGGCGGGCAGCTTCAGGCGGCCCGCCAGTTCGATCAGCACTTCCTGGAACGGCTTGCACTCGCCCGTGGGCGGCACGACAGGCACGCGCACCGAATCCACCGGGCCGTCGAACTCCGAGATCGGGCGATCGAGCATCGACATCACGTCGTGCCTTTCCAGATACGTCGTATCGGGCAGGATCAGGTCGGCGAACGCCGTCATCTCCGACTGGAACGCGTCGCACACTACGATGAACGGAATCTTGTACTCGCCGTTGTCGTGCCTGTCGGCGAGCATCTTGCGCACTTCGACCGTGTTCATCGACGAATTCCACGCCATGTTCGCCATGAAGATCATCAGCGTGTCGATGGGATACGGGTCGCCGCGCCACGCGTTCGTAATGACGCTGTGCATCACGCCGTGGACCGCGAGCGGGTACTCCCACGAGAACGCCTTGTCGATGCGCACGGGCCCGCCCGCATCGTCGATGAAGAGGTCCTCCGGCGCCGCGGGCCAGCCGAGTGGCCCGGTGGCGAGCGGCGTATTCGGCTTCACCGCGTCGGGGTGATTCGGCGGTTTCGCCGACGGCGGCACGGCACGCGGAAACGGCGACTTGTGCCGGAATCCGCCCGGCCGGTCGATCGTGCCCATCAGCGACATCAGCACCGCGAGCGCACGGATCGACTGGAAGCCGTTCGAATGCGCGGCGAGTCCGCGCATCGCGTGAAAGGCGACGGGGTTGCCGGTCACGGTGTCGTGCGTCTTGCCCCAGGCGTCGGTCCAGGAGATCGGCAACGTGATCTTGTGATCGCGGCTCACCTGCGCCATCTCGGCCGCGAGCCGGCGGATCGTGGCCGCGGGAATGCCGGTGATCCCGGCGGCCCACTCCGGCGTGCAGTCCGCCACGCGCTCGCGCAGCAGCGCAAACGACGGGGTCACCGGCGTGCCGTCATCGAGCGTGTAGCGGCCGTCGAGCGCGGGATCGGCGCCCGCCGCGTGATGGGGAACCGCGCGACGGGTCGCGCGATCCCACCACATGTGGTTCTGCGGAAAGAGCGGATTGCCCTCGGACGCCTCGGGATCGCGCACGAACAGGCCGAACGTCTCGCTCGCCTCGTTCATGTCGAGCAGCTCGGCGGCGTTCGTATAGCGCGTGACGAACTCGTGATCGTAGCTATCGTTCGCGATCATTTCATGGATGAACGCCATGAAGAGCGCGCCATCGGTGCCCGGGCGGATCGGCACCCATTCGTCGGCGATCGCGGCGTAGCCCGTGCGGATCGGATTGATCGCGATGAAGCGGCCGCCCGCGCGCTTGAACTTCGAAAGGGCGATCTTGAGCGGATTCGAATGATGATCCTCCGCCGTGCCGATCATGAAGAAAAGCTTCGCGCGGTCGAGGTCCGGTCCGCCGAACTCCCAGAACGAGCCGCCGATCGTGTAGATCATGCCGGCCGCCATGTTGGACGAGCAGAAGCCGCCGTGCGCCGCGTAGTTGGGCGTGCCGAACTGCTTGGCGAAAAGGCCGGTGAGCGCCTGCATCTGGTCGCGGCCGGTGAAGAGCGCGAACTTCTTCGGGTCGGTGGCGCGCAGATGCGCGAGCCGCTTTTCGAGCGTGTCGAACGCGACTTCCCACGACACCGGCTCGAACTGCGCCGCGCCGCGCTCGGCGTCCCGCTTGCGCATCAGCGGCTGCGTGAGGCGCGCGGGCGAATACTGCTTCATGATCCCCGAGGCGCCTTTCGCGCAGATGACGCCCTGATTCAGCGGATGGTTCGGGTTGCCGTCGATGTAGCGCACTTCGCCGTCGCGCAGATGCACGCGTATGCCGCAGCGGCACGCGCACATGTAGCACGTCGTCGTCTTCATATCGAGCTTCTCGTCCTGCGTACGAGCGCCGTGTTCCATGTCAGCCTCCTCGGGGCGTTGCGCCGCACCTGCAACGCACACGCGACCACGTCATCATCGATCGTAGGAGTGATACATACAGAAGTAAAATCGCTATTTCGGATCGCCTTTATCGGCGCGCCCGATGGTTAACGCCCCGGCCCGCCTGATATTCCACCCTGCCAACCTTGCTTGTCGAAAGGAGCGCTCGTGACACAATCTTTCACTTCACCGTCCGGTGCCGCCGTGCGGCGCGTTGCATTTCTCGGCCTGGGCGTCATGGGCTACCCGATGGCGGGCCATCTCGCGCGGGCCGGGCTGGACGTGACCGTGTACAACCGCACGTTTGCGAAGGCCGAACAGTGGGTCGCGCAATACGGCGGACGCGCCGCGCGCACGCCGCGCGAGGCAGCCGGCGGCGCCGGTCTCGTGCTCGCCTGCGTGGGCAACGACGACGACCTGCGCAGCATCGTCCTCGGCGAGCATGGCGCATTCGAAGGCATGGAGAAAGGTACGCCTTTCGTGGACCATACGACGGCATCGGCGAACGTCGCGCGCGAGCTCGCGCAGATCGCGGCCGGGCGCGGCCTTGCCTTCATGGACGCGCCGGTGTCCGGCGGCGAGTCGGGCGCGCAGAACGGCAAGCTGACGATCATGTGCGGCGGCGCGGCGGACGTGTTCGAGCGCGTGCGGCCGGTGCTCGGCCACTATGCGGCGGCCGTCACGCGCATCGGCGAGGCAGGCGCGGGCCAGCTCGCGAAGATGGTCAATCAGATCTGCGTCGCGGGGATGGTGCAGGCGCTGTCGGAGGCGATCAACTTCGGGCAGCTCGCGGGCCTCGACATGCCGCTCGTGCTCGACGTGATCGGCAAGGGCGCGGCGGCAAGCTGGCAGATGGACAACCGCGGCAAGACCATGGTCGACGGCAAGTTCGACTACGGCTTCGCCGTCGACTGGATGCGCAAGGACCTGGGCATCTGCATCGACGAGGCGAAGCGCATCGGCGCGGCGCTGCCGGTGACGGCGCTCGTCGACCAGTTCTACGGCGACGTGCAGACGCTCGGCGGCAACCGCTTCGACACATCGAGCCTCGTCTGGCGGCTGCGCAAGCTGCGCGCGGACTCGGACGGCTGAGACCGCGCGCGCTTTTCATCGCGCCCCGGCGCTGCTCACTTGCGCCAGCGCAGCGGCCGGCGCAGGTGATGCCGCTCCATGCGCACCGGCTGCCCCGCATGCGAGAACGCGGGCATCGCGCCGAGCGGCGCCTCCTCCTCCTGCCGCGCGAGCTCGCGCTCCTCGTCGGCTTCCACGGTCTTCGACGTATCGATGAAGAGCGCCGCGACCACGCCCACCGCGAGCAGGCACGCGGAAATCGTAAACGGCACGTTGTAGCTGCCGGTCGTCTGGATGAGGTAGCCGAACACCACCGGCGACACCATGCCCGCCACGCCGAAACCCGTATTCATCATGCCGCCCGCGGTGCCCGCATACTTGCCCGCGATGTCGAGCGGCAGCGTCCACAGCACCGGGTTCGTGATCTCGAGGAAGAAGAACGACGCCGACAGGAACAGCACGGCCATCAGCGGGTCGGTGGCGGACACCATCGGCAGCAGGAACGCGAGCGAGCCGCCCATGCCGACGACCAGCACCGAACAGCGTGCAAGCCGCAGACGGCCGGTCGCCTTGAAGATCCTGTCGGAGACCACACCGCCGAGCGTGTCGCCGATCACCCCCGCGAGCAGCGGCAGCGCGGTGAAGAGCGCGAGCTGCTTCAGGTCGAAGCCGCGCGACTCCTTCAGGTACGAAGGCAGCCACGTCAGATAGACCCACAGCAGCCAGCCATAGCAGAAGTCGACGAACGTCACGAGCCACATGCGGCGCACGAGCTTGCGCCACGGCGTGACCGCGTGCTTCGCGCGTTCGCAGTCCCCCGCGCGGTAGCCGATCTCCGCCGTTTCCTCCGGCGTGATGCGCCGGTGCTGCTCCGGCGAATTGGTGAAGAAGCACAGGTACAGCACGGTCCAGGCGAGGCTCGCCACGCCGAGCAGCAGGAACGCGTCGCGCCAGCCGCCCACCGCGACCACCGCCAGCACGAGCGGCGGCGTCACGGCGCCGCCGAGCCGCGCGAAGCTGTGCGTGATGCCCTGCGCAAAGCCGCGTTCGGCCACCGGCATCCAGTACGTGAAGGCGCGCGTGGCCGTCGGAAACGCACCGCCCTCGCCGATGCCGAGCAGAAAGCGCATCGCGACGAGCATCGTCACGCTGCCCGCGAAGCCCGTCGCGAGCGTCGCCACGCCCCAGATGATCGACAGCACGGTGAGGACGATCTTCGGGCCGTACTTGTCGGCGAGCCACCCGCCGATGATCTGCATCACCGCATACGGATACGCGAACGCCGAAAACACCAGCCCGAGCTGCGCCGACGTGAGGCCCATCTCCTGGCGGATGAGCGGTCCGGCCACAGCGATGTTCACGCGATCGATGTACGAGATGAAATACATCAGGCACATGACCGCGAGGATGATATGGCGCGTCTTCACGCGCCGCGTGTGCTTTTCCATGCTGTCTCCTGTCTCATTCTGTACGACGTTCATGACGTCTGGTTCGATGGATGGACATGGGCGGGTGGTCCCGCTCTCGTGCATTTCTTCTGGCTTGCCACCGGCATGCGGCAAGCGGCGCTACGTCTGCAGCAGCTTCAGGCGCTGGATCTTTCCGGATGGCCCGCGCGGCAGTTCGGCCACGAGCCTGAATTCCTTCGGCGTCTTGTAGCGCCCGAGTTCGCGCAGACAGTGCTGCCGCAGGTCCGCGGTATCGAGGCCGTTCTGGCCGTCCGTCTCGCGCGGCACGACGAACGCGACGATCTCCTGCCCGTAGGCCGCATCCGGCACGCCGACCGCCGCCGCTTCCAGCACGCCCGGGTGTTTCAGCAGCGCCTCGTCGATCTCGCGCGGCGCGATGTTCTCGCCGCCCTTGATGATCAGTTCCTTCGCACGGCCGTTGATGTAGTAGTAGCCGTCCACGTCGCGGTAGCCAAGGTCGCCGGTGCGCAGCCAGCCGTCGGCGGTGAACGCGGCGCTCGTTTCCTCGGGACGCTTGTAGTAGCCGCCCATCACCTGCTCGCCGCGCAGCACGATTTCGCCGCATTCGGCGCTTTCGCAGTCGCGACCGTTCACGTCGATGACGCGCGCCTCGCCCCCCGAGGGCAGACCGATGCTGCCGATGCGCCGCAGCGCCGCGTCGTACGGATTGCTGAAGGCGGGCGCGGCGGTCTCGGTCATGCCCATCGTCTCGATCACGCCGACGCCGAAGCGCGCCTCGAACGCGCGATGGTGCTCGACCGGCAGCGCGGCCGATGCGCTGCGGCAGAACTTGAGCGCCGACAGGTCGAACGCCGGCTGCTCCTCCTGATTGAGCAGGTACGCGACGATCGTGGGCACCACGTTGATCCACGTGCACGCATGGCGCGCGACATCGCGCCAGAACGTGCGCGCCGAGAAGCGCTCGGCCATGACCACCGAGCCGCCATGAAAGAGCGGCGCGAGGAGCGTCACGACGAGCCCGTTGATGTGATAGAGCGGCAGCGAAGCAAGCACGCGATCGCCGGACCCGAGCCGATGCTCGGCCGTGATGTTGCGTGCGTTCGCGAGCAGGTTGCGGTGCGTGAGCAGCACGCCCTTCGGCGCGCCGGTCGTGCCGGACGTGTACATCAGCAGCGCGACGTCGGCCGCGTTCAGATGGTCGCGGGGCTGCGCGGCACGCGCGCCGAACGCGGCGGCGGCAACCTGCGGCGCATGCGCGCCGGCCAGCGCCGGCTCGGCCTGCGCGAACACCGGCGCTTCGACGGCGTTCGCGTCCGTCTCGATCAGCAGGATCTCGCGCTCGAACCCCTGGACGCGCAACGCCACACATGCGTCGGCGATCGCGGGGCGCGAGTCGCGGGAGACGAAGATGGCCCGCGTGTCGGAGTGCTCGACGATATAGCCCAACTGCGACGGCTGGCACAGCAGGTTCAGCGGATTAGCGACAAAGCCGCCGTACATCGCCGCGAGCAGCAGCGTGGCGGTCTGGATGCCGTTGCCCATGTACACCGAAACGACGTCGCCGGGGCGCAAGCCGGCTTCCCGAAAGCCGGCTTCGAGCGCCGCGCATTCGTCGCGCAATGCGCCGAAGGTGAGCACGCGCGGGCGCGTCGCGGGAGCATCGTCGTCGGCGGCCGGCGCGAGCAGGAACGGCTTGTCCGGACAGACGCTTGCGCGCTCGTCGATAAGCGCGCGGATCGTGGCGGGCGCGCTCATCGGCCAACCCTCCTGAAGAAGTCGCCGAGCAGATCGTCGAGCTCGGGCACGCGTTCCTCGATCGGATACGCGACGCGCGTCGTGTTCAGATAATGGCGAAAGCCGAGGTTGCCCGAGAAATTGTTGTGTCCCCAGGTGCCGCATCCCATCGAAAGCGAGAACGGCAGGCCGTTGTCGAAGTTGCCGCCGGTGGCGAGGCAGTGCGCCTGGTTGGCGATCACGCGCGCGACCGGCAGCGTTTCGCCGAGCCGGATCGCCTGCTCGGGGTCACCTGTGTGCAGGCCGACCGAGTGTCCCGCGCCCATGTACGAATAGATGCCGTGCACGATGCGCCCGGCGTCGTCGAAATCGCGCGCGCGATACACCGTGAGCACGGGCGCGAGCTTTTCACCGGAGAACGGATAGTCGGCGCCGAACCCCGTCTCCTCGACCATCAGGAATCTGGGCTCGCGTGCGGCGATGTCATCGAGGCCCGCCAGCCTCGCGATGTGCGCCGCGGACTTGGCGGTGCAGTCGGCGGAGAGCTTGCCGCCCTTCCACATCACATCCTGCAGGCGTGCCTTGGCGGCGTGATCGAGCAGGACGCCGCCGCTTGCCGCGAGCGCGTCGAGCATCGGCTGATAGATCGCGTCCTCGATCACGACGCTGTTCTCCGACGAGCAGCTCGTCGCGTTGTCGAACGTCTTGGAGAGCGCGATCTTGGGCGCCGCGTCGACGGGATCGGCCGACGCCGCCACGATCGACGCCACGTTGCCAGCGCCCACGCCGAACGCCGGCGTGCCGCTCGTGTACGCCATGCGCACGTTCGCCTGCGATCCCGTCGCGACGACCAGGTCGCACTGCCGCAGCAGTTCGGCCGTGGCCGCCTTGCTGATCGGCGGCGGCAGGACCTGCACGAGATCGGGCGCGAGGCCGGCTTTCGCCAACTGCTCGTGGATGAACCCGACGAGAAGCGCGCACGACGTATGGCCTTTCGGCGACGGCGCGACGATCACCGCGTTGCCGCACTTGAGTGCGTTGATGATCTTGTTGGCGGGCGTCGCGGCCGGGTTGGTCGACGGCGTGATCGCCGCCACCACGCCGACCGCCCGCGCGATCTCGACGATACCGGTGGCCGCGTCGCGCGCGATCACGCCGCAGGTCTTCTGTCCGCGCAGATCGCGCAGCAGGCCGAGCGTCTTGCGATGGTTCTTGCGGAACTTGTCATCGGCGTTGCCGAGGCCGGTGTCGGCCACCGCGCGCTCGGCCAGCAGCCGGTTGCGCTCGGGTTCCATGATCGCCCACGCGGCGGCGTCCGCTGCCGTGTCGAGCGCGTCCTGCCCGGCGAATTCGAATGCGCGCTGCGCGGCGCGGGCCCGCGCGACGAGCTCCGTGACGACGCGTGCGACGTCGCCTTCGACACCGCCTTGCGAGACCTCGGCGGGTTTGGCTCTAACATTCATATGGTTGCTCCGGCTGGAAGGGTCTGACGATCGGGTGCCGTGTAGCGGCGTAGGAATCAATCTAGTCAGCCCTGAGCTACGCGCGGTCCCGTTTTGTTGACTATCCATTGCTGCGCAGTCCGGAGCAGCGGAAAATGCAATTTTCGGGACCTGCACGAGTCCCGAAAAACGATAAAGTCGATGCAGAATAAAATCGACACACGATGTTCAGGAGACGGAATGTCGGCATCAAATCAATCCAACGCAGCGGCGGTGCGCGCCTTTCGCGTGCTCGAAACGCTCGCCGAGGCCGGACAGCCTCTTTCGATGACGGACCTCGTCGGCGCGCTCGGCCTTCCCAAACAAACCGTGCACCGTATCCTCGTGCAGCTGATGGACGCGTGGCTCGTCACGCGCGGCGCGGGGGACCGCCTGTACGAGTGTTCGCCGCGCGTGCGCTCGCTCGCCGTCAACGTGCTGATGCACGCGGGGCCGGCGGCGGCGCGACACGCGCTGCTGGAGCAGCTCGTTGCGGCGGTCGGCGAGACATGCAATCTGACGATGCTCGCCGGCAACGACGTGGTCTACGTGGATCGCGTGGAAACCGGGTGGCCGTTGCGCATGCATCTGCAGGCGGGTTCGCACGTGCCGCTGCATTGCTCGGCGAGCGGCAAGCTCCTGCTCAGCTTCCTGCCGAAGGACCGGCGCGAGCGCATGATCGAGACGCTGCCGCTGCGCGCCTATTCGGAGCGCACGATCACCGACCGCGACGCGCTGCGCCGCGAACTCGCCACCACGCGCCGGCGCATGCTCGCGATCAATAACCAGGAGCATCTGCAGGGCCTCATCGCTATCGCGGTGCCGGTGATGCTGGACCGCAACCGCGCGTGCGCGGCGATCTCGGTGCAGGCGCCCGTCGGACGGTTGAGCCTCGATGACATGCTCGCTTTCGTGCCAGACCTGCGGCAGGCGGCGCTTGAGACTGCACGGACGTTTCAGGATTGAGATGGACGGGTTGTTCGCTGGCGCTTGGGGTTGGGGTTTTGTTCGTTTGATGCGCTTGCGCTTCTATGAAACTTGCTTTGATATTGGTCTATTGGCTTCGCCCCTGTGCGGGGCAGCAGTCGCTTTCTTTGCACGCTGATGTCGCTGGCGCTTGGGGTTAGGATTTTGTTGTCGAACCGTTTGATGCGCTCGGGCCTTCATGAAACTTGTTTTGTTCTTGGTCTATTAGCTTCGCCCCTGTGCGGGGCGGCAGTCACTTTCTTTGCTGCTGCAAAGAAAGTAACCAAAGAAAGCAGCTATGGGGCAAGCGGTGTTAGGACGTGACCACGCTTTATTCCTTCGGAGTGGCCCGACCGCGGGAGTGTCCACCTCGATTTGTTGAGCGGATAGGTACGCGGACCCACTGTGTCGTCGCGCAGTCAAACGGAGTGGTAAGGCCGTCATACATCCGTCCGCGCTTTGCTCGGACGTACGGTGCGCCGCAACCAATCGATTCGTTCTTCTTCCACGCATACCCAAAGATGCTTCGTCGTAACGCCACGCGTGCCTGACCACCATATGCACCTTACGTCGGCACACAGTGCCGAGACGGATGAATGATTGCCTTACCACTTCGTTCGAAGGTGCGAGGGCGCAGTGGGTCCGCGTACCTATCCCCCAACGAACAGAGGTGGACACTCCTACGGTCGGGCCACTCCGAAAGACTCAAACGTGGTCACCTCCTAACACCGCTGACCCCATAGCTGCTTTCTTTGGTTACTTTCTTTGCAGCAGCAAAGAAAGTGACTGCCGCCCCGCACAGGGGCGAAGCTAATAGACCAATAGCAAATCAAGTTTCATAGAAGCGCAAAAACATTAAACGGTTCTACAACCGCCCAACCCATGACCAAGCGCCAGCGCCAGAATACCTGTCCGCTCTGCGCGAGTAACGAAGCACGTGAACGAACAACAAAATCAGGCAAACGCGCAAACATCAAAACGTAGCAAGCAGGAAACGCGAAGAAAGCGCAAGAACGAGCCGAACGTTGTAAAGCCAGTCCGGCTCCAGGACCACCAAAGAAGGAAGCGTTTATCCACGCCGCCCCGAGACCTGCGCAGTCTGCGCCTCGACCCGCCGGGCATCGAACTCCGCGTCTCCCTTGCGCCAGCGGTTGCGCTGCCAGAACACGATGAGCAGCACCGCCAGACTCGCCACGCCGAACCAGAGCGGCTTGCGCTGATCGGGTATGAACGCCATCGCCACGATGATGCAGACCATCCCCGCAATCGCCACCCACGTAAGATACGGAAAGCACCACATCCTCACGCGCAGCTTGCCCGGCGCGTCGCGCTCGAGGCGCGCACGCAGCTTCAATTGCGACAGCGCGATCAGCAGATAAACGAAGATCGCCACCGTGCCGTACGAGTTGACGAGAAACGCGAATACCGTGTCGGGCGACACATACGACATGACCACCGACACATACCCGAAAAGCGTGCCCATCAGGATCGCGCGAACCGGCACGCCACGCCCATTGACCTTCGCAAGTGCGCGCGGCGCGTCGCCACGGCGCGTGAGCGCGAACATCATCCGCGACGCGGCATAGAGCCCCGAGTTCAGTGCGGAGAGCACGGCCGTGAGGATGATCGCGTTCATGAGGTGAGCGGCAGCCGGAATGCGCATCGCTTCGAGCGCGCTCACATAAGGCGTCGCCATGCCCGGCGAATTCCACGGCACGATCGCGACGACGAGCAGGATCGATCCCGCATAGAAGAACAGCACGCGCGTGATCACCGAATTGGTCGCCTTTGCAACGGCGCGCTCGGGCTCGTGTGCCTCGGCGGCGGCGATTGTCACGATCTCGGCGCCGAAGTAGAAGCCCGTCGCAGCAACCGCGCCGCTCAGCACCGGCCCGATGCCGTTCGGCATGAAGCCGCCGTGGGAGGCGATCGCCGCAATCGGCAGCGTCGCGTGATCGGCGCTCGGCCACATGCCGAACACGAACAGCGTGCCGACGAAGAGGAACACGATGATCGCCGCGACCTTCACCGATGCGAACCAGAACTCGAACTCGCCATAGCTGCCGACGGATACGAGATTGGTCAGCGTCAGCGTGACGAGCAGAACGAGACCGATGATCCACGCCGGTACGTCCGGCAGCCAGAACTGCACGAGGTGCGCGCCCGCCACGGTCTCCACCGCAACGACGATCACCCAGAAGTACCAGTACATCCATCCCGTCAGAAAGCCCGCAAGCTCACCCGACTTGCGCCGCTCGCCAAACGCGAGCCGCGCGTACTCATAGAACGAGCCGACGGCGGGCATCGCGGATGCCATCTCGCCCAGCATCCGCATGACGAGCACGACGAGCCCGCCCGTCAGCAGAAAGGAGATGATCGCGGCAGGCCCCGCCTGCCGTATCACCACGCCGCTGCCGACGAAGAGCCCCGCTCCGATCACGCCGCCAAGCGCGATCATCGTCATGTGCCGCTGTTTCAACCCGCACTTCAGTTCGCTTCCGTTGACTGGTTGTTGCATGTCGCCTCCATATCCTGTTCGGTACGGCGTGTTCGCGAGCCGCGTCTCATGCGCGATTCGTCCGCCGCCGTACATGAGCGTGCGCGGGCGCGGCGGGTACGGGCTCACCTGCACCCGCGCAACCGCCGCACCCCGCCCATGACCACATGTCTTTATAGGGTGTGAAAAGACCCGCGCGCTAGCGTTGTTCGTCGCGCAGGTAGTACCAGTGGTAGAGCATCCGCTGGCCCAGGCGCCGGAACGGGGCGAACATGTGCCCCGGCAGCGGCGAGTTGAAGATGGGCAGCGTCTGCTGCGCGCCCTTGCCGGCGATGCGCTCCGCAAGCCGGCGTCCCGCCTGCGCCGAATACGACACGCCGTTGCCGCCGTAGCCGAGCGCGTAGTACACCGTCTCCTTCGGATCGGGCTGGAACACGCGCGGCATCATGTCGTGGCTCACATCGACCCAGCCCCACCACGAGTAGTCGATCTGAATGCCGCGCAGCGCCGGGAACTTGCGATACAGGCCGTTCACGAGCAGATCGAGGTGGCGCGCGTTGGGTGCGTCCTGTCCCGTGATCGCGCTGCGGCTGCCGATCTGCACGCGGTTGTCCGGCAGCAAACGGTAATAGAAGCGCAGCGTGCGCGTGTCGGTGAGCACCTGGTTCGTGCGGAAGTTGCACGCGTCGAGTTCGGCGGGCGTGAGCGGGCGCGTCACCATCGAGTTGGAGAGGATCGGCATGATCTTGCTCGTGAGCGAACGGTGCAGCCCCGGCGCGGTATAGGCGCCCGTCGCGATGCCGACCGAGCGCGCGCGCACCGTGCCGCCCGGCGTGCGCAGATGATGCACGCCGTTGATCGTCTGCCAGCCGGTGACCGGGCTGCCCGGATGCACCTTCGCGCCATGCTGCCGCGCAAGCTTCAGGTAGCCGTACGCGAGCTTGAGCGGATGCACGCCGATGCCCTCGGGTTCGTGCAGCGCGCCCGCCGCCTCCGAGTCGTTGACGAACTCGCGGCGAAAGCTCTCGGCATCGTACAGTTGCGACGGATAGCCGAACACGTCCTTCCAGACCTTCGACTCGGCCGCGAGCCCCTGCATGATGCGCGGCCGGTGCGCAATCAGGAAATGGCCGCCGGGCTGCGGATCGCAGTCGATCTGCGAGACGAGCGACTTGAACGTATGGAAGCCTTCGTAGATCTCGTGATGCATCTTGAGCGCGACGTCCTTGCCCCAGCGCTCGATCCATTGCGAACGCGAGAGGCGCCCCGATGCATTCTGCCCCTGTCCGCCGTTGCGGCTCGTGCAGCCCCAGCTCACCTTGTTCGCTTCGAGCACGACGGCCTTGATGCCGTGCTCGCGTGCGAGAAAGAGCGCCGCCGCGAGACCGGTGTAGCCGCCGCCGATGATCGCGACATCCACATCGATGTCCTGCGTGAGCGGGCCGTCGTCGGGCGGCGCGACGCCGGCCGTCGCGGCCCAGTAGGTCGGCGCGTACTGCTTGCCCTGGCCGGGGCCGGGCGAGACGAGCGGATCGTAGGTCGGGTCGTAGCGCGTGTCGGCGCCCGCCTCGCGGCTGAACGGACCCGTCGCATCCAGGTGGATCGCACCGTTTTTCATGCGAGTCTCCTCAGGAATCAGGCGGTTTGCTTCGGACGTTCCTTGCGGAACGCGCGCTTCACCGCAATCAGGCCGTCGCGGAATTCGAACAGATCGCAACCTTCGGCCTCGATGCGCCAGCCTTCCGCATGCGTGCCGGTGAATACCCATTCGGACACGCCGCATTCACCCGCGACGTAGTGGCGGCCGTGGCCCCAGTGCGCATCCGGAAAGGTCCGGAAGACGGCTTCGAACGCGGCTTTCACCGCTGCGCGGCCAGTGAAGCGCGTGCCGTGGACGTCGTTGCCGCCGGCTGCGTCGAACACGCAGTCCTCGGTCATGAAGCCCATCAGCGCGTCGGCGTCGTGGCGGTTGAATGCGTCGGAAAAGGCGGCGAGCGTGTGTGCCGTGACGGCGGGCGCCTTCGTGAGCGTGTCGGTCATGCGTGTCTCCTGTCAGATGATTCGCGACCCGCACGCCTTTTCGATGCGCGTGCGAAGTCCTCATCCACACGTTAATCAGCGCTTACGTCCGACGGTAGCTCCAGTTGCCGGGATTCGCTTGGGCCAGCGGCGAGGCGCGGGGCCTCGGGAACCGCGCTCAGGCCCGCGGGCGTTGCGCCCGCACGAGTTCGGCGAGCGCGCGCACGCCGGCGTCGATCTTCTCGAGCTTGATCGAAGAGAAGCCCATCCGGAAGCAGTGCCGCTCCTCCAGCCCGGCCATGAAGAAGACGTCGCCCAGCTCGATCAGGATGCCGTGGTCCTGCGCGTCGGTGGCAAGGCGCCTGGCGTCGAGCCACGGCGGGCCTTCCACCCAGCACGAGGCGCCACCCGTGATCGGCACGTGGCGCGCTTCGGGAAGATGCGTGTCGAGGGCGCTCATCAGGGCCTGCGCGCGCTCCTTGTACGCATAGGCGAGGCGGCGCAGCAGCGCGTCGTGATGGCCGAGCGAGAGAAACGTCGCGAAAGCGCGCTGGATATAGGCCGCCGGATGCCGCACCATCAGGCGGCGCAGCGCGCGCAATTCGCGGATCAGCTCGCGCGGGGCGACCACGTAGCCGAGACGAAGGCCCGGCGCGAAACTCTTCGACAGGCTGCCGACGTAGATCACCCGGTCCGCCGTATCCAGGCTCTTGAGCGCCGGATGCGGCGCGCCGGAGAAGTTGTTCTCGCTTTCGTAGTCGTCCTCGATCAAGACGAAATCGTGCTTCTGCGCCAGTTCCAGCAGCGCGTGGCGGCGCTCGAGCGGCATCGTGACGCTCGTCGGGCACTGATGGCTCGGCGTCACGTAGACGTAATCGCATTGTGCGAAAAGCGCGCTGTCCTCGACCGGCCGCACCCCGCCGCCGTCGACGGGCAGCGGCAAGAGCGGCGCTTCGCGGTTCTGGAAGATGTTGCGCGCGTCGGGATAACCCGGGTTCTCGAAACCGATCGTCGTACGCTCGTTCGCGAGCAGATCGGCGATCAGGTAGAGCGCCTGCTGCGCGCCGATCGTGATGACGATCTCGTCGGGCATCGCGAACACGCCGCGGCGCGGCAGCACGCGCGTGCGGATCTGCTGCACGAGCGTGTCGTCGTCGCGCTCGATCAGATCGGGCGCCCAGTTGCGGATCTCCATCACCGAGAGCGCCTTCATGCAGCACTCGCGCCAGTCGCTCGTCGGAAAGAGCGCCTGATCGAACTGCCCGTAGATGAACGGATATTCGTAGTTCTGCCAGTTCGCCGGCTTGACGATATTGCGCTGCGCGGACGGCGAACGCGCCATGCGCGCGCCCCAGTTCGGGCGGCCGAGCGCCTCGGTCGCCGACTGCGCGGGCGCGAAGCCGTGCTGGCCCTCGAGCATCGCCGGATTGACGAAGTGGCCGCTTCGCTCGCGCGAGATCAGATAGCCCTCCTCCACCAGCTGCTGGTACGCGAGCACAACCGTGTTGCGCGCCACGCTCAGCTGGTCGGCCAGTTCGCGGCTCGACGGCAATGCGGTATCGGCGGGAATCTGGCCGTCGAGTATCGCGGCCACCAGCATCTGGCGAATCTGACCCTGCAGGCTGATGGTCGATTCGCCCGGCCGCTGGAACCGCTGTGTCCACATTGCCGACGACATCCGGCTTGCCATGCTTTCCTCCTTTTGTTTTCGACTGGAATTGATGCGATGCGCAACGATAGTGCACGCCGCGGACCGGAGCCCGCGAATGTGGACTCAACGATCGGCGGCGTCTGGTACTAACTCGCGTGATTTTTAGTTGACGATACTCGAATCGACACTGCATCGGCGATCGGGACAAGCCCGGTCGGTCCCCGAAAAGAACCGCGTGTCAGCCACGCAGCCAGGAAAGGAGACCCGAAATGCGACACCTTAAGCCGTCAAAATTGCCGTTGCGGATTGCCCGCACGATGCAGCGCATCATCGTCACGTTCGCGGCGCTCGCCGCATGCGTGATGCAGCCGGCGCACGCCGAAGAGAAGGAAGTCACGATCGCCTACCAGCAGATCGTCGATCCGTGGATCGTCGCGATCGCCGACGGCTCGATCGAAAAGGCAACGGGCTACAAGATCAAGTGGCGTCAGTTCGAATCGGGCGCGAAAGTGGCGACCGCGATGGCCTCCGGCGACGTGAAGGTAGGCGTGATCGGGTCGAGCCCGCTCGCGGCGGCCGTGAGCCAGGGGCTCGACCTGCAGCTCTTCTGGATTCTCGACAACATCAATCAGGCGGAGGCCATGGTCGTGCGCAACGGCTCGGGCGTGACGAAGCCCGCCGACCTGAAAGGCAAGACGATCGGCGTGCCGTTCGTTTCGACCACGCACTATCACACGATGTTCGCACTCCAGCACTGGGGCATCAACCCGTCCGACGTCAAGATCCTGAACATGCAGCCGAACCAGATCGTGGCGGCGTGGGAGCGCGGCGACATCGACGCGGCCTACGTCTGGAACCCCGCGCTCGCCGAACTGAAGAAGAGCGGCAAGGTGCTGGTCACGTCGGGCGATCTCTCGAAACTCGGCAAGCCCACGTTCGACGGTATTGCAGTCGATCGCAAGTGGGGTGAGGATCACAAGGAGTTCATGGCGAAGTTCGTCAAGGCGATCGCCGACGCTGACGAGCAGTACCGACGCAATCCGTCGCAATGGAACGCGGGCTCGCCGCAGGCCGCGGCGATCGCGAAGATGATCGGCGGCAAGCCGGCGGACGTGCCCGAGTCGCTGTCACTCTACGCGTACCCGACGCTCGCCGAGCAGGCGTCGCCGCAGTGGCTCGGCGGCGGCGGCTCGGGCCGGGCGGCGCAGGCGCTCAAGGACACGTCGGACTTTCTGAAGGAGCAGAAACGCATCGGCGCGGTGGCGCCCGACTATTCGACGTTCGTCACGCCCGCGTACGCGGAAGCGGCGCAGAAACTCAAGTGAAGCAGCACGCCATGGCCATCGGCCAGGGGGAACTATGGAAAGCATGAAGGTCAGGAACGTCAGCGTGGTGTTTCCCGGGCGTCGTGCCGGCGAACAGGTCCATGCGCTCGACGACATCAATCTGACGATCGACTCGGGCGACTTCGTCGTCGCACTCGGCGCTTCGGGGTGCGGCAAGACCACGCTGCTCTCGCTGATGGCGGGCTTCATCGCGCCGACGAGCGGCGAACTGCTGCTCGGCGGCGAACCGGTCGCCGGGCCCGGTGCGGATCGCGGCGTCGTGTTTCAGAAGCACGCGCTGCTGCCGTGGCTCAACGTGATCGACAACGCGGAATTTGGCCTGAAGCTGCAGGGCGTGCCGAAGTCGAAGCGTCACGAGATCGCGGTGCGCAATCTCGCGCTCGTCGGGCTGCAGGATTTTCACAAGCACATGATCTACCAGCTCTCGGGCGGGATGCAGCAGCGCGTGGGCATCGCCCGTGCCCTGACCTGCGATCCGGCGATGCTCCTCATGGACGAACCGATGGCCGCACTCGATGCCCTCACGCGCGAGACGATCCAGGAACTCCTGCTCGACGTCTGGAAGAAGACCAACAAGATGTTCTTCTTCATCACGCACAGCGTGGAAGAAGCGCTTTTTCTGGCAAGCCGGCTCATCGTGATGTCGCCGCGGCCGGGGCGCATCACGCACACGTACGACCTCGATTTCAACCGCCGCTTTCTGGAAACGCGCGATGCGCGCGCCGTCAAATCGAGCCCCGACTTCATCGAGATGCGCGAGCGCGTGCTCGGCATCATCTACGGCGACGAAAAATCGCACGGCGCACGGCAGGAGGTGTCGCATGTCTAGTTCCAAATCCGCCCACGCGATCCACACGCTGCTTCACGGACGATCGCCGATCAGCGCCGGCACGTCCGACGGGCCGCCGCGCAAGCCGCGCGGCCGTACCCGCATGCTCGCGAAGAAGCCGGTCAAGCCGGGCGACGCGTTCGGCGTGCCAGGGCATGGAAGCAGCATCGCAACCAGCCTCATCACCATCGTGGCCTTCATCGGGCTCTGGTTCGCGGTGACCAACCTGCATCTGATCAAGCCGCTGTTCCTGCCTTCGCCTCAGGCGGTGTACGCAAAGTTCCTCGTCGTTGCCACCGACGGCTTCGCCAATTCGACGCTCTGGCAGCACACCGGCGTGAGCCTCATGCGCGTATTCGGCGCGTTCATCCTCGCGTGCCTGACGGCGATTCCGGTGGGCGTGATGATGGGCGTGTCGCGCTTCGCGCGCGGCGCATTCGATCCGCCGATCGAGTTCTACCGCCCCCTGCCGCCGCTCGCGTATCTGCCGCTCATCATCATCTGGTTCGGCATCGGCGAGTTCTCGAAGGTCCTGCTGATCTATCTCGCGATCTTCGCGCCGCTCGCGATCGCCGCGCGCGCGGGTGTGCGCTCGGTGTCCATCGAGCAGATCCACGCCGCGTATTCGATGGGGGCATCGCGCACGCAGGTGGTGTTCCACGTCATCATGAAATCGGCGCTGCCCGAGATTTTCACCGGCATGCGGATCGGCATCGGCGTCGGCTGGACGACGCTCGTCGCCGCGGAGATGGTCGCCTCGACGAGCGGTCTCGGCTTCATGGTCCTCAACGCCGCGGAGTTCCTGGCAAGCGATGTCGTGATCATGGGCATCATCGTGATCGGCTTCTTCGCGCTGTGCTTCGACGTGCTGATGCGTTACGTCGAGCGCGTGCTCGTGCCGTGGAAGGGCAAGGTCTGAGCGGCATCGGTGGTGAAAGCGGGCGGGTGCCGCGACGGCATCCGCTGCTGGCTTGATGCGGGCATGCGGTGCAATGCCGCGTGCGCTCTCGCGGGAGAAGTCGACCGCGGTCAGGACGATTGGCTGCGTTTTTTTGCATCTCCGTTTCGACGGCGGCCGCGTGTCCATGCGGGCGTTCACGACCGTCGGGTCACCAGGGTCAGGCCGTTCAGCGTCGCAACTCCGGCTTTGCCGCCGGCCTCTGCGATCGCGGCATCGTGCGTGCGAGCATCGTGGTAGGTCAGGTTCCTCGTGAGCGTCGCACGATTTTCGGGCCGGCCGGACGTGATGGCCTTCCATCCGCCTCGCGCAGCCCCATACCCTGCGCTGCCCGGGACGTGAATGAATCGTGAAGGCTCGAAGAATTCGAAGGTGGGGAATTGCGAGACCGTTAGTCGCATTTTCACGTGAACGTCTGGATCACGGTGATGTTCGACGTCGGCCTCGTGTCGGGCTGGAGTCATCGCCTGCTCGTTTGCTGCGACAGTGTCGCAACCAGGCAATCTGCTATCGTAAGATCGGAAAACAACTAATCGACCGGCGATAGCGGGCTCGAATGCGCATGCGGTTGGGAACGCGGACAACGGCAGATCCGGCTTCCTGTTCGGCGGCGCTCGCGCAAAGCCTGCCCCAGGTCCGCTTCGTACAGCAAAGGCCCGCCGATAAGGGCCTGACGAGAGAGGCCGAATGATGGCGAAGCACAACCCAGCGCTTTATCGCAGGCCAAAGGACCCCATGACGCCGGGGCGCCGCAGGCTTCTCATCGTGGGCGTGGTGCTGCTGCTTACCGCGCTGGGCTGGGCACTCGCGGCGGTGCTCAAGCCCGCCATCCACCGCACGATCGTCATCACGACCGGCGCGGACAAGGGCATCTACCGCGGCTTCGCGGAACGCTACGCCCCGCTTCTCAAGCGCGACGGCGTCACGCTCGATATTCGCGCGTCCTCCGGCTCCGTCGAAAACTATGAGCGGCTGAAGGATCCGGACAGCGAATATGAAGTGGGCTTCATCCAGTCCGGCACCACGAATCCGAAGGAAACGGACGGCCTTGAGACGATCGCCGCGGTCGCCTATGAGCCGATCTGGGTGTTCTACCGCGGCGACGCCACCATCAACCAGCTTGCGCAACTGCGCGGCAAAAGGATCGGGGTTGGCGTTCCCGGCAGCGGCCTGCTCAACGTGTCCCTGGTGTTGCTCTCCTACAGCGGCGTCACCGCGGACAACACCACGCTGCTCGAAGTGGACGCCAACTCGGCATATCGGGCGCTCGAAAGCGACCGGCTGGATGCTGCCTTTTTCATCGGCAGGCCCGATGCCGTCATGCAGCAATCGCTGCTCAACAGCGGTCTGAAGCTGATGAGCTTTGCGCAGGCCGACGCGCTGGTGCAGAAATTCCCGTCGCTCTCCAAAGTCATTTTCCCGCGCGCGTCGACCAGCATCATCGAAGATCTTCCCCACGCCGACGTCACGCTGCTCGCCGCCACGGCTCTGCTCGTGTCGAAGGACACGCTGCACCCCGCACTCGTCTATGTGCTGCTGGACGCGGCCAGGAGCGCGCACGGCGGCGAGGACTACTTCACGCCGCTCGGCACCTTTCCGAACCTGCATACCGACGAGTTTCCGATCTCCGACGAAAGCGTCCGCTACTTCAAATCGGGCCGTCCGTTCCTGCAGCGCTATCTGCCGTTCTGGCTGGCGAGCTTTATCGAAAGGCGGTTGCTGATCCTGGTCCCGTTCCTTGCCGTGCTGCTGGGTCTGTTGCAGGCGCTGCCACGCATGGCCGAGGGGCGGATAAAGAAGCGGCTCGTGATCTGGTATCGCGAAATCAAGTCGCTGGAGGATGAAACCTGGAAAAACAGGCAGCCGAGCGCAAAGCAGATTGCGCAATGGCTCAAGGACATCGACACCATCGACGCGCACGCCAACGAAATCCGGATGCCGCAACGCTATTTTCAGGACGTGTACGCGCTCAAGCAGGCGATTGGTGTCGTGCGGGAGCGAATTCACCAGGTGGCGGGCAAAGCGCAGGCAGCGGAAACCGAGCGGTGAAGAAAGCGGTTCTTGCCGGTGATCCCTAAATCGATACGCTAAGGTTGTATTGTTTACTACAATATACGTAACGTTCGAAACGTTTTGCGCCGGAGAGTTGTGAAGCAGTTCTTTGGACGCCTTTCACTCTCCAGACGCCGATGCGCGCGTCGACAAACCGTGAAACAAAATGCAGTTTGTATCGTAATTTGTTGAAAATAAATGATTTTCTATAATTTAAAACGGCGCTTCGTTGTTCCACGGTCGTGTTTTTACTTCATCGTGAAGAACCAGCCTGTTCGGTTACGCGCGACCGGGTTGCCGGGTCGAAACATAGTCTCCGAACAACGGCGACGCACGCGAGGCCCCGGCGTATGTCACGAGACCGCGCCACGCGTCGCCGGGCTCAACAAATATTCAGGCTCGCATTTACGCGCGTCGATGGTGTGTGCATCTCGACGAATGCGCTCTCGCCCCGAATCGTGCCGTCTTGAAGGTCAGAGGAACCTCCGCGAAGGCAATTCCAGTGCTCGCGAAACCCCTCCTCCGCCCGAACTGCGTCGAAGCCGGCGATTAGGCGCGCGGCCGCGCAAAAATAACACTTCAGAGTTTACTTGAGGTTTACCGGTTCGCCGTTTATTCTTCGGTTTGCAGCAGCTTCTACACAAACCGAAGAATTTTTTGCTTACCTAGGCCTGCCAGTGACTGCGAATTCAATGTTAAGCGCTCGGCTTCCCGAAGTCGACCAATCCGTTTCGATTGAAACGCTCCTGGGAGTGGCTGCTCAGGCCACTGACATCCTCAACCAGATTCGCGATGCGATGCTGGAACCGTATCCGCGGAAAAGCGCGCCGACCTACACCAGCGCCCAGGTCGCGTCGCTGTGCGGCCTGGACAAGCAGCGGTTCCAGTATCTCACCACGAAGGGCGACCTGCCGCCCGGGACGTCGAAAGGCGCCGGGCGAAGCAAGGAATTCACGCTTGAAGAAACACTCACCTGGGTGAGAGCAACCAAAGAGCGTGTGGCGCGGCCCGAAGGGCAACGAGGTCGGATCGTCACGGTTGCGAACTTCAAAGGCGGCGTTGCCAAGACGACGACGGCGGTATCGGCCGCGCAGGCGCTCACGCTCCTCGGCCGAAAGGTTCTTGTAATAGACTGCGACCCGCAGGGCACGACTACGCAACTTTGCGGCTGGGCTCCCGACGCCGAAATTTCGGACGACCAGACGTTGCTGCCGCTCATCTACGGCGACCAGACGACACTGCATTATGCCGTTCAGCAGACGTACTGGCATAACCTCGATCTGATTCCTGCGTCGTCATCGCTGTTCGATGCGGAGTTCGAGATCCCCGCCAAGGTGCTGAACGACAGCACATTCGAGTTCTGGGAAATCGTGCGCAAGGGGCTGACGCCGCTCGCGTCCGAGTACGACGTGATCGTCATCGACACGCCCCCCGCTCTGAGTTACCTCACCATCAACGCCCTGCTCGCATCGGATGCGATCCTGCTCCCCTGCCCGCCGGAGGCGCTCGATTTCGCCAGTTCGACGCAGTTCTGGCACCTCTTCGCCGATATTGCGAAGAAGCTTCCGGGCGTGCTCGAGCAGAAGCGTTTCGATTTCGTGAACGTGATCATGACGAAAGCCAAGTCCGACGACGTCTCGCGCGTCGTCCGGGGCTGGCTGAAAAAGGCATACGGCGACCGCGTCCTGCCGTTCGAGATTCCCGAGTCCACGGTTCCCAAGGGCGCGTCCGCCCAGCTATCGACGGTGTACGACCTCTCGAAACCGGATGGCAGCACGGCCGCGTACAACCGTTTCAAGGAACCGCTTGACCGGCTGGCCGAACACCTGGACGCGCAGTTCGTCCGCTCGTGGAACAAGGGAGAAGCATAAATGGGCATCGGCGACAGATTACTGGCCAAGACGGCAAACGTTGGAACAAAGCCGACCGAACCGGCGCAAGCCAGGCCGACGGATTCCGAGCCGCGCACATCTCCCGGACGATTGATGGATGCGCAGAACCGGATCAATTCGGCCCAAGCGCGCATCAAGGAGTTGGAGGCGCAGCTTGAGGACAAGGCGGCGCTCGAAGTGAGCCTCGACTCGCTGATCGAAGTGAGCGGCAGGCGCCGAAAGCTGACGCCGGAGCAGTTTCAGGAACTCAAGAACAATCTCGCGCAGCACGCACTCGCGACACCCATTTTGGTTCGTACGCTCCCCGGGGACAGGTTCGAAATCGTTGCAGGGCACAATCGGGTTGCAGCGTATCGCGAACTCGGTCGCAAGTCGATTCGCGCGAATATCGCGTCGATCGAAGAGGGCGAGATCGAATTCGCAGCGTTCTTTTCAAATTTGCTCTCGCCCTCGCTCACCGATTTCGAGAAGTACTGGAATTTCAAACGACTCCAGGAACTGACGGGGTTGTCACGAACGGAGATTTCTGAGAGCGCTGGACTCAGCAAGAGTCACGTCACCCGCATCTTCTCTTTCGACCTTCTTCCGGACGCTGCGAAGACCGCTCTATCGGAGAAGCCCGAGCGTTTGGGCAGCAACGCTGCGCAAAAACTCGCCGCTCTGACCGAAGCAGGAAAGGCAGAAAAGGTGACGGAGGCAGTACGCCGACTGGTCGACGACGAAACCTTTACACAGGATCGCGCCGTCGCCCTCGCGACCGAAAAACAACGAACAACGGCGCCAAGCCCTACGGTGATCAAGAGGGGAAAGCGGAAGGTTTGCGAGGTTTCGTCGCGAAACGGGGTGGTTGGCGTACGTTTCTTCGAGAAGAATGCGACGGAAGCGGAAGAGTGGGCGCAGCGGATAACGGAATTTATAAGCAAGAGCCTGGGTGAATCGTCCGGCGATTGAGTTTCTACTAGGTTTTGGTTGTAAATCAATAAGTTAGCTTCGCGGAAACTTGAGAAGTGCAACTGCTCTACTAGAGTTTTCTGAGAAATCAATGAGTTAGCTTCTACCCACGTCAGAGATCGATCATGAAATCGTAATTGGCTTCAGAAAGACAAAAGCCTTCGGCGCCAACCGAAGGCTTTTGAATATCGGGCTTACTGTTGCTCGCCCGTTACGCTCCCCGACGCCAATCGGGTCACGAGTGCACACCTCGAAGTGTAACGAATAGCGATCGGCAGTCAAGCATTTGTCTTCCATTTTTTGCAAATGGACGCAATGGACATGCTTATCGCGCAACTCCGAGTTGCTGGCGAGGAAGACGATCGTCTTGCCACGAATACAGACCGCCCCACGATTGACCACGAAGCGTTGGAAGAATACGCTTGCGATCGATCGAACCTGCCCTGGGTGATCTTCCGCGCTGCCCACCGTGCCACCCACATCGCCGCCCTTCCGGCCCGCGCACGCGCTCTGCTTGCCGCCCTCGCCCGCACGGTAGACGCCGATCGCCCCTACGCCGCCATCTTTGCCCGCCGCGAACTGCTTACGGGGCGCGCCCTGCAATCGATGCGTACCTTCTACCGCAGTCTCGACGATCTCGAGGTTGCCGGACTCATCTCGCGCCCTCCTCAGAAGCGATACGTCAGCGGGGGACTGTTCGGACGCGCCTATTTGCATCTCACCGAGAAAGCTGCCGCGCTCCTTGGATTCGTCGAGGAACCGGCCAGCCCAACCTCACAGCAAAGGTCAGCCGAACGGCCCGCGCATGCCGAACAGGCAACTTCTTTGATTTCTCCGAATGCCACGGTGGCAGACGGCCCTATATATAAGGATCTATCCCCTAATACTCAAAAGAGACAACCAGCGCGACTGCCTCAGGACCTTCAGCGCCTCCTGAATTTGGGTTTTCGTGAATTCCTCATTTTTAAACTCATGCGCGAAGCCAAGCAAAACGCCAAGCTTCTATCCGACGTCGTGGAAGCGACCTGGGAACACTTGAGTCGCGCAAAACGCCCGATCAATTATCTGCGAGCGCTCCTTCGCTCTTCGGTCGACTTCACCCATCAGGTTCGAGTGAGGGACACCGCCCGCATCGAAACAAACCTTGCCCATGCAAGAGCTGCGAACGCGCAAAGGATCATCCGAGCGCACGCGGGGCAAGCCTTTTTCGACGCGCAGAATGCTCGCCGTTTCGAAGTTTCAGAGGATGGGTCCACGCTCAATGTCTGCCACCACCAGGAGTCCCGCCCGCGTATTCGTGCCGGCGACTGGGCAGCCGAGTTTTCCGAGGCCCTGGAAGCCGGCCTCATCGTTCCCGCCACCAGCGAGAGAGAGGCAGCGTTTGCGTCAAAACGCACGGTGCATCTCAACGTGCCGAAACCAGCGTGCGATACACAGCAATCGCGTCAACCGCTACCAGTCCGCACACCCGAAATCGCATCGCGGCTTACCGATCTGAAACGCCTATTGCGATCCGTCTGTGCTGGAGGAGGGGGCGTGCCTATCAAAACCCAGTGATTCGCTAAGCCTTTTGAGCATATCGGCAACGCACCGTCTGGCTCACGAAGGTGATACGAGGTACCCGCCGATGAGGCGCGCGCGCCGAAAATGCCCAGAGAACCGCTCACAGAACCAACCCTAAAGGTTAAACCTATTGCGACGTATCCATCAAAAGCTTCCCGCTTCGCCCGCCGGAAAGGCCAATACTGATGCAACTAACGGTCTCTTATTGCCTAACCCATCAAACACAAAGATCACTCGGCCAGTGAGCGATCCTCGGCATTCCAGTCCTCAGGATCAAGTAAAAGGACAACACGCCCGCTGCGCACTTGATAGCAAACACGGGCGGCGAATCTCGGCTTCCACACTAAGGCATACAAAGGCCCAACTCAACGATTCGCTGCTCGAATTGAGAATGCAGAGTAGATCAGGCACTCCGCTACAGCGCCCCGACCGGTCATCTGGCAAAACCACCGCATGTCCGCCGAAGCAGCATCGACTGTTATTAAACGCAAAGAGGCGCGCCGATAGTGATAGTAGGGCCCCGGACAGTCGCGTACGCACTCATTCGCGCTAACTACGACATCCGCCCCGACCCAAATCAGTGAAAATTGAACCGATCTTCGATCTTAGCTTGCTGCGACGCACCAAGCGCTGCTATACTCGCAGGTTGCGTAATTCGTACGCAGTCAAACACGGCCCGCCTGTCGAGCGGGCCGTGTTCTTTGCTCGTTGCGATTCCCAGCAAGTCGTCTGCGTCTCTAGACGTGGCCTCCCGGCCCGTCCGTGGCGCGCAGGCTGGAATGCCTGTGGCCATGGGTTTTGCCATCGCCGAGCGAACCCGTCGAGGAGAATGCATTGGCAAGTTTTGATCGGGAAGATTTAGGGCCGGACACGGCCGCAACCACGCGGAAAGGCCCGCCCCGGCGCGCATCGAAGGGCAAGGCATCAGTCAACGCTGTACCCGTCGATACCGTCTATACAGCGCAGCAGGACGAGGAACGTCAACGCCAGATGCGCGCGCTGATCCAGCTTGGCAAGGAGCGTGGCTACCTCACCCACGCCGAAATCAACGATCACCTGCCAGACAACTTCGCGCAAACGGCGGCTATCGAAACGATTGTCAGCACGTTCAATGACATGGGCGTGTCTGTCTACGAGCAGGCGCCGGACGCAGAAACGCTGTTGCTCAATGACGCAGCGCCCTCTGTGGTGTCTGACGAACAGTCCGACGAGGAAGCGGAAGTCGCGCTCTCCACGGTCGATTCCGAATTCGGCCGCACCACCGATCCCGTGCGCATGTACATGCGCGAAATGGGCGCGACCGAACTCCTGACCCGTGCCGGTGAAATCGCGATCGCGAAACGCATCGAGGACGGGCTGCACGAGATGATCCAGGCAATCGCCGCCTGTCCCTCGACCATCGAAACGATTCTCGGGAACGCCGATCAGGTGGCCGCCGGTGAACTGCGCATCGACGAACTCGTCGACGGCCTCAACGAAGACACCGAGGAGCCTGACGTATCGGCATCGGCATCCGACTCGAGCGCCGAACAGGACACTGACACCGACACGGACACGAGCGATACCGACACGGACGACGACGACAGCGATCTCGAAGCCACCGATTCGGCCGTCGCAAACGAAGCGCGTCTCAAGCAGCTCACGGCCGACAGTCTCGCGATCTTCGCTCGAGTGCGCGAACAGTTCGAGCAGATCCGCGCCGCGCAGCTCAAGAACACGATTACGTCGGCGGCGCTCGAGCGCGCGCGTCGCGAGATTCAGCGCGAACTCGCGCCGATTCGCTTCACCGCGCGCACCATCGACCGGCTGTGCGCAGACGTGCAGCAGCAAGTCGCGCAGGTTCGCGCGATCGAGCGGCGCATCCTGCAGATCGCCGTCGAGCGTTGCGGCATGCCGCGCGAAAAATTCGTCGAATCGTTCCCGGGTCATGAAACCGATCTCGGCTGGACCATGAAGACGGCGGCGGGATCGCGCGCGTTCGGCGCGGCGCTCGAGCGCAGCCTTCCGGCGATCCAGGCCGAGCAGCAGAAGTTGATCGACATCGAAACGCAAGTCGCATTGCCGCTGCAGCAACTGAAGAAGAT
>NZ_JFHC01000082.1 GCF_000698595.1 Caballeronia glathei | reverse complement strand
ACGCCGACGGGTTCCGCTGACGGATACAATTCACCAGACAGAACGTGTGATTACGCCCGATCCGTTTGAGCAGGAGGTACTGCAGACCGTCCGCAGACTGGCGAACGACGGCAACCTGAAAATGGCGCTGTTCAGGCTCCACGAAGTGATTGAAGCCCGCTTAGAGATGCGAAGATCCTGATAGCGGCCGTTTCACGAAAGGCAGAGTTTGGAACATGGGTGTTCCAAAGATGAAATAGCGAGAGCGAGCAGACGCGGAAGACGTGCGAACGTCTGATTCACGCTCGAATTTTTTCCGCCATCATTCCATTTGCGCATGGTCTTGAGAGCCCGCTACACGGGCAACTTAAGTTTGTGACGGAGAATTGATCAGCCCGCAACCTGCCACGGGAAAGGGGACCGCGGGGCCGCGGTTATCAACGTGAGTGTCCTAACGTGCGGCCTCCAGCTGAACTTCAAGCTGCACTGCAATTTCTTGAACTTCTCCGAAACACCGCGAAACTTTAGAGCGCGAAGCGTCGCTATAACCAAGCGCCAAAGCTTAAGAAAACCGGGATCACCAGCGCAGCGCCCAGCCTTCTACAGGGATCGCGAATGTCCGCATGGGTGCCTCGGCTGGAAAAGTGTGATTGTCATCTTTGTCTCCTTCAGTTTCCCGGCCAATGGGAATCTAAACGCTGGACCGCGCGAACAGCGGGTGAACGAGTAGCAAGGTGAATAGCCGCTAGCAGTCATATGGGGCCTATCTCATCGGAATTCTGGGCGGCTCACATGCTCGCAGACGATCTGCATTCTGCTGGCGTGATAGTAATAGTTGCGATGTCCGCCCCATCCCTGCCTTTGTATGCAAATGACACGGTTACACCGTTCTCAGGGAGCACTTTCAACGTTTTTCCCTCACATACCTCGTTATGCAAGTAAGGCAGCATGGCCTTTGTAAATTGTTGCCCAGAGACCTCTGCGCCGTCGTGGTCGATCAACGTGTAGTTATAGCGAAACTGATGGGCAAGACCCCATGCATTATCGAGCCTTGTATCCTTATCGACCATGACCGGTGCCTGCTTATTAATCATGTTCATCATTTGCGCGAGGTGGTAGTCGATTCGGTCTGATTCTTCCGACTCGTGGTAGGCCTTGACAGCGGATTTCCCTACCGCTCCGCCCCCGCCGAACGTCGTTACCTTGACAACGACGGCCAATGCAGCGATGGCGAGAAAGAACAGTATCTTTTTCATGACCCATCCCTGAAAATTACTTCTTGTTGCACAGAGCGTAGGGCGGTCCGTGCCGGGGCGTCAACGCATCAATATCGCGGCTTGTGTGATGGCCAACCATGTACGCGTCAATCCCCGCTTCGGCCGGTCTGTCCGAAAGCAAGATGAAGGTCATCAAGGAACGGACATGAAGGGCGTACGCTGACGGGGACGTAGTCAAAGGAGAAGTCGCCCATGGCGCGGTCCTATCGACGGCCATCACCGGTGCGCACGCTATTTGGCGTAAATACCCGCGGTCATTTTTTGGGCGAGCCGTGAAGAACTGCGCGTACGTCCCATTCGAGCGTCACCACCGTACTCCGTTTCCGTATTGATGGCTTTCTTGGCTCCAGGCTTACTTGGTGCGAGCTTGCCCTCAGCGCAACCGCCGTAGCACCGGAAAAGAGAAAAAAGTCCCGCCGGAAACGGCGGGCGCCAAGAACATGATCTAAACGCGTCCCCCGGGTCCCCACCCGAGCGACGCACTTCCAGATGAGCAAAAAAAAGCCTGCCTATCGGCACGCTACTGCACGAACGCCGCGAGGCGGCCAAAGCGCCGTCGCCGCACGCCATCAGTAGTTGGCGAACATGTTCCGTTCGGACAAGCCTCCTACTTCACATAGATTGCCGAGTGCAGAGGCCGGCGGCTACACTAGATCCGTCCCCGCGCCACCCGATGTGCCGGCGCGGCCGCCATCCGCATCGCAAACTGGACCTTGTCCACAGCGCATGGTTAACGACCTCTGGTACAAGAACGCGATCGTCTATTGCCTCTCCGTCGGCACGTTCATGGATGCGAACGGCGACGGCACCGGCGACTTCCAGGGCCTCGTGCGAAGGCTCGACTACCTGCAGGGCCTAGGCATCACGACGATCTGGCTCATGCCGTTCCAGCCGTCGCCCTGCCGCGACAACGGCTACGACATCTCCGATTACTACAATGTCGATCCGCGCTACGGCACGCTCGGCGACTTCACCGAGTTCACCCACGCATGCCGCCAGCGCGGCTTGCGGGTGATGATCGATCTCGTCGTGAATCATACGTCGGACCAGCATCCGTGGTTCCGGGAGGCGCGGCGCGATCCACAGTCGAAATACCGAGACTGGTACGTGTGGTCGAAGAAGAAGCCCGCGAACGCCGAGGACGGCGTGGTGTTCCCGGGCGTGCAGAAGTCCACGTGGACCTACGACAAGGGAGCGCGGATGTGGTACTTCCACCGCTTCTATGGTTTCCAGCCCGATCTGAACACCGCAAACCCGTACGTGCAGGCCGAGTTGCTCAAGATCATGGGTTTCTGGATTCAGCTCGGCGTGTCGGGGTTTCGCATGGACGCGGTACCGTTCGTCATCGCGACGAAGGGGCCGCAGGTGAAGCGGCCCGTCGAGCAGTACGACATGCTGCGCACGTTCCGCGAGTTCCTGCAATGGCGCGAGGGCGACGCGATCATTCTCGCCGAGGCGAACGTGCTGCCGGACACCGACATGCAGTATTTCGGCGACGCGGGCGAGCGGCTGCAGATGATGTTCAACTTCCAGGTCAATCAGACGACCTTCTATGCGCTCGCGAGCGCAGATGCCGATCCGCTCAAGAAGACGCTCCTCGCGACCCGATCGCGCGCGTCCACGGCGCAGTGGGGCGTCTTCCTACGCAATCACGACGAGCTGGATCTCGGGCGCCTCTCGCCGCAGCAGCGCGAGACCGTCTTTGGCGCGTTCGGCCCCGAGCCCGGCATGCAGCTCTACAACCGCGGCATCAGGCGACGCCTCGCGCCGATGCTCGACGGCGACCGGCATCGCCTGGAACTTGCGTACAGTCTGATGCTGACGTTGCCGGGAACACCTGTCGTACGCTACGGCGACGAAATCGGCATGGGCGACGACCTGCGTCTGCCTGAGCGCGAATGCGCGCGCACGCCGATGCAATGGTCGACGGAGGCGCACGGCGGATTTACGAAGCACGGGCGGCCGGTATCGCGCGTGATATCGGGCGGCCCCTATGGATTCGAGCGTGTGAACGTGGCGGCCCAGCGGCGCGATCCAAACTCTCTGCTCAACTGGATGGAGCGGATGATCCGCATGCGCAAGGAAGTGCCCGAGATCGGTTGGGGCGACTTCGCGGTGCTGCGCGCCTCGCGCGAGGACGTGCTCGCGCTGCGCTACGACTGGCGGAACAATTCAGTCGTCTGCCTGCACAATTTCAGTCCTGCGGCCTGTACGGTGAAGTTCCGCGTCGGGCCGGCGGCCGAGGACAACGGCACACTGGTGAGTTTGCTCTCCGACGACCACAGCCACGCCGATGCTTCCGGCCGCCATACGGTCGTATTGGAGCCTTATGGGTATCGGTGGTATCGGGTGGGTGGGCTAGATTATTTGCTGAAGCGTAGTGAGGTGTGAGGTCGGTTTGGACGACGGCGTAAGGTCGAACACCGATCGCCAGGCGGTCTGGCCGCGTAATATTGACCCCAAAGCGGCCCAGCCAACAATAGGGCGGACACGGCCTGAGGTTGAAGGCACCGGATTGTTCATGCCACTCGTTTCCATTACACGCGAGGATTCCATGAGCGAGGCTGGACGTCGTATCGAGAGAGACATTGAAAAGCTCGCCGCCATCGTCGAGTAAGTAATTGGTGGCCACTTCTGGCCGGACTCGCCAAATTTCGCCGACGCGCAAAGACGTCACATGCGGTCGCTCGCCCAGCAGCGCCGTCGTCGCGTGCCCAATAGAGCAATCGAGGACCGCAAGCCGGTGATGTCGTGCCAGACCCGCGCCGCATTTAGTGCGGCTCCGCTTTCAGACCGGCTGCTAGTCCGTTGTGGTTCCGCCCACCGTAGCAGTGGACAGTTCCGTGTAAGTTTGTTACGTCTTCCCCACACTGGAGACACGGTGAAAGCAGGCTCAACGCTGAGAATGCAGGAGACGTGTAAAGTTAAGGTGAATACGATCGAAGGCGGTTGCTGGGCGCGTCATGCAGACACGCTGTCGAGGCAACGACAACCCCGGATATCTATTCTGGCGATGCTCGAGTGCCTCACCATTTGACGCGCAAGCTTGCGTCTTGATATTTGTCCGAGCTGACAGTGCCACTGAAACAGCATTCGACGGCGGCGTCATTGGGCTCTATTGACTTGTCTTTCCGGTGCGACAATCGCGTTGTCCGAACACACTCTACCGCCGAGGCAGCTCGATGAACCCTTGGTCCATATTTGGCGTTCGCTTCGTCCCCGCGAAGGCGGTCATCTGTTCGGCATTGCTCTTATTGTGTCCGACGGCGATGGCAGACGAGGAAGCGAGTGCGACGCAGATGGAAGGCAGGCGCGTCGACTTTGACCGTCTGCCATTCGACCGTGCGATCAAAACCGTTCAAGGTAACGGAAGACGAACGCTTGCGGTATTCGCCGATCCGTATTGTCCCTATTGCAGGACGCTCGAGCGTCGATTAAGCAATCTGTCTAACGTTACTATTTACACATTTCTGTTTCCGATTGTCACAGCCGATTCCAAACCAATGGCAGCGGCAATCTGGTGTGCACCCGACCGAGCAGCGGCCTGGCGCGCTTGGATGCTCGACCGGCTGCCTCCGGCACGAGGCCATGTGTGCTCGGGTGCACCGCTCGAGAGCAATCTCGCGTTGGCGCAAAGCCTGGGCGTACGGATCACGCCCACAATCATTTTTTCAAACGGCGAGGTTGTCACGGGTGCACTTCCGCTCGATGAAATGAAAAGCATGCTCAGCCCGTAGGACGGAGTAAATGCCGCCGAGCACACCTTGCGGAGCGCGTAGTCGGACCGCTGGGAGTGCAGCGCTACGCGGGCAATTCCCGCGCACCGCCGATCTGGGTCGCGAGGCGTGCGTCCTGCTGTTCTTTCGGTACTGGATCACGCCGGCCGCGAACAGATGCACTTCGCGATGGCGGCCCGTTGCTCGATATGGCGACATGCACTGCGCCGCAATTGCTTCGTCGGTCGACCGGACTTCGTGATCGGCGGTCCTCCCGATCAGGGGCGGTCTCTCCATATGTAGAACGGTCACGAAGTACGTCTGCGCGATCGCCCATTTGCACGGCGTGGCAGGGCGTACCGGATAACAGGTTGCCCCTTCAGGTCCTCGCACCGCGCCTCTGAGCTGAAGGCAGTCGTTTCGTTAGGCTCGCTGCATGCAGCCTTGACCATTCATAGTCAACAGAGATCCTAGGAGGAGGGAATTCTTCACAAGGAGGCCGGGCCGTGCCGTATTGATCGAATCAAGCCGGGCGGGGTCGACGCCTCAGGCGCGAATGCAATGATTTCGAAAAAATCGGCGGTGCTGCCCATGTTGAGCTGAGGTAATGCGTCCGGGCTGCTTGGTCAATTTCACGACGTATTTGAGGGGTGCGGGAATCCGTCACTGAGCGCGAGCGAGATGTCCGAAGCGATTGCTGCTGACGTGGATAGGGAAATCGTGCTCCGCGACTCGACGAACGGCTCACAGGAACGGAGCGACACGCCCATTCGCATGCCTCGGGTTGCGATTGTGATTATCTAATCGTATTCTTGTTAGATCCTGATTTCAACGCACAGTATCTGTGGGGGCATCAAGGGACTATCATTATGTCCCGACGTATTTCGGACATAGCGCCTCCTCAAATGAACTCGACCAAAGGAATTGATGGCCCACACGGGGATGTTGGGACGCGATGGCCGCGCATCTTCACGGCGCCAGATGTCAACTACGAGTTTCACCGCGCTACTGGTGTGCAATGGCAGGCTTTGCGGTTTCCTGTTCGAGGCGAATTATTTCTTTGGCGTGTACGCGGCGAATGGCACCTGGCCACCGCAACGGACGGCCGAAACTGGCTTACGCTTGACGAGCGCAGGCGCGTAAAGGGGTTTAGCAAGACCGCAATCGCGCGCCAATTCAGTGTGGGACGGACCGTGTTGCGAATGATTCTTTCTAAGATGCTCAATTGCGATCCGGGCACCGTGCGGTTAAACACCATGGCCGACGACCGCGTGCTGGTGACGGTCCCTCGCGAAGACCGGACTATCATGATTGATGTTGTGAACGTGGGCATCTGGGTGGTAATTGCAGCCAGTGCGGGAAGGGTGGGCATCGGACTCGTAAGCTCAAGGAACCCATCTTCGTCGCAAGCAGCGGGGATATCAGACGCTATGCAGATGCAGGCGCGTCAACTCAGCCACCATAGGGCGAGCGACGGGGTGGTGCGCAAGGGCTCGCGCACGTCAAAGACATGCTGGTACAGCCTCGACCTTCCTATGCCGGGCGCCCTTCGAGGCGCGGTCACTGTCGACGAACCGATACGACGCGTGACGGCGTTCGGGTGGACCAACTAGCGCAAAGCCTGCTTTGAGATGAGATCCACGCGCCGCACTGCCCCGTCGATACATCCATCATGCCCGAACCACATGTCAGAACCGTCCCGAGTCGCACCGACCAGGCGGACCTCTTCCTTTAGCTGCCACGTCGTCAATTGAGCGCCGACAGGGATAGTCTCAGGCCAGACAAACGTGTGGCAGTGCTGTTACCATCGATCGACCATGTACACAGCTAGCCTAGATTAACGTAGGAGTCGACAACGAGGCCGGGGAGAACGAAATGCACGAGTCGTTGGACGAAGCGCTTGATAGGGCTTCGAATCTTCCGACAGAACGGAGGCTACTGATTGGTCGCAGACGCAATCCGACCGATCGGCTCGAATGGGAGTGTGCCGACATTAGCGTCTTAAAGCGCTTGCGCCCACTTTTCGTCGGAGAAGACGGAATTGGAGGCGCGATTGACGCTTTCCTTCTCGGTAGAGACCGCTGCTCGCTCATCGTGCTGAAGGCGCCGACATCCATGACGGTTCTTGTTCTGGGTGCCCAGACCCGCCAACAGGTTGTCGACGCGCTTCAAGAGCAAGCCATCGACTGAGCCGAACCGAAACCGCGTCGCAACTATAGGTTTATGGAAATCCACCGGCACGATGCACACGTATAACCTTGTAGCTAGGAAACCAGAGGAATTCGTAGGGAGCCATCCACTAACGTGCTATGCAAAAGGGCCATGTCGGAATGTCTTCTGAACAACAAGCCAAATCAACCGCATTCGTATCGGGGACCATTGGCTCCGTGGAAGTCGCTTGCTTTTTCGAATCAGCCACAACCAGCATCGGCGTTTGCTCTGCAAACGCTTGCGCATACGCTCTGGTCCCTCAACATAAGTTCAGTCAGATTTTTATGGTAACTGTGACCTGCTTATGGCTCGGTCACGTGAAAATTATTCTGGATCGGAGACAGACGAGCAACCACGTGGGTCATAAAAGCAATGCAGGCCTCTCCGATTGCTCGCTTGGAAGTGAGAGCTCCGGCCATGCAGGATTCCGGAAAGCGCTGAATCGCTTTCCTCCTTGCCTCTGCGCTTCTATTTGCCATACTGGAGGTGAGCACGTTCGCATAGCGCGCTCCCTCGTTGTACTTGGTGGCCGCCAGTTAAGACGCTGGCGGCCTTTTTCAGCGCCCTCAGCCTTACAGGCCCACCCATCGCGCGACTGAGGAATCAGGATTCGTATGTGCTCCGATCGGTGACATACGCGGAGACAGAAATGACCTTTGAAGAGTGCGAAAGGCGACTCGGCTTATTGCTTCGGGACCAGCCTCAAGGAACGACAGCCGAGTTTGCCGATTACGCCATCGCGTTTTGGACGGGCAACAAACTCGTCTACTGCTTCCTGCGTGAAGATGGTTCGGGCGAGATCGACGAGGCGTTCAATCCCGCTGCCTATCTGTGGGAAGATTTGGAACCAGACTTTGCCGCATGGGTCCGCGCGCCACACTACCACGTGCGCTCTGTGGTGGTCGAATGGCGAACGCATCAGATGCCATGCAGCATTGGAGCTTGAGATTCGTTGGAAACGAGTGGGATTTTCTGTCAACGCGTTCGCATCGCGGGCTTGATTGCGATCCGTGATAACCCGTCGCACCAGGTAATGGGCGTTCTGTTGAGCTAGCTGACCGAATATGCGCGCTAGCGATGGATGCCCTTCCTCTCACTACACGAGCCGACAAAAGATCATCGACGCACGAGATTTCGGCAAACCGCACCCGGCACAGATCGAACTGAAGCTATTCGTGGCCGTTCCAGCGAAATCGATTACTTGTGCAACTTGCTGCGAGCCGACGCCACGTCATTGGCCGTGACGGGCCGCGCGTCGCATAGGGCGCGCCCCCTCGCGTGGCCGTGTGGCAACCCGCGCAATCAGCGGCTTTCGCAAGATAGGCGCCTCGCGTGGCGAAGGATTGTGGGGTCCCGTCAGCTGCGAAAGCTCTCGTCGCGAGTGATGCGGACAGGATCAGGCACGCACCGAGGCAGCGGACGAGGGCATCGGAAAAGGGCGCCCTGCCCGCGCCTTGATTGCGCGTGCGGTATCGGACGAGCGCGAAGGGCCCTGCAGTGCGCCACATGTCAACCGTCCTGCACGGCAGTGCCGCGAGCGCTCCCGCCCGGCACCCACATCACAAGTCCGCCCAACTGCTGGTCCTGCAACGGATCGAAGCCGAGCGCGCTGGTGCTCTCGATATACGACGGATACCAAAGACCCGGCGCGAGCGTGAGCAGCGCGCCGAGCGCGCCGGTATGGACCATTGTCGTGAAAAGCGATAGCAGCGCGTGGGCGCCGCGTTCGCCGCGCGATGTGTTGCCGAATATCGCCCACCAGAACAACAGTGCGCTTATCAGAAAGCTCGTGTGCTGCAATGTATGGATGCCGCGCCGCGCGAGCGCGGCCTCGAAGATGAGGGGCAAAATCGATTCCTGTGAGGATTGTCGCCACAGAGAAGGGCCCGACTTAGCGGGTGCCGACTGGCCCTCGCAGGCAAGATCTGCAAATCCAGGGGGGCTTTGCTGCGTCATACTCGAAAGCATCAGATCACGTCCCTGACGACGGCCATTGTCGTCCGCAGTCAACTGGCCGAGGCTGGCCATTGCGCGTCTGTTGAGCAGGAGGTCTCCCCCGGCGAAGGGATGGCCGTCCACATCCGTCGACCATCCGAATGCATCGATACCGAGCGGCGCGAAAAGCTTCGTGCGCGCATAGCGGTGGAGGTCAAACCAGCGCGCGAAGATTACGTGCCCACGACGCATCACGACAACGCGACGCACGGCGGAGCGGACGGGGGCCAGAGCGTTTAGCCTCTCCCGCCGCGTTGGCTGGAACACGAGTTGCGTACATGTACATCGCGACGCGCGGCGGCTTGTGTTCGCGCTCGAAGGCTGTTTTTCTCAAGAAATAGGGTACACACATGACGACGATTCCACAAAAAGAGCCCGCGGCAGATATCACAGATGAGCAGCCGGTACGGCCTGAAAAGCGTCAGCAGAAGCCCGGCGATTCCGTGCAAAAACCGCACGAGGGCGACACCGCCGCCCACGATGAGCGGCCGGAGGATGCGGAAATCTAAAGCGGAACGCTCGGCTGGGTGTAGCCGCGGGACGATTAGGGGCAAGGTAACAGCGTGACTTTGTACGAGCTTCAGACGAACAGGGACGACGTGGCAATGCCTCCCAAGGTCGCGGGCGCCACGGTGGAGTACTTCGTTGCGCAAGGGGCGTTCGAACGAGCTTATGCCGTGCTGCGCACAGACTCGTCAGAACTCTTCGGCGATTGGTGCGACGCCCTGAAAAAGCGCGGCCGCCCATTCCGGACTGTCGATGCGCGCGACGGCGCTCGCCGCGACGTGAACGATCCCGACTGGTAAGCGCTTAAAAGCTCACGAGAGGGTGCTGTCGGACGAGGCGGCACGCCGTATGCTTTCAGTATTTAATCCGGGACCATGCCTGGATAGTCGCCACAAAGGAGCCCGGAATGAACACGACGCTGATGGTGCGCATCGACGGCGTGAAGCCGACTCAGGGTGCACTCGGTCTCGAACATGTGCGCGAGAAGATGGCGATGACCGGGGAGCACTCCGCGGACACGCTTCCGAGCTTTCTTCGCGACCACGCGTTGCGCGCAGTGCGGGGACCCGGCGGGAGCCTTCATGTGATCGACCATCATCACTGGGCACGCGCGTGGTACGAACTGGGTTTTCGGGAGGCGCCCGTCTGCGTCGATTGCGACTTCAGTGCGCTGCCGCCCGACGAGTTCATTGAAGCGATGAACGCGCGAGGATGGTTCCACCCATACGATGAACGCGGCAGGCCGACCAGCGTCGAGCGGCTGCCAGGTACGATCGCCGCAATGCCGGACGATCCCTATCTCAGCATTGCCGCTTTCGCACGCATGGCGGGCGTTTTTGAGGACCCGCCCGAATTCAACGCCAAGTTTGCCTGGGCAGACTTTTTCCGCACACGTGTAAGCGGCGATTTTGGAACGATATCGGGTTTCGCGAAGGCGCTCGCGCAGGCGATCGCGACATCGAGCGACGCGGCCGCGCGCAGGCTTCCCGGCCTCATCGCTTAAAGGGCCTGAGGACCCACCAGGAGGAGCTGTCGCGAACGAGATTGAACAGACCCGCGTGTGAGACAACTATCCGCGAATGCGTCCGCCGATCATCGCTTGACCTCAAGTTTGGAGAGCACAGGAGAGCTCATGAACGTTCCGCGTCTCGTCGTCGGCTTTCTTTGTTCCCGGGGAAGAACGCTCGCGACCGCCGAGTCGTGTACGGCTGGGCTCATTGCCTCACTGCTGGCGGAAGTGCCGGGAAGCGGCGCGTGTCTCGATGTCGGCTTCGTGGTGTATTCGCCCTCGGGCAAGTCGGGCTTTCTCGGCGTCCGGCGTGAGACTATCGAGCGGTTCAATCTGACGAGCGAACAAGTTGCCCGCGAAATGGCGGAGGGCGTACTCGCTCACGAGGCATCTCGCGCGGACGTTGCCGTTTCGAACACCGGGCTCGCGGGTCCTCCGCCGGATGGCACGAATATCCCCTGGGGGACACAATGCTTTGCCTGGTCGTTCGCTGAGCGTGACGGTCGCTATACGTTCAGCGAGACGAGAGTCTTCAGCGGCAGCCGCAACGAAGTGCGCCGCGCGGCCGCGCTCTACGCTCTGTCGCGCGTGCCCCAATACTTCGATCAGATTCCGGTTGTGCGTCGCAAAGCGCGCTCGGAGCGTCGCTAGGCAACCGGAGGCGTGCGCTGCACCGCCCGGTCGGCGCGTTTCTTGATCATGCTTATCTCCCCGTTGCGCTCGAGAATGGCCGACTGGACGCGGGCCAGATCCAGCTCGCCCAGTCGCTGGCGCGCGGCTTCCAGTACGTCGTGTCGCGTGATCAGCGCGGCGGACAATTGCGCCTCGTCAAACCGGCCGTCGCGATAGATCTCGCGTTCAACACCGCCTGCGAAGCGTTCGAGCGCAGGGGAATGCACGCAGGCCCACGCGAAGACTCGGTGCAGCACGACGAGTGCGAGCGCACCCGCGACGGTCGGAATGACCGGCGAGGCGCCCACGATCACGCGGCTTAGCGTAGCGCCGAGCAGAATCGCGACGACGTAGTCGAAGGGAGAGCGTTGCCCGAACGAACGTCGACCCGAGATTCGAATGCAGACAAGCGTGCCAGCGAATACGACGAGCGCTCGCAGCGCGGCCTGCAGTGCCGTCAGGTCCTTCCCTTCGCCGAACAGGTTGATGAGCGTGTCCATGATGTGCTCCTCGGTACCGGCGCGCAGAGATTTGCTGCTGCATGCCTGCGACGCGACCAGCAATACGCGTGCCGATTGCTGCCTGGTATCGGGCCTGGGTCTTGCGAATGCAGGAGCGAGCGGAAGTCCCGGACACAGCGTTATTTGAAGGAGGGTGCGATGACTCAGACCGTAGGCGATTTTGTCGTGGACCGGCTACATCAATGGGGCGTGCGTCGCATCTTCGGTTATCCGGGCGACGGCATCAACGGGGTGTTCGGCGCCATGCAGCGAGCGCCCGACAAGCTCGAATTCGTGCAGACGCGGCACGAGGAGATGGCGGCGTTTATGGCGAGCGCGCATGCGAAATTTACCGGCGAACTTGGCGTGTGCATCGCGACGTCCGGCCCCGGGGCGTCCCATCTCATCACCGGGCTTTACGACGCGCGCATGGACCACATGCCGGTGCTCGCGATTGTCGGACAGCAGGCGCGCGCGGCGCTGGGCGGACACTACCAGCAGGAGATCGATCTCGCCGCAATGTTCAGGGACGTGGCCGGGTCGTTCGTGCAGCAGGCGAGCGTGCCGGGGCAGGTCCGGCATCTCGTCGACCGCGCGATCCGCACGGCGCTCGCCGAACGGCGCGTAACGGCGATCATTCTCCCGAACGACTTGCAGGACCTCCCGTACGAGCCGCCCGCACGCGCCCATGGCACGCTGCATTCGGGGGTCGGCTGGTCGGCGCCGAGAATGATCCCGCGCGTGGCCGATCTGGGCCGCGCAGCGGACGTGCTCAACGCGGGCCGGCGCGTGGCGATCCTCGCCGGCGCGGGCGCGCTCGGCGCCACCGACGAACTGATCGCCGTCGCCGACCGGCTCAACGCGGGCGCCGCCAAGGCGCTCCTCGGCAAGGCGGCGCTGCCTGACGATCTGCCGTGGGTGACGGGCGCGATCGGCCTGCTTGGCACCGAGCCGAGCTATAAGTTGATGACGGAATGCGACACGCTGCTCATGGTCGGCTCGGGGTTTCCCTATGCGGAGTTCCTGCCGAAGGAGGGGCAGGCGCGCGGCGTGCAGATTGACCTCAAGGCCGACATGCTGAGCCTGCGCTATCCGATGGAAGTCAATTTGCAAGGCGATGCAGCCGAAACATTGCGCGCACTGCTCACGCTTCTCGAACAAAAGGACATGGGCAGTTGGCGCGACCGCATCCGCCGCTGGAACCGCAACTGGAGCGAGACCCTCGAAGCGCGCGCGCTACAGGATGCCGAGCCCGTCAATCCGCAACGCGTCGCGCGTGAACTGTCCGCGCGGCTGCCGGCCAACGCGATCGTCACGAGCGATTCCGGCTCGTGCGCGAACTGGTATGCGCGCGACATCCGCGTGCAGCGCGGCATGATGTGCTCGCTCTCGGGTGGACTTGCGTCGATGGGTGCGGCCGTGCCGTATGCCATCGCGGCCCGCTTCGCACACCCGCAGCGGCCAGTGGTCGCGATGGTCGGTGACGGTGCTATGCAGATGAACAATCTCGCCGAGCTGATCACCGTTGCGAAGTACTGCAAGGCCGCTGGCGGTACGACGCCAGCGTGGGGCACAGCGCCGTGGATCTGCGTGGTATTCAACAATCAGGATCTGAACCAGGTGACATGGGAACAGCGCGTGATGGAAGGCGACCAGAAGTTCGAGGCGTCTCAGACCATACCCGATGTACCGTATCACCGCTTCGCCGAGTTGATTGGCCTGAGGGGAATATTCGTGGATCAGCCTGCGGCGCTCGGCCCCGCGCTCGACGAGGCGTTCGCGGCGGATCGCCCTGTGCTGCTCGAAGTACGCACCGATCCCAACGTTGCGCCGTTGCCGCCGCATGTAACGCTCAAGCAGGCGAAGGCGTTCGCATCGGCGCTGCTGCAGGGCGACCCGGACGAGTCGAGCGTGATCGTCGATACCGCGAAGCAAGTTCTCGCAAGCGTGCTCCCGGGTCGCAAGGAGCGCGACTAGCGAGGCCTGCCAGGTACGCTCACCGAACAACGTGTGCGGCGGGCGCACGCCGCTTGCCGCGTCACGAGTAGCGCGATAGGGCCTGCATGCCCGCGGGGAGGGTGCGCTGCAACGCCCAGTTCACTGCTGCCGAGTTCGCGGACGCCGCCCGCACCGGCTTTGCCCAAGGATGCGGTTCGACGTCCGCCGGCGCACGCCTATCTATCGCTCTTTTTAGGAATTTTTTTCCCCGATTTGCGCGCCTGATTCAGCGCGATCGCAACCGACTGCTTTTGCGACTTTCCATGTTTCCTTTCTGTCTTTATGTTTTTGGAGATTGTGTCCCTGGATGTCCCTCGTTTGAGCGGCATAGTGCCTCCTTCAGCGTTATCGTCCGCACCGGTTATTGCTAGCATCGCATTTGAATAAACCGGCTCAATGACGAGACAGCATCATTCGTTCCCGCGTGCCAAGATCCCTGGCCAAAAAAGCGTTCTGCAGCAATGTCGGTCGGATCGGCTTGTGCCAGCGCTTCTACGACTATTTCCGCGACAGATTGGCTCCAATCGCAGCCAACAACCCGCTCAACGAGACGGGCTTGCCAAGGTGCGCGTCGAATCCGGCACGCAAGGCTTCCGCAGCATCCTTGTCGCGCCCGAATCCTGTCAGTGCGATGGCCGGGACCTTCGCCGTGCCCGGCAGTTTGCGCAACTTGCCGATCAGTTCGTACCCGCTCATCGTCGGCATGCCGATGTCCGAGATGATCAAATCAAAATCAGCGTCGGCTGCGACCGCGAGCGCGTTTTCCGGACTGGACTCGGCCGTGACTTGTGCACCCTCGAGCTCCAGCAACGTTCGGAACCCTTCGAGCCCCTCGAGCGAGTCGTCGACCAGCAGAATACGCAGCCCTTTGAGGATGCTCGGGCTCACCGCTTCAGCGGCAGCGGAACGTGGCGCAGAGAGTGGATTCCTGGGCAGCCATAGCCGGAAACAGGCACCTTGGCCGAACCCGGCCGACTCCGCTTCGATCCGGCCGCCATGCGTCTCCACCAGTTGTTTGGTGAGCGACAAGCCGATACCCAGGCCGTTATTGTCCCGCCTCGCCCCCCCCTCTGCCTGGCTGAACATGTCAAATACTTTGGGTAAGAAATCAGGACCGATGCCTTTGCCCGAGTCTTTTACTTCTATGCAAGCGAAACGGTCCTCACCCGACAGCGTGACGCTTATATGGCCGCCTCGCGGCGTGAACTTCAATGCGTTGCGCACGAGGTTCCACAGCATCTGTTCGACGCGAACGGCATCCGCCTTGACTACCAGCGGTGCATCTGCCCCTGAGACGGACACCGTAATGCCGTTTGCGGTCGCGTCCGTGCTGCAAGCCTCGATCACGGAACGAACCACGGCGGCCAGATCGACCGCGTCGTAGTGCAACGCGAGCTTGCCGGTACGCACGCGCGACAAGTCCAGCAGGTCATCAATGATTTTCGCTTGGCCCACCACCGAACGCTGGATCGCGTCGGCCGCGTCCTGAACCAGATCGATGTCTTTGACTTCGGGGGCGCGGGTGAGAAGTTCCGCCTTCACGTGGATCAGGTTCAATGGGTTCTTGAGTTCGTGTGACAACACCGCAAAGAACTCATCTTTCTGACGATTGACGGATTCCGCCTGTGCCCGGATCGCACGTTCAAGGGCTAGTTGCATCTGCTGCTGACTTTCGACGCCTTTCTTGTCGGTCAGATCGCGGGCGATCTTGGCCAGCCCTTGGAAGCTTTCGCTATCGATCCTGGTCATCACGCCACTGCAATAGATCTTGCTGCCGTCTTTGCGCTGGTGCCACCGCTCGTCCTCCGCCCGTCCAACCGTCTTGGCGGTTTCCCGTTCGGCGAGCGCAACCCCCTGGGCACGATCTTCTGGCGTAAAGATCAGATCCACCAGCTTGTCCATAACCTCCTGCTCTTCATAGCCAAACATGCGCTGCGCACCCTTGTTCCAACTCACGATCCTGCCGTCCAGATCCTGCACGATGATGGCGTAATCGTCGGTGGTCAACGCAGCGAGCTTGAGCCGCTCCTCGCCCGAGCGGACTGCGGCCTCGGCTCGACGCCGCTCCGTTATGTCGATCAGCGTGAGCACCGCGCCGTCGATTCGGTCGTCAAGGGTGCGGTAGGGCAGCAGTCGAACGAGATACCACTCGCCGTCCGTCGTGCTGACCTCGCGTTGCGTGAGCTTGAGGTTTTCGAACGCAGCGCTCGCATCCGCAGCCAGTTCGGGGTAGTTCAGGCGATGGGTCAGGTCGAGCAGAGGCCGACCGATGTCGGTTTCGATCAGATTAAACAGGCCAACCGCGGGCGCCGTGTAGCGCTTGATGCGCATCGAGCGGTCCACGAAGATCGTGGCGATGCCTGTCGACACGATCAGGTTCTGCAGATCGTCGTTGGCCTTGGCGGTCTCCTCGACTTTGGCCTGGAGCGCGCCATTGACCGTGATCAGTTCCTCGTTGACCGACTGCAACTCTTCTTTGCTGGTCTCGAGTTCCTCGGTGGCGGATCGCATTTCTTCATTGATCGCCTGCAACTCTTCGTTGGACGCCTTCAGCTCTTCGTTCGACACGTTGGATTGCTCGACGCTCGATTGCAGCAATTCCTTGGTGCGGTGCAACTCGCTTTCAAGATGCGCGACCACGGGGTCGTGCCTGGCCTCGCCTTGGGCAGCAGCGTCCGGCCGGGTCGTCTCATCGACTTCGTCGAAGAAGACCGTGCACAGCACGGCTGCGCTCGCCTGATCATGGAATGGACGCACCGTCATGTTCACATAGGAATGCGTCGCCCCACGCTCAAAGCGCACCCGCTCGGCGTCCACGCTTTTGCCCGTTCGTAACGCCTGAAAAAGCGCCGTGCGCAGTTCGAGGCGCAAGTCCGGGTTCACGAGCGTCAGCAGATTGTGCGAAGGCTCGCCCGCGACATACCGCAGAAATCGACCGATCTCGTCAGACATGTGCAAAATCTCTGCGTCCTGGTCGATCAACACGCTAGGCGGCGCATAACGTTCGATTGCGCGCTGATGGAGCTTTGCATACGACACCCTTGCCGGGTCGGGCGCCGCTGTCGTGACGAGCGCGCGCGCCGATTCGGCCCGACTGCCTGTCACGGCAGGTGACGTGATTACGGGTACCTTCGCAGCGCGCGTCCTTGCCTGATAGATCCGTTTCTTCTTGTCGACCAGGCAGAAGAGATCATTCGCGATGTCGGCCGATTCGGAACTTCCCAGAAACAGATATCCGCCAGGCTGAAGGGCGAAGTGAAACGTCTCCAGCACCTGGCGCTGAACCGTCCGGTCGAGATAAATGAGCAGATTCCGGCACGACACGAGATCCAGACGCGAGAATGGTGGATCGCGCAAGACATTGTGAGCCGCAAACAGGACCTTCTCGCGCAGCGGCTTGTTGATGATGTAGCGGCTGCGCACGTGCGTGAAAAAATGGCGCAAACGTGCGGGCGGCACATCGGTCAGAATTGGCGCGGGGTAGTTGCCCGCACGCGCCAATTCGATCGCCCGCTCGTCGATGTCGGTGGCGAAAACCTGCAGGATTGATGGCTCGGAGTCTTCTGCGATACGCTCACTGAGCAGCATGGCAAGCGAGTAAGCCTCTTCGCCCGTTGAACATCCCGCGACCCACACGCGTATCGGGTCGCCGTCGGCCTTACTCTCGATGATTCGCGGTACCACCTCACGCTCGACGGCTTCAAACGCCTCCCGATCGCGGAAGAAATTTGTCACGCCAATCAGCATGTCCTTGAGTAATGCGCTCGTCTCGTCCAGATGTGTTTCGACGAATCGCTGGTAAGACGGCAGGTCGGGCAGCGTATTCACCTGCAGGCGCCGCTCGATGCGCCGCAGTACGGTCGCACGCTTGTAGTGACGGAAGTCATGGCCGGTGCGCGCCCGCAACGTTCTCAGAATCTGTTGCAACGCGCCTTCTGCGGCGGATGTCCCCTGTGCATCGGGGGACGCGGCCATGGCAGACTGCTCGTCGTCCGCCGGTGGCAGCTTTATCGAACGGGCATTGGCACTCAGTTCAATCAGCTTTTGCGGCATGTCGCCCACGGGCAGCACGATGTCCACCAGACCGGTCGCCAGGGCGTTGGCCGGCATCTCGTCATACTCGGCATCGTCCGGCGTTTGCGCCAGCGTGATTCCGCCACATTCCTTGATGCGCCCCCATACCGACTGCGCCGTCACTGCCAAGGCCTGAAAGGATGACGCTGATCGCGCGCGTGCCATGCGCGTCCGCGAGACTTCGGAAGAACGAGTCGATTGCCACCGGCCGCCCGCGCCCGCGGTTAGCCGGGGCGACGGACAGGCACCCGTCAGTCATTGACAGGGCAGTAGCCGGTGAAATCAGATAGATATGGTTCTTCTCGATCCGCGTTGCCTCGACCACTTGCACAACCGGCATTTTGGTGACGCGTTGGAGAATATCGTCGGCCTGACTTTCGTGCGTGGGCGAGAGGTGAAGCACGATTACGAAACTCATGCCTGGATCACCTGGCATGAGTTCGAAAAACCGGATCAGCGCCTGGATCCCGCCTGCCGATGCGCCGATGCCGACAATCGGGAAGTCAAGCGTGGAAGCTACAGGGGACGCCGCGGCCTGATCGCCCGCAGGCTCGTTTGAGTCTTCCATTTAATGGCCGCCGAAATGAAAAGGTCATGATCAGACTACACCCAAGCCCGACCGCACAAAAGCAAGCGCGCCATTTTACGGGGCGCGCTCGCGATGCGTCGGAAAAAGCTACTTGCCCGCAGACTGAATATCAGAGCCAGTGCAATTTCTTCCCATGAAGCCGGGCGCTTCAAAATGCGCGACACGAATGCGGCGGCGGACAGAAATCCTGGGCACGTGGCGCCAGGGTTTCCTTGGGTGTCACGTCACGTCACGGGCACGATGCTGTAAGTCACTACCGATTCTTATCCCGATTTCCACTCGTTGCCTGGATCGCCGAGAGAAGGGCGTCCGCTGGAAAGGGCTTGTGTAAAGCCGTCCACTCAAATCCCAGATCATTGCGCTCTGACATCGCGTTTCCGGATGCGAAGATGATCTTGATATCCGGGCTCAATTCGACTGCACTGCGGGCGAGCTCAATCCCCGAAATACCTGGCAACGCGAGGTCAGTCAACAGGATATCGAAAGCTTTCAATCGTAACGCTTCAAGCGCCACTTGAGGATCCGCCGCTTTCTCAGGAATGTGCCCCGACATCGTCAACAACTCGCAAACGGCATCAAGCGAGGCAGCGTCGTCATCGACTACAAGAATCCGTCGTCGTTCGTGCTGCGGGACCGCCGTGTCCAACGGACGCTGTAGCGTTTCGTCGAGTTTCTCATCTTCTGCCCGCGCGCCGTCTTCGCCAAGGCCAAGAATCTGGCGAACCTTGTGCGCCAATTGCTCGCGGCTGTAGGGCTTGCTCAGCAATTCGACGCCGGCGTCGAGGCGTCCGCCGTGAACAATTGCGTTCTGGGTATATCCCGACGTAAAAAGAACCTTGAGGTGAGGCAGTGCTTGTGTCGCCTGTCGGGCCATGTCCGGACTACGGACAGGGCCGGGCATCACCACGTCCGTGAACAGGAGGTCGATGTGCACACCGCTGCCGATAACCGCGAGGGCCTGCTGCGCATCGCTGGCTTTGAGTACGACATAGCCTAGCTCGGAAAGCATATCGATCACCGTTGACTGCACTTTCAGATCGTCTTCCACGACCAGAATTGTCTCCTTGCCATGTTTGATGTCCCCGACGATCGACGGACGTGGGTCACTCGCTGGCTCGCTTGAACGCGGCAGATAGATTTTCACAGTGGTCCCGTGCCCCACCTCGCTGTAAAGCCTGATGTGTCCGCCGCTTTGTTTAATGAACCCGTAGGCCATGCTCAAGCCGAGGCCTGTACCTTCTCCTTCGGCTTTAGTGCTGAAGAACGGATCGAACGCGCGCTCCATCACCTCCCGCGTCATACCTGTGCCTGTATCCGTTACGGCCAGCATCACGTACTGGCCCGCCGGTACATCCGGAACCGGCGCCACATAGCCGTCGTCGAGCATCGCATTCGCGAGTTCGAGCGTGAGCTTGCCGCCGTCGGGCATCGCGTCGCGCGCGTTGATGGCAAGGTTCAGTATCACATTCTCGAGCTGGTGCGGGTCGACGATGGTGTTCCAGAGGCCGCCCGCCACGACCGTTTCTATTTCGACCGATTCGCCTAGCGCCCGGCGCAGAAGATCGTCTAAGTTGCGCAGCAGGCGTGACGGATTGACGACAATGGGTTGCAGCGCCTGCTGGCGTCCAAATGCCAGCAGATGTGCAGCAAGCTTGGCCCCGCGCTCTACCGCGTCAATTGCCTTGCCCAGCCGGTCACGCGACCACAAATCGCGGCCGTGCCGGCTCTCGAGTAGCTCCAGATTGCCGCGCAGCACCTGTAGCACGTTGTTGAAATCGTGCGCCACACCGCCGGTCAGCTTGCCGAGTGCTTCCATTTTCTGCGACTGAAACAGCGCCGTGCGTGTCTGCTCGAGCAATTCGGCTGCTTCCTGCCGTTCCGTGACGTCTCGCGTAACCTTCGCGAAGCCGATCAACTCGCCCTCGTTGTGTATCGCATCAATCACGACGTGCGCCCAAAACCTGGTGCCATCGCGCCTGACCCGCCAGCCCTCCGCTTCAAACCGTCCCTCTCGCTTGGCGATGTCCAGCCCACGCATGGGAACGCCGGCGGCGGCATCCTCGGGGGTGTAGAAGCGGGAAAAGTGCGAACCGACGATCTGCCTCTCTGTATAGCCTTTGATGCGGCGGGCCCCTTCGTTCCAGTTCGTCACATATCCGTCGGGGGAGAGCATAAAGATTGCGTAGTCGGTGACGCCCTGGACCAGTATGCGGAACCGTTGCTCGCTTTCCAACGCGGCATCGTGTACGGCTTTTTTGTCGCTTACGTCGCGAACTACCTTACCGAAACCGAGCAGCCGACCGTTGCGGTCGCGGAGGGCCGTAATTACGACGTTTGCCCAGAACGAACCGCCGTCCTTTCGCAGGCGCCAACCTTCCGCGAGATACCGACCGCTTTCCGCGGCTGAACGAAGCGCTGTTTCTGGTGCGCCGGAGTGTCTGTCGGCCTCAGGATAAAACACCGAGAAATGCTGACCGACTATCTCCTCACTTCGATAACCGTGGACCCGTTCGCCACCCCGATTCCAGGTCAGAATTCGACCGTCCGGCGCGAGTGCGAAGATCGAGTAGTCGTCCGTGGACTCTGCCCACAGCTCGAGCCAACCGGAGGTGAGGTCACTCGGTGCGTCGTTGGTATCTTCCATGACGAATTCCAGGAATTTCTGCAGTGCGACATTCGGGAATGGGTCCTACCAGGCTGCGGGGGCAGGGGTCGAACGGTCGCTGGCCTGTGCGAGAATTGCGAACTCTGAGCAAGACTTTACCTCATAGGGGCCAAAACAGCGGAGCGAGCGCGGTTGGTTGAACCTCACCGCGCACCCGACGCTGCAGAGTCACGGGAAAATCGCAGGCACGGCGGAGATGCGACCAAGGTCATCCGCCCTTCCTGAATGCGATTTCGGCCAATAGGACAGGAAGCTGTGCGGGTTTGGTGAAATGTCGGTCGAACCCGGCGTCGAGCGAGCGAGATGGCTCAGAGAGCGATGAGAGACCGCTGAGTGCAATCAGGAAGGGCTGTGGCTGGGCCGCATACTCGCGGATGGCGCGCGATAGACCTCGACCGCCTCCGCCTGGCATCTCAATGTCGAATATGGCGACATGAGGAAGCCAGCCACAATAAATGATGAAAGCTTCGGCAGCATTCGACGCCGTCCGGATGTCGAACCTATGGTGCCCGAAGAACGTCGCGAGAGCGGCCAGTTGATCGGGATCGTCGTCTGCTATCAGGAGGCGCGTTGTATGTACAACGGACATCGTTTGCCTCCGGTCGGCGATATCGGTTTTCAGCAAACCGTAGGCCCGCCGAGTCTACTGGAGAGACCGCCGGATTTTGTGCAGAACTCTGGACAATTCAAGAGAAGACGTTGGCGTCGCGCGTCTTGCGACCGCGCATTGGACGGTGGGCGATGTCGCCTAGTAGGGACGGTCACGGGAATGTCGTGCTGGATTCTCCGGAGTCGGTTCACGTCGAATGCTACCGCGGGCCGGCAGCGTCCTACCGGTGGGACACATCAAGGCAAGCGAAGCGGCTCGACTGTTGGGTACCTTGCTTCCCAAAAAGGCTGGTAGTCTGTCCTTACAGGACGTGTCCATCGCGCTTTGCGCGGCCGGAGCCAAGGCGGCACTGAAAATTCAACGGCATCTTGATGCAACTGTGACGTGGAAACGACTAAACGCCCGGGGCCGGTTAGTGTGGAGGCGGCGTTGCCGATGGCCTCTCTTCGATATCTGCTGCCGTTTATCGTCAACTTACTGCTGTCGGCCGCTGCACAGCGCGTCGCTTCAATGCGTTTCGGACGGCCTGGGGCACTTGTCGCGTCGGGAGTTCCACTGATTACAGGGATGTGCATCGACCCCGCACTCTTTCGACACCGCGATGCACTCAGCGCCCTCGTGCTCGCGGGAATCGCGATGTACGCCGGCGGTGTCCTGGGCGTGCAGTCACGCGGCGAACACCTCAGTGAAGTTGCCCACCGGACGGGAGGCGAATTGACAGAACCGACGATGGAAGAGCGGATTCGGGAACGAGCCTACGAACTATGGCAGCAGGACGGCAGCTTGGAGGGCTGCGCAGACGAGTATTGGCGGCAGGCGAAGGAGATGGTTGAGCAAGAGATCCGCGTGGAGCAGAGCGCTGCCCGCCGACCAACTGAGGATTGAGCCTGTACTCTGGGATGACAGCGTCCTGCTTAAGAAAACAGTAGTCGCGCCGAAGGTCGAATGTCTGGCGAAGCGGTGCGACACATCGTGAATTCCCGGCCCAGTTCCGGGAACCTACTGTCGCGTTATCCACCCTGCCCAGTACCGAGCTCGACGCCCGTCTTCGGATCGGAACTGGCATCTGAGGGGGTACGCGCTGCCATGGCCTTTAGGACCTCCACATCGGCCGAGGTCACGCCGACCGTGGCCAGACCGTCGCCGCCATCGAACGCGGGTCGGGGATCCTCAACAAATACCCAGTCGTCACCGGTATTCCAAGGCCCGCGAGCATCCTCGCCCTGCGACATGTTGTAATAGACGCTTGTAAATTCCGGTATTCCCGGAAGCGTGGGCCTTGGGGGAAATTGGTTGAATTGAGTGCAATGCCTTCTCGAATGATTTTCGGCTTCGCATTACAGATGTCCGACGTCAAATTCACACAAGGTGTGGTCGCAGGGGAGAGCAACCCGCAGTAGCGCCGCCGGAAGCCGAGTCGACAAATATCCGCACGATGATTTCCGAACAAATCTGGCTCCTCGACGGAACTGGATCCTGTGCGCTGTCCTTCCACCCACCAACCTCGAGCCGATGCTCCAGGGACTGAGACGGGCGCAAGCATGAATGCCTGCTTGAGTCCCCTACGTTTGGTTCTGTCGTCGATCAGCCATTTATCGCGTGGTCGAATGGACAAATGCATTGATGAGTTTGGTCGTCCATGTACTGAGGCCCGCCTGCAGTGCCGTTTGAAGCGCGCGTCGCGGCCCAAGGACAACCAAGCCAACCAGAAGTGCCGAGACGAACGCCGCATTCGGCGTTCGTAATGCCCAGGGCCCGGCGCTGGCGGTTGCACTTGTCACCCGAGGGCTGACCGCGGAAACAGTCCGCAGCCGTCTCATGACGAATTCTTCTTTTTTTTTTCAAGCAGAAGACAGCATACGAGATTGTGCATCGGCGTGATTCATTGACTTGCCTCCTTGATCGCATGGATGTCGCGCTCGAGCTCTCTGCGCAACGTCTGAAACGGCTCGGACGGCCGCCGTGAGCGCAAAACGAGACCGGCAATGAGGGTTATGAAAAGCCACGCGCCAGCAACACCCCAGGCGACCTGGATGAAGTACGGGGTGCCGGCCGCACTGATGATGACGGCTATACACACAAATGAGAGGGTGAACAGGGCGCCAACGGCCAAGGCGACGAACGCGACCACTTCGCTCAACACGCGGGTCTTCGTTTCCGCCAATTCGATCTGGAACAGTTCACCATAATCAGAAATGCGCGCCGCACAAAAGCGGCCGGCATTACGCCACTGCATGATCTTCGATTGGATCGTCATCGTCGTGCTCCTTTTGCCCGTCTCCCACCTTCGCCAGAATCCTTAGACGAGCGCGCTCAGTAACGGCGGCGTCGAGGCCGACGATAGCCACTTGGCGCATTTGCGACGGTCGAGTCGTTTCTCGCGCCACCCCAGATCACCCCGATCAGAAATCCAGCAAGCGCAGCAACACCGAGCGCGGCAAATGGACTGTCGGCAGTTCGCTCGCGCATCAGCATCGAGGTGTCCGCGTAAAGCTGTCGAGCCTTCTCACGCAACTCTCGGGATTTGCCGGAAACTTTGACTGACGCTTCATCTAGCACGTCCCGGGCGGCCTTCCCGACCTGTCCGACTGCATCCGCGACTGCACCTTGTACTTTTTCCGTGTCCATTTGAAACTCCTCCATTCATCAAAGCTGCCTGTAATGCGCAGGCGTCGTGCCCGAAGCCTCAAAATCTGCACCAGAGAGACGGCGAAAGTCGGAAGCTGAAATCTTACTTCGTACTCCGTCCACAGCCAGGATCAACATTTGCTGAACATCCCGCCTAGCGCTGCCCTCTGTGCGTGATCCGATCGCTAGTCCGGGGATCGCCGGCAGCGCACCGTTCACTATTAGTGCTAGAGCTGACGAGCGGGTCGACCACGACTGCTCAGGTTCTACCGCGCCGATTTAAACTTTTCGATCGATGTATAGGGAAGAATGCGGATAGCAGTCAATAAGGAAACCAAAATAAGAAATTAGCTTGACGAACGCTAGCACTGCCGTATGATGAACTTGTTGCTGCGATGCAGCATATATGCTTAAAGCCTCGGAATTACCGAGGCGGAGCCAAATCACTATAGGAGCGGTCAATGTTTCCTTTCTTTCCCCAACAGGTTTCCTCGTTTGCGACAGCGAACTTGCATACGCTCATGAAGGTGACCCAGCGTTATGCTAGCGGCCTGCAGCAATTGGCCGAATTGAACGTACAGACTGTCAAGACGGTCGTGGAGGAAAGCAAATCGGTCGCGAGCGCGGGTGCAGGCGCGAAGCCGGGCGACTTCCTGAGTTGGCAATCGACCCTTTTCGCTGAGCTTCCCGAAAAGGCCGCCGCATACAGTCGGCATTTTTTCTCGATCGTACGTGCAACCGAAGCCGATATCCTGAACGAAGCACGGAACCAATACGAGCAGTACGGTATCGGTATGAAGGGCATGTTCGAAGCGGCGGTACAGCAAGGTCAATCGACAACGGAGCACTCGACCGCGCTCCTCTCGAACGTCGCTGAGAGCTCGACACAGGCTGCGACGGAAACTGCCGGACTGGTCTTGGATGCGAGCGGAGAACTTGCCCAGACCGCGACGAATACAGTTTCCGACATTGCCGATGGCACCCAGGACACCGCGGAAAGGGCGATCCGTTCGGCGAAAGCCGGCTCGAAGCGCTAACTAACCGTCGCCGCATCGTCGTCGCGTTTCATTGCGTTTCGCGAGCCCGCCGCAGGCGGGCTTTTTCATGCTTTGCAAACCAGAGACTAACGCATGAGTCAATTTGATCAACTTGCTCCAACCCATGACGCACTCTGGTCGTTTTTCATGCGTGGTCCATTAGGGCTCGCGGCTTTTTTCTTCATGCAGCCAGAGACGGATGTTTCAGGCGCCTCGCTAGGCGCCGAAACGCCGCCAAACAGCCACGAAGCGTTTTCGCGCCCGATCGAGGCGTCGAGGGCAGCGATGTGCGCGCCGGCAACGTCGCTGCAGCCGATTGTCCGAGAATCCGGCGGTCCTCATTGGATGAACGGTCAGTTTGACCACGATGGTGGAATATACGACTTCAAGGTCTATGTTCCCAGCGCATACGCAGGTCAGCCGCTTCCGATGATTGTCATGCTTCATGGCGCGCAGCAGGATCCAGAAGACTTCGCGGCCGGAACGGAGATGAACGCCACCGCTGAAGCAGAAGGCTACATCGTCGTGTACCCGCGGCAGACGGAGAGCGCGAACCCGCTCAGGTGCTGGAACTGGTTTCGGCTCAATGATCAACTGCGCGCATCAGGGGAAACAGCAATGATCGCGGCCCTCACGCGCGAGGTCATGGCAGCCTACAATGTTGACCCTTCGCGCGTGTACGTGGCGGGCATGTCGGCAGGAGGTGCAATGGCCGTCAATCTGGCGGTGACGCATCCGGACCTCTATGCAGCCGGAGCAGTTCATTCGGGCGTAGCTTACGGCGTGGCGGCCGAGCCGCTTTCCGCCCTGTGCGCGATGAATGACGGGATGGGAACGGTTCGCCTTCCCGAGGCATTACCGAATCGCCGACCGTCGCGCACGGTACCGCTGATCGTCTTTCACGGGGATGCGGACGACACCGTGCATCCCGCTAATAGCGGGCAGGTCGTCGCGATGAACCAGCTACTCTTTGACGGTTCCGGCAACGCGCGTCCGCCCGGATTGACGCATCACGACAAGATTGAGGGCGGCTACGCCTACACCCGCAGCTTATTTCACGATCACGATGGCTTGCCCTTTGTCGAGCATTGGCTTGTGCACGGCCTTGGTCACGCATGGTCCGGCGGAAATCCAGCTGGCACATTCACTGACGAGCGTGGTCCGATAGCGAGTAGGGAAATCGTGCGGTTCTTCGGCCTTTTTACACTCGGTCGGTAAGGTGGGCCGCCGAGCGGTTTCTGCATGTCGCTCGACATGTCTGTTGTTCAGTCCGCACGCATCCGTGAATCGATATTCCGGTGAAGGTCATAGATCTAAGCAGCTTCTGGCCTCGGCGAGGTGATCGAAAGTCGACGCGAACGAAGAGCTCGGCGCAGCGCTATTTTTGGTGGTGCTCCATCTAGCCCAGGCCCGGGAACTGGCTGACGTGCGCGTGACGATGGCGCGCGGGCGGACAATATGGGGCGGCGGTTCAGTCACTGGCCACCCTTCCGGCGCTGGGTGTCATGCCGTCGTTGAGTCGCCCGGGCGTGAGCAACGACAACCCTTATTCCGAGTCGCGGTCCAAGTCGGCCTGCTTACTCGCTCAAGGGATTCGATACCCTGTTCGCCGCGCGCGCACCTGGGTGGACGCATTGGTGCGCTGGTACAAAGGGGGAACATCGTCACAGCGCGAACCGATTTGTGACGCCGGCGCAGTGTCATGCCAACCTCGATCACGACATTCTGGATCGACGCGCGGCGCTCTACGAGACCGCCCGGCAACGCAATCCGCTTCGGTGGAAAGGCCGAAGGCGCAACTGGCAGCGCCTCGATGCCGATCTGAAGCTGGTTACCGTGATCGCGCGCTATGTCGCCGTTGCCGTCGCCGCGCATTACATCACCAGTGCGGCGCCGACGAAATCGTCCGCTTCGCTTCCTTCGCCGCCGGACGGCGCGCGGCAGGTTGAAGCCGTTTCCGCGCCGTGCGCCTCGGAGTTGCACGCGCGCTTTGTCACGGCGCCGACGCGGCCGCCACAGGCCACTTAGGCGATGCGCATGGATGCGGACGCTACGGCCGCACCCTCCAGTTTAGCCGTGCCCGCCAAGCAATCGTTTGCCCCGAAGACGCCGGGCACTGTCAACGCTCCAACCGGCGGCGCGCCTGCACCTTCCGCCACGATGTCTGCGCCCGCACCCGCGCCGCCCGTCAACACCGAATGGAAACCGAATCTTGCCGATGGCACCGTGCGCACGGTACTCGCACGCTGGGCGAACGAGGTGGGCTGGCAGTTCATCTGGGAAGTGCCGACTGATTCCATCCTGCCTACAGTCTCGCCCGGTTGTGCGCGGCCACGGCCAGCGCGTCCTTTTAGCAGCGGGCCAGCTCGGTCAGCCTGTGCACCCCGCGCCAGAATCCATCCCTGCATCGCACGAAGCCACGAAAAATTGATGGTCGTGCGCCATTTGTTCTTCCATCGGCTCTAACGTCGGCGCCGGAAGAGCAAGCCGTGGCACGACACGGCATATTCGCCGATAGCCGGTCGCACGGCGCCGTAGCGTCGCGTGCGGCGTGGCGGCCAGCACCTGCAACTGCGAGTGATCCCACCGCGACGAAGTGGCCGTCGGCTGCCCGATAGAGCCAAGCCCTGCCGCTTCGAGGCGGCAATTTGCCTGAACAATGAGCCAATTATCTTGTCGATAGAGCTGCTCGCGAGCGGTATTGACGATGTTCGCCATTGCCGCGGCCTATGCGCTCGAAAGTGGCATCAAAGTGATGGCGATCGTCGACCCGATGCCCGATCTGATCGCGTATTACGAAAAGGGTTGGGATTCGGCTGGGTGAGGACAGTGTACAGATTGTCGATAATCCGTGGTCGCCGACACCGCGCACTCGCCACCCGATCTCCTGAAACTCCCCGTGGCACGGTGGCTGCATGAAGCGGCACGCTGATTGCTCCCTTTGTGGTCGAGCAGACGGCGACCGTCTGCGTCTATATGCCAGTCCGATCAAGGAGGAATGGATCATGAGTAAGGCAACCAGCACATTAATCGCGGCCGTCGCCGCACTCACTCTGTCGGGCGGCGCCTATGCACAGGCGGCCGGAGGCTCAAGCGGCAGCGGTTCGTCAGGCAGCACAGCTAGCCCGGCGAACCAGACGAACGGTGCAACGGGCGGCTACGGCACGCCGGGTGCCACAAACTCGGACAGCGGCATGACCGCCAAGTCGCCGAACTCGGGGCTGCCGAATAGCACGAACAGCAGCTCGACGTCTGGCACCAGTGCTCCCACGAGCAACAACACGTTGGCGACGCCGAGCGTAAAGTCGCCGGCGGCCGGCCAATAACAGCTATCAAAAGGGCGGAAACGTATGCGGATTGTCGCGGACGCGGAGCCCGTCGAGGTGCAAGGAAGCTTCGAGTGTCGTGTGATCCGCCAACGCATCAACTTTACACGACCAAGCCCCGCATTTAGCGGGGATTTTTTGCATTGTGTTTTGCCCAAGGCACCGGTTGAGCCGAGTGAGGAAACACTGAATCGCAAGTCAGAGACGGGCCGCCAGTCACGAGCGCTTGGGGCAGCGACGTTGTGCGACCGCTCCGGAATCCCGATCGGGATTACCGTCCCCGGCATCAGCGACTTTTACCAGCTTCATGCCACGACGCTGTCGATCAAAGTCAAAACCCTCAAACCGTGCGTTCGCCGCGAACGAGTTTGATCCTTGTACGCGCCCACGCTGCACCGCGATCGCAGCGTCGTGAAACGCGACGTGGACGCGCTGCTTGTCGCAGGCCTCGTATCGGCCGAAACGACGGTGAACGCGGGCCACGGAACGCACAAGGTCGTTCGTGCCGTCGCGTCGCGTGTCGACCTACACGTGATGATTGACTGAAGCAAGCGAGTGGTTCAAGCAGTTTGGCAGGCTGATGATGTAAACCGCGTTCATACCTCGTGTCGAGGCGGAAGCCTATGACGCATCCATGGCCTGCTATGCACTCGATCGCGGCCTGGCGAAGGCGTGGAACGTAGAGGCTGACCCGCCTGCGTGGGTCATTGAGGTCATGGCGCGCTGGTGAAGGTGGCCGTGAACATCGACGTGACGTTTTACGCTTGCGATTCGTTCGAAAAAGAAGAACAGAACAGCTAACGTAGAGGTCGCTATGTCGATCGAGGAAGTTGCCACCGGACAACGTCTTTTCTCCGAAAACCGTCGCGTCGAAGGGACGGAAGAGGATCTTATGACCATTGAGCGCGCATTGAATCACTGCGCTCAC
>NZ_JFHC01000081.1 GCF_000698595.1 Caballeronia glathei | reverse complement strand
TTCCAGAGCTACGCGCTCTTTCCGCACTTGTCTGTTTTCGACAACGTCGCGTTCGGCCTGCGCGCGCGGCGCATGAAGGCCGGCGAGATCGCGCGGCGCGTCGCCGACGCGCTCAAGCTCGTGCAGCTCGGCGACGCCGGCCATGTGATGCCGGCGCAACTGTCGGGCGGCATGCAGCAGCGTGTGGCGCTCGCCCGCGCGCTCGTGATCGAGCCGGACGTGCTGCTGCTCGACGAACCGCTTTCCGCGCTCGACGCCAACCTGCGAGCGTCGGTGCGCTCCGAGCTGAAGGCGCTGCACGAGCGGCTGCCCAACCTGACGATCGTCTGCGTGACGCACGACCAGGACGACGCGCTCGTGCTGTCCGACCGCACGCTCCTGATGCGCGACGGCCGCATCGCGCAGCTGGGCACGCCGCGTGAGCTGTACGACGCGCCCGCCGACGGCTTCGTCGCGCGCTATCTCGGCGCGGCGAACCTGTTGCCGCCGCGCGTCGTGTTCCCGGTCGGCGACGCCCGGCACGACGAGCGCGAACGCGTCGCGTGCCTGCGCCCCGAGCGGCTCGCGCTCGTGCCGCTCGGTGAAGGCCAGCTGCACGGCACGATCGCATCGGTGGAGTGGTACGGCGCGGTGCTCTCGATTGCCGTCACGCTCGACGCGATTCCCGACGAACCGGTTCTCGTCACGATGCAGCGCGGCCCTTCCGGCATGCCCGTGAAGGGCTCGCGCGTTTCCCTTCGCTACGAGGCAGACGATGTCGTCCTTATTCGTCCCTGACGACCTGAAGGCGCGCGGCGCCGACGACGCGCGCCTCGAAGCGCAGTTCGCCGCGCACGCCGCGGCGGCGAAGCGCCGCGAGCGCGGCGCGCAGTGGCAGTTGCTGTTCATCCTGGTCGTGGTGCTCGGGCCGCTCGTCGTGTATCCGCTCGTGCGGCTCGTCTCGTTGAGCGTCACGGACGCGCACGGCGGCTTCACGCTGCACGCCTACACCGCGTTCTTCCAGAACCCGGAGACGCGCGGCGTGATCGGCACGACGCTCGGCATCCTGTTCGCGAGCGCGAGCATCGCGTCACTGCTCGGCGTCGCGCTCGCCGCGATGCTGTTCTTCAGGCCGTTTCCCGGCACGAAGCTTCTCACGCGCTTTCTCGAACTGTTCGTGGCGTTTCCGTCGTTCCTGGTCGCGTTCACGCTGATCTTCCTGTACGGCTCGCAAGGATCGGTCAGCATCGGGCTGCAACGGATCTTCAATCTCGAAGCGCCGCCGCTCGATTTCCTGTTCGGCATCGGCGGCGTGATTCTCGCGGAAGTGGTCTTCTACGCGCCGTTCGTCGTGCGTCCGACGCTCGCCTCGTTCGCGACGCTCGACATGCGGCTCATCGAAGCCGCGCAGAGCCTCGGCGCGAACGGCCGGATGGTCGCGCTGAAGGTGGTGCTGCCGCTCGCGTGGCCGGGCATCGCGGCGGGCACGATCCTGTGTTTCCTCCTCACGCTCAACGAATTCGGCATCCTGCTCGTGCTCGGCAGCGCGCACCTGATCACGCTGCCGATCGCGATCTACAGCGCAGCCACCGTCGATCTCGACCTCGCGACGGCCGCCGCGGGCTCCGTCGTGATGCTCGCGATGTCGCTGTCGCTCTATGCGCTCTATCGCCGGGTGAACCGCCGCGCGGGAGGCCGCAATGGCCGCTAGCGCACCGGTGTCCACTGCGGCCGCGAAACCGCGCAGGATCCTGCCGATGGTGTTCACGGCGTTCGCCGGGCTGCTGTGCTTCTGGCTCTTCGTGCTGCCGGTGATCGTGGTGGCGCTCTCCAGCGTCGCGTCGCACTGGTCCGGCACGATTCTCCCCGACGGTTTCAGCATGCGGTGGTTCGAGCGCTTCGGCTCGAGCGACTTCGACGCGCTCGTGACGAGCCTCGAAATCGGCTTCGGCGTGGCGGTGCTCGGCACCGTGCTGGGCGTGTGGCTCGCGCTCGCGCTGGAGGGCCGCGACCGGCGCGGCCTGGGCGCGCTCGTCGACATGGTCGCGATGATGCCCAACGGCGTGCCGAGCGTGGTGCTCGGATTGTCGGTGCTGATTGCGTACCACAAGAAGCCGCTCGATATTTCCGGTTCGGCCGCGATCGTCGTGCTCGTGCAGCTCGCGCTGGTGCTGCCGTTCTGCTACCGGTGCGCGGCCGCCGCGCTGAGGCCGGAGCTGACGGTGCTGCGCGAGGCCGCCGCGAGCCTCGGCGCTCCACCGCGCATGGTGCTGCTGCGGGTCGTGCTGCCGCAGCTCGTGCCCGCGATCCGCGCGAGCCTCGCGCTCGGCTTCGCGCTCTCGCTCGGCGAACTCGGCGCGACGCTGACCGTCTATCCGCCGGGATTCGCCACGGTGCCGATCGTCGTGGTGGGGCAGGTGAATCGCGGGTATTACCTGCCGGCGTCGGCGTTGTCGCTGATCCTGCTCGCCGTCTCGCTGGCGGCGCTGCTGCTGATCGCCGCGCGCGTGCCGCGGCGCCGCGCGTGACGGGTTCGCGGCGCGCTCAGAAGCTGAGCGCGAGCCCGAGCGAGGCGCCCGAGATGTTCTGCCCGAACGCATAGCGGCCGACGAGACGCACCCGGGAAAAGAGCTTCGTGACGGCGCTGGTGTCGAGTTCGAGCCCGGCGCCGAAGGAGGTCAGGTGATTGAAGCCGAGCACGCCCGCCTGGCTGCCGAGATACGTGGAATGCGACAGTTCGAGCACGTAGCGCAGCGGCTTGTGCAGGACCACGGCGCCCGTCGGCGCGCGCCAGCGGGCGTAGAGATTGGCCGTCTGTGCGTCCGAACTCCCCCTCGCCGCCGCCGACGATCCCCCGAAGCTCTGCAGGCGGATATACGTGTAGCGCCATTCGATATCGATTTCGTAGTCTTCGCGCACGCGCTCGAAATCGAGCATCACCGCGCCGCCGAGTCCATACGCGCTCAGCGAGCCGTTGGTGAGAAAGTCGACGTCGCGTTCCACATGGCGGTTGATGATGAACTGCGCGGCCTGCGCGTCGCTCACCGCCTGCGCGAGCGAGAAATTGAAGATCGGCCGGAACACGAGTTCCTTGTCCGCCGTGAGCGGAAAGTCCCAGCCGATGCCGCCCGTCGCGGAGACGTTGGTCCAGCGCGTCGGCAACCGGCGGCGTTCGGCGCCGTCGGAAACCACGAAGGTCGGATCGTAGCGGCTGCCGCCGATCGCGCCTTCCAGGTAGAGCGGCATGCTCTTGCTGATCGTGAAGCCGCCGCCGAACTGGGTCATCGAAAGGGACGGGTTGTCGGTCGTGCCGTTGCGGATGCTGAGCGAGCTCGCGGACAGATCCGGCACGGCGGAATAGCCCATCAGCGCCAGCACTCCATTGGCGCGCTTCTGCAGATTGCCGCCGACAACGTGAAACGCCGGCCGCTCCGCACTCTCGGCGTGCGCGGCGGTGGACTGGCCAAGGCACGCGAGCGTGCCGAGCGACATCGCTGTCGACATCGCCATTGCATGGCGGCGCCAGTGCGCCGCGCCGCGGTATCTGCGAACACAAGCCGGGATCATCATGAAGAGCCGCTTTTTGGGATAAGCTGAGGATCACGAATCATATCGGCACCGTTTGACCGATTTACCCGGATTTGTTGCAGGAACGGCAGATGCGGGCGCAGAAAATGTCACAAATCGTCAACCCGCCGGTCATACCAAAAAAAATAAAACTAGCGTAATCTGCACCTTCATCCATGCGACGAGGGCCGCGCGCTGCCGCTCCGCTTACATGCCTGACAGCGGTGCGCGCCCGGTCCAGGTGCATGAGCGGCAACACGAGTTGTAAAACCCGGAGGCTTCGATGACATCCGTCGACCTGGAATTCGACCAGCTCAACAGTACTGTCGATGCGCTACGGCGCTCCATTTCGAACCGCCTGATGTACGGCGTGGGCAAGGATTCGGTAACCGCGCAGCCGCGCGACTGGCTGCATGCGGCGGAACTCGCGGTGCGCGACCGGCTCGTCGCGCGCTGGATGCGCACGACGCGTCAGCAATACGAACAGGACGTGAAGCGCGTCTACTACCTGTCGATGGAGTTCCTGATCGGCAGGACTTTCACGAACGCGCTGCTCGCGCTCGGCATCTACGACGAAGTGCGTGATGCGCTCGCGGGTCTCGGCGTCGACATCAACACGCTCGAGAATCTCGAGCCCGACGCCGCGCTCGGCAACGGCGGCCTCGGGCGGCTCGCGGCGTGCTTTCTCGACTCGATGGCGACGGTCGGCATTCCGGGCTTCGGCTACGGCATCCGCTATGAATACGGCATGTTCCGGCAGACGATCGTCGACGGAAATCAGGTCGAGACGCCTGACTACTGGCTGCGCGCGGGAAATCCGTGGGAGTTCCCGCGTCCCGAAGTGGTCTATCTCGTTCATTTCGGCGGGCGCACCGTGCAGTACGACGACCGCACCGAGTGGATCGAGACCGAGCACGTGAACGCGATGGCCTACGACACCGTGATCCCCGGTTTCGCGACCACCGCGACGAACACGCTGCGCCTGTGGTCCGCGCGCGCGACCGATGAATTCGACCTGTCGGCGTTCAATCAGGGCGACTACCGCCGCGCGGTGGAGGCGAAGAACACGTCGGAGCACGTGTCGCGCCTGCTCTATCCCGACGATTCCACGCAGGCCGGCCGCGAGCTGCGTCTGCGGCAGGAATACTTCTTCGTCTCGGCGACGATGCAGGATTTGATCCGGCGCTATCAGCGCACGCATTCGCACTTCGGGCGGCTCGCGGAGAAGGTCGCGGTGCATCTGAACGACACGCACCCGGTGCTCGCGATTCCCGAGCTGATGCGGCTGCTCGTCGATACGCACCACGTGCCGTGGGACAAGGCGTGGAAGCTCGTGCAGCAGATGTTCTCGTACACGAACCACACGCTGATGCCCGAAGCGCTCGAGACGTGGGATGTCGAGATGCTCGCGCGCCTTTTGCCGCGCCATCTGGAAATCATCTTCGACATCAACGCGCAGTTCCTCAAGCAGGTCACCGAGAAGTTCGGCCGCGACGTCGATTTGATCCGGCGCATCTCGCTCGTCGACGAATACGGCCAGCGCCGCGTGCGCATGGCGCATCTCGCGATCGTCGCGAGCCACAAGGTGAACGGCGTGTCGAAGCTGCACTCGCAGTTGATGACGCAGAACATCTTCTCCGATTTCGCGCGCATGTATCCCGAGCGCTTCACGAACGTGACGAACGGCATTACGCCGCGCCGCTGGCTCGCGCAGGCGAGCCCGTCGCTGTCGTCCCTGATCGACGCGCGGCTCGGGCCGCGCTGGCGCACCGATCTGTTCGAACTCGGACGCCTGCGCGAATGGCGCGACGATCCCGAATTCCGCCAGGCGTTTCACGATGCCAAGTTCGCGAGCAAGCTGACGCTCGTCGAGCGTGCGAAGCGCGAGGCGGGCGCGATCATCGATCCGCACGCGCTCTTCGACCTGCAGGTGAAGCGCATCCACGAATACAAGCGGCAACTGCTCAACATCCTGCACGTGATCGTGCGCTACAACCGCATCCGCGAGGAGCCGGAGCTCGACTGGACGCCGCGCGTCGTGATGTTCGCGGGCAAGGCGGCGTCCGCCTACAAGATGGCGAAGAACATCATCAAGCTCATCAACGACGTGGCGAAGAAGGTCAACGCCGATCCGCTCATCGGCGACCGGCTGAAGGTGGGATTCATTCCGAACTACGGCGTGAGCGTGGCCGAACTGATCATCCCGGCCGCCGACCTGTCGGAGCAGATCTCGATGGCAGGCACCGAGGCATCGGGCACCGGCAACATGAAGCTCGCGCTGAACGGGGCGCTCACCATCGGCACGCTGGACGGCGCGAACATCGAGATCTGCGACGCGGTCGGGCGCGAGAACATGTTCGTGTTCGGCCACTCGACGGACGAGATCGAGTCGCTGCGCGCGGCGGGGTACCGTCCGCGGCATATCTACGAGCACAATCCGGAGCTGAAACTGGCGCTCGACCAGATCCGGCTCGGCCATTTTTCACCGGACGAGCCGCATCGCTTCTACGACATCTTCCACACGCTCGTGGACTGGGGCGACCACTACATGGTGCTCGCGGACTTCGATAGCTTCGACCGTGCGCAGACCGAAGTCGACGCGAAGTTCCGCGACAAGGACGCGTGGACGAGGAGCGCGATCGAGAATGTCGCGGGCATGGGCATCTTTTCGTCGGACCGCACGATCGCCGAGTATGCGCGCGACATCTGGCATGTGGAGCCGCTCTCGCTCGGATGAACCCGCGAGCGTGCGGGTCTAGCGCCGCACGGAGATGGTTTTCGCGCGGCCGAGGGTGGCTTGCGTCAGATTGGCGGCGAGTGCGCCGATCACGGTGTCGAGGGTCTGGCCCGCGACTTCCACGTGCAGCGTGATGCAATCGTGGCGGCGGTCGGTTGATACGACGTAGACGCGCACGGCTTCGCCGAGCGCATCCTGGAGTTCGCGGCGCGGGCCGTTCGAATTGAGGCCCGGCACGGTGAGGTCGAGCGTCACGACCGTCTGGATGCTGCGCGACCTGCGCGCAACGCGCACCGGCTGGCAGGAGGCTGCCGCCGCAACTGCGGCGGCGGGCTGACTGGTTACTTCGCGTGTGTGGTACATCGAATCGAGCCGTCGCTAGACGGCTGGTGGTCAGAACAGATTCACTCTATCCACCCGCGTCTAAACGGCGAGCAAAACTCGCCGCCCCTCATGTAAACAACGTGTTAATTGCGCCTCAGCCGGCGGCCGCGGTGCCGCGCGTGTGCCTTTCGATGGCGTCGAGCACCAGCGCGGCGACGCGGTCAGCGAACTCCTGGTCTTTCGTGATCAGCACTTCGCGCTCGCCGGCGGGCGTCGTAACCATCAGTTGATACACGACGTCCTGCGTGATCCATGCCAGATATCCGACGACCACGATCATCACGCCGAGCACGAGCGCGGGCCCCGATCCGGTGACGATGCCCGCCGCGAGCGCCGCGAGCCCGATCAGGCTGATCACGATCGGCAGCGGCTTCGAGCGCGGCATCATCACGACCCGGGCTGCGCGCAGGTCGCGCAGCGGAAACATCTGGCCCGCGGCGCTCAGGCCCGCGCGGGAAAGGGTGACGCCTCGTTCGTTGAATGGTGGTTCGGTTTGCGTTGACATCGGACAATGACGGCTTGATGAAGCGCGCAGGTTACCAGACGCGGCGCCGCTTTCACATTTCGCCGATTGCCGCACGCGGGAACGCTCCATGCGGGCGAGAGGCGAGAGGCGGTGGATTGCCGCAGATGCCGGAGTATCCGAAGCGAATGCGCGTGGCACAGTGGATGCCGTCTATCGCACCGAGCAGGGGCTCCGCGACGCGTTCAGGGCCGCGCTCGAACAATCGGGGGCGCATCGACGAAGCGCGCGACGCTTTCGGCATGGCGCTGTCGCTCGCGGATGCCCTTTCGTCTGCGCAATTCGATGCGGTTCGTGAAGGAGTCGTGCGCGCCGACGATGAGCGGCGGCCAGAAAACCCCAAAGGAGAGAGACGATGCAAGACCTTCTCAAATCGAGCCGCGCGTTCAGCGGCTATTCCGTTAGCGACATCCCGGAGGCGCTGGCCTTCTATCGCGATACGCTCGGCCTTGAGGTATCGGAGTCGAACGGGCTGCTCACGCTGCATCTCGCGGGCGGCAACGAGGTGCTGCTTTACCCGAAGCAGCACCACACGGCGGCGACGTTCACGGTGCTGAATTTCCCGGTGGAAAGCGTCGACGACGCCGTGGATGCACTCGCGAAACGCGGCGTGCGCTTCGAACATTACGACGAGCCCGACCTGAAAACCGACGCGAAAGGCGTCTGCCGCGCAAGCGGCGGCCCGGTGATCGCATGGTTCAGGGACCCGGCGGGCAATATCCTGTCCGTCCTCGAAGCCGACTGAGCGCGGCATCACACCGGCGCGCGCGCCAGGACTGGCGTGCGCGTTCGAGTCATATGCATATTCCAAGATTGCATGTCCCAAAGTCTTGAATATCGCAATTAAGCGATATATACTTCGCACCAGTACGATTCAAGGGTCCCATTGGCACTTTACATGGACATCGACGCAATTCACAAAGCTCTGGCTAATCCGGTTCGACGCGAGATTCTCGCGTGGCTGAAGGAGCCGGAGCTGTATTTCCCCGAGCAGGAATTCCCGCTCGCGAGTGGCGTCTGCGCGGGTCAGATCGACCAGCGCTGCGGAATGTCCCAGTCTACCGTTTCGGCGCATCTTGCCACCTTGCACAAGGCGGGGCTGGTGAGCTCGAAGCGGATCGGTCAGTGGGTCTTTTTTAAACGCGACGAGGCCGTGATTCAGGCGTTCCTCGATCAAATCAACAAGGGTCTCTGAGGTTCCCGCGATTCCCCGGCTGGCTATGCCGGTCGAAGCAACCCTCCGGTTCCTTTGTATTCATTTAGGATCACTTTTCATGCCAAATCTTTTCGACCCGCTTCAGGTAGGCGCGCTTACGCTTCCCAACCGCATCATCATGGCTCCGCTCACGCGTCAGCGCGCGGGCACCGAGCGCGTGCCGAATGCGCTGATGGCCCGGTACTACGCCGACCGCGCATCGGCGGGCCTGATTCTCAGCGAGGCGACCTCGGTCACGCCGCAGGGTCTGGGTTATGCCGATACGCCCGGCATCTGGTCGGATGAGCAAGTCGAAGGCTGGAAGCTCGTGACGCATGCCGTGCACGAAGCGGGCGGCAAGATCTTTCTGCAGCTGTGGCACGTCGGCCGCGTGTCGGATCCGATCTTTCTCGACGGCGAACTGCCGGTCGCGCCGAGCGCCATCGCCGCGGGCGGCCATGTGAGCCTCGTGCGTCCGAAGCGCGAGTACGTGACGCCGCGCGCGCTCGATACCGACGAGATCCCCGGCATCGTCGCGGCCTATCGCAAGGGTGCGGAGAATGCGAAGCGGGCGGGCTTCGACGGCGTCGAAGTGCACGGCGCGAACGGCTATCTGCTCGACCAGTTCCTGCAGGACAGCACGAACAGGCGTACCGACATCTACGGCGGGTCGATCGAAAACCGCGCACGTCTGCTGCTCGAAGTGACCGATGCCTGTATCGACGTGTGGGGCGCGGATCATGTGGGCGTGCACCTTGCGCCGCGCGGCGACTCGCACACCATGGGCGACAGCGATCCTGCAGCCACTTTCGGCTACGTGGCGCGCGAGTTGGGCAAGCGCAAGATCGCGTTCATCGCCGCGCGCGAGCACGTGAGCGAGGACAGCCTCGGGCCGCAACTGAAGAAGGCGTTCGGCGGCGTGTATATCGCCAACGAGCAGTTCACGAAGGAAAGCGCGCAGGCGCTGCTCGATCGTGGCGACGCGGATGCGGTGGCCTGGGGCAAGACGTTCATCGCGAACCCGGATCTCGTGCGTCGCTTCGAAGTGGATGCGCCGCTGAACGAGCCGGATGCGTCGACGTTCTACGCGCCAGGTCCCGAAGGCTACATCGACTACCCGACGCTCGAAACGGCGGAATGACGTCGGCATGTGACGGATGAGAAAACAGCGGCCTCGGCCGCTGTTTTCTTTTGGGGACCTGCTGAAGCTGAACGATCACAACGATCGCCGCAGGTCCGCCCTGCAGATGCTGCCTTAGAACCTGTGACGCATGCCGACGCGCACGGCAACCTGGTTGTTCGAACCGACTCCCGAGGTGCCGAAGTAGCTCGTGCTCGAACCGATCTGCGCCTGAACGTCGACGCCGTTGTTGGAACCCGAAGCGTGCTGATAGATGCCGAGCAGGTACACGTCGGTGCGCTTGCTGAGCGCGTAGTCCACGCTCGCATCCACCTGGTGCCACTTGCCTTCGGCCGCGTCCGTGAGCTTCATGTACGTGTAGCCGAGGCCGCCCGTGAGTGCCGGGGTGAACGCGTACTTGCCGCCGAGTTCATACGCGTTGAGCTTCGACGTCGCGCCGGTGGTCGACTCGAAGCGCGTGTTCGTGTACAGGCCGAATACCGTTGCGCCGCCGAACGTGTAGTTCGCGCCGATGCCGAACGTGCGCAGGTCCTTGTTGCCGCCCGTCGAAACGTTCGCCATGTTCGTGCTGAATGCGGGCGTAGCCGAACCGGGGAAGCGGATGTCGGTGTAAGCCGCGCCGATGCCGAATGCGCTCATCCGGTAGTTCAAGCCGAAGCTGTACGCGCGCGACGAACCTTGCGTCGTGACGCCGCCCGTCGTGGTGGTCGGCGAACCTGCGAACGCGCCGGCCTGGTTCGAGAAGCCGTACATGCCGCCGAACGTGATGCCGTAGAAGCTCGCGCTGCTGAACTTGACCGCGTTGTTGATGCGGCTCGACGTCAGCTGGTCGACGTCGTTGATGTGATACGCGTAGTTGCCCGCGACGGTCTGGCCGCCGATCGAGTAGTTGGCGCCGAGGTAGTCGGTCGAGAACGAGTACTGGCGGCCGAACGTCAGCGCGCCTGCGTCGTTCTTCGAAATGCCCACGTATGCCTGACGGCCAAACAGCGCGCCGCCCTGGCCGAGCGTGCCGTTGCCGCTGTTGAAGCCGTTCTCCAACACGAAGATCGCCTTCATGCCGCCGCCCAGGTCTTCGGAACCGCGCAGGCCCCAGCGGCTGCCTTGTGCGACGCCGTCGTCGTACTTGAAGAGGTGGTCGCTGCCCGTGCGCGTCGCGCTGTTGTTCACATAGCTGATACCGGCATCGATAATCCCGTAGAGCGTCACGCTGCTTTGTGCGTGTGCGGTCGATGCAAAAGCGGCAAAGGCTGCGGCTGCGGCCGTTGCCAGCAGTTTCTTGTTCAAAACTTTCTCCGTTGCGATGGTTCGCGGTGTGGTTGAAGTCGTCTGCGGCGCATCGGGTTCTCGCGTCCCGTAGCGGCGACGGGCGGAATGTAGCGAACGCTCAAGAAAGGAATATGACAATACTTTCTCGTGGCTTGCGATGTGTCGCGCCCGCTACAATCCACGCGACTATTGACAATTTGGCGCGGCCGGCCAAACACGGAGATCGCGCGCTGCGGCTTGCGTCCACGTTTTAACGAACCGGTACACAACGTCGCAGGTGAACGGGCGCGCCGCCGCACGCGGTGCAAGGGCGTGACGCACTGCCTGCGCTGTGGGGCTTCGCGTTATGCTCGCGCTTTAACCATCGCGAGCGTGGCCATGGACGAGAACGGAATTCGTGAACTTGAAACGCGTCTGCAGAAAGCGATGCTGGCGTCGGATGTCGACGCGCTCGACGCGCTGCTTGCCGACGACCTGAGCTTCGTCGATGCAACCGGCAAGGTGTGGAGCAAGGCGGACGACCTGAACGCGCACCGCTACGGCGTGCAGCGCATCGAGCAACTGGATGTGGAGGAGCAGTCGGTTCGCGTGTACGAGCGGTGCGCGGTCACGGTGACGCGCGTTGCGCTGCGCGGGTCGTTTGGCGGCGCGCCGTTCGCGGGGAGCCTGCGCTATACGCGCACGTGGTGCGAAGCGGCCGACGGCTGGCGCGTCGTCGCCGCGCAATGCAGCCTGATTCCGTTCTAGGGGAAGCCGCGCCGGCGTTTGCCGGCGCGCTGTGAATCGCGCTTCAGGCCGAGAGCAGCGATCCCGTGCGGAACGCCTTCGCCCCGGCAATGCGCGCCACCTCGAGGCCGGCAGTCGCGAAACGCGTGATATGCCGCGCGTACATCACGCCGGACGTCGTGCATTTGAGCGTGGTGACGGTATCGGTGAGCGGATCGACAACGTCGACGATCGGCTCGCCCGCCTCGATGAACGCGCCGACCTTCGCGCGGAACACGAGCACGCCGGACACGGGCGCGACGATCGGCTCGGCGCCCGCAAGCGGCGTGGCCGGATGCGCGAGCGGCGGCAGGGGCGCGGCGGGCGCGTCGATCACGCCGCGGTGGATCAGATAGTTGACGATGCCCTGAGCATCGGCCTCGGCGAACTCGTACGACACGTCGTGCTGGCTGCGCAGCTCGACAGTCACGGAGATGCCGCCGTTCGGAATCGGATGGCGCTCGCCGAAGCGCGCCCGCAAATCCGACCAGCAGAAGCTGTGAATCTCGTCGAACGGATTGCCGACCGAGTTCAGCGCGAGCAGCGACGCCTTCGAGTCGAGATAGCGCGCGAGCGGCTCGACTTCGTCCCAGATCTCCGGGTTGGTGTACAGATGCAGCGCTGCGTCGAGGTCGCAATGCAGGTCGAGCACGACGTCGGCGTCGTAGGAGAGCTTTTGCAGCGCGAGGCGCTGCGATTCGAGCTCGGTGTGCGGCGTCTGTTCATCGAGCGCCTCGCGCATCGCGGCGCGCACGGCGCGCTTGTTCGCTTCGATGTCGTCCGACAGGCGCCCGTCGATGCGCGGCGTGACGAGCGCGGCGAGGTCGTGGAAATTGCGGTTGAAATTGTGGCCGCTCATCATCTCGAAGCGGCCGAGCAACTGGCCGTGCAGCATCTGGTTCAGCCCGATCGGGTTGGGAACCGGCACGATGACCACTTCGCCGCGCAGCTTGCCCGCCGCCTCGAATGCGGCGAGATGGCGCCGCAGCCGCCACGCGACGAGCATGCCGGGCAGCTCGTCCGCATGCAGCGAGGACTGGATGTAGATTTTCTGGGCGCCGCCTGGACCGTAATGGAAACTCGTGATGCTGCGGGAAGTGCCGAGCGTCGGCGAAATCAGGTTGTGCGTTTTGGTCTGCATGGTCTTCGGGCGCGCGACCGATGCCTCGGGTCGCGCTTTGGGTGGTTTGAAGAGGGGTAGGGCGCGGATGGGCCGGTGTCTCGGGCCGGCCGCCTGTGCTCCAGACGTTCGATCTTAGCCGAAAACGGCCGCGGCGCGCCTCCGCAAGCAAAACGGGCTCCGCTTTTTGGCGGAGCCCGTCGTGAAGGCCAGTTTCTCGCGGCCTTCGCTTACATGCGCTACGGCCTGCGATCAGCCGCCGTATACGTCGAAGTCGAAGTACTTCTTCTCGATCTTCTTGTAGGTGCCGTCCTTGATGATGTCGGCGATCGCCTTGTCGATCTTCGCCTTCAGCTCCGTGTCTTCCTTGCGCAGGCCGATGCCGGCGCCTTCGCCCAGGATCTTCTTGTCGACGATGTCCTTGCCCGCGAAGTCGAAGCCGGCGCCGCGCGGCGTCTTGAGGAAGCCGATTTCGGCCTGCACGGCGTCCTGCAGCGTGGCGTCGAGACGGCCCGAGATCAGGTCGGCGTAGACCTGGTCCTGGTTCTGGTACGGCGTGACCGTCACACCCTTCGGCGCCCAGTAGGTCTTGGCATAGGTTTCCTGAATCGTGCCCTGTTCCACGCCCACGTTCTTGCCGGCGAGGCTTTCGGCTGTCGGCAGGATGTTGCTGCCCTTCTTCGAGACGAGGCGCGTCGGCGTGTTGAAGAGCTTGCTCGAGAACGCGATCTGTTCTGCACGTTGCGGCGTCATCGACATCGACGAGAGCACGCCGTCGAACTTCTTCGCCTTCAGGGCCGGGATCATGCCGTCGAAGTCGTTTTCGACCCACACGCATTTCGCCTTGAGGCGCGTGCAGATTTCGTTGCCGAGATCGATGTCGAAACCGACGAGCTTGCCGTCGGAACCCTTTGATTCAAACGGGGGATAGCTTGCATCGACGCCGAAGCGGATCGTCGAATAGTCCTTTGCGTGAGCGGTGACGGCGGTAAGCGACGTGACGGCGACGAAAGACATCGTCAGTGCCGCGAGCAGTTTTTTCACTGTGTAACTCCAGAAGGTGGTCGGTACATCCCGGACAGGTCTCGTTTCCGGGTTTGTCCGGCGCGTGTCGCACCAGACGGTTGAGTATTCCGAGGATTGTGTCCTCTCAGAATCCGCAGCAGATTACCAAGCCAAAATATTTCGGGACCTAGTGAAAGTCCCGATGGCGCGCGCCGTAAGTCAAGCGTGGCGGAAGTTCGCACGGTGCGTGAGCGTCGCATCGATTGGGCGATGCATTCTAATTTTCGCCCGGCGGCCCCGCCTCTTGGGGCCACGCGCCATTTCCTGTGCCATTCCCCTATGCCATTTGGCTGAATTGCCCGCGCCTCACCGCCGGGCGATGCTCGGACAGACCCAGTGCGCCTGCCTCCCGGGCTCTATGCATCCGGGGCGCTCATCCGGGTCGATCGCCGCGGCCGCAAAAATCGGCTTGCGTTCTTATACCATTTAGAGTATAAATGCATGCAGTCAGACGAAAAGCCGCTCATCTGGGTCGGCAGCAGCAAAAAGGATCTGTGCGCGCTTCCGGCCGAGGTGCGTCAGTTTTTCGGTCACGCGCTGGATGTCGCACAACGGGGCAGCCACCACGACGCGGCAAAAGTGCTTCGCGGCTTCGGCGGCGCCGGCGTGCTGGAAATACTGGAAGACGATGCGTCCGGCACTTATCGCGCCGTCTATACGGTCAGGTTTCGCGAAGCCGTGTTTGTCCTGCACTGCTTTCAGAAGAAGAGCAAATGCGGTATCGCCACGCCGAAGGAGGACATCGAGATCGTCCGCGCACGGCTGAAAGTGGCAGAAACGTTAGCGAAGGAGCTACGAAATGGAAAAACGTGTCATTGATGGCATCGAGATCGAAGTCGGTTCAGGCAATGTCTTTGCCGACCTGGGCCTTCCCGATGCCGAAAAGCTCAAGATCAAATCCGGCCTCGTGTTCGAAATCACCAAGGCCATCCGGCGCCTCGGACTCACGCAGGAGCAGGCCGCTCGCCGCATGGGGATCGCGCAGCCGAAGGTGTCGGGCTTGCTGCGCGGCGATTTCGCCAATCTGTCCGAGCGCAAGCTGATGGACTGCCTGACCCGTCTCGGCTATGACATCGAAATCACCGTGAGGCAGGCGGAAGCTGAAACCGGGCATCTCGTGCTCGCGGCAGGCTGAGCCCGAACGGGCGGCGGACCCGCTGGGGGCGGCCATCGTCGTCGAGCGGCGCGCTCGTGGCTGCCGCGACATGCCTCAATGCTGGCGCAGCGGCTGATCCTTCATGAACCACGCAAGCACGAACGCGATCATCACCACACCTGCCGCCACCAGATAAACCGTGTGCATGGAGGCGGCGAACGCATTCAGGTAGCCGTCGTGGAGCGCGGCGGGCAGATGCTGGATGGCTTGCGGCCCGAGCGACCGCGGCAATTCGACGCCCGGCGGGATCGCGGCTTCGAGGCGCGTGCGCAGGCCGTTCGAGAAGATCGCGCCGAACATCGCCACGCCCACCGATCCTCCGATCGACCTGAACAGCGTCGCGCCCGAAGTCGCCACGCCCACGAAGCGAAACTCCACCGCGTTCTGCACCGCGAGCACGAGCACTTGCATGACCATGCCGAGCCCGAGTCCGAGCAGCGCCATATAGCCGTACATCATGTGGAGCGGCGTGTCGAGTTGCAGGGTCGAGAGCAGCAGCATGGCGGCAGCGACGAGCGCTGTGCCGGCAATCGGGAAAAGGCGGTATTTGCCGATTCTGCTGATGATTCGTCCGCTCGCAATTGAGGAAATCAGCACGCCGGCCATCATCGGCGTGATCTGCAGACCGGCCTGGGACGGTGTCGAACCCTTCACGACCTGCAGGTAGAGCGGAAGAAACGTGACGGCGCCGAACAGCGAAAATCCCACGATGAAGCCGATCAGCCCGCTCAGCACGAAGGTGCGCTCCCTGAAGAGCGAGAGCGGCATGATCGGCTCGGCGGCGAGCCGCTCTTCATAGACGAACCCGGCAAGCGAGATCAGGCCGAGCGCCAGCGTGCACCACAATTGCGGCGAGCTCCACGGCAGCAGCGTGCCACCCTGGCTCGTGAACAGGATGATGCAGGTGAGGGCGGCGGCGAGAAAAGCGGCGCCCATGTAGTCGATCTGGTGCCTGACGTGCAGAGCGTGCGGCTTGAATACGGCTCCGATCACGCCGAGCGCCACCACGCCGAGCGGCACGTTGATATAGAAAATCCAGCGCCACGACAGATGCTCGACGATGAACCCGCCGAGCAGCGGCCCGACCACGGTCGCGAGGCCGTACACGCCGCCGAAGAGTCCCTGGTAGCGGCCGCGTTCGGCGGGCGGGATGACATCGGCGATCGCCGCCATCGTGATCACCATCAGCCCGCCGCCGCCGAGTCCCTGCAGCGCGCGCAGCAGGATCAGTTGCGTCATGTTCTGCGCCACGCCGCACAGCACCGAGCCCGCAAGGAAGATCAGGATCGACGCCTGCAGCACGATCTTGCGGCCGAACAGGTCGCCGAACTTGCCGTAGAGCGGCACCACGATCGTCGAAGTCAGCAGGTACGAGGTCACCACCCAGGACAGGTTCTCGAGCCCGCCGAGTTCGCCGACGATCGTCGGCAGCGCCGTCGAGACGATCGTCTGGTCGAGCGCGCCCAGCAGCATGACGAGCAGCAGCGCCGTGAACAGCAAACGCACGGGTGGCCGCTCGACGGTTTGCGCGGACACCGCGGATTGGTGCAAAGATGCCATGCAGGAACCCGATTGAAATTAATTAACACGAAAGTTAATATAGACCGCATCGTTCATGCGGTCAATTGCGCATATGGCAAAGGTTGTTACGGAATCTCACGCAAGCGCGGTGCCGAAGAAGGCGGGGCGCCGCCCGGGGCGCCCGAGCGGCGCGCACGGCAACGACGCTCGCGAGCAGCTGCTCGACATCGCGCTCGGTCTGTTCGCGCGGCAAGGCATCGTCGAGACCACGCTCGGCGCGATCGCGCGCGAGGCGGGCGTCACGCCGGCGATGGTCCACTATTACTTCAAGACCCGCGACCAGCTGGTCGACGTACTCATCGACGAACGTTTCATTCCGCTGCGCGCCGAGCTCGACCGGGCGTTCACCGAATCGCAGCCGGAGCCCGTCGACGCGCTCAAGGCGTTCGCGCAGGCGCTCGTGGCGACCGTGGACAAGCATCCGTGGTTCGCCGCGCTGTGGGTGCGCGAGGTGATCAGCGAAGGCGGCCTGCTCAGGCAGCGGATCGCGGAGCGATTCGGCGATGCGCACCAGAAGGCGACGATCGAGCGCATCGAAAGGTGGCAGCGGGAGGGCAAGCTGAACCCGGATCTGGAGCCTTCGCTCGTGTTCGTGTCGCTGTTCGGGCTGACGGTGCTGCCGCTCGCCACCTGGAAGTTCCGCAGCGACGGCGAGCGCAGGCTGACGAGCGAGCAGATCGCGCGTCACGCGGTCGCGCTGCTCTCGCGCGGCGTCGGGCCGTTGTAAGTAAGGAGGGCATCGACCCGATGGAAAACCTGCTGAGGAAGCTCGATCTGACCTCGCTGCGGCTTTTCGTCGTCGTGTGCCAGGAGAAGAACATCGCGCGCGCGGCCGAGCGCGAGTTCATCGCGCCGTCGGCGGTGAGCCGGCGCATCGCGGAAATCGAAACGCTGATCGGCCTGCCGGTGATCGAGCGGCAGTCGCGCGGCATCGCGGTGACGCCCGTCGGCGAGACGGTGCTGCGCTACGCGCAGATGATCATCGCCGACATCGAAGCGATGAGCGCCGAGCTGTCGCTGTTTCTGTCGGGCGCGAAGGGCAGCGTGCGGGTGGTGGCGAACCTGTCGTCGATCGTGCAGTTCCTGCCGGAGGACGTCGCCGCGTTCGAGCGCGTGTTTCCGAACGTGCACATCGACCTGGAAGAGCGCCACACAGCCGACGTGCTGCGGCTCGTCGACGAACGCGGCGCCGATCTCGGCATCTGCAACGCGACGGGGCTCGGCGCGGCGGAAGTGGAGCACGTGCCGTATCGCACGGACCGGCTCGCGCTCGCCGTGCCGCGCCTCCACCCGCGTGCCCACCGTTACGCGGCGGCGTCGCGGGTTGCGTTCGCGGACCTGCTCGGCGAACGCTTCGTCGGCCTGCACGACGAGAGCGCGCTCACCCGGCAACTCGCGGTGGAAGCGGCGCGCGCGGGCGCGCGGCTCGACGTGAAGATTCGCGTGAGCAGCCTCGATGCGCTGTGCCGCATGGTGCACGCGGGGCTCGGCGTCGCGGTCGTGCCCGAGCAGACGGCGCAGCTCTATCTCGGCACGCTCGATATCGCGATCGTGCCGCTTTCCGACGCGTGGGCCGTGCGGCAGCTCGTGATCGTCTACAAGCACCGCGAGCAGCTGAGCGCGAGCGCGGCGGCGCTCGTCAGGTTTCTTTCGCAGCAAAGCGGGTGAGCGCGCACGTCAGGGGTTGACGGCGCGCATCCGGGGCGCGGGCGTCCGGGGCGCCCGGGTGGCCCCGCGGGCCGAGCCTTCGCAAATCGAGACGTGAGCGTTGCCGACTCGATGCTTCGCCGCGCGCGACGCCGGTCTTATAGTGGCGCGTAGCAAGGAGACGCCATGGAAGACCTGATTCGCCTGAGCGGCCGCGCGCTCTATCTTTCGCAGGACCCCGCCGTCGTGCGCGCGCAGCTTTCAGGCCAGCCGATGACGCTCGCCGCCGCCGGCCCGTTGCGCGACAACATCTCGACCGACGAAATCACGCCCGTCACCGTCATGCTCACCTACGACGAGCGTCTCGGCCAGTATCCGTACGTCGGCTTCGAGGCGGGCGGCGAGAAGCCGATCGGTGACTTCGACGTGAAGAACGGCGGTTTTCAGATCACGGTCGCGGGCAAGCGCTACGGCAAGGGGTCGTCGCGCGAATCGAGCCCGCTCGCGGAGCTGTCGGCGGGCATTCGCCTGATCGTCGCGGAGAGCTTCGAGCGCATCTATCAGCAGAATTGCGACAACATCGGCATTCTGACGACCACCGATTTTTCCGTGCTCGAACGCATCCTGGCGGGCGAGGCCGTGCCGATCGACGCGTTCCTCGCGGGCCGCGACGCGCTCACGCAGCAGATCATCCGCAGCGGCGGCCTGCTCGCCTACAGCAAATTCGCCGACTGGCCCGCGCCGCGCGCGCCTGGCTCGGATGCGGGCGCACACGCGAACGGCGGCGGGCCGAAGACGCTCGTCGAGAAGATCATCGAGCGCCATCTGCATCCGGGCACCGGGCGGGCCGAGCGTGGCGACGGCGTGTTCGTCGCCGCCGACTGGCGCTTCTCCCACGACTATTTCACCGGCATGTGCGCGCACCTGATGCACCGTGCGTTCGGCCAGCCCGCGACGCTGCACGAGCCGGATCACATTATCGCGTTTCAGGATCACCTGATCCTCGCGCCGCAGAGCGTGCCGCACGTGCAGGGCGGCCTGCTGCCGGGCGTCGCGAACCTGATGCGCGGTCACGAGACGTTCGCGCAGCGCTATCCGGTGCGCTCGCACGGCGCGCTGCCGGGCGGCGTGCCCGGCTCCGACGGCATCTGCCATGCGGTGATGGCCGAGCGTTACGCGCTGCCGGGCCAGATCGTCGCGGGCACCGACTCGCACACGCCGCATTCGGGCTCGCTCGGCTGTCTCGCGTTCGGCGCGGGCGCGACCGAGATCGCGAACAGCTGGGTCACGGGCTACGTGCGCTGCAAGGTGCCGCAGACGCTGCGCGTCGAAGTGGACGGCGCGCTGCGGCCCGGCGTGACCGCGAAGGACGTCGTGCTCCATCTGCTCGCCACCGACTCGATCCGTTCGGGCGGCGCGATCGGGCTCGTGTTCGAGTACGCAGGAGCCGCGGTGCGCGCGATGTCGATCGACGAGCGCGCGACGCTCACGAACATGGTCGCGGAACTGGGCGGCTTCACGGGCATTGTCGAACCTGACGAAAAGACGGTCGCGTTCCTGAAGGAGCGCCGCGACGTGGATTTCGCCATCGAACGGTGGATGAAGAGCGACACCGGTGCGGCCTACGCTCAGGTGATCCGCATCGACGCGGGCGAAATCGAGCCGATGCTCGCGCGTCCCGGCGACCCGGGCAATGGCGTGGCGGCGTCGAAGCTTGCGCAGGGCGTCGCGGTGAACATCGCCTATGGCGGCTCGTGCACGGCGGGCAAGCGCGAGGACTTCGACTACTACCACGAAGTGCTGCGCTGGGGCGTCGAGCGCGGCATGAAGGTCGCGAGCGGCACGCGGCTCTTCCTGCAATTCGGCACGATGGACGTGCGCCGCTACTGCGAGGAGCAGGGCTATCTGCCGACCTTCGAGGCCGCGGGCGTCACGCTCGTCATGCCGGGCTGCGGCTCGTGCGCGAACTGCGGACCGGGCCAGTCGACGTCAGCCGGCGATGTCACGATCAGCGCGATCAACCGCAATTTCCCAGGCCGTTCGGGGCCCGGCAGCGTGTGGCTCGCGAGCCCGTACACGGTTGCGGCGAGCGCGTTTGCAGGAAGGATCGTCACGTTCGATGCGTTGATGCGGGCGGGTTAGGTACCTGCGCAGTTAAAATGCGCCGGACTTCGAGTGCCGGCGACGCCGCCTGATCCATAGAGCAGGCGCAGCCGGCGCAAGACCGGCCTCATCAGGAGACGAATCGATGACAACCCCTCGCGCGATGAGCGCCCCCGTGAGCGCAAACTCCGGCTCTCAATCCGACGCGCACAGCGCCGGCGTCATCTCGGCCCGGCTCGACCGCCTGCCCGCGACGCGCTCCATGTGGAAGCTCGTCGTGCTGCTGAGCCTCGGCTTCTTCTTCGAGCTATACGATCTGCTGTACTCCGGCTACGTCGCGCCGGGACTGGTGAAGAGCGGCATCCTCACGTCGACGACCGCAGGCTTCTTCGGCATGACGGGCGTCGCGAGCTTCATCGCGTCGCTCTTCTCGGGGCTCTTCATCGGCACGATCGCGTGCGGCTTTCTCGCCGACCGCTTCGGCCGGCGCGCGATCTTCACGTACTCGCTGCTCTGGTACACGGCCGCGAACCTGATCATGGCGTTCCAGGAGACGGCCACCGGCCTGAATTTCTGGCGCTTCATGGCGGGGCTCGGGATCGGCGTGGAGCTCGTGACGATCGGCACCTACATCTCCGAGCTCGTGCCCAAGCACATTCGCGGCCGCGCGTTCGCGTGCGAGCAGGCGGTTGGCTTCATGGCGGTGCCGGTCGTCGCGTTCCTGTCGTACCTGCTCGTTCCGCGTGCACCGTTCGGCATCGACGGCTGGCGCTGGGTGGTCGTGATCGGCGCGCATGGCGCGCTCTTCGTGTGGTGGATCCGGCGGCATCTGCCGGAGAGCCCGCGCTGGCTCGCGCAGAAGGGGCGGTTCGAGGAGGCCGACCGCGTCATGACCGCGCTGGAAGCGAAGGTCGAAAAGGAATACGGCCGGCCGCTGCCGCTGCCCGCGGCGCCCGAGCCGGTGCCGATGCGCGGCTCGTTTCGCGACATGTGGAAGCCGCCCTACGGCAAGCGTGCGGTCATGATGATCATCTTCAACGTGTTCCAGACGGTCGGCTTCTACGGTTTCGCCAACTGGGTGCCCACGCTGCTCGTCAAGCAGGGCATCACGGTCACGACGAGCCTCATGTACTCGACGATCATCGCGATCGCCGCGCCCATCGGCCCGATCATCGGCCTTGTCATTGCCGACCGCTTCGAGCGCAAGACCGTGATCGTCGTGATGGCGGGCGCGAACGTGGTGTGCGGGGTGCTGTTCAGCCAGGCATCGGGGGCGTGGTTCCTGGTGGCGATGGGCGTATGCCTCACGCTCGCGGGCAATATCATCTCGTACAGCTATCACGCCTATCAGACCGAGCTCTTCCCGACCAGCATCCGCGCGCGTGCGGTGGGCTTCGTCTATTCGTGGAGCCGGTTCTCGGCGATCTTCACGTCGTTCATGATCGCGGGCGTGCTCAAGCAGTTCGGCACGACCGGCGTGTTCGTGTTCATCGCCGCCGCGATGATGATCGTGATGGCGGCGATCGGGCTCATGGGTCCGAAGACGCGCGACATGGCGCTGGAGAGCATTTCGCAGTGAAAGGAGGGCCGGGGGCCGCGCCCAGGGCGGTTCCTGCGTGCCCGCGCACGTTATGCCAGAATCTGCATAACGTGCACTCCTCACTCCGACATGTCCGATACGCTCAGCCCAGCCGAGGCGGATCATGCGATGCGTCACTGGACGCATCGTTCCGCCGGTCAGATCCAGATTGGTTCCGCCCGCCACAAGCGGATGTTCTGCGAGATGCTGCTCACGACGCACAATCCATACAAGCCCGCGGTGATCGACTGGCCGGCGCTTCCGCCAGCGGCGCTCAGGCGCGTGACGTCGCTGCCGGTCTGGGACATCGCGGTGCAGACGGAGGGGCGCGCGTCCATACGGGTGGCGACCTACGCGGCGAGCGTGGCCGATCCGCTGCTTCGCGAAGCCATCACGATGAACGGCGAAGAGGAAGCGCGTCACAAGGTCGTGCTCTCGAAGCTCGTCGAGGCATACGGCATAGCGCTCGCACCCGAGCCGCCGTATCACGCGCCCGCCGACGCGTTGCGCGCGTGGATGCTCACCGGCTACAGCGAGTGCATCGACAGTTTCTTTGCCTTCGGCCTGTTCGAAGCGGCGCGCCAGTCGGGCTATTTTCCCGAAGAACTGGTCGACACCTTCGAGCCGGTCATACAGGAAGAAGCGCGCCACATCCTGTTCTTCGCGAACTGGGTGGCGTGGTACCGGCGCAGCCTGCCGTGGTACCGGCGGCCCGGGTTCTTCATGAAGACCTTGAGCGTCTGGATTTCGCTGATCCGCGACCGCGTCTCGCTCGCGCGCGGCTTCGATACGAGCGGCGCCGCGCAGGACGTGAACTTTCCGGCGAACGTCGGGGATTCGGTGGGCGGCGGGGTGTCGGCGAGGGCGCTCATCGACTTGTGCCTCGCCGAGAACGAGCGCCGCATGAGCGGCTACGACGCACGCCTGCTGCGGCCGACGGCCGTGCCGGCAATCGCGCGCCTCGTCAGGCGCTTCATCAGGACCTAGCGCGGGCCCTCTTCTCGCGCTCTTCCAGGCGGCGCGACGCCTCGTCCACATCCTGCCGGAACTGCGCGAGCGCCGCTGCGTTCGCGTCCGGCGGCTGCAGTGCGGCCCACAGCACGTCGATCAGCTCGTTGGCGGTCGTATCGATCTGAGCCTGACTCAGCCGGCGCTTCGCGAGCGCCGCATCCCACAGGACGTGTTCCATCGGCCCGAACACGAGTGAGCGCATCAGCCGCAGCGGAATGTCGGAGCGCACGTGTCCGAGTTCCTGTCCGCGCGCAAGCACGTTCATCAGTGGGGCGGTGTAGCGCCGTTGCAGTTCGGTGAGCGTGTCGCTCAGGTCGTGCCGCTTCGTGCGCCCTTCTGACAGAACCAGCGCGCACAGCCCCGTGCCGTTCACGAGCATCAGCCTCAGATGCGTTCGCACGATGAACGCGAACTGCTGGCGCACGCTGCCGTCGCGCGGCAGGCCGGTTTCGAACGCCGCGATGATTTCGTCATACCAATCCGCGATCACCCTCGCGCACAACTCCCGCTTCCCGCTGAAATAGCTGAATACGGTGGCTTCAGAGATGCCGGCGCGCTGCGCGATCTCCGCGCTCGTGGCCGCGTCGTAGCCCTTTTCGGCGAACACGTCGCGGCCCGCCTGAAGGATGTCCTTCACGCGCTGCTGCGATTTGACGCCCGTCGGCGTGCGGCGGCTGGTGGCGGTCGGCGTGGAGGACATGGCGGGAATGAGTGCGGAAATAAATGTGAGCGTAGCTCAAAAATGTATTGACGGCCAGCGCATTTGAGCGTGAAATTGCCCAATTCGCCTGCGAGGCGCCGTGTGTGAGCATGACTCATCTTCATGGTGCGCCGAAAACATTGAATCTGGAGGAGACACCCCATGACCAACCTACCCGGCCTGAACTTCGCGTTGGGCGAAGACATCGACATGCTGCGCGATTCGCTCGCGAACTTCTGCGCGAAGGAAATCGCGCCGCGTGCCGGTGAAATCGACCGCACCGACCAGTTCCCGATGGACCTGTGGAAGAAATTCGGCGACCTGGGCGTGCTCGGCATGACGGTGTCCGAGGAATACGGCGGCGCCAACATGGGCTACACGGCGCACATGATCGCGATGGAGGAGATCTCGCGGGCGTCGGCGTCGGTGGGGCTGTCGTATGGTGCGCATTCGAACCTGTGCGTGAACCAGATCCATCGCAACGGCACCGAGGCGCAAAAGCGCCAGTACCTGCCGAAGCTCGTGTCGGGCGAGCACGTCGGCGCGCTCGCGATGAGCGAGCCCAACGCGGGATCGGACGTGGTCAGCATGAAGCTGCGCGCCGACGAGAAAGGCGACCACTATGTGCTCAACGGCACCAAGATGTGGATCACCAACGGGCCGGACTGCGACACGCTGGTCGTCTATGCGAAAACCGATATCGAAGCGGGCGCGCGCGGCATCACGGCGTTCATCGTCGAGAAGGGCATGAAGGGCTTCTCGGTTGCGCAGAAGCTCGACAAGCTCGGCATGCGCGGCTCGCACACGGGCGAACTGGTGTTCGAGAACGTCGAAGTGCCGAAGGAGAACATTCTCGGTCAGCTCAACGGCGGCGCGAAGGTGCTGATGAGCGGCCTCGACTACGAGCGCGCCGTGCTCGCGGGCGGGCCGACCGGCATCATGCTCGCGTGCATGGATGCGGTCGTGCCGTATATCCACGATCGCAAGCAGTTCGGGCAATCCATCGGGGAATTCCAGCTGATCCAGGGCAAGGTCGCCGACCTGTACACGACCTTGCAGGCGTGCCGCGCGTATCTCTACGCGGTCGGACGCCAGCTCGACACGCTGGGTTCCGGTCACGTGCGCCACGTGCGCAAGGACTGCGCGGGCGTGATCCTGTACACGGCGGAAAAGGCCACGTGGATGGCGGGCGAGGCGATCCAGATTCTCGGCGGCAACGGCTATATCAACGAGTATCCGGTCGGGCGTCTCTGGCGCGACGCGAAGCTCTATGAAATCGGCGCGGGCACGAGCGAGATCCGCCGCATGCTGATCGGCCGCGAACTCTTTGCCGAAACGGCATAAAAGGGCGCGCCATGCCGATCATCGAAACGAAACTGAATCCGCGCGGCGAGGAATTCCGGGCCAATGCGGCGGCGCTCGAAGCGGTCGTCGCGGACCTGAAGGAGAAGGTCGCGAAGCTCGCGCTCGGCGGCGGACAGGCGGCGCGCGACAAGCACGTCGCACGCAACAAGCTGCTGCCGCGCGACCGCATCGCGCAACTGCTCGATCCGGGCACGCCGTTTCTCGAACTGTCGCAACTCGCCGCCTACGGCATGTATAACGACGACGCGCCGGGCGCGGGCGTCATCACGGGCATCGGCCGCATCGCGGGGCAGGAGTGCGTGATCGTCTGCAACGACGCGACGGTCAAGGGCGGCACGTACTATCCGATCACGGTGAAGAAGCACTTGCGTGCGCAGGAGATCGCCGAGCAGAACCGGCTGCCGTGCGTGTATCTCGTCGACTCGGGCGGTGCGAACCTGCCGAATCAGGACGACGTGTTCCCCGACCGCGATCACTTCGGCCGCATCTTCTACAACCAGGCGAACATGTCGGCGCAGGGCATTGCGCAGATCGCGGTCGTGATGGGCTCGTGCACCGCGGGCGGCGCCTACGTGCCCGCGATGAGCGACGAGTCGATCATCGTGAAGAACCAGGGCACGATTTTCCTGGGCGGCCCGCCGCTGGTGAAAGCGGCGACGGGCGAGGAAGTCAGCGCTGAAGACCTGGGCGGCGGCGACGTGCATACGCGTCTTTCCGGCGTCGTCGATCATCTCGCGCAGAATGACGCGCACGCGCTGGGCATTGCCCGCAGCATCGTCGGTAACCTGAATCGCGTGAAAGCGGCGCCGCTCGCGCTGAAGGAACCGCTGCCGCCGCGCTACGACCCGCAAAGCGTCTATGGCGTGATCCCTGTCGATACGAGGAAGCCCTTCGACGTGCGCGAAGTGATCGCCCGCATCGTCGACGACTCCGCCTTCGACGAGTTCAAGGCGCGCTACGGCACGACGCTCGTCACCGGCTTCGCGCACATCTGGGGCCATCCGGTCGGGATCATCGCGAACAACGGCATCCTGTTTTCCGAGTCGGCGCTAAAGGGTACGCACTTCATCGAGCTGTGCTGCCAGCGCAAGATTCCGCTCGTGTTCCTGCAGAACATCACGGGTTTCATGGTGGGGCGCAAGTACGAGAACGAGGGCATCGCGCGAAACGGCGCGAAGATGGTGACGGCGGTGGCCACGGCGAAGGTGCCGAAGTTCACGGTGATCATCGGCGGCTCGTTCGGCGCGGGCAATTACGGCATGTGCGGGCGCGCGTATTCGCCGCGTTTTCTGTGGATGTGGCCGAACGCGCGCATCTCCGTGATGGGCGGCGAGCAGGCTGCGTCGGTGCTTGCGACGGTGCGGCGCGACGGCATCGAAGGCAAGGGCGGAAGCTGGTCGAAGGAAGACGAGGAAGCGTTCAAGGCGCCGATCCGCGAGCAATACGAGTTGCAGGGCCATCCGTATTACGCGAGCGCGCGCCTCTGGGACGACGGCGTGATCGATCCCGCGCAGACGCGCGACGTGCTCGGTCTCGGTCTCGCGGCGTCGATGAACGCGCCCATCGAGGACACGCGTTTCGGCGTGTTCCGGATGTGATGCTCCTTCTCTCACTCAAGGCTCTGCCATGTTCAACAAAATTCTGATCGCGAACCGCGGCGAGATCGCGTGCCGCGTCGCGGCGACGGCGAAGCGCCTGGGCGTCGGCAGCGTCGCCGTGTATTCCGACGCGGATGCGAAGGCGAAGCACGTCGCGGTCTGCGATGAAGCGGTGCACGTCGGCGCACCGGCCGCGGGCGAAAGCTATCTGCGCATCGAGCGCATCATCGAGGCCGCCCTGAAAACCGGCGCGCAGGCAATTCACCCCGGCTACGGCTTTCTCTCGGAGAACGAGGACTTCGGGCGCGCCTGCGACAAGGCCGGGCTCGTCTTCATCGGACCGCCGGTCGAGGCGATTTCCGCGATGGGCTCAAAGGCTGCGGCCAAGGCGCTGATGCAGACGGCGTCGGTGCCGCTCGTGCCCGGCTATCACGGCGACGACCAGGACCCGGCGCTCCTGCAGCGAGAGGCGGATCGCATCGGCTATCCGGTGCTGCTGAAGGCCAGCGCGGGCGGCGGCGGCAAGGGCATGCGCGTCGTCGAAAAGAGCGCGGACTTCGCGGCCGCGCTCGTGTCGTGCAAGCGCGAGGCGGCGAGCAGCTTCGGCAATGACCGCGTGTTGATCGAAAAGTATCTGCTGCGGCCGCGGCATGTCGAAGTGCAGGTCTTTGCGGACAAGCACGGCGGCGCGGTCTATCTGTTCGATCGTGACTGCTCGGTGCAGCGCCGCCACCAGAAGGTGCTGGAAGAAGCGCCCGCGCCGGGCCTTTCCGGCGAAGTACGGCGCGCGATGGGCGAAGCCGCGGTCGCGGCTGCGCGCGCCGTGAATTACGTGGGCGCGGGCACCGTCGAATTCATCATGACGCAGGACGGCCAGTTCTACTTCATGGAGATGAACACGCGCCTGCAGGTGGAGCATCCGGTGACCGAGATGGTGACCGGGCTCGATCTGGTGGAGTGGCAACTCAGGGTTGCATCGGGCGAGCCGCTGCCGCTGAAGCAGCAGGAACTCAAAGTCCAGGGTCACGCGATCGAGGCGCGCATCTATGCGGAGAATCCGTCGCGCGGGTTTCTTCCATCCACCGGCACGCTCAAGCATCTGCGCGTGCCGCAGGCGGTGGAGTTCACGATCGAAGGCAAGGTGCGTGTCGACAGTGGCGTGCGCGAAGGCGACACCATCACGCCGTTCTACGATCCGATGATCGCGAAGCTGATCGTGCACGGTGAAGACCGCGCCGATGCGCTCGCGCGCATGTCGCGCGCGCTGCGCGAATGCGAGGTGGTCGGGCCGCATACGAATGTGGAGTTCCTTCAGCGCATCGTCGCGAGCGAGCCGTTTTCCGGGGGCGATCTCGACACGGGCCTGATCGAGCGCAATCACGATGTGCTGTTCGCGCCGTCGACGGTACCGAAGAAAGAGGCGCTCGCGCTTGCCTGCGCGGCGCTGCTTACGCGCGAAGGCGGCGAGGCACACGGCAATTCGCCGTGGGATGCGCTTTCGCACTGGCGCATGAGCGGCGGCTACAGCCAGGACCTGAACTGGCGCGCGATCGATTCCGATGAAGCGCTGCAGGCCGTGTTCACGCGCGAATCGACCTCGGGTCACGCCGACGGCAAGCGGCTCGAACTGCTGGGCGCCAATGTGCGCTTCGACTGGTCGCATGCGGGCGAAGCGAACACGTTCGCGGTGCTGCTCGACGAGTCGCTGATCAAGGGCCGCGTGTTCATCGACGGCGACGTGTTTCATGTGTTCTACCAGGGCGCATCGCTCACGTTCGAGTGGCAGAACCTGATGGCGCATGCGGCCGATGCCGAGCACGAAGGCCGTCTTACCGCGCCGATGCCCGGCAAGGTGATCGCGGTGCTGGTGGAGGCGGGGGCGTCGGTGGAAAAGGGCGCGCCGCTCCTCGTGATGGAGGCGATGAAGATGGAGCACACCATCGTGGCTCCGGCCACGGGCAAGGTGGGCGAGATCCTCTTTGCCGTCGGCGATCAGGTGAGCGACGGCGCGCAGCTGCTTATCTTGGAAGTGGCAGGAGCATGACCGGCTTCGCGCCGAGCAGCGTTTCCTCATTCTCGGTCTTCACGAGAATCTCCACGCGACGGTTCCGTGCACGCCCTTCGGGCGTGCTGTTGCTCGCGATCGGCCGCAGATAGGCCATTCCCTTCGCCCTGATGCGCGCGGCGGGCACGCCCCGCGCAATCAGCTCACGCGCGACGCTTTCCGCGCGCGCTTCGGACAGCGCGTCGTTGTACGCGCGCGATCCCTCGTTGTCGGTATGTCCTTCGATCAGGACCGGCCTCGTGCTGCGCTTGAGCAGGGTGGCTGCGCGTTCGATCACGTCCATGCTGGCGGGGCGGATCTGCGCGTCGTCGGGATCGAATAGCGCGGTTTCGAGCATGCGCATCTCCACACCGCCTTTCACCGGCTGCACGACAATGCCGTATGCCGCGTTGGCCGTTTCTTCCTTCTCCCGGTTCAGACCGGACGAGCATCCGGCGACGAGAGCGGTGACACACATGACGCAAAGGCAGACGACAGGTTCGATGGCTTTCACTGCAAACACCTTGCTTGGGGCAGGGAAGCGGATTATAGGGAACGCGAACGAATGATTTGTAAAGATGGATAGCGGGATGGAAGCTGTCTGAAAGACGTCGAATTCATTCCGCGCGGCTTGCCCTTACAATGCAACGCACACGCCTGCATGGCCCGAGCCCACTTGCCCACCAGCGAAGCCGATGATCCCACCCGAGCAGACTCCTTCCGAAGATTCGCTACGCACCCGGCGGTTGCAGCGAGCGGCCTCGGCGGTGCTTTATACCGTGCTGGTCGCGATTGCGCTCTGGACCGTGCGCGCATTCATTCCCGCCGTGGTGTGGGCCGCCGTGATCGCGATCGCGCTGTGGCCGGCGCTCGGCTGGCTCGAAGAGCGGCCCCGCTTCAGGAAGCACGGCACGTGGCTCGCAATCGGGCTGACCGCCGCCATCGGACTGCTGTTCGTCGTGCCGTTCGCGGTCGTCGCGACGCAGGCGGCGAGCGAGGCGCGCGACATGATGCACTGGTTCCACGAGGTGCTGCGCTCGGGCATCCCGATGCCGGCGCTGATCGATCGCCTGCCCGTCGGCTCGCATCAGATTGCCGCGTGGTGGCAGGAGAATCTCGCGACACCGCTCGGGTCGTCGCCGGCCGTGCACAACCTGCATAGCGCGACCGTCGTCGCGATGACGCGGCACCTGGGTGGCCGCGTCGTGCATGGCCTCGTCATTTTCGGCTTCATGCTGGTCACGCTGTTCTTTCTGTTTCAGGCGGGCTCGAGGCTCGGCGAGCAGTTGTTCGCGGCGTCCCGCCGCGCGTTCGGCGCGGACGGTGCGATGCTCGCGCGGCGCATGGCGGATTCGGTGCGCAGCACGGTGGTGGGACTCGTCGTGGTGGGGCTTGGCGAAGGCGCGCTGCTCGGGATCGCCTATGCGATTGCCGGCGTGCCGCACGCAACCCTTCTCGGCATGCTGACCGCCGTCGCGGCGATGCTGCCGTTCTGCGCGCCGATCGTGTTCCTCGGCGCGGCGTTGTGGCTGCTCGCGAACGGCGCAACGGTCGCGGCGATCGGCGTGGCCGCGTTCGGGCTCATCGTCGTGTTCGTCGCCGAGCACTTCGTGCGGCCGGTGCTGATCGGTGGATCGACGCGCCTGCCGTTCCTGCTCGTATTGTTCGGCATTCTGGGCGGAGCGGAGACGTTCGGGCTGGTCGGGCTGTTCATCGGGCCCGCGCTGATGACGATACTCGTTGTCCTGTGGACCGACTGGGTGCGACGCTAAAGCGAAGGGCGCACCTGTGCGCCCTTCGCCTTCGTACCTCCCGCGCGATATTTCCGGCTGGTCGTCAGATCACGTACAGATCGACGTATTCAT
>NZ_JFHC01000080.1 GCF_000698595.1 Caballeronia glathei | reverse complement strand
TATCCGTCGAACCGGGTCAACCTCAGACCTTGATCTGCATCACCTCTGAGTCGAGGCGCGACGAGCACCCGCCGCGGTTGATCCATGTCAATCGCACGAGTCGACTCGCGCTTAGAGTAGGAGCGAATCGAACGCAAATGGCGTTTCATGTCTGCCGGCCACCGGAGTCAAGCAATGAGCTACAAAAGTATCGTTGTCCACCTCGACTCGAGCGAGCGTGCCCATCCGCGTCTCGAACTCGCCCTGAGGCTCGCGAAGCGCTTCGGCGCGCACCTGACCGGCATGTACGCGGTCTTCGCGCCCGAGCCGCGTTCGTTCCAGGTGATGGCCGGCACCGCGGAGTACTTCAAGGAGCACGACACCTCGCGCCGTGAGCGCCGGGCCGCGCTCGAGCGGCTCTTTCATGCGGAAGCGGCCCGAGCCGGCGTGTCCGGTGAATGGGAGGAGGCGCAAGGCTATGCGAATGTCGCGGTGCCGCGCCGTGCCCGCTGCGCGGACCTGATCGTCGCAGGACAGGACGATCCGAACGATCCAGAGTCGTATGTCGGCGACCACTTTCCGGAGACCCTCGTGATGTCGACGGGCCGGCCTGTTTTGCTCATGCCGTATGCAGGCTTTTTCGCATCGGCCGGGGAGCGCGTGCTGATCGCGTGGGACGGCAGCCGCGAAGCGACCCGTGCGGTGCACGACGCGATGCCGATCCTGAAAGCTGCGAAACAGGCGACGGTCGTGACCGTCGGGGCGGCGCAAGGCGATGCGGCGGACGTGCTCATTCCCGGCGCGGACATTGCCGCGAGCATCGCGCGCCACGGCGTGAAGGTCGAGGTTTCGTCGATCGACAGCGCGGGCGGCGTACCGGCGGGTGACCTGCTGCTGTCGCGGGCGGCCGATCTCGGAGCGGATCTCCTGGTCATGGGCGGCTACGGCCACTCGCGCTGGCAGGAACTCGTGCTTGGCGGCGCAACCCGCACGGTACTGAACTCGATGACTATCCCCGTGCTGATGTCGCATTGAATTGCGCTACGCATTCCCGAACCGAAGAGGGCATTCATGTACACCCGCATCCTCGCGCCGATCGACGGCAGCCCGACCTCCAGCCACGCATTCGACGAAGCGTTGAAGATCGCCCGCGAAACCGGTGCGAATCTCCAGCCGCTGTTCGTGATCGACCGGCCACCCGTTGCCGGCGACGCGAGCACGGCGTTCTATCCCGACATTCATGAAGTGTTCCGGAAGGAGGGCGATGCGCTTGCCGCTGACGCGGCGGAGCGCATGAAACGCGCGGGCGTGCCGGGTGTGCCGCGTGTGGTCGAGGTCGAGTTGACCGGCGACGATCTCGCCCAGCGCATTCTCAAGAGCGCAGAGGAATATGGCGCGGATCTGGTCGTGATGGGGACGCACGGCCGGCGCGGCTGGCGGCGGATCGTGCTTGGCAGCGTGGCCGAGCACTTTCTGCGTCTCGCCTGCTGCCCGGTCTTGCTGGTCCCGCACCGGACGTCGGAATCGCGGGCCGAAGATCCGGTCGATCACCCGGCAACGGAAAAGGAGCCGTCATGAACTGGAAGACTGTGCTGGTCCACATCGACAATGGACGCCGCAGCGACGAGCGCGTCGAGTTTGCCTTCAGCCTCGCACGCCGTTTCGACGCGCATGTGACCGGCCTCTATCTGGTCTGTCAGGACCTGTTCCGGCCGCTTTTCAACCCGGGCGAGAGCCTGGACCTCGCGACGAACGAGCGGCAGCACGCGGCATGGCGGGATCGGGCCCGCGAGGCGTTCGAGGCGAGCGCGAACCGCTCGGGCGGCAGCGCGGAGTGGCGTGCGCCCGCGGGCCCTGCGCTCGACGCCGCGGTGCTTCACGCGCGCCATGCCGACGTGCTGGTGCTCGGCCAGGAAGACCGCGAGGACCCGGCTTCCTTCGTTGCCCGGCATTTCGTCGCGGACGTCGTGACAAGCGTTGGCAGGCCCGCCTTGATTTTGCCGCACTCGGGGCACATCAAGACCTTCGGGGAAAACATTCTCGTCGCGTGGGATGACAGTCGCGAAGCGGCACGCGCGCTCGCCGACGCGTTGCCCTTGCTGCGGCTTGCGCGCTTTGTCGAGGTCGTGAGCGTCGAGCGGCACAGGAACGACGAAAGACCCGCCGGTATCGACGTCGCAGCGTATCTGGAACGGCACAACGTGCGCGCGAGCTTTTCGTCGATGCCGCGCATGGCCGGCGTCGGCACGGGTGCGACGCTGCTGAACAAGGCATGCGACGTTCACGCCGATCTGCTCGTGACGGGCGCCTATGCGCATTCTCGCGGCTTCGAGCGGGTGCTCGGCGGCGTGACCCGCACGATGCTCGAATCGACGACGGTTCCCGTGCTCATGTCCCACTGACGGGTTTTCGCCAGGCACGTGGTCGCCGAGTTGCCGCCGTCCGGAAGGCGCAACGCGAACCGCTCGCGTGCTCCCCTCGATGGCGTCGCGGGAATACCGCGCACGCAGGCGTACGCACGGCCGATTCGTGAACCCGCAGCGATGACTGGCGGAATTGGCAACCGCCCCGCAATCAGAGACAATCGTCCCGTAGCGCTTATCCTGCCGTGTGCGGCATACGGCCCGAGGGCGGCGCCGCCACAAACCGGACGACATCGCTGATCCACGCGAGGCTGGCATGACCGGAGAAAGCAATCCGATCGCACCCGACGGGTCGCATGAAGGTACGCGCGGGGCGCCGCTCGCGCGGCAGCCGGCGCTGATTGCGCTCGCTGCGTTATTGGTGGCCGCGGCGCTTGCGGTCGGCCTCTGGATTTCGGTTCACACCATGCTCTCGGTCGTGCTCGAGAGCGCTCCCGGTCACCGCGCCGCGCTCGTTGCCGCTGAGGTCGCAGTGCTGTCGAGCGGCATCGCGGCCGCGCTGATGTTGGGGGGCATCGTCTATGTTCTGGCACGGGAGCGCCGTGCCGGCATGCGCGCGCAATCCACGCTCAACGAAGCGCGCATGCTCGGTATCGTGCGCTCGTCGATGGAATCGATCATTACCGTCGACGAAGCGCAGCGCATCGTCATATTCAACCCGATGGCGGAACGCGTGTTCCGCTGCACGGCGGCGGACGCACTCGGCGCGCAGCTCTCGCGCTTCATACCCGAGCGCTTTCGTGCGGCTCACGCGAAGCATGTGGTGCTGTTCGGCGTGACCGGCGTCTCGGAACGCCAGATGGGACTGCAGCGCGTGCTGTTCGGTCTGCGCGCGAACGGCGAGGAATTTCCTATCGAAGCGTCCATATCCCAGATCGACGACGGCACCGGCAAGCTCTATACGGTGATGCTGCGCGACGTGACCGAGCGCGTGAAAGCCGACAGCGCGCTCAGGAGTTCGCGCGAGGAATTGCGCGAGCTTTCGGCGAATCTTCAGAACGTCCGTGAGGAAGAGAAGAGCCGCATTGCCCGCGAGCTTCATGACGATCTCGGACAGCAACTGACCGCGCTCAAGATGGACCTCTCGATCGTCGAGCAGGCGATTGGCGGGCAGTCGGCGGCGAATGCGGAAATCGCGGAGCAGTTGCGCGGCATGCGCCAGCTGGTCGACAGGACGGTCGCCTCGGTGCGGCGCATCGCCGCCGACCAGCGGCCGGTCATGCTCGACGACCTCGGCCTGCTTCCCGCCATCGACTGGCTTGCCGACGACTTCACGAACCGCTACGGCGTAGAAGTGGAGCGCCATTTTGCTACGGGTGAGGTCGAATTCGGCCCCGCAGCCGCCACGGCGCTCTTTCGGATCGTCCAGGAAGCGCTGACAAACGTCGCGCGTCACGCCGACGCGACGCGCGTTACGCTCGACATTCACATCGACGCCGACGATTGCATTTTGCGTGTCGCGGACAACGGACGCGGAAGTTGCACGCCGGACGCTCGCACGGGCAAGTCGTTCGGCCTCATCGGCATGCGGGAGCGTGCCCGCATGCTGGGCGGTTCCGTTTCTGTCGAGACAGCCGAGGGGCGGGGATTTGCCGTCACCGTCTCCCTGCCAATGCAGGCGGTTCAGAAGGGATCGCATCCATGAGGCTGCGGCGTTCGCTCGCCGACCCCTCTTGTGGTTGTCACACACGCTTCGCAGCAGTCGCGCGCACCTCGCGGCGAGCACCGCCACGCGAGGCTCGGGTCGGGGATTCCTGGTATCTCGTTGCGGCGCGCGGGTGCACGCCTATCGGAGCCGACGCCCGCAGCCACGGATGAAGACGGCATGATCTTCCGGGCGCGTTCAACGGGCGCGTTAGCCGCGTCGTTGGCAACCCTTGACGCAAGTCAAGCGCGTCGGGGCGCGTTCGCCGAAGATGTATCAAATTCAGCGTGCAGGGACAGCAGCGGGTAGCTGGCGTAGCGGGTGTTGGCTCGCCGTAGAGCGTTTTGCGTTGGCGAACAATGGGAGGCGCAGATGGGAGTCGGAATGCAGATTGCCTACCTCGGGTTCGCCGGATCGGCAGCGCTCGAGGGCGAAGCCGGAGCCGAGCTGGTACGTTTGAACCGGTTCGCAGAACACATAGCGGGCTGCCATCTGGCCATCGAGGCGAGGAGCGACCAGTCCTCGGGACGCGCGCTTTACGACGCGCGCCTCGACCTCATCACGCGCGATTATGCGCTGATCCCGGTTGAGCACAGCACGGACGCGGACCCGAAGCTCGCCCTTCATCAGGCGTTCGATACTGCCGTTGAGGTCCTGGAGCGGCTAGCCGGTTCAATCCGGTAGACGCGAGAGCGCGCTGGGCTTGCCGAGCCGAAATCGCGAATAGCGAATAGCGGTACCCGCGCCGCGGCGCTCGACTTACCGCCTCAGCTCCAGATAGGTCCAGGCCTCGTCTTGATCATCGGCGAACACCTCGTGCTCCGCCTGTATCGCGTCCCGATCGACACATTGAACGTGCCAGCGGCCCACCTCGAGGGCTGTGGCTTCCTCCGCGCGATACTCGGCCTTGCCCTGCGCGCCTTCCAGTGGTCCGGCGGATTCGAGCGTCAGCCCCTTCAGCAGGAGAATGGTCCAGTCACGCTCGGCGCCGCAGATGCCCGTACCGTCTGCTGCAGAGCGCAGCATGCCCCAGGAAGGGAGCTCGATCGTGTCGTGGCCTTCGCGGGACCATCGCCGGGTCTCTCTGTCCAGCCAAAGAACTGCGTAGGCGGAAGAGCCCGCACGGTCGAACGAATCCAGCTTGACGGTAACTCGCATGACTTTCTCCAGAAGCTCGAAGTTCAGTGATTCAGGACCCATTGGACGAGCGTGTGTGCATCCTCGGCGGACAGGGGGCCTCCGCGCTCGCCGGCTGATGGCATCGCCATGTCACCCCAGTGAGCGCGTCCGCCCATGCGCAGCTTGTGCTCTAGCATCGGCGCGGCGCCCGGTACGTTGCGGTAGCGCTCGGCGATCTGCTGAAACGACGGCGCGAGAAACGGTGCATCGTCGGTGTGGCAGAACATGCAATGCTGCTGATCGACGAGCGGCGTCGGCTCGCGTTGAGCGAACACGTGCACCGAGAGGGCATACAGCGCCGCGGCGACGAAGAGTTTTGCTCGATTGGAAGTCATCTTCGGATGGGCGTCGAAGTTCACCGGATTCATGCGCGCACTCATACGATGGCCTTCAGGCCCGTCCGGCCAGCAGCGCGTACAAGGTGTCATGACACGACTTCGTTCATTGCGCGACGCGGCGAGTGCGCCGCCTGTGGTCCGCGTCCGATCCGCAAAAGCAGTTGTGGCTGCGCGTCCAGCCCGGCTTCCTTGCGTAAGTCGTCGCGCAGCGAGTCAACCTCGACGGGCTGGTTAAGATAAGACGCAGTGAGGCCGTGCCGGGCGGCGGTAAGCAAGACACGTTCGAGAGCCTGACCGGCGGCGATCCACGCGGCCGGATCATCCGCACGGGTACCGATGCAAAACAGCAGGGGTGAACCTTCGAGCAGGCGTCGGTGCGCTGCCGCCAGCCCGCCGCCCAGATCGAACGTCCTGATTGCCGACGAGACGAGAGGCACCGCGAAGTCGAGCAGGGCGCTCACGCCGGCTGAATAGGCAGGCATGCCATCGTTGCTGCGGCGCGGATGAATCCAGCTCGCGAGCTCGCGCCTGAAGCGCGGATCGTGAAACTGGAGGTAATCGGCCTCGGCGACCAGCTCGGCGATCCGTTCACGCGCCGGCGCCCCGTCGATGCAGACGGCATCTGCGCCTTCGGCTTCTGCCGCCCGTACGAACTGTTCCTGAATGTCGAGCGGTATCGGCTGGATGTCGAAGCGCTCGCGCGTCGTGACCCGCTTCGTGATCGAGCCGAACAAACCGGCGATGCCAGCGTCGCCTGCGTATGTCGGCAGCGCGTGCACCTGGGCCAGCACGTCAGGGTCCGCCGACGCAGGAAAGAGGGTGATCGCGTAGCCGAGCCCGAAATGCTGCAGCGCTACCCGCAGGTTGAAGAGCGCCGCCCCGCAACTCATGATCAGCTCACGGTCATAGGGATCGACAACAGGCAGCGCGCGCGTTCGGTCGGCGCAAAGCATGAGACTCGTTCCATCGACGATGAAATGCCACGGCTGGGTATTGTGACTCGATGGCGCCAGCACCGCGTATTGAAGCGAGAAGCGTAATCTCGCCTCGATACCTCCAAGCGGAGGAAGGCGATCCTCGTTGATTTCCCAGGCAGCAATGTCTGTTGACGGTTGCATCTGGCATCCTTTGCTTGAGGTGTCGTGATGCCATCGTCGCAGAGGCGCGCTACGGGCTCTTGACGCAGGTCAAGCGGCGATCGGCCCTGTCGATGAAATGCGAATCGTGAATCACGAACCTCGCGCGCATGCATAAAGGGGTTGGCTCACACCTTCGCGAGTCTGGCGTGATCGGCAATGCGGATTTCCTTGCCATGGGTACGGAGGACCCCTGCCTTCCGAAACTTCGACAACGTGCGGCTGACCGTTTCGAGCTTCAGGCCGAGATAGCTGCCGATTTCCTCACGGGTCATGCGCAGAACGAATTCGTCAGGCGAATAGCCGCGCGCCTTCAGACGCGAGGAAAGATTCAGGAGAAACGCGGCGACGCGCTGTTCGGCCGTCATGGTCCCGAGCAGCATCATGAGTCCCGATTCGCGCACGATCTCGCCGCTCATGAGGCGGTGAACATGATGTTGTATCGACTTGACCTCACGGCACAGCAATTCGAGCAGATCGAACGGAATGATGCACACGATGCTGTCCTCCAGCGCCACCGCATCGCAGTCGTGTCGATCCGAATACACTCCGTCAAGACCGAGCGCGTCGCCCGCGAGCTGGAAACCCGTCACCTGTTCCTGTCCGTCGCGATGCATCAACACCGTCTTGAAACATCCGGCGCGCACTGCATAGATGCTATGAAAGCCGTCTCCCGTGCGATACAGCGTCTCGCCTCGCTTGACGACACGCGTCGTATAGACGACCGAGTCGAGCCGTGCGAGTTCATCCGCCGAGAGATCGGGCGGCATGCAGATGCGCTTCATCGCACAGCTCGAACATTTCCCGCCGGCGCGCCTTGGACTGGCGTCGGCGATCGGCAGCGTACGGTGCGGCAGGGTTGCCGATTGCGGCACGTCGATCCTGCTTTCGATCTCGGCATACATGCTCGTCTCCTGATGATCAGACCGCATTTCGTCAACACACGCGCACGGGCGAGACATTCGATCGTGGCGCGCGCGGGGTCGTATTCAGCCGCCATGTCGAAAGAGTAGTCGGCTCCTGCTGACGAACGGGCGTGGCGAAATGCAGCACCCGACGCATCGGTGAGCACGATAACGACGAAGCGCGGACACTCGCGCGCGCAGCGGGCGACAAGGTTCAACCCGCTTTCACCCGCCACACGTAACCCGACCACCACCACATCGGCACCGGTTGCCGCGATGCGTTTGAGGGTCGCTTCCGGCTCCTGCGCCACGCCGACAACCTCGGCGCCTGTCAGCATCGCCGCCAGTCATTGACGGATGAACATCGAATCCTCCACCCGACATACTTTCTGGCGTGACGCGCAGTTGGGCTGGCTTCGTTATCCAATTATTGGACGCGCCATCTCAAAATAAAATCGGTGGTGGTGGAACTTGCGGTAGGTGTTTCGGAAGCGTTGTAGGGAGTTTCCGACACGCATTGTCAAGCTTTCAGACTTCCTCGTTGTCGTCGAAAAGCTTGTGGCGCATGGAGTAGCGCACGAGCGCCGCTTCGTGGGGCATCTGCATCTTTTCGAAGATGCGAGCCTTGTAGGTGCTGACGGTCTTGACGCTCACGCACAGCGCCTCGCCGATCTGGGTGATGGTTTCGCCCGCGCAAATTCGGCGGAAAACCTCGAATTCACGGTCAGAGAGCCGTTGATGCGGCAAGGCGTCCGTCGACTCGGTGAGGCTTTGCGCGAACCGCTCCGCCATCGCGAGGCTCACGTAAACCCCGCCCGCCGCCACCTTGCTGACAGCGGCGACCAATTCCGCGCTCGCGCTTTCCTTCGTCAGATAGCCCGACGCCCCGGCCTTGAACGCGCGCGCCGCGTATTGATGCTCGGCGTGCATGGTGAGCACGAGAATGCGCATGGCCGGCTTTTCTTCCTTGACCTGCTTGATGAGTTCGACGCCGGTGCGACCCGGCATCGAGAGATCGAGCACGAGCACCTGAGCGTCGGTCGAGCGCACGAGCGCGATCGTGCTGGCGCCGTCGCAGGCTTCTCCCGCTACTTCGAAACCGGAGGCGTTCGTCAGGATGTGGCGCAGCCCGTCACGCACGAGGGCATGATCGTCCGCGATCAATACCTTGATGGTCATGATGCGATTGCTCCAGTCGCACGGTGTGCAAGCGAAAGAGGCAGTCACCGCGTAGCCCCGGTGGTCGAACACGGCCTGAAGACCGTGTGGGCGCCGGGAGGGGTCACGTTCCGCGCCGGCGGGCTCGTCCGCGGGTGTCAGACGCAGATGCGCAGGACATTCGGCCGCGAGGGAGGAGCCGGATCGGTCCTGGGAATCATTGTCGCCGATCGCCGTACGACGTGCCAGCCGGGAGACGATTCCCCTGAACGGTCCAACGAACGCGGCCATCGGCGAGGCGCCCCACCGCCTCGAACGGCTGCGACGGCGGGGATTCCCCAGTCTACGCCGGAGTCCGGAGTTCTTTCGACCGAAATGCGTCGCTTGATCCAGGTCAACGCTCGGACTGGCTCCGCGCATACAGTCGTTCGGTAACCGCGTGATATGCGCGGACTGAACTCCATTCGATCACGACCAGGCGAGGCGGGCATGACACAGAAGCCCTTCATGAACGCGTCAACCGCCGGCACACCGCACCGCATCGGCTTTCATAGAATCCTGCTGTGTGTCGATTCGACCACCGTTGTCGCCGCCTCCGCTATGCTCGTGCGGACGTTGGCGGGCACCGGGGCGCAGGTGCAGATCGTCGGTGTTCTCGAAAACGCTCGCGCGGCTATACCGCTGGGTCCACTCGCCGACTTCAACCAGAACGCGGCTCATGCCAGGCTGTTAAGGGAGGTGAATGCGCGTGTGGCCGAAGCATGCCAACTCGTCAACGAGTCGGGTGCCGCGGTTTTCACGAAAGTGGTTGATCTCATTGCGGATGGCGGCGACGCGGCGCATGCCATCGCCAATGCGGCGCAGACGTGGGAGGCGGATCTGATGATCCTCGGTGCGCGTCACCATCGCGGACTGGTGCGGTGGGTCGAACGGGCGGCGGGAGCGCCGGACATGCGAATAGGAGGGTGCACGATCCTCGTCGTACCGCAGGGAGGCGAAACGTCCCGCAGCGCCCGGCCGCAGCGAATCCTTGCAGCAGTCGATGGCAGTCCGGCATCCATGGATGCGTTGCGCACAGCCATCGGGCTCGCGACCGAACCGGCTCGCATAAAGGTTCTTTATGTCATCGATCGGGCGACACGAGTAACGGAGCATGTGTCGCAAGGCTTGCAGGATGCGTTCGAGGCCGAGGGCCGGGTCGCGCTTTCGAGGTCGATGGATGCCTTTGCCGGTTCCCTTAGTGCCGATCGCATCGAGTACGAGACATACCTCGCGCGCACCGACCGTACCGGTGACGACGTTCCCACTGCGATCTTGCGAGAGGCGACCCGGTGGCAAGCCGACCTGCTCGCGATGGGCACTCATGGCAGGCGAAGTGTCGCGCGCTGGATGCTCGGTAGCGTTTCGGCGCGCGTGGCCGAGTTCGCACGCATTCCGCTGATTCTGGTGAGACAGAGAGACGGCAAGCCGGGCGTGTGACAGACACGCTCATCCATTCACGCCCGATCGTACCAATTGACCCAGGTCAACCCGGTACTGACCGGTGAGCCTAAAGTTTTCTTGCGGCCGGGCAGACGCTTTGTTGCCGGGCCATCACGTCGGGCCGGATCGTCACCAGAGCGCCGGCTCCGTCGCTTCACATCGAGACCCCAAGGAGATACGCGATGAGCAATCTGACACACTTCGATCCGTTTGCAGTCGATCCCGTATCCGAATTGTTCCAGGGCTTCTTTCGTCCCTTGCGTGCAATGACGCCTGAAGGCGCACCGCTCACACAGGTCAAGATCGACGTCGCGGAAACCGATATCGCCTATCGGGTGACGGCGGAATTGCCGGGCGTCGACAAGAAGGACATCGACGTCAAGATCGACGGCAACGTGGTTTCGATCAACGCTAAGGTCGAACGGAACAGCGAAGAGAAGGAAGGGGAACGGGTCATTCGCCGGGAGCGTTATAGCGGGGCTGTCAGTCGCTCGTTTTCCCTTGCGAGTGACATCGACGAGGCAAGTGCCACCGCGCAGTATCAGGACGGAGTGCTGTCGCTCACGCTGCCGAAAAAAGCGCCTTCAGAGCAGAAACGCCTGCAAATCAAGTGAACCTGGCGCGCGAGTTTCATTGCGCCGCAGCGATGATCGAGGAGGCCGACGTGAAGTCCGACCGGAAAGTGAAGCAGGATGTGGAAGAGGAGCTTGACTGGACGCCGGAGGTCGAAGCGACGAACATCGGCGTCGAGGTAAGGGACGGCATCGTCACGCTGTCGGGTCACCCGTCGAGCTATGCGGAAAAGGTGGCGGCAGAAAAAGCGGCCCAGCGGGTCTCGGGAGTCAAGGCGGTCGTTATCGACATGAAAGTGCGGCTGCCCCACGACGACATCCGCAACGATGCCGACATCGCGCGCGCAGCGGATTCGCTCCTGCACTGGACCGCCGGACTGCGCGAAGGCGCGGTGAAGGTTCAGGTGGAAAAAGGGTGGGTGACGCTGCTGGGCGATGTTGACTGGCCTTTCCAAAGCCAGGCCGCTGCGCAAAAGATTGCCCACATGCGGGGGGTGACGGGCGTCACGAACCTGATCCACGTGCATGCTGATCACACGGCGGAGAACATAGGCGAGCAGATCGGCCGCGCTTTGCAACGGCATGCCGAACGAGAGGCGAAGCACATTCATATCGAAGTGTCCGACGGCATCGTGAGGCTTTCGGGCACGGTGGGTACCTACGCGGAGCGCGAGGCTGCACGAGGCGCGGCGTGGTCGACAGGCGGCGTGCATGCGGTGGTCGACGACCTCGAAGTGGAGTAAGGAGTTCTCGGTGGCACTTTCCGGTACTGTAGGTTGCGCCGACTGGCGCGTTCTTGCCAACACCCGCGAAGTCGCGCATGGGTTCGAATGCTCAATTTGCGTCGAGCTGATGGGCCCGGACGGCAGTCGCTTCGAGCATGGCTTCGTGCACGGCGCGGTATTCGACAGGGAGCGCGACGCGATCCTGGCCGGTCTGCAGGAGGGCATGGTGTGGGTCGGCCTGAAACGCTCCAGGACCATCGGTCTTCATCCGTAGCGGCCGCCCGCGCGGCACGGTACCCCGCCTCAATGCTCCACGCTTCATGGAGGCGCGAGTTCGACAGACGGGCGATGCGTGGGTACTTCGCAGCTCCAACGGAATCTTTCGCCAATCCGGCCATGGGATTGATGCAGATCAGGTGTCGCGGGATCAATGACGCCGTGCATGCCGGGTGGGTTGATTGATCCAGATCATCTTTGCGCGACGTGCCGTCCCTATGCTGATGACGTCGCTCGCCACGGCGAGATGCAAAGCCCAGCTTGACAAAGGAGGGCGCCATGCCGCACGCCAGGAATCTCGTCGTGTATTTTTCGCGCACCGGTATCACGCGCAGGGTCGCGCTGTCGCTGGCAGCCGCGCTGGAGGCGGATATCGAGGAGATTGTCGAGGAAGCCGATCGCTCGGGCTTGCGCGGCTACATGCGCTCGCTCATCGATGTCATCACCGGGCGCCCGGTACGCGTCGCGCCGGTGAGACACGACATCTCCTCGTACGAACTCGTCGTAATCGGCACGCCGGTCTGGGCGGCTTCCGTCTCGTCTCCCGTGCGCGCCTGGCTCCTCGCCAACCGGTCACAGTTGCGCCGCGTTGCGTTTTTCTGCACGCTTGGCGGACGCGGGCACGACGCGGCTCTGGCGCAGATGGGTTCGCTCGCGCAAAGGCGGCCGCTTGCGACCTGCGCTATTGCGGCACGCGAAATACGGCGCGGGGAGGAGCGTCGCCTGATCGATATCTTCACGCACCGGCTCGCATACAAGTGCGCCCGTCTCGACGAACTCGAATGGATGGCTTGACTGCCATGGACGACGGATTGAAGCGCAAGGTCGTCGGAATCCTCGCGCAGGGGCGCCATCTCGCACTCGCGACGGTGCGCGAAGACGGCTATCCACAGGTCAACACGGTGAGCTATGCGTTCGACGGGCTGGTTCTTTACTTCGGCACATCCCGCTACAGCACGAAGATCAGGAACATCCAGCGTTGCGGCAAGATTTCGCTCGCGATCACGCTTCCATACGACGACTGGAGCCAGATTCAAGGGCTATCGATGGCCGCGATCGCCCACGTTCTGGCCGACGACGCCGCCGGGAGCGCGCGGGCAATGAACATGCTGCGACAGCGGTTCTCGGCTGCGTGGGACGTATCGCCGCCTACCGGCCCCGGACAGATCGTCTTCGTCGAACTCGTGCCCAGTATCGTCAGCCTGATCGACTACACAAAGGCGTTTAGCTATAGCGAGACGGTCGAGATAGGCGCGGGCGATCTGAACGCCCCCTCGGCTAGACGGTGGATTCACCGCCAGTCTTCGAGGCGATACCGCGATGAATCTGCTGGAGCGCGATTTACGCGCGGTGACACAAAAGACCGTGCGATTAGGCGGGCGTGTGGTGCGCATGCTGGCTCCAGCAGGCTATTTTCAGGGTTCCCGTCTACCGCACATCTCGCAGCTGTGGCGTTCGATGGCGCGCAAGCGCCTTTCGAGGTCGGCAAGATCCGACGCGCGCGAAAGATATTCAACGTCGCGGCACTCCTCCCACCGTGCGATCCACCTGTCCAGCCTTTCAAGAAAATGCGCAAACATGATCTACTCCAACCGAATGAAAAGGTACCGACGCCCCGTGTAGACGGAAAGGAGATCGGGTTGAATTGGACTATGCGCGGCTTTCCAGGAAACATCATCTGCGTGGAGTTTCCATCACTGTTTATTTCACGAGAACAATCTTGAGGATGATGAAGTGTATGGAAGACGATCCGATCCATCACTCAATCGTCATATAGATTCCTAAACTGTTCTACCCGGCTGTGGATCGTGCTTCCGGTCGACAATTTACCGCTACCGCTTAGGTCGGTTGTCAGCACACGTCTTCTTTCGACGTCCTCTCGTAAGCGCGTTCCGGTCACCTATTGCACTGTCGATTTGAAGTCCAGCAGCATGCGACAAAATGCGCGTCCACAGCCTTTAGTGAACATCTATTCTTGAAACGTGTCCCGATGGGCGGGAACTCAGATCAACGGAGACGACAATGCTCAGCCCACATGAGATTGCAGCGCTCATGCTGCTTGAGACAAACCAGTACTCGAACAATCTGGAACTCGAGGATCTGGACGCCTTGTGCGAGCGTCAGCTTGTTTCGCTGGAAAAACTGGCTTCAGGTTACGCACATGCGCATTTGACGACGCAAGGCCGCTCGGTGCTCAGGTCAGTCGGAAAAATGCGCTAGTCAACACCCGGGTTAGTGAAAATGCACGCAGCGAAAGTCACGCGTTTGCTGCGGCCTATAGGAGGATGACATGCAACAGCCAGTAGCGAGGAGGGCGGTACAGACCATTATCCGAGAGCATCAACAGCTTTCGGCGGTGGTCAACGGCATGAGGCGGTTTGTCGACGCGCTGGATTCGGGTTCACATGCGCCCGGACCGATGGTGTTGCGGGCAATGCTTTACTACGTTCGCGAATATCCAGAACAGGTGCATCACCCTAAGGAAGACAAGTATTTGTTCATGCGCTTGCGATTGCGCACGAATGAACTGGACGACGTCATCGATGAGCTGGAAGCACAGCATGTACAGGGCGAAGCGCGGGTACGAAGTCTTGAACGCGCATTGACACGATATGAGGTGGACGGGGATTCAGCGATTCCCGCATTGCGCAAGATGGTAGAAGAATACGAGGCCTTTTACAGTGACCACCGCCGGCTGGAGGAGGAAGTGGTTTTGCCCGCTGCGTTGCGATTCCTCAACACTGGAGACTGGATAGAACTGGATGAAGCGTTTGGCGCCAATCGTGACCCGTTCGACAGCAGCGAGCTCGAGGGTGATCTCGACCATCTGTATTCGGTGATCGTGAATACAATCCCGAATAACGTCGCCTGAATATGGTGTGCGGGTTGGTCTGGTTCACCACCCCCATTGAGAATCCGCTCTATCCATCACACGCGTGAACTCGATCATGGCGGGAGGGTCGCGCCTTTCACCCGAAGGGCGGTGAGAATGCCCTTGAGGAGATCGATGGGCGGCGGAGGACACCCCGGGATGGTGACGTCGACAGGAAGGAGTGTCGATAGTGGCCCGGATACGGCATAGCTATCCCTGAACATGCCACCCGTACATGCACACTCGCCGGCGGCGACAACCAGCTTTGGATGAGGCGTTGCCTCGTAGGCCTGCCAGACGGCTTCCCTCATGTTGAGCGTCAGCGGGCCGGTGATGAGCAGCATGTCCGCATGACGGGGGCTCGCGACGAACCGGATGCCCATGCCCTCGATGTTGTAATAGGGATTGTTGAGCGCATGGATCTCCAGTTCGCATCCGTTGCACGAGCCCCCATCGATCTGCCGGATGCACAGAGCGCGGCCGAGCACATCGAGAATATCCTGCTGGATCTGCTGGCTTTCGGTATGCCACGCGTCGTCGCCTTGCGGTGCGCGTTCGTTGGGCGTACCGGTTCGCGCAATCTGTTTGAGAAGTTGCCACATTACAGGTCGTGCCCCGCATAGTTCAGGTTGAACGACTTGTTGATCAACGGAAAGTCGGGAACGATATTGCCGATGATCGCGTGCTCCAGCGCCGGCCAGTTCTGCCATGACGGGTCATGGCAGTGGCAGCGGGAAATGGTCCCGTTTTCACCGCTCTCGAGGGCGACAAACACGTCGCCGCGCCAGCCTTCGATCCAGCCCACTCCGCGGGACGGTGGCTGGTCGTGTTCGAGCGGCGTGACAATGTCTCCGTCAGGCAGACCGGCGAGGAGGGTCTGGATCAACCGCATGGACTCGTAGATTTCACCAAAGCGGACCGCGACGCGGGCTGCCACGTCACCCCGGTCGTCGCTGACCACCTGCGTCTGAATCTCGTGATAGGGCGCGTATGGATGATCGACGCGCAGGTCGGTTATCCTGCCGCTTGCCCGCCCGACGAGGCCGCACACGCTGAAGTGCTCTGCCACTTTGGCGGAGAGCACCCCTGAACCCGCGAAGCGATCCTGCAGTCCCGATTGATCCTCGTAGACGCGCTGCATCACGCGGACCTGCGCGTCGATCCGATCGCACTGCGTCAGCATCGTGGCGACGAAGCGCGCATCGAGGTCGGTTGATATGCCTCCAGGGACGATCCGGTCCATGAGAAGACGATGCCCGAATGCCTCGTCATTCAGGCGCAGCCAGTCTTCTTTCAGCCGGGAAAACTGCGCGAGGCCGTAGGCGAATCCGGCATCGTTGCCGAGCGCTCCCAGATCACCCAGATGATTGGCAATACGTTCGCGTTCGAGCAGTAGCGCACGCAGCCACTGTGCGCGTGGCGGAATCCGCCCGTTCAACGCGCGTTCGACCGCCATGCAATAGGCCCACGAAAAGGCGACAGTCGTGTCTCCTGCGATCCGCCCCGCCAGCCGATGCCCGAGCAGCAGCGGCGTCCGTTCAAACAGCTTCTCGACACCCCGGTGCGCATAGCCCAGTCGTTCTTCGAGCCGCAGCACCTTTTCGCCGACAACGGAGAAACGGAAATGCCCTGGCTCGATCACACCCGCATGGATCGGACCCACGGCGATCTCGTGGACGCCGTCGCCTGCGACCGGCACGAAGGGATAGTCCGCTTCCAGCGACTCGAACTGTTCGGTGCCGGTAGCGCTCTCTTGCAGCGGGTGGTAATCGGCGGGCCAGCTGCCGTGATTCAGCCAGGGCCGGGTGTCGCCGGCCCCGATCGCGCGCAGCCCGAGCAGATCGTAGACAGCCCGTTGCATACGCGTGGCGCACGGAAAGACAATCGATAGATCCGGGTATCCGTCTTCGTCACCGATTGCCATCTGAAGCCACAGGATGCCGTCTTCCATCGCATAGGCTGCGCTGACCACGAGTGCGCCCGCAGTCTCCTCGGTGCCCCACAATGAGATCAGCCGGCCGCCCGTCTCCCGCACTGTCGCGGCGGTGCGACTCCACGCGGCGGAATCGACGCGCGCGAGAAAAGCGGAGGACCTGCCTGTGAACGCGGACAGGCGTATCGTGTCCGGCAAACCAAGAGCATCAACGCGCATGCCTTACCCCGCAATCATGGCCACCGCCTGCCGATACCACGTGGCAAGATACGGCGGAATATAGAGGCCCAGCATCAGCGCGAGGCCCAGATGAACGAACACAGGCAGCAGCGCTGGCGGGTGCTCGAGACGCTTGACGGTCGTGTCGCCGAACGCCATGCCCAGCACGCGCGCAAAGATCGCCGCGAATCCCACCGCAAGAGCAAGCAACAGGAAGGGGGTCGCCCACGGCAGACTCCTCATCGCTGTCGTCAGGATGAGGAATTCGCTCGCGAAGACGCCGAACGGCGGCATGCCGACGATCGCGAGCGCGCCGAGCACCATGCCCCATCCGACCGTCGGACTCACGCGCAGCAATCCGCGGATATCGTCGATTGTCTGCGTGCCGGCCTTCTGCGCCGCGTGCCCGACGGTGAAGAAGATAGCCGACTTGACGAGCGAATGAACCGTCATATGCAGCAGTCCCGCAAAGGTCGCGGTGGGGTCGCCCAGACCGAACGCGAACGTCATCAGGCCCATGTGCTCGATCGACGAATATGAAAACAGTCGCTTGACGTCTTTCTGCCGGAACAAGGAGAAGGTCGCGACCAGTACGGAGACCAGTCCGAAACCGATCAGCAGGCGCCCCGGAAGACCATTCTGGAGTGCGCCATCGGCAAGCACCTTGCAGCGCAGCACCGCATATAGCGCGACATTGAGCAGCAGACCGGAGAGCACGGCCGAAATCGGTGTCGGGCCCTCGGCGTGCGCATCGGGCAACCAGTTGTGCATGGGTACCAGGCCGACCTTGGTGCCATAGCCGACGAGCAGGAACACGAACGCGAGTGAAATGATGGTCGGGTCGAGGGTCCCCTTGATCGCGTTCAGGCTGGTCCATAGCAGCGCATCGCCGCCGGCGAACTGCCGGCTTGCGGCCAGATAGAGAAGAATCGTGCCGAACAGAGCCTGCGCGATGCCGACCCCGCACAGGATGAAGTATTTCCAGGCGGCTTCGAGGCTTGCCGCGGTGCGATAGACGCTGACGAGCAGCACGGTCACGAGTGTGGCGGCTTCCATCGCGACCCACAGGATGCCCATGTTATTGGTGAGCAGCGCGAGCAGCATGGCAAAGATGAATAGCTGGTACATGCTGTGATAAAGGCGCATGCGTGCGCCAGTCATCCTGCCGCGGTCGCACTCGACCCGCATGTACGGACGTGAAAAGATCGAGGTGGTCCAGCCGACGAAGGCTGTCAGCGCGACCAGGAACACGTTCAGCGGGTCGACGAAGAAGAGTTTGCCCAAAGCGAACGCAGGCCCGTGCGCCACGGTTTGCACGGCGAGCAGCGTGGCGGCGGCAAAGGTCAGAAAACTGAAGCCGACATTCAGTTCCGCGGCGAGACGATGTTGCCCGACGATCGCCAGGCACGCGCCGGCAAGCAGCGGGATTCCGAAAACCAGCAGCAGTACCCAGGCTTCAGTCATCTTTGAGCTTTTCAAGGTGATGAATGTCCAGACTGTCGAACTGCTCGCGAATCTGGAACATGAACACGCCGAGAATCAGGATGCCCACCAGCACATCGAGTCCGATGCCGAGTTCGACGATCATCGGCATGCCGTTGGTCGCCGCGGCAGCGGCAAAAAACAAGCCGTTTTCCATCGACAGGAACCCGATCACCTGCGGAATCGCCTTGGCGCGCGTAATCATCATCATGAAAGAAAGCAGCACGCAGGCGAGTGCGATGCCGAGCGTGCCGCGGGCGACCGACGAGGCGAGCTGGCTGACCGGCGAGGCGACATTGAACGCGACGATCACGAGCACGATGCCGATCAGCAGGGTCGCGGGAATGTTGAGGAGGGACTCCACATCTGCTTTGACGTTGAGTCGCTGCACCAGCCTGTAAAGGATCCAGGGGATCACGCCGACCTTGAGCACCAGGGTGAGCATCGCGGAGATATAGAGGTGCGTGTCGGCCGTGACGAATCCTAGAACGACATTGGCCGACACGAGTGTCAAGCCTTGCAGCGTATAAAGATGGATCAGCGACAGGATGCGACGCTGGCTGAGCATCGCAAACGACACCAGCAGCAGGATGGCCGCCAGGAAATTGATGATCTGCGTCGCGAACCCGTGCATTCAAGCCCCCAGCAGAAAGTGGACGAGCATGCCGATGACGGCCAGCAGGAAGGCCGTCGCAAGAAACTCGGGCACGCGGAAAATGCGCATCTTTGCATTGGCCGTCTCGACGGCCGCGAGCGCCGCGCCCCCGGCCAGCAACTTGACGAGAAGGGCCGGTATGGCAAGCAGCAGTGCCGTGGGATTGCCGCCCTCCGCGATTCCCCACGGAACGAACAAGGCGAGACCGATGCAGGAGTATGCAAACAGCTTGAGGCTCGCGGCCCATTCCATCAGAGCGAGATGCCGGCCGGAATACTCGAGGATCAGCGCCTCGTGGATCATCGTCAGTTCGAGGTGCGTGGTCGGGTTATCGACTGGCAGGCGCGCATTTTCAGCAAGCGAGACCATCGTGAAGGCGATCCCCGCGAATGCGAGGCTTGGATAGATTGCCAGTTCGCGATGGCTGAGCGTGGCGACGATGGTGGTCAGCAAGCTCGACTTCGTGATCAGCGACGCCGAAAACAGGACCATCAGCAAGGCAGGCTCCGCGAGGAAGCCGACCAGCATCTCGCGGCGGGCGCCGAGCGTGCCGAACGCGGTGCCGATGTCCATCGCCGCCAGTGAGATCGTCATGCGGGCGAACGCGAAAAGACCCACCAGCGCGATTGCGTCGGCGGCCGGCGACAGCGGCAGGTCGGTCGAAAGCGTGGGTACGATCCCGCAAGCGAGCGTCATGCACGCCCAGACGACATAGGGCGCCCCACGAAACAGCGGGCTGGCATGGCCAGCGACGACCGACTCCTTGTTAAACAGCTTGTGAAGCATCCGATAGGGCTGCCAGACACTTGGCGCCCGGCGGTTCTGCAACCTCGCGCGGCAAATGTTGACCCAACCCGTCAAGAGTGGCGCTGCCACCAGTGCGAGCAGAATCTCCAGTCCCTGGGAGAGCAATCCGGAGAGCGTGATCATCGTCTCACCAATATCAGCAGCACGATCAACACGAGAAAGCTGTGCATCAGGTAAATGGCGATGCGGCCGGTCTGGAGCATCCCGGCCAGTGCCGCGACGCGCTTGACCAGCCGCTCGATCGGCTCATAAACCAGGGGCCACACGCGATCCTTCACGACGACGTCGTAGACCGGGTGTTCGTCGAACGGCGAGGGCAGTTGTCGTTCGATCTTGAATAGCGGCGTGAAGACTTCGCGGATCGGCTGTCCGAACCCCTCGGCAGTGTCCTGCATCCGCGCGGTCACGAACGGATAGCCGCAGCCCCAGGGCGGCGCGCGCCGCAGGCGTCCATGGTAAAGACCGCGCACCACCAGCCACGCCAGCCCGCAGCAGGCAAAGAAGAACAGCATGAAAACGGCCGGCATGTAGCTGGCCCGGTCTACGCTGGTGGGCGCGAGCAGCAGCCAACCATTGCGCGCGACGGTTGCCCCGATGCCTGTGCCGACCAACGTCTGCGTGACACGGTCCAGCACCGTCACAAACTGCACCGGCAGCAGCCCCAGCAGTACGCATGCTGCCGCCAGCCAAACGAAGGCGACCCGTTCCCAGGTGCTGGCGTCGTGTGCCTCGGTCAGCTTCGCTTCGCGCGGCTGACCGAGGAAGATGATGCCGAAGAACTTGACCATCGTGTAGCCCGCGAGCGCGGCCACCAGGGCAATCAACGCGGCGACGAGCGGAACCACCATGTTCAGGAAAGGGTTCGGCAGACCCGGCGTGAACAGAAAGCTTTGCAGGAGCAGCCATTCGGACACGAAGCCGCTCAGCGGAGGCAGGCCCGCGCTGGTGAACGTGCCCACGAGCGCCGCCCAGGCGGTCCAGGGCATGAAGCGGATCAGTCCGCCCAGGCGGCCGAGATTGCGTTCGCCCGTCGCGTGGAGCACGGAACCCGTGCCGAGGAACAACAGACTCTTGAACGTCGCATGGCTCGCGATCTGATAGAGCAGGGCTGTCAGCGAAAGGGCGGCCAGCGTGTTCATCTCATACGCGCGAAACAGGACCGTCAGACCCATGCTGACGAACATCAGGCCGATGTTGTCGATCGACGAGTACGCCAGCAGCCGTTTCATGTCCGTCTGTATGGCGCTGAATACGACCCCGAACAGCGCGGTGAAAAGTCCGAGCGCCAGCAGGAGCACGCCCCACCACCAGAACTGGATGTGCAGCAGGTCGAACACCGTGCGCAGCATGCCGTAGAGACCCGCCTTCAGGATAAAGCCGCTCATCAGGGCCGATACGGGTGACGGTGCGGCCGGGTGAGCTTCGGGTAGCCACACATGCAGGGGGAAAATGCCCGCCTTCGCGCCGAAACCGAACAACGCCAGAAGGAAAGCGATGGATGCCCAGAACCCGTCGAGGTGTTGCTGGCGCATATTGGCAAACGTGTAATCACCCGTATTGTCTTGCAGCAGGCCGAAGCACAGCAGGAGCGCGAGCGCACCGACATGGGAGATCAGGAAGTAGAGCCAGGCGGCCCGGCGGATCTCCGCGATGCGGTGATTGGTCATTACAAGGAACACAGCCGACACGGTCATCGTTTCCCACGCGACCATGAAGCTATACGCATCGTCTGCGAGCAGCAGCACCGCCATGCTCGCGAGACACACGTGATATTCGAAGCAGATAAGCCCCGGCGGCGTGCCTTCGCCCTTGCGGAAATAGCCGGCGGAGAACGCACTCACGCCCGTGCTCACCACGCCGAGCACCGCGAGAAAATACGACGACAGACCATCGAGCCGCAGATGAAGGGGCAGGTCCGGCAACCCGAGCGGCAGGACGAGTTCCTGGGATCTCGCGAAGACGCCCGTCAGGCCCAATCCGAATAGAAGGATGCCGAACACCGCGCCAGCCGGAAACAGCATGTGCGCCACCAGCGGCGTGCGGCGCAGGCTGATGAGGCCGAGCACCCCAAGGATCAGCCAGCCCATGACGACCAGTAGCACGTAATGGATGACCAGCAGGTGTTCCATTGTCGTTGCCTCCAATGTCCTCGGATGTCTTGTCCGACGCTTAATTCTCCGGACAAGGAGTGCTCCGGAACGGCTTCCTCGCGGTTGCGGCGTTCCATGCTTTCGACGGCGTGACGGAGGTCGAACCCCATCCCGGTCCCGCTCGATCCGCGAGACCTGCAGGTGCATCCAGTTACCAGACTATGGTAATTGCGTTATCATCCTAGCAGCTTTATCGATCCGGTTCCACACACGATGCTCAGGTGGCATTCACGGGAAAGTGATGCTGCGTCCGTTCGGGGCATCGGCAATGCAGGCCTTCCGGAGCGCATGGAAGTCCAGAGAACAGCTTGCCTCTCCGGTTCCTGCCTGGGCCGGGCGCGGTGCAAGCAAACACACGAGTCAATAACTGATGCCAGCAGACTATTTCCGGGCTCTGACGGGGAAGGACCGGACTGCCGCCGGCGACCAGCAGCTAGGCTTCTCGCTCGCGTTCGTGGCCGGCGCGACCAATGCCGGCGGCTTTCTCGCGGTAAAGCAGTACACGTCCCACATGAGCGGTGTCGTGTCCGCCATTGCCGATCAGGCTGCCCTGGGCGACGTCGCGCTGGTTTTGTCCGGCGCAGGGTCGCTGATCTCATTCCTGCTGGGCGCGGTCTGCTCGACCGTGCTCGTCAACTGGGGACGTCGCAGGCACCTGAATAGCCAGTACGCTTTGCCTTTGCTGATCGAAGCTAGCCTGCTTCTGTGCTTCGGATTGCTCGGCAGCCACCTCGCCTTGTGGGGAGCCCTGTTCGTACCGGCTGCAGTCGCGCTCCTCTGCTTCATCATGGGGCTGCAAAATGCCATGGTGACCAAACTGTCCGGGGCGGAAATCCGCACCACCCATATGACGGGCATCGTGACCGACATTGGCGTCGAGCTCGGCAAGCTCTTCTACTGGAATTCCCCTTGGACGGATACGGCCACGCCGTCCGTGCAAGCCAATCGCGCGAAGCTGAAAGTGCATGGAACCATGCTGGGCATGTTCCTGGCCGGTGGCATTTTGGGGGCGGCGGGGTTCAGCCACATTGGATACGCGGCGACAACGCCCCTGGCGGCACTGCTGACAGCGCTGGCGATCGTCCCGTTGATTGACGATCTCCGCGGACGGAACTGCCGGCTCGACCTCTAGCCGGTGCGACAGGCCACAGGCGAGAGCCGGCCGGGGGCGTCATCGCATTTCGCGCGCAGAGTTGGCGCGGAAGCGGCGGGCGGGTTCTCGATCACCCACGCACATACAATGATAATGTAAGCATCATCAGAGTTCAGCAATGGTGAGAGCGATAGTCTGTTCGCTGGCTTCCTTCGTTTTTTCGGTCTCGGCGTTCAGATCGTGCGAGACGGAGCGTTCACAGGCGTTGGCAGGAGGATTGACGTGATTGATACCAGTATTTCGCTGTTGTCTCATGATTACGCGCATCGGTTCTTGCGAGACCTGATGGGCCGTCGGGGGCTGATCGTCATCGGTGTGGGCAAGGCGGGCGAACGCGGATTTCAGATGCTGTATCGCTTTTCTGATATCTGCGACAGCCTGGAAGATTGCGGGATCAACGTCATCTTCGTCTATCAGAAGGAATCGGCCAGGCATGTCCAGGACGCAACTTCCCTGTTCGGGGCGCGATACAGGCAACGGCCCTGTCTGTTCCTGGACGACGAGGGACGGTTCTTTCGAACTCCAGTGCGTCCAAAATGGCTTCGAGCGGTCCATCTGGATCGGGAGATGAAGCGTCTCGGTACGGTCGACATAGCGGTGCAGGATGAAAGCTGGGACCCGCAACTGCGGAGTTTCCTTGCGCAGGTAGCTGCAAGTTTCATGCATTGAGTGCGACTGCGTGGCGACGCGGCGGTCTGACGAAAGTACGACGCTTGCGGCGGTTTCTGCGATTTCCACATGTGCAGGTATCCTGCTGATCCGCTTGAGACGGGACAGTCACTCTGTACGTATCCGCAAATTTGGCCGCGTAACGACTCGTACGATCATGCTCAAGAAAAGAAAACGAAATCCGAACAGGCCACTGATCATAGAGAACGATCAGGTTGTGTCGCTGTACTTCGACGCGCGCGGGGTCCAGAGCACGATGTTGCGGCGTGATCCTTTTGCTCTTGCGTTAGGGTACACGCGCACCATGATGGGTTTCCTGCTGTTCCGGCCTTTTCCGCGCCGCATTTCCATGATCGGGCTGGGCGGCGGCTCACTGGCGAAATACTGCTATCGCCATTTGCCGGACACGACCATTGCTGCGGTGGAAATCAACCCGGATGTCATCGCGCTGCGTGACCGGTTTCACGTGCCGCGCGATGATGGGCGTTTTACGGTGGTGTGTGCCGATGGCGCGCAGTATGTCAACGTCCCGGGTCACCGGCCCGATGTGCTGCTAGTCGATGGCTTCAATGCCGACGGCCTGCCAGCCAGGCTGGGCAGCGATGCGTTTTACGAAGCCTGTCGCCGCAGGCTGAGTGAAGACGGCGTGCTGGTAGCTAACCTGGTGACGGACGAACCCGACTTTCATCGCTACCTGCGCTCGCTCAGGGAAGTCTTTGCCGGAGCGGTGGCTCTCGCGCCATCGGAAGGCAGCCCGCACAACGTCACTGTTTTTGCGTGGAAGGGTACCGGCGGACTTCCGTCCCATACAGCAATGCTTGATCGTGCGTGCGCACTTCAAGCTCGGCACGCGGTGAATCTTCATGCGACTGCCACTCGTATCGAGTATGGCAAGGGCCTAAACTGGGACCGACGTGGGCAAGGTGGTTGAGCTGAATCATTCGTCGTAGGTGGAGTCCGCTCGCACGGCGCGGACCGTTTGAACAGGTGCATTCCCCGGGAGGAGGGATTTGACCGCAGGAAGCGACAACGAAGTTGGCAGCAGCATGTGCTGCGGTCCAGCGCGGGTCTTTAGGGCACACAGCCGCGCCGTTGCCGGCTTTCAGATAGCCCAATGACGAAGCATGGGCTGGTGAGCGTGAATCTCCCGCGCTACCCGCTTTGCCAGCATGAAGATGACTCGGGTCGAGCGATGTATTATAATCAAATTAACATCTATGGATTCGGCCCCGTCATGGAAACGAAAAGCGCCCGGCTCACGATTCTAATTGATCCCGCGAAGAAGGAAGCATTCGAAAAACTGTGCGCAGCGCAGGACCTGACACCCTCGCAGGTGGTTCGGCAATTGATCCGCGAATACCTCGAGCAGCATGGTGTCAGCTACAAGACAAAGAGCACTATCGGTGCGCGCGCACGTCGAAAGACCGCGTAAGTAACGCCGGTTTCAAATCTTCGCCCCCGATCCGGCGGCGAGCAGTTGCCCGTATCTGCCGGTGCCATCCCTCCTGTCTGCGCTGCGAATCGACATGCTTGCATCGCGCGCCACCAGATTGCGACCAACATGGCGCGCCGGTGAAACATATGATCTCCGCGCCACGCTTGACGACCTCGACGCCTTGCCTAGCGCCGCATAGGTAGCAACGCGGTGATCCACACACCGCGTTTAACCACAATTTTTCCAAGCTTGTCGCGAGTATGCGGGACAGAAGCAGCGCGCGACCGAGACGCTCTGGAAGGATCAGACCGCCCAAGGCGAACACTGACTAGCGCATACGCAGCCACGTCCCTTTCGCGGCGCTGATGGCCTATCGCTTCGACGCCGACGCGATCGTCGAAGGACGGGAACCGAAGCGGGTCGCTCAAGAAACGCAAAGAAAACGCCGTTTAGCGAGGGCCCGGAAGACCGAGCCCCGCAAGGAGCGGCCGTTTTCGTTATGCTTCACTGCACGCATCGTGTATGCGCCACGATTCCATGGCTCCGCGACATCGATACGAAAAGTCAGAGACAGAAGAATGAAAGGCAGGTTATTCATTGCGGCTCGCCTCGCGCGCGCGGCTGTCATTACGCTTGTGCTGGCAGCCTGCGCATCGCAAGCCGGCAACCGTGGCACCGTCATATCCGGCCCGCTGTCCATCGAGAAGCAAGGCGCCATCTTCGCCAGCGGCCGCGGCATTCTTCCGGACACGCGCTCCACGCCAGCCAATGATGCGGCCACGGGCACCGTGACGATCGACCAGATGTACGTGTATGACCGGGTGCCGGTGCGTGTAATGCCGCTTTCCCTCACGCTCGTCATCGGGCAAGGATCGGCATTCACGTTCATGCGTTCCATGGAGGCTGGATGATGGGTAGGGCTACGGTGGTATTGATCGCCTGGCTTTGCATCGCCGGGGTGGCGGGATGGCGCGCGGCGTCGGAGCCCGCGCTGGCGGCGGGAACGCCCGCCGCCGCGACGGATGCGGCCATGATCCGGCACGGCGCCGAGCTTGCGGCGGTGGGAGACTGCATCGTCTGTCACACGGCGAAGGGTGGCAAGCCTTTCGCGGGCGGCCTGCCGATCGACACGCCGTTCGGCACACTCTACTCCACCAACATCACGCCGGATGCGAAGACGGGCATCGGCAGCTGGTCGCTCGAAGCTTTCAAGCGGGCCATGCGTCGCGGCGTGTCGAGCGACGGCCATCTCCTTTATCCCGCGTTTCCCTACGTCCATTTCACGCACATGAGCGACGAAGATATCGGGGCGGTCTATGCGTTCATGATGTCGCGCACGCCGATCCAGGCAAGCGCACCCGCGAACGAGCTGATCTTTCCACTGAACTTCCGGCCGGTCATCGCGGTGTGGAACCTGCTTTTCCTGCATCCCGGCACACCTGTGCCGATGAGCCGCCAACAGGATGCGCAACTGGATCGCGGGCACTATCTCGTCGACACGCTCGGCCACTGCGCCGCCTGTCATTCGCCGATGAACCTGCTCGGCGCGGAGAAAGGCGGCAAGGCCTTCGACGGCGGCGTGATCGACGGCTGGGATGCGCCTTCGCTCAAGACGCTGCTGCATGCGCCCACGCCCTGGACCCGCGAGCAGTTGACGTCCTACCTGCGCACGGGCTTCGCAAGCGAACATGGCGCAGCGGCCGGTCCCATGCTGCCGGTGACGCGTTCGCTTGCCAATGCTTCGGAATCTGACGTAGAAGCCATGGCCGCCTACGTCATGTCGATGCAAACCTCCGACCCCGCGCCGCAACTTTCGACCGCGCCGAAGGCAAATCCCGCTGCCAACGCCGCCAGCCTGCAGGCCGGCGCCACGCTGTTCCAGGCCGCGTGCGCGAGTTGCCACGCGGCGCACGCGCCGATGGAGACGATCGGCGGCAGGCCGTCGCTATCGCAGGGCACGGCCGTGAACAGCGACAGCCCGCGCAACGTCGTGCGTTTGATACTCGACGGCCTGCCGCCCGAAGGCAGCACGCCGGCCCGCCTGATGCCGCCGTTCGCCGGCATGCTGACCGACGCGCAGATCGCGGACCTCGCCCGCTACCTGCGCTCGCAATACAGCAAAGAGGCGCCCTGGCCGCTGACAGCCGCCGATGTGGCGAAGTACCGAAAGGAGAAACCCGCACCATGATCACACTGACCGTGAATGGTGAGAGCCACACGCTCGACATCGACCCTTCCACGCCGCTGCTTTACGCACTTCGCAACCAGTTGCAACTGCACGGCGCCAAGTACGGCTGCGGGCTTGGACAGTGCGGCGCGTGCACGGTGATTGTCGGCGAGGAGCCGGTGTTCTCGTGTCTGATGCCGGTAGCGGCGATCGGCGAACGGGCAGTGCGGACCATTGAAGGGCTGGGCACGATCGAACAACCGGGCAAGCTGCAGCGCGCATTCATCAACCAGCAGGCGGCGCAATGCGGCTATTGCATCGCCGGCATGGTGATGCGCGCGCAGGCGCTGCTCGACCGTACGCCCTGGCCTTCGGACGAAGAGATCCGCGCGCACATGGAGCCGAACCTGTGCCGTTGCGGCACCCACATGCGCATCCTCGCGGCCATTCTCGAAGCGCGCGGCGCATCGAACGGGAACCACTCATGAAGCCCGACACCCTCCACGATGTGCCGGAGAACGCCGCGCGGCGCCGGTTTCTCACGGCCGGCAGCGTGGTGGTGGCCTTCACGCTGCTGCCGGAGGCGGCTTCGCGTGCACTGGCGCAGACCACGACTACCGAGGCCGGCACCTTCACCGCGTCTGCGCCCGATCTGCCGGGCAGTCTCAAGACGTCGCCGATGCTCGATGCATGGATCAGGATCGACACGCACGGACACGTGACCGTGTTTACCGGCAAGGCCGAACTCGGCACCGGCATTCGCACGGCGTTCATCCAGATCGCCGCGGAAGAGCTCGGCGTCGCGCCGTCCGGCATCACCCTGCTTACCGCCGACACCGCCACCACGCCAAACGAAGGCTATACGGCCGGCAGCCATTCGGTGGCCGATAGCGGCACCGCGATCGCCAACGCCGCGGCACAGGTGAGGGGCTTGCTGCTGCAGACGGCGGCGGCGAAGCTTCAGGTCGACGCGGCGACGCTCGCGGTGCAGAGCGGCGCGATCCACGCCGCCGACGGCCGCAGCATCAGTTTTGGCGAGGCCGTCAGTGGCGTGGATCTGCATCGCCAGGCGCAACCTGGCCTGCCGCTCAAGGATCCTCGCACCTTTACGATCATCGGCCAGCCGATGCAGCGCGTCGACATTCCAGGCAAGGTCACCGGAGGCGCGAGCTACGTGCAGGACATGCGCCTGCCGAACATGCTGCATGCGCGCGCCGTGCGCCCGCCCGCCTATGGCGCGACACTGGCGTCGGTGGACATCGCGCCGGTGGAGGCGATGCCGGGCGTGATCAAGGTCGTGCGCGACGGTAGCTATCTCGCCGTCGTCGCCGACGACGAATGGCGTGCGATTCTCGCGATGCGGGCCTTGTCCGCCGCCGCACGCTGGAACGCGGGGCCGCCGCTGCCGGATCAGGCGACGATCCACGAGACCTTGCGCCGGTTACCGGCGCAGGAGATTACCGTCGCCGGGAAGGGCGCGCCCGCCGCGGCTGCCGCGCAGACTCTGCACGCGCGTTTCACCAAGCCTTACCTGACACATGGCTCGATCGGGCCGTCTTGTGCGCTGGCGTTGATGGAAGGCGAGCGCATGACCGTCTGGACCCACACGCAAGGCGTATTTCCCTTGCGCAAGGGCCTGGCCGAGATGCTCTCGATGCCGCCGGACCATGTGCGGTGCGTGCATGTGGAAGGTTCCGGCTGCTACGGACACAACGGCGCCGACGACGTCGCCGCCGACGCAGCGCTGATTGCGCGAGCGGTGCCCGGGCGACCGGTACGGGTGCAGTGGATGCGCGAGCAGGAACACATGTGGGAGCCGTTCGGACCTGCCATGACGACGGACCTGACCGCTTCGCTGGATGCGTCGGGGCAGATGGTGGACTGGAAGTGCGAGATCTGGAGCAACACGCATAACAACCGGATAGAGAATGCCGGGCGCCTGATGCCGACATGGGCGCTGGCCACACCGCTCAAGCCGGCGCCGCCGAAGGAGATTCCGATGCCTGAAGGTGGGGGCGATCGCAACAGCGTGCCGCTGTATCGGGTGCCGAACCTTCATGTCCAGGAGCACTTCCTGCCCGACATGCCGATCCGGGTGTCGGCGATGCGATCGCTCGGCGCATACATCAACGTGTTCGCCATCGAGAGTTTCATGGACGAGCTTGCGGCAGCGGCACATGCGGATCCGGTCGAATTTCGGCTGCGGCATCTGGACGATCCGCGTGCGCGCGACGTGATTCACCAGGCGGCGGAGCGTTTCGGCTGGAAAGCGGCGCGCGGCAGTGCACGCCCACCCGGGCAAGGGGTGGGGTTCGCCTTTGCGATGTACAAGAATCTGATGGCCTACTGCGCGATTGCGGTGGAAGTGATGGTTGAACGCGACACGGGCACGGTGAAGATGGAGCGTGCGGCGTGCGCGGTGGATTGCGGGCAGATCGTCAATCCAGATGGCGCGCGCAACCAGGTGGAGGGTGGGATCCTGCAGTCGTCGAGTTGGACGCTGTTCGAAGAGACGACATTCGATACACGCGGGATTACCAGTTTCGAGTGGGGCAGCTATCCGATTTTGAGGTTCTCGTCGGCACCGAAGAAAGTCGAGGTGGACCTGATCGACCGGCCGGGCAAGCCGTTTCTGGGAGTGGGGGAGGCCTCGCAAGGGCCTACGGCCGCGGCACTCGCCAACGCGGTCGCGGATGCCGTTGGAATGCGGGTCAGGGATTTGCCGCTGGGGCGGGGGCGCGTCAAGGGTTGACAGACGTTCCCCGACGCGAATGGCAACGCCGGGGCGAACCCGTCGATGCAGCAGTCGTACGCTGACGGCACGGTGGCCGAGCATTCGCATCAGCGTGCGTGCAATGCGGCGGCGCTGATCTTCGAGATTGTTGTTGAACACGACGTGGCTGCACTCGACCGTATTCGCGATGCCCAAGACCCGTGAAGCGAGCCTGCACGACTCGTCCTCGTTGTAGTCGTGTTTGAATCGCGACGAAGCTGCGGTCGCCCCATGTATGTTCCACGTCTCGTGAAAAGGGCTCCTGAAGGCGCCTTTGAGAGAGTGTGC
>NZ_JFHC01000079.1 GCF_000698595.1 Caballeronia glathei | reverse complement strand
CCGACGCGGTCGCCCGAAACCGACCCACATGAGCCGTTGGGCAGTTGCACGCTCAATGGCTACTTTCAACTAGAACGGCCATTCGCGCGGCGTCTCTGCAGGCAAGTTGTCGGCCTTTGCCGACTTTCGACGAGGCTCACTCGGAGGTCAGTAATAAGCCACAGGCGATAGAATCCGAGAGGCGTTGAGTCGTATCTGAACAAAAAGGCAGTACATCGCTAAAAATAACCAAATCGAAAGGACGTGTTGTGACCGAACGAGAAGATTCCGCAAAAAATAGCTCATTTTCACCGATAGCGCTGTACGCGAACGCCAACGAGGCGTGGAGCGCGCTTGAAGAAATGAATCTATTTGAGATCGGTATTATTGAAGAAGAACCGATTTTTGATCCACATCAGATAGCAGCGGCAATAAGTGAAGATGTGGCAGCGATCAAACCGGACTGGGACAAGTTACATTCCGTCTCAACTCTTGTTCACAGATTGTGTGAGGGAGACGATGTTGCTCTCGTTCAGAAGGCACTGAATGATTTTCTGGAGCGAAATTGGGAAGCGCTTGCTGTGCAGGCGAGGAAGTATGCCTTCGATCGATTCCAACAAAAGCACTCAGCTGATCGCGTAGGATTTGACGAAGCGCTTGATCGTTGGCAAGTGCTGACAAATGATCCTATTTTACACAGGCAGATGGTGGAGAAGTTCACGGAGGGGAAGCCTTCCAATCGCGAACTGAATCAACTGAAGTTGGTCCGAGGCACGTTCGAGACGGCTCGCGCGGTACTTGAACATGCTTGGAAGTATGACCTTGAAGGCGAGCTTCTCAAGCATCAGTCTCTGTCCGGTGCGATGGGCGCCATTCTGCGGGATTCAGCAGGACACACTCGCTGGGGGCAATTGCAGGCGTTGCTATGGCTAAAGCGAGGCGACGCGGATGAAGTTTCGGCATTTGAGCGTGGACTAGGCCAGCACGTCCTTGAGGTCGCTGAGTTGTTGGACGAATTCGGCATTCTTCGTCAGCGAAGCGCGCATTATCAGCTAAGCTATCTTTCACCCCAGAGCCGAGAGTCGTGGCGAAGGCAGCTACGTCGTGCGGTTGGAGGAGATATCGAACTTCGCAACGCGGTCGTTGAGCTTCTTTTCCTTTACGGAGAGGCAGGGAACGATCGCGAAGTGCTATTTGCGGCCGCCAGGTTACAGGGTCCAGAGTCTGAGCCATATCTGAATCAACTCAGGCGCCACAGCGACCGTTTCGTGCGCCGACGAGCGACGGCTCTGTTAGACCTTATGTCGTCGGTGCCCGACATCATAGAACAAGAGCTCTTGAAAAGTGCTACCCGTGAAGACGAGCTCTCGAGACGCAGTGTTCGTCCGAGACCGACAAGAACTTGGATTGGCGACGATCGGATTGAAAATCTCATCGAGCAGACGGTCAACGATGTTGCTCGGAAGTACAGCAACGACATTAGTCCGACGCGAAGCAGCGGTGAGGAAACGCATGTCGCGATCCTTTTTGATCGAATCAGTCAAGCGTTGGCTATAGTATCTTCGCGACTGGAGGAACTTGCTCGACAGCACGACGAGTACGAATATCTGCGCATTCACCTGACGCACAGAATCGTTGGGAAAACGGAAGAGGGCGGTCCTGGTACCGATGGCGCTAAACGGCTATCCACAGATATCTGTATCCTCTTTACAGGACGGGATCGGGAGAAGTTATTTGCGCAGCGAGTGTCATTGCTGCAAGCGAAGCGGATAACGCGTGATGTCGATCAAGCTAGCGATCGGTACAGCATTGATCGTAGCCAACTGGAAGACCTTGCGCGTCAGACAATGGCTGGGTTTTTAGCTACTCTTGGGCCGTGCCACGCTGACGTCTCGATCCCCATCATTCCCGCACGTCTGATGCTCGACATGATTGAGCGTGGTGAGCCTTCGACCGTGCTCTATCCAGGGCGGGCCGCCGAACTTGGGAAATCGATTGGTACATGGCTTCTGGAGGATGTGATCGGACTTTGGACCGGAGATTGGAACAACAACGTGATCGACGTTGCAAAAGGTGGCGTGTTTCGCCGACCGTACATGCTGGTGGAAATAGTCGCTGAGCGCCTACAGCTCAACAACTGAAATCGGGAAAATCCCAGTTTGCACTCAAGCGAGATTCCGCCGTAGTGCTGACGTAGAAGATGGTGTCTATGAACGTACGCAAGGCCGAGTTGCTGACCGCTAGCATCCGGCGGGTTATGGAGCGAACCGGCTTTTGGAATGGCTGCGTGAGGTCGTGCGCGAACGGCTACTAGTGGCCACATGCGGTCCGACGTTGAAGAGAGCTCCTCCGCACTGATCTATCCGCGTAAGGCCTCATGAAGAGACAACAGGCGAGCGTTCTCATGGGGCTTACATGGCTTTTCTCCGGGTCGCTTGCTTAGCGGTGCTGCGAAAACCGTTCAGCGGGCGAACATAGCGAGGGGTGATTATCGCTATTGCGTCCGCTGGATTCGCATCACTTGCCCTTCGGTCAGCACATAAATCTCCTGCGCGGCATCTGTGCCGAAAGAGAACACAGTCCCCGGTATCGGCAATGACCAATCAACCGATTCCGTCACGACGCCATCACGAAAGACGAAACTCTGCAGGCGACCGGTGCATAGATCGGTGTAGAAATAGCGTCCCCGGATTTCAGGTACGGCGGCGCCTCGATAGACATAGCCCCCGAGGATCGCGCAGCCTCCGCTTGCGTGAGTGTATTCGAAGACCGGGGGTGTCAGACCCGTCGTATCGCAGGTGGCCGCGCCGACGCACAACGTACCTTCGATTCTGTCCCAGCCATAATTCAGCCCGCTGCTTGTCGCCGGGGCGACGTTGACCTCCTCGCGCGCAGCCTCGCCGACGTCCGCGATGTAGATCTGCCCCGTAATATCGAAGGAGAATCGCCACGGATTTCGCAGACCGACTGCCCAGATCTCTGGCCGGCCGCCCGCGCCTGTAGCGAACGGGTTGTCAGAAGGTATCGCGTAGCCGTTGCCCCGCACGTCAATCCTCAGCATCTTTCCGAGCAGAGATGCTTTGTTCTGCGCATTGCCGGCGGGATCATTCGAGCCACCACCGTCGCCGGGTGCCAGGTACAGCATGCCGTCTGGCCCAAAAGCTAGCTGGCCGCCGTTGTGATTCGATGCGCCTGGGTGCGGAACGGTCAGAAGCACCGTGCCGCTCGGATCGGCCACGTCAGGGTTGGCGGATGAGACTTGGAATCGAGATACGGTGATCGCGCCATCTGCTGCGGTGTAATAGACGTAAAACCGCCCGTTCGACGCGTACGCGGGGTCGAACGCCATCGACAGCAAGCCACGTTCACCATTGGTCGAAGTCAGCGCCGAGATGTCGAGATATGGCGCCGGGAGCAGCGTCCCGTCGCGGACGATCCGTATCCGACCTGCTCGCTCGACAACGAAAAGCCGGGGGTCATTGGCAGGCGCGGTAAGGTAGATCGGAGCGGTAAGTCCACTCGCTACCGGGGCCACTGTGAGGCGAAACGTTTCAGCAGGCCCATAGGCCACGGTGATCTCTTTTCCAAGCGTTCATGATAGCGCATGCTCGTTGGAGAGTCACCGCCACGGTTCGGCTCGCAACAGTGTTTCAAAGACGCCGTGGAAGCGACCGCCTTCTCCGAGCTTGTCGTTGGCCGACGCAATAGAACCGCAGTGCGCCCGGACGGCGAGTCGGAGCAGATGCGCGAGCCCTGGGCTCAGGTAAGCCAAAGCACGGCCACTATTGGGGAAGGCTAATTGACATAATAATTATTATCCGCTTTTTTATACACGACCCAATTAATTTGCTTCGTTGTCCGACGCTCCTGACGTTCTGGCGCAGCCGTAGTTGCAGTCGATCCAATGTTTCGCCCATTCGATGCCGCGCTCGTAGGCTTGGCATCTGTACACTCGGTTTCCGAGATCGCTGAACACAAACCGCTCTCCAGTATCACGGCTGATCACTGCGCCAGCGCGGAAAAGTCTCTGCGCTGCGATGATTGTCGGAGAGGCTTCGATCACCCATCCGTTGTATTCGGCGAATCGATTCGTACGCATAGTCTGCCCCGATTTCCTCACGAAGGATAGACTGAGAATAGGCGCCGAAGCCCGACGACCAACTTTTTGGCAGTCCGTCCAGAGTGACGCCGCCGTCCCATTCGAGCGTGACCGGCGCACCGCAAGACTGGCACGGTACTGTCTCTCCCTCGTGGTCGTCGCCGACAAGGTGCATCGATCCGCGTCGCCCGCACGCCACGCATCGGTAAGAATACAGGACGGGTTCATCGTTCATGCTCAGTGCTCCACAAGGTTATCCACCGTTTCTGTGCATAAGTGCGAAGTCTCGCACGGAACTTAGATCACACCGTTGACAACATCAATGCCGTGTCACTGTGCTATTCATCAGCATGGAAAGCGCCGTCCGAGCGAGAGTTTGTACGTAACGCTTAAAATGGCATACCCACAATCGGACGGAGAAGCGAGAACCATGAGCGAAGGCGTCTACGGAGTGCAGACAGCGGGACGGGTGACGCACGGCCTGCTGCGATTGAGCACCGCGATGCGCGGCCAAGCATGGGAATGGGCGGAAGGCGCGAAGCTTACGCCGACCCAGGGAGAGATTCTCGTCTTGCTGATGCAGCGCAAGGGACCGATGCGGCTCGGCGAAATCGCGAGGGAAACCGCCCTCTCCGCGGCGACCACCAGTGATGCCGTCAGTACATTGGAAGAAAAGGGACTCGTCGAAAAGCGGCGCGCGATCGATGACGGCCGGGCCCTCGCCGTGCGTCTAACGGCGAGGGGGCGTACGGCGGCGAAGCGCGCGTTGCAATGGCCGGGGTTTCTAGCGAAGGCGGTCGGCACACTGCGCGCCGATGAACAGGCGGCGTTCTATCGGACGTTGCTGAAAGCGATCCGACAACTGGAAACGAAGGAACAGATGCCGGCGCACCGCATGTGCCTTTCGTGCGCGCACTTCGAGGTCAGCAAGAATCCGAAGCGATCGCCGCATCACTGCGCGCTCCTGCAGTTGTCGATGGCCGACACCGATCTACGGCTCGACTGTTCCGTGTACGAAGAAGCCGACGTCTCCACGCAAAAGAAGAGCTGGAAGGTTTTCGCACAGGTGACTTGAACTAGGGCATCGCGCCCTCGCCCGGCCCGTTCTAACTGTGCCATGCCTCGTCGATAACTTTGAAGACAATGGGAACGACGTCATGACCTGTAAACGATACCAGGCGATCGTCCTTCGGATATTCCAACAAGGCCGGAGCACGAATCATATCCAGGATCCTCTTGCTGTGCTTTCCCGTCGAGGCCACATCACCGAGGACTTCTGCTTCGATCCTGTGAATAAGGGCCCACGTCAGTGCGCCCTCCTCCGATTTATGGTGGGCCACAACCGAAGGTACGGCTTTTCGAACAGCCGCTTCAGCGGCAAAAAGCACATCCATCGACTCTTCCCCTTCGCTTCATTTGAAGACAGGCCCCACTCTACCGTTCTTTAGCCGTGCAACAGCACCTTTTTCTTAAGGCGTTCGCGGTCGGCCTCGAGTGCGCTGCTTCCTACCACCGCGAGCCATCCCATCAGTACGCCCGTCGCGTATTGCTGGTTGCGCTTTCGTTCTTCGACGTCCCGCGTCGAACGCGCCTCGGCCATGTTCAGTGCGATCTCCTTTTCAGCGCTCTCGGTTAGGTCGGTGTAGGTCCAAAAGACTCTTTCTGCCGTCTTCTTGTTCTTCCTTTAGTTCGCTTGAGCAACCCATCCCGCATCGTGTCCAACGCAGAGTTGGCATCGAGAACTTCCCGGCGATATGAAACTCGCGTTTGGCGACCTCGATCACCCGCTCTGCGTCACGCGCAAAGGTCTCGGCCGGAGCCTCTTCGTCCAGCCGAGGATATGGCGAGTAGATCCAAAATGCGCGCCGCCATCCGCCTCGATCCTCGTCCGCGCCGGGCAGGACCTTGAACAACTCAGCAACCTCTGGACGGAGTCGCCCATGCATGTCGAACTGGAAGTCCGGGTGCCTGAAGGTACGCTCGGGCGCATCCCATACTCCTAGCAGGGAGCCGTTTGAACGTAAGCGGGCAGCATACTGGGCCGGATTTTTCCCCACCGACGCTCTGGCCATCTCAGCGACACGCTTTCCGTCGGGCCAGCCTATGGCGAGCAGTTCATTCCTAAAGTCAATGGCGGCCTGATGGGGTCTGCTGATGATGGCTCCGCGACGGGCGTCTGGTCGCAAAGGACACGCTAGATCTCATCACCTGGGTCTCGAAGTTCGAGCTTAAATTGCCAACCTTCAAACGCCATCAGCATGGCTCCGAAGTCGTCCCAGCTAATGCGCTTTCCGTCGACCACCACACATGGTGTGTTCGCATTCTCGACATGGTCCCACTCAACGCGACCCCGGACAGTTTGATCGATAATCTGCAGGCCGGCGCTATCATTACGCACGTGCTTCATCGACACGAGTCGACGCATCTTGCCAACGAGTTTGGCCAACAACGCGAACGGGTCTCCGTTGGGATCACCAAGGACGTGAACCTTAAATCCCCCTGGGTCGCCATCGCTCTCAAGTTCAAAGGCTTCGAGTGAGAGCCGGTCGTCGCCGAACAGCAAAGTGCGGAAATGGAATTCGTGCGCTACCCCGTCAGCGTCGTGCAGCCGAACCGGCACGAAGCGCGGATGCTCGAATCTCCGCAAGCCCGCGCGCTCAGCCATTTCCTTGTTGAAGCAACGACTGCAAAGCAGACGACAAGCGCCGCCGTCGGTCGTCACCTCAACCGCCTCGTAAGACGCCGTCGGGATGCCGCACTCAGCGCAGGTCGCGCGCGAAGTCATTGTGAACGTCCCCTCGCGAAATTATCATGATCCGACGGTATCACAAAATCCCCGCCAAGGTCCCGTCAGGGCCGCACGCGACGCCCGCAAACCGGCTCAGAGAATCAGAGTAGCAATCGCACCGCCCGAGTCGTCGACACTGCCTGCTAATGGTACTCAGGGCTGGCGGTCTGATGGCCAACGCAACTCTCGCAATTTCATCCGAGCGCACCGTTGATCTCTCCCGGCAAATCCGGACACTGAATGCGCTCCCGGCCTCGATGGCGGCCATGGTGCAAATCGCGCACTCGGCGTGCGGGCGCAGATTTTCGCCGACCACCATATGGACGCGGTCAAGACGTGGTTTCTGCGCTTCGCCGACATCGAGACCGCGTTCGGACAGCTACCGCAAGGAGGGCGAGGCCCGATGCTCTGGTAGGCCGTCGAGTTGCGCAAGCCCTCTCCTCCCTCACGCAACACGATCTGCTCGCCTCCCAACGCTTCCTGACCGACTCGAAATCGGCAGGGCGTTCGGTAGGCCGCGGCGGGCACTGCCGGTTCAAACAGCAAAGGATACGTCGAGCATTGACAAGCGTGGCGCGACACTCACTTCGTCCTGATCCGCAATTGACCCAACGATTGCTGACTACACTTCGCGGTTGTCGATTTCTCCGCCTTTGAGGCAGATCGCGCGCCGCTATCAACCGATTTGCAGGGTCGCACCGACGCCGATTTGCGACCCTTTGCTGGTCCAGCGCAAGTCGGGGTTCTTGCATGCAAACGATTTTCTCCAAGGAACTGTCGGCTCCGCCAATGACGTAGTGTCAGCTATTAAGTGGCCACAATGCCGGCGGCGTTGAATCGAGTATCCGGGGGAATAAGGGGTGGTCCGGCCGCCGCTTACGACCTTTGCGGTGATTGCCGTTGGCGGGTTGGGCTGCTGGGTCCCTGGGCCTGGTGTTGGGCTTCGCCGGGGTCGAAGACTCGGCGCAGTTTTCTGCGATGGTGACCGAGCGTGTGGACCAATCTTATGCAGGAACAGTCCTCACACTGCAGGTTGCCATCGGCTTCACCCTCACGGTCGCGACGAACTGGCTTATTCCATTGCCCGCGGAAGTCTTCGCGCGATGCGCATTTCGCTTTTAGCTCCGGGGCCCGCCTTGGGCGTGCTGGCAATGCTGCGATTGAAATCTCTTCCTGAATCGTCCCCACTCGCTGGAGGAATCGGATGATGATCAGCAAAGCGCGCCCGCGAGCTTCGGACGTTCCGAACTGTCTGGGGCATTGATGTTCTTCGAACTGATCTAACCAGGAGCCGCAATCAGCATCTGCTTCGCCGGCTCGTGGACGTGCCTCGTCTATAATCGAAGAACTACAGTCTGAATTAAGGCAGGGAGCCCCTACTTCATGAGTCAAGCGCACGAGCGATACTCAGGATCTCGAGACAGCGGCCAGCGCCAAACGCGCCACCAGGTCAAAAAGCCGCCGACCAACCGACAGGGCCAACTATACGCGAAGGGAGCTCCCAGTCGAGACCCCGCTCAGACCGCCTCCATTTTTAAAACGCGATCGTTTCAGTTACTGGTCGATGCGGTGGGTGCAGAGAATATTGCGTTAGGACTTGATTCGAACCTGACGCGAGTGGCCGAACTGATGAGGGGCGAGCGATTCACGCCCGAGACTGCTTTTCACATGGAAACGACGCTTGGGTTGCCTCACGGCTTCTTTGACCAGCCCAATCCGGTACTCGCGCCCGAGACGATCGCTCGTTTGAACTCACCCTTACATTTTGTTCGATCCGACGACGAACTAGAAGCCCTGTCCGAAACACTTAAGCCCACCCCCCCAAAGCTCAGCCAACAGCCATTACCTAAAGATTGTTTGTCCGAGGAACCGGAAATGCGAAAGAAAGCAACTGGCGGATCGCCAGCAGGCGTCAAGAGTAGTGGAAGTACGAAGACCGTGCGGCTGGGCGCAGGGCGTGCCCCGCAAAAAGACACTCCCGCGAAAGCCAAGCCTTCTCCGAAGGCGAGCCTACCGCAATCACTGGCATTGAATGGCAGCGTGGCGGTAGAAAATACTCGGCGCGCCAACCTCCACGTTCTCACGAACCGCAACGGGTCAAAAGTGAGGCTTGGGGCGCTCATGGCGCTTACCGCTTCTAACATGGCCCATCGACTACACGGCAAGAAGCGCATGGACGATGCCGAAGCGCGCCGTTTCACGGAGCGCCTCGGTTTGCCAATCGGCTGGTTGGACACTCCACATTCGGAAACAGATATCCCCGAATCAGTGTCCCGCTTGCTCGCTCCTGTTCCCCGCGGCCGAATGTCTGCCCAGCAAGAACGACCGCTTGCAGCCCCGACAAATGGGCCCACGCTCCCGAAGTCCACCGGTACGAAGGCGCGCGCGGGGCACGCTCAGGGGGCCGTAGTGGTCGATGTTGAGAGCCCACCCATTCCGGCGGGTGTCTCAGTTGAGGAGGCGATGGTCCTCAGCCAGCAAGATCATGCAAACCCTCCGTCCGCTGAGCTTGCTCATCGCTCACTTGGAAAGAGCCTTCCGGATTCGGCAGCGCTCGAGCAACTCTCACCTGCTGCAGTCCAGCACCTAAGCTCGATATTGCCCTCCTTTTCTTCCCCGAGCAGCCTCGATAGTCTCGAAGGTATCGAACCGGTAGCGGAGGCGCTGATAAAGACGTTAGCAGGTAAAGCGCGGACTGGTCGATTGGACGAGTTGAAAGCGCTGGAACTCTTGCAGCAAGCGATGTTGCTGTGAGTGGATGGTGGGGAGTGGAAGTGTACGTCGCATTGGCTATGTGTGGTCCGCGCCCGCTGCCGCGGCGCGCAGTCGAGATGAGGTCACCCCACTTCGCAGTCAAATCTAGCGGCTCGCCACGAGAGACCATGCTACGTGAACGCGGAGAGTCGTATCTCTTGGGGAACGCGGCAAGATGAGCGTCAGAAATCTTGCGCCGGATCCACAAACGAGCAGATCCGATGGTCGTACGGGCCTAAAGCGGCTGGATATTGGACGCTTGCTTGCCCTTCGGACCTTGCTTCACTTCGAAGCTGACCTTCTGGTTCTCCTGCAGGGATTTGAAACCATCCGCCTTCACTTCGGAAAAATGCTCAAACAACTCCTCACCACCACCATCGGGCGTGATGAGCCAAAACCCTTCGTGTCGTTGAACCACTTTACGGTACCGGCTGCCATCTGCTGATTTTTGCTAGAGGTCGTCCATTTCGGGTGAACACGCCGTCTATTGCATTGGAGCGGCATTGACTTTGTAGCACGAGAAAATCGTTCCCGACAACCGGGATCCGTCCTGAGACTAGCACCGATCGCCATTCGTACCAATGCGAAGGATATGCCCGCGCAACGCCCGCGGTCCTCGCGCCACGCCTCAGGAAGGCGAAGATCACTGACACTCCGACGGCGGCGGCGCTTGCCGGGAAGCTATCCAACTCTGCTTATTGCGCGCTCCCGCAAAGGCTCACCTCGCGCGGGCGCACCAACCAATTTCGGCTAGTGCAGGTGTGGGCGCCCACTGCCGGCGCTCCGGCCCTTCGACGAACCGAGTGAAGAATGGATAGGAGATCGGAGCGCGTCCCCGGCTCAATGGTCGAGATATGGCCTGAGTTTGCCGGCGCATCTTGGATGCATCAGTTTTCGCATCGCCTTGCCTTTTTCGCGGATTTGCGCGTAGGAATATCGTTAAAAAAAGGGGCCCAATCTTGTGACTAGTGGGCCTGCCATAAATTGGACGGTCTCGTAGTCTCGCACGAGTTTTTCGAAACCATGAAGGACATCGACTTCCATCCTGAAGACCTTTTTCGCCGTGAAACTTGGATCTGAAGGCTTGATTGAACCGGTTGGCCAAGGTAGGAGTTCACTTCCTCAGTTTTCTCGGGGCTCCGTGAGTTCGTGCAGAACCGACCTGGGCGATGCAGCGTCATAGAAAATGTTTGCGCGGCCACTAGGGCACAAAGTTTACGGGCCTCTTGTCGGTAAGCCACATAGAACCGAGAACTCTAATCTTCCCCTTCAGGCCCTTGGGTGTTATGAAGGTCCAAGGCGACAGTGAACAGACAATCGCTAGATGTACTGGTCAAGAGGATCGTGAGTCAGGAGTTGGATGGCATCCGGCTCGAATCGAATTCAGTTCGTTGCTCAATCCGGGAGGGGGGTCGACGTGTCGGGGCGGCTCCGTCGCCCTCTTCGTGAGCGGCGTCAACTCCCGTTGCCGAGATTTCCCCTCGATTCATTTAGAATCTACCGTGATCTTTGGCATGCCTCACTAACGTGACAATTTCAGTGCTGCTTGCACCCCATCCTCCAGAATTTCTTCCGCAAGCTGCGGATCTGACACAGCACGAGCAATTTGGATAGCACCGACCATTAAGCCAAAAATAGTTGCTGCCTGCCGTCGACTTTTGTTGGACTTAGGGTCAGGAAGCAACATAGCTAAGCCTTCAACATACGAAAGATATGCCTCTTCATACACTTTTCTCGTCGACTCAGACTGACGCCCAATCTCGGGCAGCAACGCGGCGGATGGACACCCTTCATCACAACCCAGCAGGTGAGACCTGTTGAGATATCGACGAATAGCATCTTCAATATCAACCGCGCCGGTCTTGTCGTTCGTCAATGCAGAATGCTGGTCGTTCAATGCGCTTGAAAGGGCCTCTTTGACCAAAGTTTCCTTGGAGTCAAAGTGGGGATAAAACGCGCCATTTGTCAGTCCTGACTCAGCCATAATGCCGGCTAGGCCTGACGCCGCGATACCATCTCGTCGAAATCGCCTTGAAGCGACATCAATGATGCGCCTACGGGTATTTTCCTTATGACCTTTTTCAAAACGCATGGATTTCACCGCTCATTGATCTGAAACCTGTCGCAGGAAGCGCAGTCTTCCGCGCTCCTGCGCCTTATGTTAATTCACGACGCTGCTTCTTCCAGAACAGCACGGAGGTCTTTATCCAGCTGCGCAGCAACCATGTCAATCTCTGAGCTGTCAAACTGCCCAAACATCGAAACGGGACGGTCATACTCGAAAGACACCCCTCCATTCAAATCCTCACGAAGAAGGACACGGATAGGCGCATAGAGACCCGCGGAAATAGCGTGTCGCGTCATTTTCGACGCAGTAAGAGGATTACCGATGTCGTATTGAATCGAATACCGACGTGGGCCAACAATTCCCAACAACGCGCCATGATCTCGGAAGCCAAAGATCGACAGGGCTGGCAACGCCTCAAGTTCTCTTAGTGCGCGCACTGTCTCACCATAACGCAGCAAGGTGAAGATGCCATCATCAATGCGATTAATCAAACTCTCTAGCTTGGCCTTAACCACAGCGAACGAATGATTCGAACGAATGGTGACGTGCTCGACAGCAGTCGTCTTTATTTCATAAATCGGCTTTGACATATCGATTCCTTCAGATAACACAAGCAGTTAAGGCTGCGGAACTAGTGAACGTTCTGTTTTGAAGCTGCGATTAGATGGGCGCCGACAACGTGCCGACAACGTGCCCACCACAGCCTCCACGCGGCGAGCAACGTACAGCAGCGCCCTGTCTCGACCATAGGGACCATCAAGCTCAAGACCGATCGGCAGTCCCTTATCGGACAGGCCGATAGGAAGACTAATACCTGGAAGACCAGCCGCACTTGCGGGAATAGTGTTATTGGCAAGCACCAAGTGGCTCATCTCTTGACCACCCAACAGTATCTTGTCTTCCTGCCCGATCATCGGCGCCGTGGCCGGCGTCGTAGGCAGAATCAGTGCCTCGGCGCCAGTGCTCAAGAATGCTTGGGCATAACGACGCTTGATCTCTGCACGTTCGACTGATAGCGCAGTGTTATAGATCTCGTCGGAGATGTACCCTTGCCCGTTCGGGAGCACAAATTGGTCCCATACACTCTTCAGACCCGGCTTTAGGCCACCGACGATCTCATCGAAGGTCGTGGGCACATTGTTCTGACGGATGAATTTTTCGACCGCTGCCTTGGTCTCACGGAAGAAGATATTCCACGTCGCGGACAGTGCGCGGCCGGAAAAATCTTTTCCAAGATCGACTTCCACCACATTCGCGCCAGCATCACGCAACTGACGAATGGTTTCCTTGAACTGCGTCGCAACTTCAGGATCAACCAGCTCCAGAAATTGATGCGGCGCGTAGGCAAGCTTAACGCCTTTCAGATCAGAATGCGTGCGGGTGTCAGGAGTCTCGTCTCGGGTGACAACGCGATCGATCACGATGCAGTCTTCCACGTTTCGGGCAAACACCCCGGTGGTATCGAGCGTATGGGAGATTGGTGCAACACCACTGCGCGGCCAACGGCCAGTGGTGGGCTTGAAGCCGACGACACCGCAAAACGATGCCGGCACACGAATCGAGCCGATGGTGTCGCCGCCCAAGGACGCCGGCACGAGGCGTGCCGCGACGGATACGCCGCCACCGCCGGAAGAACCACCTGAGACGTAATTTGCGTTATGGGGGTTCTTCGCTTGACCGTACGCTTCGTTGTGACCGGTCAGGCCAAAGGACATCTCCACCAGATTGTTTTTGCCGAAAACAATGCCGCCGCCGTCCTTGATTGCTTGCACCGCATCGGCGTCATGCTCCGGCGCAAAACGATCCAGAGTGGAAAGGCCAATGGTTGAACGAAGCCCTTCCGTGAGATAACTATCTTTGATCGCAACGGGCACACCAAGCAGCGGCGCGGTCACCCCGGAGGCAATTGCCTTATCAGCTTTCCTGGCAGCTTCCAGCACCGCCTCTTCGTCAATCGTAATGAACGAGTTCAGGTCGGCATAGTCACGAGCCCGCTGCAATAGCGCGCTCGCATATGACTCAGACGAAATCTCTCCCTTGCGGATCGCCTCAGCTGCTGCAGCGACGCCAAGCGATGCAAGCGCGTCGCTCTCGGGTGCACGGTTCACTTCAATTTGTTCCTGCATGACATAACCTCACCTTATCTAAAAATTTAGGGCCGGACTGGTCTCCAAGCTCTAAAGTAATCTTTTGAATTACGGTCATAATGTACATTACGATCGTAATTCAAAAGATCAGCGAGTGCAAGCATCAAGTAACGTTAGCGGGCATAAGAGATCGAGCGACCGTCGGAACGGTCGGCTGGGGGCTGAGGGCTGGGCAACATGGGCTTTGGCGCCGAGGACATGCGCAAGTCGCACAGCCAGCGCTGGTGCATCGTATTCCACAGACCATCTTGCAGCCCACGCCTGCGGTGGCGACCTGGCTGCTTGGCGAGCGCCCTGACCGTGCGAGATCGACTGGATGGGCCCGCAGACCTGTCCGACATTCGCCTCAGCGGCAGCCGTTTCTTGCGCGCTCGGCGCGCCCAAGAAACGGCGCTACCTCTTGACTAATATGCTTATATGCCCCTAGTATTGATACAACTCTCCAGTCAAGTTTGATTTATGAGTCGACACGACCTCCCGCCAGGGATTTGTAACAGTACGGCCATTCGCAAGGCATCCCGCCATTTGGGGCGGTTTTACGATCTATGTATGGCCCAAACCGACTTACGGATAACTCAATACGCCATTTTGAATCTGATTGCCACTCGGGGGGTACTCACCATCGCCGAGTTGGCTGAGTCTTTAGTTACCGATCGAGCAACAATGGGACATAACATGCGCCCACTTGAGCGAGATGGACTGATCCGTATCGCGGTTGGAAAACGCGACCGCAGGGAAAGAGAAATTACTTTGACCGAAGCGGGACGGGTGAAGGAGGCCTCCGGTAGGACTGCTTGGGAACGCGCCCAACGTCAATTCGAAGCGGCTTTCGGCAAAGAGGATGCGCTGGCAATGCGCCGAATAATGTATCGCATCACTACCTTAGATCTAGAAATTCCAGAATAGAAAAAACAAAGCAGCAAAACAAACGACATCGCGTGGATTGCCCGTGCCCTCACGATGCATTGACAATATGGGCATATAAGGCTAATTATGTTTGAAAAATCTCTTGTGCCGCGCTTGGTTGCGATGTTCGTTATGGCAGCAGCATCAAGTACTGCGGCTTGCGCCCATGAAAAGGCATTGAGTGATGATGAGGCTGTTCGCGCGCTGTTCCTAAAGCAAGTGGAGGCAGAGAACGCGCATGACATCGTCAAACTCGACAGCATCTTGGCCGATGGTACCGACGATAAATCGTCTCCTGTTTCGTTTGTTGCTCGGGCTTATCAATTCTGGGGAAAGAAGGAGGTCATGACGCACTTTGAAGAGACCTTCAAAGGGACATGGCACCTCGATCCTGATATGCCGCGCATTCGAGTAATCACACTGAATACGGATACCGTGCAGATCTATGTACCGACAAAAGTAACACTCGGCGCACCCGGCAAAGACGCAGTTACTGCGACCTACCTGATTAACCAATTTGCTGTGCGTACATCGCAAGGTTGGCGATTCACGGCAATTCTTCCCATACCGGCACAATAAAGAAAACCACGATGAAAACACAATTTAAGGCTGCGCTGTATTACGGAATTGCCTGCGCAACGCTGCTTGCCGCGAATGCGTGCATCGGCGCTACTACCTTCACGGAGGCAGACCGGCAGCAGGTGAAAGAGATTTTTGAGCGGCAAGCTCGGGCAGCAACGGCGCACGATCTCGACGCACTTGACGCAGTTATCGCGGCGCCAAATGAACTTGGAGACCCAGTTGTCTTTGTGGCTCGCCCATATCAGTACTGGGGAAAGCCCTCGCTTATTGACCACTTCCGCGAAACGTTCAAAGGCGTGTGGAAGTTCGAACCCGACGTGACGAAATTGCGCGTGATTCCTGTAACTACAGATGTGGCCCAAATCTACGCGCCTACGCAGATCACATTGGGGCATTCTGCCGCCGATGCACGCACGGCATCGTACCTGGTCTATGAAGTTGCAGTACGCACCCCGGCTGGGTGGCGTATTAGCTCAGTCGTTCCCATCGCGGTGCAGTGAGCATCGAACCAAGGAGATTGCAAATGAAAGCCGCTGTGTATTACGAGAATGGAGCGCCAGAAGTGTTCCGTTATGAAACGATCGATGAACCGGAATGTGGTCCTGATGACGTACTTATAGAGATAAGAGCTATATCGGTAGAAGGAGGCGATTTAATCAATCGAGAAATTCGTCCTCTGGCGCGTATTCCGCACATTGTTGGCTATCAGTGCGCAGGGATAGTCAAGGCGGTTGGCGAAAACGTACACGATCGCCATCCGGAAGACCGTGTTGTAGCAGTTCTTTCGTGGGGATCGCACGCGCAGCGGGTGGCTGCTCCGGCGGCGAACACTTGGTTGATTCCCGACTTGCTGGATATGACGGTCGCCGCAGCTGTGCCCGTCGCCTGGGGAACGGCCTACGAATGTCTCTTTGAGGCAGGTGGTTTGGTCAGCGGGCAATCTGTGTTGATCCATGCGGGGGCGGGAGCGCTGGGCTTGGCCGCAATACAATTGGCTCACCGTGCCGGCGCTACTGTGTATGCCACTGCGTCGGACGACACACGCCTATCGCGTCTGAAATCTTTCGGTGTGACAGCTGGAATAAATTACGTCAAGAGTGACTTTGTGAAAGAAATTTCGATGCTGACGAATGGACAAGGCGTGGATCTTATCGTCGATAGTATTGCCGGAAGCACTCTGGTGCGTGGCGTTCAGGCGCTTGCGTATAAAGGCCGGATGGTTACGGTCGGTGTTTCTGGGCGTGATCAGGATAGGCTTGATCCGGTGAGTTTGTGGCGGGGAAATCAAAGCTTGCATGGCGTCTTTTTCCCCACGCTCCTGGACAACGAACATGCTCGCGTCCATGGAAACGTGCAAACGCTGTTGGGGCGCGTCGCCACGGGGGAGCTGGAGGTTGTGATTGATAAGTCGTTTCCGTTGCAAGAAGCGCAATCAGCACATACCTACGTGATGTCCAGGCAGGCCTTTGGCCGGGTAATTATGTACCCCTGAACGGATGCAGCGTGGCAGGTTCTTTGCATAAAGGAGCCGCGCCACATCTCATGCAGATCTGGTTGAGTTCGTTAGTGGAGTCCGATCTATGTGCAAATGGCTAGCCAGCTTTGTGCTTGCCGCGGTATTGGCGAGGGGTGCTTTCGCTGCTTCCTCAAACACGAGGATTGTCGCGGATGGTCTCGGTTTCCCCGAGGGGACGATTCTCATAAATAAAGTTCTTTATTTTGTTGACTATCAAGCTTCGACGGTGAACAAGCTTGAGGATAGTGGCTACTCAGTTGTCAGAAAAATGCCCGGATGCGGGGCTAACGGACTTGTTGCCGTAGACGGAAATTTATGGGTGGCGTGCTACGACAGCGGCGTAGTTGAAAGTATCTCGACGGATGGGACTCGCCTAGGGAGTGTCACTCATTCAACTTCGGGGGAGGAATTCAATCGTCCCAATGATCTTGTTGCGAATCGCCGCGGCGACATCTACTTCACGGCGTCGGGTGATCGGCCAGGCGGCGGGAAGGTGTTCTTCTTATCAAAATCGAGTAATGTGGCGCAGGAAGTCGCGTACGGTATCGATAATGCAAACGGTATTGCACTGTCCCCAGATGAAAAATCCTTATACGTCGGTGAAAGTGGTGCGGATAGAATCATCGAATATCAGATAAGCCGCGACGGGTCATTGCATAGTCCTCAGATATTCGCCCAGCTCGATTCCCTGACGCCTCCTTCTGGGAGGCGCCATACTCCAGATGGTATTCGTATCGGACCTGATGGATTGATGTACGTAGCCTTGTTCAATGGTGGAGGATATTGGGTGTTGAATAAAAAAGGGACGCTGTTGAAGGCCCTGGAGGTACCCGGCGAACACCATTCGAATCTGGCAATCTCTGGTGACGGACGTGCAGTTTACGTGACGTCGGTCTCCGGTTCATCCGGACGTATCTACCTTTTACCCCTGTGACGAAAACTTCCGCCGACGGAAGGCTCTGCCTATGAAGCTCCAGCACCGAGAGTGGACAATCGAGTCGGCGCCCTAGCGGCGCGTCCATCACTGGCATGCATGGGTCGAAGTCGAGCGCGGCCCGTGGGAAGATGAAGACTAGGGCCGGATTTTCCACTTCACCGACGTCGGCAACTACGACAGCCAGGCAGCGGCCCAGAAGCGCGGCGTCGAGTGGGCGCGCGCCTGGCTGGACGGGAATTTCTGATGCCGGTGAACGCCACGCCCATGCGCGAGCGCGGCAAAGCGCTGGACCATTACGAGGTTCAGAAGGCGCCGGGCGTGCGCAGCGACATGATCGTTTTGCAGGAAAAGTCCACAGCGCTAAACTGCTATTCGAACATCGCACGATTCCAGGTCAACGGGGTCGATGACCCGAAGCCGACGCCACCGCTGCACAACGCGGTGCGGCCAGCGGGTGAGCGCCCTCCCCGCAAACATATTCGTGATGTGCTGCGTGATGATGTTGACGTGCGTCGGAAGGCGGATCTCTCCGTCGACCGCAAGCTGGCGCGGCATGTGTTCGATGAAGTCGAACGCGGTGACACTGTCGAAGGCATTGTCTGCGGATGGGATCTGCTCGAGCGCGATGTTCGCCTGCAAGTAGAGGCTGGCGGCGCCCGGCGGAACATCTCGCGGAAAGTATCAACGCCTGTGTTTCTTCCGCGCCTTAGCGATTGCGCGGCTGCATCCCACAGCCGCGTGGCTCGCTTGCTTTCAAATCTGTAATAGATGCGTGATCGTGCAAAAATTTTCCTCGGCGCTATCAAGAAGTCACCCGGAGTGCCGTTACGCACCTTATGGACTTGACCTTGTCTCGCGCACCATAGAATGCGCACTTAGAAGATGGCTTGAAACGGCCAAGCATCTCTGATAACACGCGAATCCCTTATGAGTAACGTCGAAGACAAAACCATCTTCAGCTCGAATTACTTAAGCTATGTACCGTTTTCGGTCCGACAACCAAAGAGGCCGACGTGGCGGTTTTGCGCCGTAGGACTTTCGCTGAAACATCTACCTAAACTGACTGGCTTTCGCCATCGCCGGTGCTTGAACCGCAGCGGTCACCCGATGAGATTGCAACTCCTTCTTCGGGGGAGAATCAGATGAACCGATCAAGGAGTAAGGACTTGCAGCCCCCAGATGTACGTCCAATTGCACGGAACCCAATCTTGCTAGCGGAAATGTATTTCTCTGGGCTAGGCAAGAAATGGCGAAATCAAAAAGAAGCGTTGGAGATCTTCCGTCATTTGAAACCAGCCGTTAGTCGACAGGACCTGAGCCGCGCGATCGGGGTTCAGCGGTTGCCGCAATCCGTCCGGTCTCTTTTCGACCACGCCGGAATCTGGAGCGAGACCGCCCGGGAGTTGGTCAGTTTGTCCAGAAAGCACGGCGCATTCGTCCTCGCCGAGCGCGCGCGGCACATCGAACCGGAAGGCTTCACGTGGCATCAAATTGTTGCCCTGCTAGACGGCAGGGAGCCGGCGGCGACCAAGCGTCGAGTGCGAAGCCATATGTCACCTTTGTTGCTAGCGGCGACTTATCGCAAAGGACTCGTCGACGGTCAGTGGGATTCGTTGACGTCTGCGGCGGAAAAAAGCGGGTGGCATAAATCGGCACTCGTGAATGCGGTTGCCGTCTCGGAACTTCCGTCAGAGATCTTGAGGCTATTCGAAGGGAAGACGCTGTCGCGGTCGCACGGCGAAAGCCTCCTCAAGGTGTACAACGCGATCGGCGAGGACGAGTTCGTTGCCCGCGCGAAAGAAATGCTCGATGCACCGAAGCGCCGAACTACCGATCAGATCATTGCCTACTTACTGAGTGTGAGGGAGGCTTCGGGAATTGATCTTAGGATCCGCGAACGGCGCGAGCGAGGCACGACTCGCTTCGTGTTTGAGTTTTCCGTGGATGCGAAGCAGGCGGACGAGTTGATGCTATCAAGCAAGGAATTGGCTCCGATCGTCCACATGGCGCTGGCAATGATCCGAACACGAAAAGCCAAAGAGACGGTTGCTGGATAAAATCCTGTACTGGATTTGAGCAATTGCACTGCGAAATCGGTTCGTCGCCTAAACATGATCAAGAGAGGTGGAACGCGTCATTGTCTCGATTCGGGGGCCACGCGACCTATGGAAGAGATGAAAACTAACTCGGCAAGGGGGCACGAGTCGGCGTTGCAAGGGCCTTCAAAAGAGTGAGTCCGCGGTTAACCGCACTGATCGCGATATGCCTCGCAGTCGTCAGCAAGAACAGAGCTGTGCGGTTTGCGCCTCACCGCGACCGTCCAGAGCAGGAAGCGCTCGAGCTCCTTAGTGTAGGCGCGTAGCGTCTTCGGCTGGCGATAGTCGCGGCCGGAATGCGTTGGATGAACGCCCGTAGAGCGGCGAAGTCGGTCCGCCTGTAAGCCCTGGTTTGTGTGACGCTTGCGATTTATTGGCCCCATTCGCGGCACTTGTCGTTGTTGGGGAGCCCCTCTGCACGGGGCGGAAATACCTATTCCATGCCTGATAATACGAACTATCAGGCATGGATGGTTGGGAGTCTTGCCGGGTAACGTCGTCGCGGCGCGGCAAAAAATCGCGCGTCACGTCCATCGCAAGAGCCAGATCAACGAGTTCGCACGGCGGCGACGTACACGCGGCCATCCCGCCGGCGCGCCTCTGGAGCGCTCGTTCATCAGGAGATCGGTTCCGCCGCTGACTACCCAACACCTCCCCATAGTTGCGCGTGGAGGTCAGAGAGCGAGGCACGATCGCCGAGTCGGGAGAGGGTGCATTGCCCAAAGACTGACACGAAAATTCGTCCTGCACACAGGCTTCTGAGAGCGAATGGCTTCAGGGCGGCACCACCGCGTTACTCAAGTTTCCCGCTTTGATCTGGATGTCGGTCGCACTCTCGAGCTACAGGCGGATCGCGCTCGCTTGTCGGTAGAGCGCACGTCGCTTAACGGGCAGCGCGAACTCATCGATGTCCCCCGGCACCCGGTCGGCATCGAGAAGCGCACCGGCCCTTACCAGTTACCACGCCGCCGTCAATGCATCGACGCCGCGCAAATTGCCCCGCTGATTCCAGCTCAGCTTGTCCAGATTGGTCAGCCGCAGTTCCGGCAGGCGTTCGAGCAGCACGCGCAGCGCGGTCTCGAGCTCGATGAGCGCAAGCCGATAGCCGAGACAGTGGTGAATGCCGGCGCCGAAGGTCTGTACGCGCCCCTCATCGCGCTCGACGTTCAGGCGGTCCGGCTGCGTGAACTTCGCGGGGTCGCGATTGGCGGCACCGAGCGACAGGAACAGCACCGTGCCGCGCGGAATCTGCACACCGGCCACTTCTGCGTCTTCGTGCGCAGCGCGAATCGTCATCTGCACCGAGCCGTCATAGCGCAGACATTCCAGCACCGCTTTCGGGATTAAATCAGGGTCGCGCTTCAGCCGTTCCAGCTGCTGCGGATGGCGGTGGAGCGCGATCAGCATGTTGCCGATCATGTTCGACGTGGTCTCGTGGCCGGCCAGAAACAGCAGGATGACGTTAGATACGATTTCTTCGTGGCTCAGCGTCTCGCCGCCCTCCTCCACGGAGATCAGCATCGAAATCAGATCGTCGCCCGGCTGCGCGCGGCGCGCCGTGACGACGTCGCCGAAGTACTTTTCGAGCGACACATAGGCGTCGCTGGTCTTTTGCAGTTCCTCGGCGCTTATCGGCGCGGGTTCGAACACCTTGGCGATCCGGCTCGCAGCGCCGCCGATTCGGTACGCATGTTCGACAGGCAGGTCGAGCATGCCGCAGATGATCTCGATAGGCAGCGGAAAGGCATACTCGGCGGTGAGATCCGCCGTGCCGCGGCTTTCGAACGCATCGATCAGCCGGTGCGTGATCGTCTGCGCGACCTCGCGCATGCTTTCGACCTGGCGCGCGTTGAAGGCCTTCATCATCAGGCTGCGCATGCGCGTATGCGCGGGCGGATTGATCAACAGAAACATCCTGCTGAAGCCCTGGAACAGCGGCATTTTCGGGCCTTCGTCGCCATAGCGGATGCGTATGCTTTCCATGTAGTCCTTGCCCATCCGGCGATCGTGCAGCAGCGTATCGACGATGTCGTAATGGCCGGACATCAGCGCATTCGGCGCGACGGGCACGAACGGGCCTTCCGCGCGAAGCTTCTCATATGTTGGGTAAGGATTCTCGAAGAACGACGGAGTCGCGAGATCGGCGAGTTTCATGGTCGAGGCCTCGTTGTAAGGCGGGGATTTTTGCAAAGGGCGTTTGACTTGCACCAACGTCCTGAAAAACAGCGGAGTTTTCCAAATATTCCTGAACTCGGCATGAATATTCCGAATCGATGTGAGTCGCTGCACCTCACTCAGGCGCTTGCGCTCGTCCGTGCCGCCACGCGCCGCGGCGGTGCATAAGTCCACGGTGACGCCGGGGCCGTCGCGAGTTCCACCCTCCCAATACGGCAGATTAGATTGTTGGTGCCGCTGCTCGATGCAAGGAGGATGTTCCCCTTTCACTGCCAAAACGGCCCTTCTTGCACCTCGGGCGCGTTTGAAGCGTTCGCCAGCCGATATCTCCCGGGCGCAGGTCATCGCCAGTTTCAAGGCGGGATCTCTCGGTATTGACCTCGTCGCCTCACAGCATCTGCTCTCGCAGATAATGGACATCTTCTCCGGGAAAGCTGTTTCATCGTAGATCAGCTGACATGCCGGCATCGGTCGCTGAATGGCTTGTCGTCACCGCCTTGTGTGTCCCTGTGCGCCGATCCGTGCTGGTGATCCAGAGGCTAGACCGCGGCAGGACTATCAACTTTATCAAAAAAACCGTAAGATAGATAAGGCAACGAAAGCCTGCTAGGATCCCCAACGCGACTGCACATGGCTGAGGCCCAATAGCTATTGACCTTATCTGGTTTTATCAATCTTACGTCTACAACGATAAGATAGGTACCTCGTGAACCCACTGCACAATCCGTTTTCGCCGGGCGCCGGAACTCGGCCGCCCGAGCTCGCCGGGCGAGATGACATTCTTCAGCGTGCGCTACTGACCCTTGCGCGGATCAAGCGCGGCCGGGCTGAAAAGAGTCTTTTTTTGGTCGGCCTTCGAGGGGTCGGAAAGACGGTTCTGCTCAACAAGATTCAGGAGTTGGCCAAGGACGAAGGATACCGGGCAGCGATGGTGGAGGCGCATGAGAACAAGAAGCTCGCAGCCTTGCTCACCCCTACGATGCGGCAACTGCTGCTCGGCCTCGACAGGGGCGAGGCAATCAGCGAGAAGGCTAAGCGGGGTCTTCGCGTCTTGCGTAGTTTTGTGAACGGTCTGAAGGTAACAGTTGGAGAAGTCGAGTTGGGCCTCGATATCGATCCCGAGGCCGGAACAGCAGACAGTGGCGACCTCGAAGCCGATCTGGCAGAGCTTTTCGTTGCTCTCGGCGAAGCTGCCGCCGATCGCAAGACCGCGGTCGCTATCATCATCGACGAACTCCAGTATCTTGACGAGCTTGAACTGAGTGCGTTGATCATGGCAGTTCATAAGGTGACGCAGCTCGGGCTGCCGATCGCCGTTATTGGCGCAGGATTGCCCCAGTTGGTAGGCAACGCAGGGAGGTCCAAATCGTACGCTGAGCGTCTGTTCGACTATCCCAACATCGGGCCACTGAGCCGAGAGGATGCAATAAAAGCGTTGCAGGAGCCGGCCAGACAGGAGCAAGCCGAGTTCTCAGAGGAAGCTCTGGACGAGGTCATACGTGTCACGCAAGGGTATCCGTACTTCCTCCAGGAGTGGGGATATCAATCCTGGAACCTGGCCAAGCAATCACCGATCTCAAAAGCGGACGCGGACGCAGCGACAAGAACGTCCATTGAACGTCTCGACGCGAATTTCTTCCGCGTCCGCTTCGATCGTTTGACGCCGCGCGAGAAAACCTATCTCCGAGCACTGGCTGAACTCGGCTCTAACCCTCAGCGGTCAGGCGACATCGCCTCATTGTTGGGAGTGAAATCGGAGAGCGTAGCTCCGATCCGAAGCAGCCTCATCAGGAAAGGGATGATCTACAGTCCTGCTCACGGAGACACCGCTTTTACTGTCCCGTTGTTCGACGAGTTCATGAAAAGGACGATGCCAGACTGGAAGCCGAAAACCCCTTAGATAGCTCGTCGACTTAACGAAGCACGCGCGGGTATGCGACTCCGCCTGGTGACTAGGAGACTTGAATTGTCAGGAAATAAAGCATTCACCGTCTTGATTCCGCTTGTCGCCGCTATTGGCTTGAGCGGCTGCAACAGCAAATCCGAAGCAACGAACGAAAATCTGTCTGCTGCGGTTCGTCAGCGGCTCGAGCAAGAAGTTGGGACCTGCATCGAAGTGGCCGCGCCTCAACTCCCCTTCGATTTGCCACAACGGTCGTACGGCATTGATCCGAGGCGTAACAAGGCTGACGCACTTGTGAAGGCTGGACTGCTGGCAAGGATGGAAGGCCCTTACGTCTTTCCGGGCACGCAGAATCCTGTTCCGGGTTTCCACTATTCACTTACGGACGACGGCAAGAAATACGAACGAACGGTCCGTGGTTTGGCTGGTAACGTATCTTTCTGCGGCGGAAAGCGAGAGCTCGTCGACCTTTATGTGCCGGCACATCCCCCCACTCAAGTCGGCGGCCGCATCCCCACCAGCTTTACCTCGAAAGTCGTTGATGCACCTCAATGGATGAGCGATCCCGGGATGCAGACGGCGTTTGATCCCGAACTACGGTTGGGCGTTCAAAACGATGACATGGTCCTCACTCTGACCAAGGACGGCTGGTCAGCGACACGGTAATTTGCGCGCCGAGCCATCAACGCGGACGCCCCCGACGGAGCGCAGCGGGTCGGCCATAGCCTTCGAGGGGGAGCGTCCTCCAGCGGCCCGCGGTTGCTCCCGACGTCGGCGATGTCGAATCGAAGAAGCTACTCATCCCTCGCAAGGACCGCGCTCCACCTCGACACATGCGTGCTAGAGGTGGCCTTCCTTTCTCGGGACGGACGCTGCCGTCCGCTCGCGGTGCTCGAGTTACATGCGAGCGGCATCTGGCGCTTTCGAGACTCCTTTCTCCGCGCCCTTCCCCATCGCGTTCGTTGTGTGTGCCGGGCAGCCTAAATGAATAGCCTTGCGTGCCGTTATACACACGGTAAAGTCGTTACGACGGTCTGGGACACAGACACGGATCACAGACCGCGCAACCTTCATGGAGAAAATCGAGTCGTGCTCAAGAATCCAGTCAACGTTTTCGAAATCGGGCAGCAACTGTACGAGACCAAGCAAATGTTCATTAAGCGTGGCGTGGAGGCCGCTCAGGCCGCAGGTGCGAACCTCCTCAACGCAGAACGAAACGCAGCTTCTTCCTTTCATTTCTTCGCCCGTGACGTCATGCAATACTCGCCGGCGACGGCCAAGCAATACGTCCGCGTCTATGAGCGGTTCGCACATTCGAAACTCCGTTCGCGAGTAGAGGGGCTTTTCAGCGCGGGCGACCTCGCAATGCTTGCGGCATATACCGACGATGAACTGAACGACGTCGTATCTGCGAAGGAAGCGGACCCGAGCATGACTCGCGAACAGCTCAGGCTGCTTTTGAAGAAGCGACAGGCAGCATGAACTTTTATTCGATCGCCGACATCGAGAACGCCATTAACTACTGGCGTGACCGGCAAGCGTCAGGTGACAACTTCGCCGTATGCTCCAGAGCCCGCGTTCTGGCGGACGTCTACGGCTCGATGATCTTTTTCGGATCTGATCGGGTGGAAGCGAAGAGCCTCACGCCCGACCAAAACGAGGCGTTAAGCCTTGCGCTCGCCCAACGAGAACTGCCTATTTGAACTTGCAACAGAGAAAACTAATGGCTAACGAAAACGTAGCTCTTGTGTATGTCGATGCCAGCGTCGATGGTAGTAGTCGCGTCCAAGTGTTCAGTATGGAAGTGCCTAAAGCGGACGCGCTTCGCATCTTTGCCGCCGCGCGCCGCGACCCGCGTTCGATCAAAGAGGATCTCGCTAGCTTCATCGCTGAGGAAGTCCGCGGAGATTTCCTGTATGTGGGCTACTTCGAGATGGCGCACGGCAAAATCCTCGACGAAGAGGTGTGTTTCCCGTTGCCGCACGCATTCGACGCCATCGAGCAGCACTTCAGCATCAAATCTGACGATCTGAAAGCGGCGCTGGTTCCAGAAAACCTCGCCGAACTGGTGGCCGAGCGATCGAAGGACCTGGAGACGCTTTTGAACGAGCTTCCGGAACTCATGAAGGACGTTGAATTGCTGAAAGCGAAGGACGCCGCTGTGCGGGAGGCGGTGGCGGCAGAGCTGAGGGCCGAGATCGCGGCAGAAAAGAGATCGCTCCACTGAGATGTTAACGCGCGCGTAGTGCGGTGCATCACAACGCGTCGTGCCGCACTCCCTCCGCGGGGGGGCGAGCGCCTGCAGAGACTCGACCTGCGCCTCGACGCCATCGAGCAGGCCAATCGCCGACGATCAGGAGCTGGAAAGTCCCGCGCAGCAGGTTGTGTGTGAGTGCATCGTCGGACTGGCCTTCAACAACGGTCGGATCGAGGACGTGTATGCGCCATGCCCGCGCGGGAGTAGTCGTTCCCCTGTGGCTCCAATGGGTCAGTGGGCAAGCGGTACTTGACTTCCGGCGATTGCGGATAGGCTAAACATATTCCCGCATTCAATAGCGCAATCGACAGCCAAGGAAGTGATGTCCACACGAAAGCCGACACAATCCCAGCGGCGACTGATGGAGCAGCTTGATCAAGGGTTCGCAATCGATCAGATCGCGGCGAATCTCGGGAAAAGCGTGCTGGCCGTCAGAAGGCAGGTCGCTCGCATCAAGCGCCGAGTGCGCGAAGGCAAGTTTGCGCCCTCCCCGCTTCCCATCGAACGCGCCGCGACTCAGCGGCGCGTGTATCTCGCCGGTTTTGACGTTTTTCGCGTCGACGCCAAAGCGCATGGCGAACACTTGAAGCAGCTCTGCCGTGAGCGGGGGGTCATCGGTCTGTATCCCTTGGACGGCGATGTGCCCTCTTCTTTTCTTCACCCGCTAGAAGCAGCTCGAGTGATTTACATGGCGAATATCGAAGCGATCCGCGCGGCGGACTTCGTCATGGCGAATCTCAACGACTTTCGCGGGCCGGGCGAGCCGGACAGTGGCACAGCGTTCGAAGTCGGATTCGCTGCGGCCCTCGGCAAGCCGGTGTGGGGCTATCGCACAAGTCCGCACCCGCTCACAGAGACAGTGCCGCGCACAACGGACGCAGATGAGGGCACCAGCGTATGCACGAAGGGCTACCTGGTCGAAGACTTCGGCCTGAGCGTGAATCTGATGCTGGCGTGCGCCGCGCGTATCATTGCTGGCGGCCCCGCAGAGTGCCTTGATGCGATGAAAGCAGCGTTGGCGGCGGAAGACTCCCTCGGGTTGGTGACAGGTTTGGCGAAGCGTTAGCTTCGCTGGGTTTTTGGGGATCGCCCATTTCAGTATATCGAGTTCATGAACTACGACATTTGGCTAACTGCGCCCGAGGAGGCGTACGCTCAGTGGCAATGCGCAGAGGCGATGGGTGCCGACCGCCGCGCGTTCGCCGAGCAGTCGATCGTGCAGCACCGCTCGATGTTTTCCCGTTTCAACGACTATCTGATCGGTCAACGGCAGACCGTGGCGACCTTCGGTGCAGACCACATCGATGGGTTCTTCACTCAACTCGCGCACGACTGCCAGCCCGGTACGACGACGAAGCTTCGCTACCTGAAACTGATTGATCGGTTCGCGAGACACCTCGTTGCGCTTGATCTCCGAAAACACAACCCGGCTAGCGAGATGCTGCTGCGCGAGACCTGGCCGGAAGATGAGCCCACGCCGATCTATCTCTCTGAGGCCGGCGACAAGCGCCTGCAGGCAGTGTGCGGTATGCGCGAGTTCGAGTCGTTCAAGGATCTGCGCAATACGGCGATCGTCGCCCTCTTTCTTGGTTCGGGTGTCACCGCTGCTGAACTGCGACAGCTTCGAATCGATGATCTCGACGTCGCTGGCGAGCGGTCGACGGTCTACGTCGAGAAGCACGGCCCCCGGATTGCGAGACGCGTCCCGATCGATGCATTTGCCGTCGACGTGCTTCGCGCCTATCACGACGGACGGCAAGATCTTCAGTGCCCCACGAACTTGCTGTTTGTCGCCACAGCCGGTGGCAAGCCAATGAAGGCAGACACGCTGCTCAAATGTGTGCGGGAGGCCTTGCGCGAGGCTGGCGCTTCGGCCGCCGACGAGAGCCCCCGCCTTTTGCGCAACACCTATGGCCGCCGCCACATCAGCTTTGGCAAGACTAACGAACAGGTGAGTAACCTCCTTGGACTATCAAGTCATCGAACCGCGACGCGGCTGCGGCAGACGCTCGAGGCCGCGTGCGACAAAGGCATCTTTAACGAGTGAGGCAGCCGGTGCTTGATAACGAACTTCTAGCGGGCAATGAACTCAGCCTCGCGATGCTTGAGATCGACGCTACATCCTTTGCGTCAGACGTCGATCGCAAGCAAGCAGTGCGGGCAAGGTATGACGCAGTGCGCGGGCGCTTTGGGCTATCGAGTCTCGCGTACCTGCGGTTGTGTAAGCGCGTGAGTGAGCGGTTCGCCAATCATCCAATCATGCTGCACTTGTTCAGCTTCTACGAACTGACACCGATCTGCTTGTCGGGACTGACCGACGAACAGGCGCAGGTGCTTGTCACACGAAAAGCAGCGAGACCGGGCTTTCGGGTTGCCCCAGATCATTCGCGCGATCGAACGCATCGAACGCTAAACACCTGCACAGAAAGAACGAAAGAACAGCAGACTGCACCGCTATCTGAAGGATCCCATGGGGAGACACTTCTCGCGAGTAATTTCCGTCAACGACCGGCGCTAACCGACCCCTCTGGGACATTGGCTCCAAGCCAAATAGGTGGCCGCTTTCGGACCTAACGCAGACTTCCACCAGGCGACCGAACGTCGCGCCTCGACCGGCTGAAACGACGTCCCGGACAGCGACAGCAATCAGGCGTCAGACAATACGTTCTCGAACGATAGCATCGCATGGCAGAAGGCTATGGCCCTCGTTGAGCTCCTTGGCGTGATGGGCTCCCCATTCGCTCAGGGAATCCAGGGCGGGCCGCAGGCTTTCGCCGAGCAGGGTGAGCAAGTATTCGACTGCCTGACTATGCTCGGCGCTCGCTGGGCTGCCGGCTCACCATTCCATGCTTCTTTAGCGCTCGCAGCTGCTCAATCAACACCTTCTGCGAGATGCCGGCAATGCGCTTCTCCAGCTTGCACGTGCGTTGCAGGCCATCCAGCAGCACATAATGGATGATCACCTTCCAGCGTCTTAAATGACCGCTCGCGCGCACTCGACGGGCAAGCCCGGTATTTTCTTGATGATCTTCATCTGCTACTGACCAAACGGTGTGTAGACGCGGACGGTACCGCAAGACAATATTGCTTATGCGGAGGAAGTACTGTGAACTCCCGGTAGTTCGACATCCAGCAAGAGCCGCAACCGGTTGCTCGAGTACGATGTGCTGGAGTTGCTCGTCAACGACACTGCCGAGACTGCGCAGCGTGCTGAACGGTTCTACTTCCTTGATTTCATAGGTCGTGCTCCTGCGACAGAACCTTTTTATTAGCATTTGACTCGTGAATATATTCTACGACAAAGACGTCGATCTTTCCCTCATCAAGGGCAAGCATGTCACCATCATCGGCTATGGCTCGCAAGGCCACGCCCATGCGTTCAACCTTAAGGAAAGCGGTGTGAACGTGACGGTTGGGCTGCGTAAGAACGGCGCGTCCTGGAGCAAGGCCGAGAACGCCGGCCTGACAGTCAAGGAAGTGGCTGAAGCCGTTAAGGGCGCGGACGTCGTTATGATGCTGCTCCCCGACGAACATATTGCCGATGTCTACAAGGAAGAAGTCCACGCGAACGCCAAGCAAGGCACGGCGCTTGCCTTTGCGCATGGTTTCAACGTGCACTACGGCGAAGTCATTCCGCGCGCCGATCTCGACGTGATCCTGATCGCCCCGAAGGCGCCCGGCCACACGGTTCGGAGCACGTACGCAGCAGGCGGCGGCGTGCCGCACCTGATCGCCGTTGCGCAAGACAAGTCGGGCGCAGCACGTGACATCGCCTTGTCGTACGCGGCAGCGAACGGCGGTGGCCGCGCGGGCATTATCGAAACGAATTTCCGTGAACAAACGGAAACTGACCTGTTCGGCGAACAGGCACGTGCTATGCGGCGGTACGATCGCCTGATCAAGGCCGGGTTCGAGACGCTGGTGGAAGCAGGCTATGCGCCCGAAATGGCGTACTTCGAATGCCTGCACCAAATAAAACTGATCGTGGACCTGATCCATGAAGGCGGTATCGCCAACACGAACTACTCGATCTCGAACAATGCCGAGTACGGCGAGTATGTGACAGGTCCGAAGATCGTGGCGGAAGAAACCAGGAAGGCGATGAGGCAAGCGCTGACAGACATCCAGACGGGAGAGTCATTGAAAGCAAGGCTGGGGCGCCGACGTTGCAATCGCGTCGTCGGATCACGGCTGAACACGAGATCGAAAGCGTGGGCGCAAGGCTGCGTGCAATGATGCCGTGGATTGCGGCCAACAAGCTGGTCGATCAGTCGAAGAACTAGCGTTAAAGACGCCCGATCGCCTGCCAAGCATAAGCATCCCCTGCAAGCCCAAGCCCTGTTTCATAGCTGTTAGGGAAAATAAAAATACTATGTCGGCCAGTAAGATTGTTGTTCTTGCCCTCAGCTTGTTAGCGCTCGGTTCGTTGAGCGCTCAGGAGAAGGCCACCGTTACCGTCGAGAAGATACTCGATACTGAAACCGCGTGGGACGGATCGTCATATGGGTCGTATCCGGATGGTCAGCCCGAAATGAGTGTCCTTAAAATAACTATTCCTCCGAATACTGCACTGCCTTGGCACACCCATCCTATTCCAAGCGCTGGCTATGTAGTCAGCGGCGAGTTGACAGTCGAGAGGAAGGATGGTGAAAGGAAGGTGGTAAAGCAAGGCGAGGTCCTTCCTGAGACCGTTGACTCGGTACACCGCGGAATCTCGGGCAACCGGCCGGTGACATTGATTGTCTTTTATGCAGGGGTCCGCGGTTTGCCACTCTCAAAACTTGATTACTAATAAGAAATGCCTCATCCTCAAGTGTCAAATGACACAACGCCGTCCCCCAAAAGACCAGTTTATAAGACACAGCGAGCACCTGAGATGGTCCCCTGAATCACCGGACACGGTTTATGCGTTATCTTTCCCCGTAGGAATGTGACTGTGATTATGGCTAGTACCAACAACAAATCGACGATCGAAGTGGTCACGGTGAGCGAGCAGAGGCGCCGGCGCTGGTCGGCCGCCGAGAAGGCCGAACTGGTTCGCCAGAACTATGAGCCGGGGATGAGCGTGTCGCTAGTATTACGTCAATATTTTGCGGTAGCGAATGTCCGCTGCCTGGTCTAGATTCGACGCCTGAGCGTCGGACGCTTCGGCCACTTGAATGACCCCTCATGGCCGCTTGGGGAAGATCGAGATTGAAACGGTGCCTTTCACGTCGACGACCTCGCGAACTTCCGAACTCGACCCACAAGGGACAGTCAGTTTTCCACGAAGCAGACGTTCAAAGCGCGGTCGTCCGAATACCCGGCGTACATCCTCGCACAAATCTCGCATTCGTCGCGTCCAAAATTACTTTGGTGCCTGCGATTTCTCGTGACGCTTCTCATAATTTCTCATCGCATTTATGTAGTCCGCCGATGTTTCACTCACCGGCATATAGCGGATTTCTCTTTTCTGGCTGAGGTCAAAACCTTCTCTTCCAAGCCACCTCGCGCACCACAGAATTTCATGCAGTTCCGTTGGGATCCTTAAAGCACACGGCGTTCCCGTCGAGCTTCATCGAGAGCAAGCACCTGTTGCCGTTGGGACCATCGGGGTCTTAAAACACGAAGGCATCAACCGCTTTGTATTGTTTGTCGTCATTGCCGCATACGGATCGGCCAAATCGCGCGGCATGCGCGCGTTCGGTTAAGGTAAGACGCACCTTTAATTCAATCGAAATCTTTCCCGCTATACCGTAAGCGCCCGGTGATCCCAGGGGT
>NZ_JFHC01000078.1 GCF_000698595.1 Caballeronia glathei | reverse complement strand
GGTTTTCGGGGTGCAGCGAATCGTCGAAGAATTGCATGAGGGCTTCCGGTAAGGAAATGTGCTTTGGTCGGCTCGCGGCGTAACCGCGCTTCGCGATCGGTCAGGGGCGTTGTCGATGTCGTGCGCCCTTAGTTGCAACGTATCGTATTGGAGCAGGGCTTCGCGCGCCCCTCTCCCGCTGGGAGGGTGCCGAGTTCGGGCAGGCGGACTCGAACCGGAAAAGAGTCTGCACCGCACCGGATGCCCTTCGTGCCGCGGACCGTGGCAGGCGGGTTGCTGGGAAGCTGCGGCGGATGCAACCCATTCGTCGGACAGTTTGATTGCACTAAACGGCCGCACTGAGAAATGCGCGAACGGTTGGGCCATGGACCAGCCAACATGGAGGCACCGGTCATTTATCTTCGCTGTACACGGGCCGACTTTGCGACACCTACCTCTTCTGTCTAAAGGCCAAAACTCAGTTTTCAACGGCCGCGTGCTCAAAGTCGCCGACGACACATCCTAATGCGCACCATTATGGGTCCCGATTTTCTGATTTATTTAGTTTCATGGAAGGTTGATCTGTCGGCTCGTTGCAACATTGAATCCATCCCGCTACCTATCGGATGCGCAAGGGTGAATAATGAATTTGCCAAAACCAACTAACTATTAATAACGGATTGCTGATTTCATGCCGTCACGACCTATAGATGCGGCGAGATTGACAGCGGGAGATTCTCGCGATTTTGTGCTTCTGAATCTGCGGTTATCCTTTTGTGAAACTATTTCGCCGTTTATATTCCGGAGTGATGCCATGAAAAGAAACGTTTTAGCGGCAGCCCTTCTGGGCGTGTTTGCGATTGCCGCACAGGCGCAAAGCAGCGTTACGCTATATGGTCTGATCGATGCAGGCATTACTTACACGAACAGCCAACTCACCAATCAAGGCGGTCGCAGCAACGTGCAGATGACGAGCGGCTCGGTGGAGGGCAGTCGCTGGGGACTGCGCGGAGCGGAGGATCTGGGGGGTGGCCTAAAGGCAATCTTCACGTTGGAAAGCGGCTTTAACCTGAACAACGGGACCTTTACACAGAACGGTCGGGAGTTTGGCCGTCAGGCCTTTGTCGGCCTGTCGAGCGTCGATTTTGGTGCTTTAACATTTGGCCGCCAGTACGACAGCATGATCGATTTTGTGGGACCGCTGGCGCTGACTGGTACAGCGTATGGCGGCACGCACTTCGCACACCCGTTCAACAACGATAACCTGAACAACAACTCATTCTCGATCAACAACTCGGTCAAGTACCAGAGTGCGAACTACGCGGGATTCCGGTTCGGCGGACTGTACGGCTTTTCCAACGCGGCAGGCGCTTTTGCGAACAACCGTGCGTATAGCGTGGGGGCATCGTACAGTTGGGGTCCCCTGAACTTTGGCGCCGGGTACCTTCACCTGAATAACGGCGCTAGTTCGCAGGCGGCGGCCAACTTCAACGCCAACGGCGCCGTGACTGACGGGCAGACGCTTACTGCCGCGCGCCAGCAGACGTGGGGAGCGGGGGTGAATTACGCGTTCGGACCGGCTGTCGTTGGTTTCGTCTACACGCAGACCAACCTCACTGAAATATTTCAGACCGGCGTGAGCACCCATATCCAGAACTTCGAAGGCAATATCCGCTATAACCTGACGCCAGCGATGAACGTGTCCGGGGCCTATACCTACTCACGCGCAGGCGGTAACACCGGAAGCGGTGCTCCACACTGGAACCAGGTTGGTCTGATGGCGGATTACAACCTGTCCAAACGCACGGATGTGTATCTGCAGAGTGTCTACCAGTCAGTCAGCACGAGCCAGAACACCGCACTGGGGGTGGCGTTCATTAATGGATTGACCGCGCCTTCATCGACCAGCAATCAGGTTGAAGTGACGGCGGGCCTGCGTCATCGCTTTTAGGGCATGCGCATGCACGGGCGCGACCGCCGCTTCGTCGCGCCCGGAACACGCGAAGGCAGCGCGCGAGCGTTGAATTTGCCTTTCGATCGCGCCTGTACGCGTCTCGCGAACACAAGGTTGCCTCACTCGCAGGCGAACCGAGGACGACACTGCTCAGCGACGCGTCGGGATCGAACTTCTCGCGCGCCACGGCTTTTTCGGCTTCGCGCTGCGTCATGCGACATTGCGACGGAGTAAGTAGGCGGTCGGCAGTCCGTCCGGGGGACATGCCGGGGCCTCGCAACGGGGCAAATGCGATCATTTTTGCTGACCGTCTATTCGACTGTCAGCCGATCTTACCTGTGCGTCATTTCATTGAAGCCACAACCTCGTCGGTTGTCACCACGCCGTGCGCGAGAAACGCATAGTTAATCATCGCTGCCTTGTATCCGTCGCCCCAAACGGGATGCCGCGGTCCGGCGGTGGCATCGCTAACAACGAAAACCTCGAATCCCTGTTCGAGCAGATCACGCAGATGTGACTCCACGCACATGTTTGCAAGCATGCCTCCGAGTACCACCCTTCTCACTCCGCGCTTGCGCAGTTGAAGGACGAGATCGTTGGTCTGCGGTCCGAAAACCTTGTGCGGACTCACGACAATCGCCTCACCGTCGTTGATGTAAGGCTTGAATTCGTCGAGCCAGTCAGCGCCGGAGCCTTCGAAACCTTCCAGACTCAACTGGCCACTACGCGCAAACGTACCGGTAGCGAATTCATCCGCCTCCAGCGGTCCATTGAATTTCCATGCGCGATCGGTCGGAAAAAAGTAATGTGGTGATATAAAGACTGCAAACTTCGCCGACTTTGCCGCCTTGAAGATTCGCAGCATGTTTTCTACCGTCTTGTTCTCCGTCACGCTTGCTCCCACCGCGCCCCAGTTCTTGCCGTTCTTGCTCAAGACATCGACTTGCGGATCGATGAAAACCACGGCTGTCTCAGTTCGATCAAAGGACACTTCGGATCTCCAATAGAGTGCATGACGGCTCGCCGGCTTCATCGACCTGAGCCTCTCCGATCAGATTAGGAAACGGTGGCCTGAAAAGCAACGACAGTCCGACAGATTTCGATGGCGCTTCCACGCTCCTGCACGCGGACGCCGAGGGACGGGGCGCTTGATGAGTCCACATGTGGGCTCCGCGTGCAATCTATTAACAAGGCAATGATTAAGAAGCCAACGCGACCGAAGGGGCAGGCTGCAGAATGCAATTTCCGCGAAGTCTTTCTGCGCAGAGCAACGCCGCGGCGAGTCCTGCGAGAACTCTCCAGTTGCATACAGCACTGTCATGCTCCCGCCGGTGGCCATTTCGCGGCGCGTCCGTTCGGACACCTGCACCCAGTTAAAGTCCGTTGTGGGGGCAAGCCAACGCCCGAATAACCAACTGATCGCGCGAACGAATGGCGACATCGAACGGCCGGCGTGGTCGGCCGCCGTAGAGCGAAGGACATCTGTCTCGGTTACCCTGGCAATTGTGTCAACTACGAGCATCCACCTCATCGCCAAGAAAATGCGCCGAATTATTCAGCCACTTGGCAGCGAAGGAAGTGTGCCACTGTCGACCGACGGCTTCGAATCAAGATCGGCGACGCTTGACAGCACCCACCGCTCGTCATCGGCCTGTGCAGGCCCCCGATGGGAAGGAGAACTGCGTCGGCTCGTGTGCATGATCGTGTGCATGAAGCAGTACAACGAGCCCGTAGACACGGCGAGTGCCTATGCCAGATCCGCCAGTATTTCCACGGTCTTCAATGGCTCGCTGAGCATGCAGAGATGGCCTGTGTCGATGACGGCCGTTCGAACACGCGGATCATCTTTGAGTTTTTCATAGAACCCAGTGAACAGGGACTGATACCCCGAGCAATACACATAGGCGATGGAAATGCTGGGTGGCACAGGTCGCGCCTGCACAGGCTCATACAAAGTTCGCCATGGCTGAGAGGTAAGGCGCGGCGTCACAAATTTGACGAGTGATGGATCTGTTACGCCAAACATTTCCAGTGGGAAGGGCGGTACTGACTTGCGCTCCTTCATGAACACGTCGACCAGGGCGGCGCGCAACTCCGCTGGCGCATAGTCAACGACGGCCTTACCGTCCTCCGGTACATAGGCGTCCAGGTAGATCAGAGATTTGATCTTGTCGGGAATTCGAGCGGTCACGCCAGTAATGACCATACCGCCATAACTCCAGCCGACCAAGGTGACGGACTGCAGGCCTTCCATTTCGATATGAGCAATCACGTCGTCAACGTGAGTACTGAGGTCTGTATCGTCGGTGCCATTGTTGCGTCGCTCGCCGAGTCCGGTCAACGTGGGTGCGGTGACCGCGTGTCCCAGCTCGCGCAGGCCGGGGATCACGTCACGCCAGACCCATCCGCCATGCCAAGAGCCCGCGATGAGTACATAAGTATGCTTGGGCTTTGAGTTCATACAAAAGTCGCTCCTGATGGTTGGTGTGCTTGTCGTCTGAGAATCGTGATAGTCAAGGCCGACTACGTCATTGCAATCTCTGTTTGTAACAGTGCGATTTCAGGGAGGAAGGATTGCGACAGACGATCCACTTTTCTCCTCCAAGTCCTCGCGTGCTTGCATCCCTCTTGCTCTCTCATGAGAGAAGTGAAGCGTCGCCGTTTCACCGCGATGCTACCGGTGATGTTTCGAAGGCTTCGATCGAGCAATGTGCCGCCAGGACGACCGGCCGGGAGTGCTTTCAGCATCAACTGTCCTGACACTTGTCGGCAGCGAAGGCGCAAAGCAATGGCGGAAGGATAAGTTCAGTTGAAGGCGGTTCAAATGTCATATATGCGGTGCTTTTAGGACCTTCCGATGAGCGCCAGATGGGATGGTTGCATACGGACATGCCCGCGACCCGCTCGCTGCGTCGATCTTAACGGCAGCACTGTGCCTTGTGCCGCTCGCCGTTGGCAGTGGGAAAATGCAGGCTTGCGCCTTATCGCTGCGAGGCCGCGTTGGCCGCAGCACGCCCACGCGGTCATATGCGAGGTACAACCATGTTCGCCCGCAGGCACGCGCGCTCAAGATGCCTGCTGCGTCACGAATCGCCCATCATCCAGGCTCGGAACGAGACGCACGTTGTGCGTCCGGGGCCGGACCCAAAGACATGTGAGCTGGTCAGGAACCGGGTGCTCGCACAGAATCAAACCCGTCCTCGGCAGTCTGTCAGTGAGCGCGACTACCCATTCATGGAATGGGGACGTCAAAGGCGGTGTTCGGTCTTTGCCGGGCATCTCGACCTGGCCACTATGCCTCAGCCGATTAACCGCGATCAGCCGTTTGCCTGTCGACGATAGTCAATTGCGGCGTATCAATCGGTGCTCGATTCAGCGTTCGTGGTAAATCGCAAGCCAGACGGTTTGCTCTTCGGGATGCGTCCATGCGACGCGATGCCGGCAATGCGGCTCGATCAGCACGTAGTCGCCGGGATGCATGTCGTGCATCGTCGAGTCCTCTTCGAAGGCGAGCACGGCTGCGCCCGAGAGCAGTGCAACCCATTCGGCGCGCGAGTCGTCGTACCAGAATCCTTCGGGACTCGCGTGTCCCATCGACACGATCCGCTCCACGTTCAAGCGCTGACCCGTGATGAGCATGTCGATCTGCTCTTCGCCGCCGTGCTTCGTTTCGAAGCTGAACAGGTTACCCGTTTGCAGTTGCATGGCTCGACCTCACGTCAACTTTCAAAATTCTCGTCGGGAAGCATCGCTCGTCAATGCCTACGTCAAGTTAAACGCGGACGCACTACGCATACGGGATAGTGAGCGAACGCAAGCCGATCGGCACACGTCCTACGGACATCGTAGCACGTGATAGCGCCGGCAAAACTCTCCGATATCGCCCAAGAATTAGTAAAGACCACTGGCCGATGTTGGAAGCGAGCGAGCCATCGCAGTGACCGCGCTTTCAATCAATCGGTCGACGGGTGGTGACCGACCGGCTGCTTTCCCGTCACCAAAACGCGTCGAGATAACCGAAATGAAAAGGGGCAACTAAATGTTGAGATCTCTGCCGAGATACGCAGCGACCGCCTCTGTCAGAGCGATGCCGTGCAATTCCTCCGGCGATGCCAGATGCGCGGCGACAATCTCTCGATTATCGAGCCGCAGTTCCGGTATGCAATCTAGGTGCAGTTCAAAGAAATGCACCCGGTCTCTTCTTCCGTCCCAAATGCCGCAGGCACTGCCCGCGGGGAGCAATGCGTGCGTCGACACACCAATCTCCTCCTCCATTTCACGCCGTGCCGCTGCATCCGGCGTCTCACCGGGCCGAATACTACCGCCGGGAAAATTCCACTCGGCCCGGTACGATGACTTCACGAGCAACAGCGACCGCCCGACGTAGATTGCTACTAGCGCACCTTCGTGGCGAGGCCGTCGAAGGTGCCACCAGGCACGAACGAACGGGAATCCGAGCCGAAGCACCAGTCGCCACACAGAGTCGACAAGTGTAGCTGGCCGCACTTGCTCGAGGCTTGGCATTGAGTTCTCTCCTTTCCTTTCATGGCCGGATGATCTTCCGGGTCCGCCGTGATAGTGCGGCTTAGGTCATCCTGCGTCTGTCACACCGCTGCCTGGAAACCGTAGTTTAGCCAGCGGCTGATCTCCTTCACCGTGTCGAACGCGACGGCCGACAACGTGACCGGCAACAACACGTTCGTGATCCGCGTGCAGCTCGTCGCGAGCGACGTCATCGCCAATCAGGCCGGTGTCACGCTGGCGAATCCGGGCCAGCTCGTCTTCAGCGACCCGGACGGCGACACGCCCAATAGCGCCGCCGCGGTGGACCGCACCGTCGCGGCCAGCGCGGCACCGACTGTGGTGATACGCGAACCCACGCTGCAGGTGAGCCAGAGCACGGCGACGAACCCGGGACTCGGCGTGGACCAGGGCGACACGGTCGAATACGACATCACCATCAGCAACGGGACGGCGGCCACGGATTTCAATGCATTCGACATCAGCTTTCTCGACACGCTGCCCGCCGAACTCAGCAATCTGGCGCTGCTCGGCGTGACGTACCAGGGAGGAGCGACGAACAACGGCGGCCCGGACTTCGAACTGGTCGCGGGCCAGTTGCGCACCGCGAGCGGCGCCAATATCGATGTCGCCAAGGGCGGCAGCATCACCATCAGGGTATCGGGCACCGTCGTCCCCGCCGCAGCCAGTGAAACCTCCTTCAGCAACACGGCAACCGCGCAGTGGACGAGCCTCGACGGCACCATCGGCGGCACGGCCAATCCGGCGGGCGAGCGCACGGGTGTCGACGGCACGCTCAACGACTATCGGGCGAGCTCCACACTGACCGTGCCCGTTGCGCAGGCGCTCATCATTTCGCGGGTGGGCGGGCTCGTGGATACGCCGGCACCCTCTCCCACCGATGCGACCGACGAGCGCGTCACGGTGGGCGAAGTGATCCGGTATCGGGTGGTGGCGCTCTTCGCCGAAGGCGCAACCAATGATTTCAGCCTGCAGGTCACGCTGCAGAACGGCCTCGCCTTCACCAACGACGGCACGGTCGCCCTCGTCTTCATCTCAAACAATGGTGTGACGACGGACATCGCCAATCTGATCACCGGTGGCGTCCTGAACATCACCGGGAACCAGACAAGCCCCGAGGCGCTGCCGATTACGCCCGACCTGTCTGGCGCAGCGCCCACTGGCCTGCTCAATTCGGCTGATATCACCGTCGCGACCGACGCCAATGGCAACCAGATCGTCACCTTCCACCTCGGGAATCTGGTCAACGGGGACAACGATCCCGACTTCGAAGGTGTGTCCCTGGAATTCAACGCGCGCGTGCTCAATCAGGCGTCCAATGCCGGCGGCGCCGTGCTCACGGCAACCGCAGTGGACCGTTCCGGCACGACCAATCTCTCGGCGGCGCGGACGGTGCGCGAGGACGTGGTCGAGCCGACCTTCACGGGGTTGGCGAAACAGGTCGTCAGCTTCGATCCGACGAGCGCGACAGCCGGCCTCGGCACCGCCGACGTCGATATCAGGTTCACGCAAAGCGGCAGTTCGCCTGCCTATAACGTCGTCCTGACGGACAGCTTTCCCGGCGCCTCGAACTATGCGTTCGATCATCTCGTGATCAACGGCGTGTCGTTTTCCGCCGCGGAGCTTGCGGGCATCGGCGTCACCGTCGATGTGACGAACGGGCTGCGCGTCACTTTCGACAAGCTCGACACGGGCAGCCAGGTCTCGGTCTTCTATTCGGCCAACGCGCCCGACCGTGTGCCGATCTCCCCCGCGAATGCAACGCTCACGTGGACCAGCTTGCCGGACAGCTTCACGACGTGGGGCGGTTCGAGCGTGGGCGCGGCGGCAAGCGACAATGGCGAGCGCACCGGCAGCGGCACGAGCCCCAACACCTATGTACGTCAGGCGGCGGCGGGCCTTGGCGTGATCAGCGGCACGCTGTGGAACGACACGGCATCGGCCACCACGTCCACCGCGCCCGACGGCCCGGGACTCGCGGGCCAAACCGTCACGCTGACATGGGCGGGCCTGGACGGCAACCTCGGCACGGCCACCGACAACCTCGTCTACACGACGACGACCGACGCCAGCGGCCAGTATTATTTCGGCGTGCTGCCGCTTGGCGTCTATCGAATCGACGCGCCCGGCACGGCCGCCTTTGCGCAGCCGGTGGGCGCGCTGGCCGTGCGTATCGACAGCGATGCGGCCACTGCCCTCGGCACGGTCGGTATCACGCTTGCGGACGGCGGCACCGCGGCCGCGAACGCCGGCTACGTCGAGCAGAACGACGCGCCGGTCAACCAGTTGCCCGCCACGCCGCCCGCGGGACTGGAGGACACCCTCTTCAGCGCTGCCGGCCTCTCGATCAGCGACGTCGATGCGGGCAGCGGCACGCTTCAGGTTACGCTTGGCGTGCTGCACGGCAGCCTGTCACTCAGCGCGTTGCCGGCGGGCGTCACCGAATCCGGATCGAATACCGCCGCCCTGACGCTGACCGGCAACCTCGCCGGCCTCAATACTGCGCTCGCCAACCTGCTGTATCGCGGGAACCTGAACTTCAACGGCACCGACACGCTGACGATCACCACGAATGACCGGGGCAACTTTGGCGACCACAACGGCAACGGCATTCCCGGCGAGCTCGCCGACGCGCTTGTCACCACCAACACGGTGCCAGTCACCGTCATCGCCGTGAACGACGCACCGGTTGCGGTCAACGATGCGGCGAGCGCGACGGAAGCGGGTGGCAACCGGAACAACCAGCCGGGCGTCGATCCGACGGGCAATGTGCTCAGCAACGACACCGATGTCGATATCGCGACCAACGGCGACGTACTGCGGGCCATTTCCGTGACCAACGAGAACGGAACCACGCTCCTGCTGCCGAACCTCGGCTCGACCGTCATCAATGGGCGCTTCGGCGCGCTGTTGTTTGGCGCCAATGGCGGCTATCAGTACACGGTGGACAACAGCAACCCGGCCATCGAGGCGTTACGCCTCTCGGGTCAGACACTGACCGATACCTTCACCTATGTCGTCTTCGACACGTCCAACGCGTCTTCGACCGGCACGCTCACCGTAACCATCCACGGCGCGAACGATGCACCGTTCGGGGTGAACGACGTGGCTTCTGCGACAGAGGCCGGAGGCGTCCTCAACGGCACGCCGGGCAACGATGCAACGGGCAACGTGCTGACCAACGACACCGACGTCGACAGCGTGGCAAATGGCGAAACGAAACGGGTGACAGGTGTCATCAGCCAGCAGGAAAGCGCGGTGAACAGTCCGCTCGCACCGGTCTCGGCACAGACGACCAGCGGCACGGGCACGTCGGTCGCCGGTGCGTTCGGCACCCTGACGATCGGCGCCGACGGCACCTACCGCTATGTCGTCGACAACAACAATGCGGCCGTGCAGCAACGGGTGCCCGGCGACGCGCCGCTCATCGAAACGTTCACCTACCAGCTCACCGATGCGGGCGGCCTGAGCGATCTCGCCGAACTGCAGATCCAGGTTCTCGGCGCCAACGACAACCCCGTCGCGAGCGATGACCGTGCATCCGCGACGGCCGGCTCGGCGCTCCTGGGTGTGAATCCGGTCAACCCGAGCGGCAATGTCATCACCGACGCGAGCCGCCCGGGTACGGCTACCCAGCCCGGCGGGAACGGCGTCGACATGGACGTCGACCACACCGGCCAGCCCAACACCCTCCTCACGATCAACGGTATCCGCGCGGGGCTCGAGAATGCAGGCGGCGGCCTGACCGGCGTCACGGCTGGCACGACATCGGCCAACGGCACCTCGGTTGCGGGCAGCTTCGGCACGCTGCATATCGGCGCGAATGGTACCTATACCTACGACGTCGACAGCAACAACCTGGCGGTCCTGGCGTTGGCGCCGGGTGCAACGCTCATGGAAACGTTCACCTATCAGATCGTCGATTCGAGCGGCCTGACGGACCGGGCGCAACTGGTCATCACGGTCACGGGCGTGAACGATCCACCGGTTGCGCAGAACGACGGCGCCGTGGCGATGGAAGCTGGCGGCATCAACAACGGCACGCCCGGAATCGATCCCACAGGCAACGTCCTTGCGAACGACGCCGACCCGGACCGCGACGCGATCGCGGTCACCGGCGTGCGCACCGGCGCCGAAGCGGGCAGTGGCGCCGCCGGCACGCTGGACCAGGTGCTCCAGGGACAATTCGGCACGCTGACGCTCAGCGCGAACGGCAGCTACAGCTACGTCGTGAACAATGCGAACGCCGCCGTGCAGGCATTGCGCCTGCCTTCCGACCAGCTTGTCGACCGCTTCACCTACACGATTGCAGACACGCATGGCACGACGGATCAGGCGGAACTCGACGTCGTCATCCAGGGGCAGAATGATGCTCCCGTAGCGCAAGACGATCAGGCGCAAGCCGCGGAAGCCGGCGGTACCGACAACGGCACGCCGGGCATCAACCCCACGGCGAACGTGCTGACAAACGACACCGACGTGGACGCCAGCGACACGAAATCGATAGACGGCGTGCGCCGTGGCAGAGAAGCCGACCGCAACGCCCTGACGGACGTGACCGGTGCCACCTCGATTGCAGGCGTCTTCGGCACGCTCACGATCGCCCCCGATGGCAGCTACACCTACACCGTCGACAACTCGCTGCCTGCGGTGCAGCAACTGATCCCCGGCGAGCGCCTCACCGACGTCTTCACCTACCGGATGCACGACGCATCCGGCGCGACCGATACCGCGCAACTGAGCGTGCAGATCGAGGGCGCCTTCGACGCCCCGGTGGCGCGCGACAACGTTGCGTTCGCCGTGGCGAACAACGGGAATCGCGGCAGCTTCAATCCGACCGGCAACGTGCTCCTGAACGACAGCGACGTCGACGCGGACGACCGCTTCCGCGGGTCAGGCATCCGGTCGGACTCGCGCGATGCGCCCGGGACGTTCCTGACCGTCGTCGTCGGCAGCAACAACGAGAACGGCACGTTCCTGCGCGGTGAGTTCGGCGATCTCATCATCGGCGCCGACGGCACGTTCCTCTATCGCGTCGACACGACCAACCCGACGCTCCTCGCTCTGCGGCCGCTGCAGACCGTGTCGGACGTGTTTACTTATCGGATTACCGACCAAGGGAATCTGAGCGCCTCGGCCAATCTCACCATCATCGTGTTCGGACGCAACGACGCCCCGGTCGGCAACGACGACGCGGCGACCGCCGCCGAGGCGGGCGGCATCAACAACACCGCGCCAGGATTGAATCCGTCAGGCAACGTGCTCGCCAACGATACCGACCTTGAGAACGATCCGCTCCACATCGCGGCCATCCGCACAGGTGGTTCGTCGGCTGCGGGCGGCACGGCCGGCACCGTCGGGAGCGCGCTGCAGGGTGCCTACGGCGTGCTGACGCTCGCGGCCGACGGAAGCTGGCGCTACACCGTCGACAACGATCTGCCAGCGGTTCAGGCGCTGCGCACGAGCGGCCAGACGCTGCAGGATGTCTTCACGTATGCGGTCGGCGACGTGTTCGACGCGCAGGGCGTGGCCGAACTGCGCATCACGATCGAAGGACAGAACGACGCGCCGGTCGCGAACAATGACGCTGCAACCGCGATCGAGGCCGGTGGCGTGAACAACGGGACCCCGGGAAAGGCCGCGGTCGGTAACGTACTGGAAAACGACACTGACGTCGACAGCATGGCGAATGGTGAAACGAAGCAGGTAGTCGATGTCTCGAACGAAACCGGCCGGTCGGCCGGCGCCGGAACCGGACTCGCTGGACGTTATGGGCATCTCACGGTGAACGCGGACGGCACCTATGACTACGTCGTGGATAACGACAACGCCGCCGTGCAGGCGTTACGCACCCGCAATGACACGCTGACCGAGGCCTTCGTTTATCGCATGCGTGATGCGGCGGGTGCCGAAGCAACGGCGTCGCTGACGATCCAGATCCGCGGTGCCGACGACGCCCCCGTCGCCCACGACGAAAGCAACATCGCGAGCGACCAGTCGCCCGCGCCGCAGGCAAACGGCAACGTGCTCCCGAACGACACCGACGTCGATGCCAACGATCATCTGATCGTGGTCGGTGTCCGCTCGGGCGAGGAAGCGGGCACGGGCACACCCGGCATGCCGGGGCAGGCGCTCGCGGGACGCTACGGCACGCTGGTCCTGAACGCCGATGGCAGCTATACGTACCAGATCGACCTGTCGAATCCACAGGTGCTGGCGGCAGCGGGACTCGGCCAGGTGCTGCACGATCCCTTCACCTATACGGTACGCGATGACGCGGGCGAGACCGATCAGGCGCAACTCGTCATCGCGCTCGACATCGCCACGCCGTATGTTCCGCCCCCCGGCGGCTCGTACTTCGGCTCCGGACCATCCGAGCAGCCCGTTCAGCCGTTGAACCCGGCGCTGGAGCCCGTCGTCTTCGTCACGCCGGAGGTCGAACAGGCCGAGCTGCGAGCCCAGGTGTCCAGCCGGGAAGCGGACGGCAGCCAGATCGGCTGGCCGCTCGATCCGGACCGCATCGAAGCGCCGGTCGGCCAGGGACTTGGCTTCGTGCCCGGTCAGTTCGTCGGAAGGAGCGTTCAGGCGAGCCAGCGCTGGAGCGCATTCGACCGCGCGTGGATTTTCGGCCGGCATGGCCGCACGAGCCTGAGCGCGGACGGTCTGCTTTCCGACCCGTCGGTATTCGCGCCTCTCCCGGAAAATCTCACGGGCCCACTGCGGCCCTTGCCCGAAGAAGCCACGGCGCAGAGTTTCGTTACCCAGTTGCGGGAGGCCGCGATGAGGCTGCCTCCGATACCCCGGAACCCGGAGGATTTCATCGAACGGTAGCTCTCGGACGAGGACACGTTATGCAGAACCACCAGGCGCAGGTCCTGAGTGTCACGGTCGCGTGCGCGATGCTCGCGCTCACAGGCTGCTCATCGCTTCAGCCCCGGCCGACGACGCGAGAAGAGGTCCGGCAGCGCGTCGTCGACGATCAGGTCTCGATGTACAGCGCACAGGAACCCGTCACCGGGCCGATCACTTTCTACGAGGCGGCGGCGCGCGCGCTGAAGTACAACCTCGACTATCGGCTCAAGCTGATGGAATCCGCGCTCGCCGCCAATCTGCGCGATGTCTCCAGCAATGAAATGCTGCCGCAGCTCGTCGCGTCCGCCGGCTATACGGCGCGCAGCAACGATTCGGGCGGCACGTCGGTCGGCATCACGGACGGTGAGGTCACCTTGCGCCCGTCCACCTCCGAACAGCGCTATCACAAGCTCGCCAACCTGGGACTGAGCTGGAACCTGCTCGATTTCGGCGTCGCGTATTTCCGCACGCAGCAGCGCTCCGATCAGATGCTGATGGCGGAAGAGCGGCGGCGCAAGGTCGCGCAGAACGTCCTGCAGGACGTGCGCAACGCCTATTGGCGCGCGCTTGCCGCCCAGCGCCTCAAGCCTCAGGTCGACGAACTGCTCGCCCGGACCCGTGCCGCGATAGACGCGGCGCGTAAGGCCGAGGACAAGGGCCTCTTGCCGAAGCAGGAAATCCTCGCCTACCAGCGTGCACTGCTCGATGCGGTGTCCCTCCTGACGATCCGGCGCCAGGATCTGGAATTCGCGCAGTCCGAGCTTTCCGCGCTGATGTCGCTGCCGCCCGGCACGCCCCTCGTGCTGGCCGACACGCAAGAAGGCGCGCTGCCGGCTGTCGTGACACCCGAGCCGCAACTGGAGCAACTGGCGCTCCAGAACCGGCCCGAGCTCATGGAAGAGTGGTATCGCAAGCGCGTCAACGAGAACGATCTCAAGATCGCCAAGGCGCAACTCTGGCCGAACGTCGGTATCGACCTGAGCACGAACTACGACTCCAACGAGTTTCTCTACAACAACTACTGGGCGGCCGCGGGCGTGCGGGTATCGATCAATCTGTTCAGGCTGTTGCAGCTTCCCGCCCTCAATGCCCAGCAGGAGTCGCAAACGAAAACGGACGACATGCGCCGGCTCGCGCTGTCGATGGCGATTCTCACGCAGGTGCGCGTGGGCGTGCTGCGCTACCGTCTGTCGCTCCAGGAAGTCGAGTTCGCCGACGAAAGCCTGCGCGTGGACACGAGCCTGCTCGACTATGCGCGCGCTGCGAGCAAGACGTCGTTCGGATCGGAGCTGGAAGTGATCCGCGCCGAGGGCCGCTATCTCCTCTCCCGCTATGAGCGCGAAGCGGCGTACTCCGACGCTCAGGCCGCGTGGGGGCGACTCTTCAATTCGGTCGGCTTCGATGTGATGCCCGACGCCATCCAGAAGGACGACATCAAGACCCTCGCGCAGGAGATCGAGAAAACCGTCCTGATCCAGCAGAAAAAGCAATGGGAACTTCCGGGCGCCGAGCCGCCCGCGCAGTCGGATCCCCCCACGTCGCCTGTCGCGCAACAGCAGCCAGCGCAGGGCGAACCGGCATCCGCCGAGCAGATCGCCGCACCGGGAGGTGGCAATGCGCCTGTTCTGCAATAAGCGCAGGCGTGCCTTCGCGTGCCTCGCCGTCGCGTTGATGGTCGATACGTTCGCCGCTTACGCCGCGAAGCCTCCTGCGACCGGCGAGCCCTTCGACGACCCCAACGCGATACGCGTGCTGCTCGCTCCGAACGTGGAAACCACGCTGTCGAGCCAGATGAACGGCACCATCACCGACTTGCACGCCACGCTCGGCAAGCAGGTCGCGAAGAACGCGGTGCTGGCGCAAATGAACTGCGCGGAAGTGCAGGCGCGCGCCAATGTGGCCAAGGCGGAGCTGAACATGGCCCGGCAGAACCTGAATGGCAAGCGCAGCCTGCGCGAACTGAAGGCGGCGGGCGACATCGAAGTGGCCTTGTCCGCCACGGAGGTCGAGAAGGCGCAAGGCGCGCTGTCGCTTGCCAACGCGCAGCTTGGCTACTGCCGCGTGGTCGCGCCGTTCAGCGGACGCGTCGCCAAGGTGTACGTCAAGAACTATCAGACCGTGAGCGCCGGCACGCCGATGCTCGATCTCGTCGGCGACGGCGCGCTCAAGGTGCGGCTCAACGTCCCCTCCGCGCTAATGGTAAAGCTCAAGCAGGGCTCGCGCCTCGACATCACGATCCATGAAACGGGCAAAACCTATCCCGCGCATGTCAGCGCCGTGAACGCGAGGGTGGACGCGGTCGCGCAGACGGTCGAACTCGAAGCGCAGCTCGACGGCGAGCATCCCGAACTGGTCGCGGGCATGAGCGGGGTCGCCCGGTTTCCGGCAACGCAATGAACGAACCGCTCCCGCATCCGCAACTGCTGCTGTTTCTCGACGCGCTGCGCGACCGGGCGCTCGCCGCCGATTCGCTGAATGCGCTCGCATTCACGATGGCAAACGACTCGCACTCGCTGCTGAACTTCAGGCAGGCGCTCGTGTTTGCCGATCATGGCAAGCGCTTCGAACTGTTGTGCATCTCTGGCCTCGCCAGGCCCACGGAGGATTCGCCGTATCTGGTGTGGCTCGGCCGGGCAAGCCGCTGGGTGGCCTCGCAACTAGGCGGCGACGAGCCAGCGTGGCTCGCGCGCGACGCCGTCGCGCCGCCGCCCGATATCGTCGACGGCTGGGCCGAGTGGTGGCCGGCGGGCGTCTGGTGCGTGCCGCTGCACGACGCGCACGGCAGGCGGCTCGGCATGTTGCTCGTCCTGCTCGACGAACGGCCGCCCGAGACCTTGCCGCCGATGCTGCGTGGCGTCATCAAGACGTGGGCCTATTGCTGGGACACGCTCCTTCGCCGCCGGCGCCGCCTGCGCTGGCGGCCGACGCGCCGCCAGAGCATCGCCGCGCTCGCGGTCGTCGCGATGCTGTTGTTCGTTCCCGTTCGACAGACCGTCCTGGCTCCCGCCGAGATCGTGTCGAGGGACGCGCGCATCATCAGCTCGCCGATCGACGGCGTGATCGAGCGCATCGCGGTGCGACCCAACCAGGCCGTGAGTGCCGGCACGCTGCTGTTCACGCTCAACGAGACGTCGCTGAAAAGCCGCGTGGAAGTGTTGAGCAAGCAGGTCGCGGTGGCTGACGCCGAACTCATGGCCGCGAGCCAGCGCGCCTTCGACAACCCGCAAAGCAAGAACGAACTGACCGTGCTTGGCGGCGTCGCCGAGCAGCGCCGCGCCGAACTGGCGGCAGTGATCGCGCAACTCGGACGCACGCAGGTGTTCTCGCCCGAAGCCGGCGTCGCCGTGTTCAGCGACCCAAACGACTGGATCGGCAAGCCCGTCGTGACCGGCGAGCGCATCCTGCAACTCGCCGATCCGGCCAAGCCCGCGATGCTGATTCAACTCGCTGTCGCCGACGCCATCGCGCTTGATCCGGGTGCCGAAGTGACGCTCTATCTGACCGCCTATCCGCTTTCACCGTTGCACGGGCGCATCCTCGAAACGAGCTATCAGGCGAAGGCGAGCGAAGATGGCATCGTCGCGTACCGGCTGCTCGCGAGCGTCGATGGCGAGCGTATGCAGGCGCGTCTCGGGCTGCACGGCACCGCCAAGCTCTATGGCAAGGAGGTGAGCCTCGGCTACTACCTGCTGCGCCGGCCGATCGCAACGCTCAGAGCGTGGACGGGACTGTGATGCCGTTCGATCCGAACCTGCCATCGCCCGCGCTGCGCGAAGATCTTCGTCTTGGGGAGGCCGCCAATGGAAAAGACGGCCAGCCTTCGTGGATGATTCAGGATACCGTGCTCAACCGCTTTTATCGCGTGGGCTGGCTCGAATTCGAAATCCTCGTGCGCTGGGAAAAACCGCCCGCGCAGATCTGCAGGGAGATCAACGAACAGACTGCGCTGCGCCCGGACCTCGATCAGATTCTCGATTTCCGGCGCTTCCTCGAGCAGCACGAGCTGCTCCGGCCCACGCCCGAAACACTCGCTCGCCTTCAACAGCGCGACCGGCGCGGCGGCTGGCTGACGTGGCGTTGGTGGCTGCATCACTATCTGTTCTTTCGGATCCCGCTGCTGCGTCCGCAACGGTTTCTGAGACGCGCGGCGAACCGGCTCGACTGGCTGTTCAGTCCGGTCGCGGCGATCGTCGTCGTGTTGCTCAGTCTCGTGGGCATCGTGCTCGTCATGCAGCAATGGGACACCTTCACGGCCGCCGTGGTGGAGTCGTTCTCGACCGAGGGCCTCCTCAGCTTCGCGCTGGCGCTCGTCGTCGCGAAAACGATGCACGAACTGGCGCACGCGCTCGTCGCGACACGGCTGGGTTTGCGGGTCGCGCACATGGGCATCGCGTTCGTGGTGTTGTGGCCGATGCTCTACACCGATACCGGCGAAAGCTGGAAGCTGCGCAGTTCGCGCCAGCGCCTCGCCATCGCTTCGGCCGGCATTCTCTGCGAACTCTCGCTCGCCGGGCTCGCGACGCTCGGCTGGGCGCTCTGCGATCCCGGACCGCTGCGCAATGCGCTGCTCTACCTCGCAACGACGAGCTGGGTGCTGTCACTGGCGCTGAACGCGAGCCCCTTCATGCGTTTCGATGGCTACTTCATCCTGTCCGATCTGCTCGATTTCCCGAACCTGCATCAGCGCGCCTCCGCGCTCGCACGCGTGAGCATCCGGCGCACCGTGCTCGGCTTCGATGACGAATGGCCCGAGACATTCAGCCCATCGCATCGGCGGATGCTCGTTGCATTCGAGTTCCTCACGTGGCTGTATCGGCTGGTGCTGTTTCTCGGCATCGCGGTCACGGTGTACCTCTTCTTCTTCAAGCTGCTCGGGGCGTTCCTGTTCGTGGTCGAAGTGACGTGGTTCATCATGATGCCCATCGCGCGTGAACTGAGCGTCTGGTGGACTCAGCGCAGCCGCATCCGAGCAGGCCGGAAAGTCCTGTTATGCACGATCGCGGGACTCTTCCTTTTGCTCGTCGCGTTACCGTGGCGCACGCAGATTCACGCGGAAGGCGTGGCGCGCACCGAACGCCAGTTGCGCGTCTTCGTGCCGTTTCCCGCGCGCATCCAGACGATTCATCCGGTGGGCGATGTGCGCGCCGACGACACGCTGATGGTCATGGACGAGCCGGACATCGCTTCGCACATGATCGGCAGCGAGGCGGGGATACGGGGTTACGAAGCACGGTTGTCCGGGTTGATCGCGGATGCCGACGGACTCGATCAGCAGGCCGCCACGCGCGAGCGTCTCAGAGTGCAGTACGAGGAAGCACGGGCAGCCCGCACGGAGATTGCCCGGCTGATACTGCGCGCGCCCTTCGCGGGCAAGTGGATGGATGTCGATCCGCAATGGCGCTCCGGGCAGTGGATCAGTCCGAAGGAACCCGTGGGCGTGCTGGTCGATCCGGGTCGCTGGCAAGTGGACGCCTACGTCAGGCAGGATGACGTCCAGCGCCTGGCGGCGGGCGACGATGCGCGCTTCTATCCGGTCGGGCAGGCCGTGCCGATTCATGGCCGCGTCATCGCGATCGATACGACTCGCGCGCGAGAACTCGCCCATCCGATGCTGGCATCGCGCTATAAAGGTCCGGTGCCCGTGGCCGCGGATCGTGACACGCTGAGCCCGAACCCGCCGATGTTTCATGTGCTCGTGCAACTGGATGGCGCCCCGCCCGGGTTGTGGGAAACGCGCGGCCAGTTGCAGATCGACGGCAAGCGGCGTAGCTGGCTGATCGAAGGCGCGACGCATCTGGCAGCGGTGCTGGTCCGCGAGAGCGGCTTCTGATCCAGTCAAAGGACATCGACAAAGTTACCGGTCGGACCCCTCGCCGGCAGCCGACACCATCGTGTTGAACAGATTGACGCCGCTCGTCTCGAGGCTCGCACAGGATGGTTCGCGATTGCCGCACTCGAACCGGGCGACGAGCTGGTAGGACCCGTCGTTCAGCGGCTGCCTGGTCACGGTTCCGCTCATGGTCGTCGTGTCTTCCGGTGCGCGCAGGAACGTGGCGATCGAGTCTCGCGATACCCGCGCCACGCGCATTCCCCCCACGTGAGCCACCCAGTCCTGCGCGGCCGCCCACATTGCGTCGCATTGTCTTTCGCTCGTGCACACGGGCGAAGGAATCGCACTGACTGGCTCCGTCGGGGAGGTCAGACATCCCGAGAGAAGCAGTGCCGAGATTGCAGCCACCATCACCTTGGTCATGCCGATCTCCCGAGCAGTATTACATCGCATTGCTATCACGATTCGTCGAATGTGGCAATAGCCGGCGAAAGTGATCGCCCGCCTATGAGCGATCAGTGAATACTGGTTGGGGCGCTTCGGCATCGGTTTCCGATCCGGGCTCGAATGGCCGTTTCAGTTTGGGAGCTGCTGTCGCACCCGCGCCAGGTCGAAAAATTCCTGACGGTACATTCGATCAACATACGTCCAGTGCCTGCCCATCCATATTTCTCGCGCCTGACACGTTCCCGACCGAGCCACGATTCGACCGAGCCTGATCCGGCCACCCCCACCTTTCGACACAAGGTCCGCACAGCGCGAGTAATATATGCCGAGCCAACCAGCCACCTTTTCCTCGAATGTCCAACGATATTCCCGAATCGCAAGCTGTATGTCATCCCATTACGCGAAGCGCGATCTTCATCGTCGCGAAGGTCGAAAGCGGCAGCGCGCATGCTGACACCGTGCGCGGATGGTGCGCAGACATCGCCGCCCTCGTTCGCGCAGTGGGCATGCGCGCACCCGCCGCCAACCTCTCGTGCGTGTGCGGCTTTGGCTCCGACGCCTGGGACAGGCTGTTCGGCCCACCGCGTCCCGCTTCGCTGCATCCGTTTCGCGAGATACGTTCAGGCGCGCGCCACGCCGTCGCCACGCCCGGCGATATCCTGATGCACATTCGCGCGGACCACATGGACCTCTGCTTCGAGCTCGCCGCACAGATGCTGGAGCGGCTCGGCGGTGCGGTGTCGGTGGTCGACGAAGTGCATGGCTTCCGCTACTTCGACTTGCGCGACATCGTCGGCTTCGTCGACGGAACCGAAAATCCGGCCGGCCGCGAGGCCGTCGATTTCACGACGATCAGCGTCGAAGATCCCGCCTTCGCGGGCGGAAGCTATGTGATCGTTCAGAAGTATTTGCACGACATGGCGGCCTGGAACGCGCTGAGTGTCGAACAACAGGAACGCATCATCGGGCGCAAGAAGCTCTCGGACATCGAGCTCGACGCGTCGGTCAAACCGTCTTCGTCGCACAGCTCGCTCACCACCATCGAGGAGAACGGCGAGGAGGTGAAGATCCTGCGGCACAACATGGCCTTCGGCCGGCCGGGCGCGGGGGAATTCGGAACCTATTTCATCGGGTACGCCCGCACGCCCAGTCCGATCGAACAGATGCTGGAGAACATGTTCATCGGCCGGCCGCCGGGCAATTACGACCGGCTTCTGGACTATAGCCGCGCGGTGACGGGCGGCTTGTTCTTCATTCCATCGGCTTCGTTGCTCGAAGCGCTCGCCGATCGCGATCCGGCAAGCGCCGCGCCCGGCGCTGACCCGCAGCCTGCCGGCACCGCGCCCGACGAGGCGCGCGGCGACGGCACACTGAACATCGGCTCTCTCAAAGGAACGTCCCAACATGAATAACCTGCATCGCGAGCTTGCCCCGATCTCCAGTTCCGCGTGGTCGCAGATCGAAGCGGAAGTGGCGCGCACCTTCAAGCGCTCCGTCGGCGGGCGCCGCGTGGTCGACGTCACGTCGCCCGGCGGCACCGATCTGCCCGGCGTGGGAACGGGGCATCAGACCACCATCACGGCGCCGAAGCAAGGCGTAGGCGCGAAACTGTATGAAGTGAAGTCGCTGGTTCAACTGACCGTGCCGTTCACGCTGGAACGCGAGTCCATCGACAGCGTCGAGCGCGGGTCGAATGACGGCGACTGGCAACCCGCGAAAGATGCTGCGAAAGCGCTGGCGCTGGCCGAAGACGGCGCGATCTTCGATGGCTACAAGGCCGCGGGCATCATCGGTATCCGCGACGGTTCGTCGAATCCGTCGCTCGCTTTGCCGGCGGACATCAGCAACTATCCGGACGCCATTGCCCAGGCGCTCGAAGCGCTGCGGCTTGCGGGCGTCGACGGTCCCTATTCCGTGGTGCTCGGCGCCGATGCTTACACGGCGCTCAGCGAGTCGAGCGATCAGGGCTATCCGATCATCGAGCACATCAAGCGAATCGTGAACGGCGACATCATTTGGGCGCCCGCAATCGAGGGCGGATGCGTGCTCTCGACGCGCGGCGGCGACTACGAGTTGCATATCGGACAGGACGTATCGATCGGATACTCGAGCCACACCGACACGACCGTGCAACTCTATCTGCGTGAGACGTTGACATTCCTGATGCTGACGAGCGAGGCGTCGGTGGCCGTGGTGGATCGATAGGCGGTGCCCCGTTCCTGAAGAGCTTCGCATCGGGCACCGTGGCGGCCAGCCGCGCTGGAGGTAAGCGGGCTGGCTGCTACTGGACCGTCCGGAGTACCGCGGCACTGCGATGAAATTGGCGTAGACGATGGCGAGCAACCGTTCTACCGCCCCGGGAAACGCTCACATCCGGCACCGCACATTTCCGGCGCCCTCACTCCGGCTTTGCAGGCATGCGCCATTGCACGTTCAGCAGATGATCGCGCATGCGCGCCGCCGCCGTTTCGCCGTCTCGCTCCATCATCGCGTACACGATGGCCTGATGCTGTTGCGCGAAATGCCGCCGGGTATCCTGATCCGCGGTCTTCTCGCGAAGGTTCGGCTTCATGCGCATGCCGTTGACCACGTCCATCAGCGCGATGATCGCCGTGTTGCGCGTGGCCTGCGCGATCAGCAGATGAAAGCGGTGGTCCCACTGCTGCCACTCGTCATCGTCGCGCGCAATCGCATTGCGCTTCGCACACTTCTCCAGTTCGGCGAGTTCGTCGGGGCTCGCCTTACGGGTGGCGAGTTCGATGAGCGCCGGTTCGAGCATGAGCCGCATTTCAGCGATATCGGCGGGACTCGATCCCGTGCGCAAGCTGCGCAATGAAGGTGCGAACTTGAGCGGACGCGCACCGAGATAGGTGCCGCGTCCCACGCCGCGCCACACTCGACCAGACGCTTCCATCGAAGCCAACGCGCCTCGCAGGTCCCGTCGGCTGATGCCGAGCGTTTCTGCAAGCGTTCTTTCGGGCGGCAATGGGTCGCCGTCTCTCAGGTTGCACTGCGACACGTAATCGAGCAGCTTGTCGAGGGCGGGATTTTCCATGTCGCTAATCGAACCAATGATTAATTGGTTCAACTCTAGCAGAAGACCGGACACTCACGGGATGGATTGCACTGCATTTTATGGTGCAGTAATCTTGTGCCATTCCGACATTGGTCAGCCGCCAGCGGCGTAGCGGCTCTCTTCATCAATCCATCGAACCAATACTCAATGGTTCAGATTCTCGGCCGAAGCGAACCTGGCGACAGCATATGGCATTCACAACACGACCTGAACTGATCGGCACCTTCGGCATGGTGGCGTCCACCCACTGGCTGGCGAGCGCGTCCGCGATGGCGGTCCTCGAAAAAGGCGGCAATGCCTTCGACGCCGCGGCGGCGGCGGGCTTTGTGCTGCAGATCGTCGAGCCGCATTTGAACGGACCCGGAGGCGAACTGCCGGTAGTGTTCTATAGCGCAAAGGAAGAGCGGGTGCGTGTGGTGTGCGGGCAAGGCGTGACGCCGGCCACCATGACGACCGCACACATGCGGGAACTGGGGCTCACCGTCATGCCGGGCACCGGGTTGCTGCCGGCTGTCGTGCCCGGCGCGTTCGGCGGCTGGATGATGATGCTGCGCGACTACGGCCAGTTGCCGCTCGAAGACGTGCTGAGCTATGCGATCGGCTATGCGGAGCACGGCTATCCGGTGCTGCCGCGCATGACGGCTTCCATCCTGGCGATCAAGGACTTCTTCAAAACGGAATGGCATACGTCCGCCGAGCAATGGCTGCGCGACGGCGAAGCTCCGCTGCCCAACCACCTGTTCGCGAACCCGGCCATCGCCAACACGTATCGGCGCATCCTGCGCGAGGCCAATACCCACGGCGATCGCGCGCAACAGTGTGAACGCGCGCGCGTGGCGTTCTACCGGGGCTTCGTCGCCGATGCGATCGATCAGTATTTCCGCTCGACGGACGTGCTCGACACGTCGGGGCGGCGCAATCGCGGGCTGCTCGAAGCCTCCGATCTCGCGCGCTGGGAACCGACTTACGAGGACGCCGTCTCGTACGAATACGAAGGCTTCCGGGTCCACAAAACGGGACCGTGGGGGCAAGGGCCGATGTTCCTGCAACAGCTTGCCTTGCTCAAGGGTTTCGATCTCGGGAGCATGGATCCGTTGGGCCCGGATTTCGTGCATACGGTGATCGAATGTTCGAAGCTCGCGTTTGCCGATCGCGAGGTGTTTTACGGCGACCCGCGCTTCTCCGACGTGCCGATAGACGTGCTGCTGAGCGACGCCTACAATGACGCGCGACGTTGCCAGATCGACCCGATGCGCGCATCGTTTGAGTTCCGGCCTGGCCGTCTCGGCGATAGCGAGGCGCGCGCAGCGCGCATTCTCGCCAACGCGGGCCGGCAGCAACCGGGTGGCTTCGGCCAGGGCGAACCGACGTTTGCGCCGCTGCCCGAACTGCGTGGCGACACGGTGCATCTGGATGTCGTCGACCGGTGGGGCAATATGGTGTCAGCCACGCCGTCGGGCGGCTGGCTGCAGGCGTCGCCCGCCGTGCCGGGCCTCGGCTTCAACATCACCACGCGCGGCCAGATGTTCTGGATGGAAGAAGGCTTGCCGTCATCGCTCGGTCCGGGGCGGCGTCCGCGCACGACGCTGTCGCCTACCCTCGTTACGCGCGACGGCAAGCCATACGCCGCATTCGGCACGCCGGGTGGCGACCAGCAGGACCAGTGGTCGCTCCAGCTCTTCCTGCGGCACGTGCATGGCGGCATGAACCTGCAGGCCGCAGTGGATTCGCCTTCGTTCCAGACCGCGCATTTCCCCGGCTCGTTCTATCCGCGCGATATGCAGCTCGGCAAGATGTCCGCCGAAAACAGCTTCCCGCAGAGCACGCTCGATGCATTGCGCGCGCGCGGCCATGAGCTCACTGTCGCCGAGCCGTGGTCGCTCGGCCGCGTTTGCGCCGTGGGAATCCGAAACGGCCTGATGCGCGGGGCGGCCACGCCGCGCCAGATGCAGGCGTATGCGATTGGACGCTGACGCACGCTCCGCCTCCCCGCTCTGGAGAACCCTGACTATGTCCGCTGTCGCCGCGCGCCTCGAACGGCTGCCGCTTTCCGGTTTCCATCGCAAACTGCTCCTCATCGGCGGGCTGGGCTATATGTTCGATGGACTGGATTCATCGTCGCTGGCCTTTCTGTTACCCGTCGTCAGCAAGCTATGGCATCTGACGAGCGCCGAGACTGGCCTCGTGGCAAGCAGTACCTACATCGGCTATTTCTTCGGTGCGTTCCTTTCCGGTGTGCTGGCCGATGTGATCGGCCGCCGCAGGATCATGATGAGTGCGCTCGCCATCTATTGCCTCGCCTCGCTTGCCAGCGCCACGGCACACGACTGGCACACGTTCTTCGCATGGCGTATCGTCGCAGGCTTCGGCTCTGGCGCGGAGACGGTGGTGATCGCACCGTTTCTCGCGGAGTTCGTGCCCCGGCGATATCGCGGCATGTTCTGCGGCGCGCTCGTCGGTTTCATGTCATTCGGCTATCTGAGCTCGTCGATTCTCGGCTACACGGTCGTGCGCAACTTCCCGGATGGCTGGCGCTATCTTGCAGTGGTCACGTCGCTTCCCGTTGTGATGCTGCTCTGGTGGCGCCGGACGTTGCCCGAGTCGCCGCGCTGGATGGAAAGCCAGGGCCGTACCGCGGAAGCTGACCGCGTCTTGAACGAAATCGAGTCGTGGTACGCGCAACGCAACATCGCGCTCGCGCCGCTCGCAACCGTCGGCGCCGTTGCGCCGGCGGCGCGCAGCAGCGGCAGCGCACTGCAGAACGTGCTGACGCTGTGGTCCCGGCGTCTTGCAGGCACGACGGCGGTGAGCTGGCTGATGTGGTTCTCAGTGGCATTCGCGTATTACTCGTTCTTCTCGTGGATTCCGAGCCTCCTCCTCAAGGAAGGGCTGACCATGACGAAGAGCTTCGGCTTTTCGATCGCCATCTACGGCGCGCAGATTCCGGGCTACTTTTCGGCGGCCTGGCTCAACGAACGGATCGGCCGTAAGGGCGTGGTGGCGTCCTACATGTCGTTGGGCGGCATTGCGGCCATCATGCTGTCGCTCTCGCATACGGGCCTGGAAATCATGGCGGCAGGCATCTGCTTGTCGTTTTTCATGAACGGTGCGTTCGCGGGCGTTTATGCGTATACCCCGGAAATTTTTCCGACTTCCGTGCGCACCACCGGCACTGGTTCATCGTCGTCGTTCGGGCGTATCGGCTCGGTGAGCGCGCCGATCCTCGTCGGTCTCGTCTATCCGGCATTCGGCTTCTTCGGCGTATTCGCGATGACGACCGGCGTGCTGCTGGCCGGTGCCTGCGTGGTCTTTTTTCTCGGCATCGAGACGCGCAACCGGTCACTCGAAGACATCGAAAACAACGGTGCATTCGAGAGCGATGCACGCGACCGCCTCGCTCCCACCAATCTGCGCGGCTAGCCGAATGGCCGCTGATTCAAGGTCGACCATGCAAGACACCGTACAGCACGCTGCGCACGCGACACGCCGATTGCAGCTTCACGATCTGGAGCGGCTCGCGAGCGCAATGCGGCAGCCCGATCAGCCGATGACGCTCTTTCGCGCGGTCGAGGCCGTCGTCGCCGAGACGATCGGCTTTCGCCTCTTCACCATCATGACTTACGACGCACGGCAGCATGAAGTGGAACGCGTCTTCACTAACATGCCGGACGTCTACCCGACGGGAGGACGCAAGAAAAAGCGCGGCACTGCGTGGTCCACGCAGATCCTGCGGGAGTTGCGGCCGTTTCGGGGGGAGACGTCGCAGGACATTCGCAACGCATTCGACGATCACGCGGTCATGGAGGCCATGGGCCTCGGCTCGATCCTCAACATTCCGATCGCTTACGACGGCGAATGCGTCGGCACGATGAACCTGACCCATGTCGAACACTGGTACACGCGCCAGCATGAAGACGCGGGGATGCTGCTCGGTGCGTTTCTCGCTCCCGCGCTGCTCAGGTGCACGCCAGCGCGTGCGGGCGAAGCCGCCCTGAACGCGCACGGCAACGGGCGCTCCTTGCAGGAACATCTGCCATGAACGAGGCTGCGCAGCCCGCCAGCCGGTGGCTGATCGTTTTTGCGCTGGGTTACCTCGCGCTGCTGGTCGACGGCGCGGACGTGATGATGTACGGCCTCACGCTCACGCGCATCAAGAGCGAGTTTGGTCTGACCAACGTCGAGGCGGGTGCGCTCGGCAGTCTGACGCTCGTGGGCATGGCGGTGGGCGGCATTCTCGGCGGATGGGCAAGCGATTCGCTCGGCCGCGTGCGCGTCGTGGTTTGGGCGCTCGCGCTGTTTTCGCTTGGTGCCGGTTTGCTCGGCCTCACGCACAGCTTCCTGCAGTTCGCCGTGGTCCGCTTCATCAGCTCGCTCGGCATCGGCTGCATGGTGCTCGTCACTACGCTGGTGGCGGAGTACGTACCAACCGCAAGGCGTTCGCTGATACTCGGCGTACTGCAGACCGGTGTGTCGGCGGGCTACATCGTCGTGATCGCGCTTAGTAACTGGATCCTGCCGCACTATGGCTGGCGCATGCTGTTCTATGTCGCGACGGTACCCGTCGTGCTCGCGATGGCGATTCATCGCTTGGTGCCCGAGCCGCCGGGATGGCGCGCGGCTGAAGCGGCAACCCCGGGCGGCCAGCGCACGTGGCTCGAAAACCGCTATTACCGGATCTTCACCGACCGCGAGGCGCGCACGATGTTCGTGTTGTGGTCGCTCGGCTCAGTGTTCTCGCTCTCCGGTTACTACGGCTTGATCAACTGGCTGCCGACCTACCTCGAGAACGAGCTGCACGTGCGTTTCAACTCGATGACCGGCTATATGATCGGCACCTATGTCGTCGCTTTTGTGAGCAAGATCGCGGCCGGCTGGCTCGGCGACGTATGGACCCGGCGCGGCGTGTACGTGGTCGGCTGTATCGGCGTGGCGCTGTTCCTGCCGGCGATCATCTTCTTCCACACGCACGACAACATCGTATGGCTGATGCTGTGCTTCGGCTTCCTGTATGGCGTGCCGCTCGGCACGATGGGCGCGTTCATGTCCGAGAGCTTCGCCACACGGGTTCGCGGAACCGCCGTGGGTGGTGCTTATAACGTGGGCCGCTTCTGCTCGGGTGCGGCGCCTGTCGTGATCGGCTACATCGCCACGCAGTTTTCGTTCGGCACGGGCTTCCTTTTGGTCGGACTGGTGTTCTTTCTGAGCGGCGTCTGTACGCTGTTCATTCCTGACCGCCTGTATGACACAAGCGCGAAGGATCCGGCGCACGAGCACAAGCCGCCAGAGCAAGGCGCGACAGTGGATGGCAAGGCGGCGCAAGCGCTGGACGCAAGCTGATCATATTCTATGCGAAGGTGCCATGACCTGACCGGGAGGTGTGCGATGCGCAGGCTGGTTTCACCGAGGCGTTTCGGCACCAAGCGGTTCGTCGGAATCTTCTTCGTCACGAGATCAGGCGACGGGCGCCGGTGACCGGGGGCGAACAAGCCGCTCGTACGCATCGGTCAAGGGAATGCGACGGCCCACGAAAAGCCGCACGAAACGCGCTGTCATCGAGCTATTTTCAACTCGATAGACCGGAAGCGCCCGTTCGCTCCCCGCCGATTGCTGAAACCCATGTCAAACTAGCCGAAGAAGATCACGTACCTTCAAGCTTCCCGGCGCAGTGCGATGCACGACGCAATCCAGGTGAGTTTGACGACGCATTGCAGCCACCGTCCATCGGAGATGGTCTGAATGATTCCCTCTCTTCGTTATACGCTTGCGTTCGTCATCAACGTGGTAATGCCCGCGGCAGCTTACCGGCTCGCACTTCCGCATTATGGACTGTTGGGCGCGCTGGTGGCCTCGGCCATTCCGCTGCTGGCATGGGTTTGCATTGATCTCATATGTTCCCGACACTTCGATGCGTTGAGTGCGATGGTACTCGCCGCTATCGCGATGTCCTTGCTCATCCTTGTGTCCGAACCCTCGCAGTGGTTGCGCGCAGTCCGTGAGCCGTTGGTGAGCGGCATCATCGGCGCGTTTTTTCTCCTGTCGCTTTTCGCGCGTCGACCGTTGGTGTTTTATCTTGCGCGCTCGACCCTTGCCCGCGAGCGGACCGGTCGCGCGCTCGAATTCGACACGATGTGGCAAGTCCGCCCGGCGCTCGTGAAATCCATCCGACTGATGACAGCGGTTTGGGGCGTGGGGCTCGTGTCCGAGAACGCCGGCCGCCTCTGGGTGACCTATTCGATGGATGCAGACGAGGCCTATCGGCTCTCGGCTTTCGCCAGATACGCGACCTACGCGGGATTGATGGGATGGTCGATCTTTTACCGCCACAGATACATCAAAAGGCAGTAGCGCTGCTTGCCTGCCGGCTCGCTGTTGTCTGCGTCACGGAGGAACTCAGAGTCGCGGATGGAAACGGCGCTATGAGTCGGGCGCGGCAGCGCGCACCGATCTCTCGCGTTCGGCCAGCAGCGGACGTCAGTCGCGGCGCCAACGCTGCCGGACCGACGCCCTTGCGACCGGAGCTGTGGGTTGTGGATGCTGCTCCCCCGTCATGCCGTGTCTGGACTGCGCAAAGCCCACGATTTCATATTTGCTTCGCCATGCGAATGGCAGCCTCGTTCGACTCCGCGCCTGTACTGAGCAGCGACACCTATCCGACGACAGGCCCGATACCAGGCGCTTGAGCTTTGGGTTCTCTTCCTCCAACTGCTGCATGCGCCGTAGTTCCGATGGAAACAACCCGCCAAGCTTGGTGCGCCAGTTGTACGAAATCTCATCGTGGACGCCCACCCTGCGAGACCTCTGCGCCGCCGGTGATCAGCGACGTCTGCTTCGCGCATACGCAATCAGTGCGTCGGCGAATTTCCACTTCTACGCAGCACGACCTCCCGGTTCTCTGGTTATTAACATGCAGGAATTTTGCACTTTAAGAGACCTTACGTTTTTACCGGCTAGCCTCACAGCACGCCCAGCTTGAACTCGATTTTCCCTTAACCTATACTCCGACTGCCAAGTGAACGAGCGCTGTACCGTCCTGCCAGCGAGTCGCCATGGCGCAGGTCTTATGGGTGCTTTATCGGGACCCAGTCAACGGACACGCTCCCAGGTACGCGCACGACGATAGCCCCGCCATCACTCACTATCCAGATCGACAAAGCGCGCCCTCTCCACAGGCGCCACTCGGTTTCATACCTGACGGGCTGGTGGTGAGTTGGGCCTGCCCGCCTCCTGACTACCGGGCACATCGCAAAGGCGAAGATGCTAAAGCTGGCGCTGACCGCTGGAATTGGGTCGGACCATGTGGACTTGAAAACCGCTGCGGCACACACTTGCGCTCCTGAAGGTCGGGCTTCCCGGAGAGATTCTGATGAACCATTTCCTTGCCGAAATCATCGAGGCGCATGGTGGCATGGAACGCTGGAAGGCCAAGACGAAGGTAGAGGCTACGATCGTCACCGGCGGTGGCTTTTTCGCGCTCAAAGGACTGATGCAGGATCGTTCGCCACGCCGGATGACCGTGTGGCTGCACGAGGAGCGCTCGTCGGTCCAGCCTTATGGGGCACCCGATCAGCGCACGATGTTCACGCCTGACAGGATCACCATCGAGAAGTTCGACGGTACGATCGTAGCGGAACGACGCACGCCCAGGGATTCGTTTGCCGGTCATCAGATGAACACGCCCTGGGACCCGATCCATCGCGCCTATTTCAACGGCGAGGCGCTTTGGACGTATCTCGTCACGCCATTCTTGCTCGCCATGGACGGCGTGCGAGTGGAGGAGACGGAGCCGTGGCAGGAAGGCGCGCAGACGTGGCGAGTGCTGCGCACCTGGTTGCCCGGGTCCATTGAGTCTCACTGTGCGATTCAGGACTTCTTTTTCGACGATACCCTGCTTCTGCGCCGTCACGACTATCAGGTGAACATCGCGGGAGGATTCGCGGCAGCACAGCTGACCTCGGACCATATCACCGTAGACGGAATCTGCCTTCCGACCAAGCGTCGCGCTTACACGCGTGGTCCGGACAGGCGCCCGGTGCTCGACATGCTGATGGTCGCCATCGACTTTAGCGACGTGAGATTCAGTTAGGGTTCCACTAGTAGATCGGAAGCGTCTTCACAGGGCGTCCATTTAATGTACGGGAAAATGCCACCGGGAAAGCCTGACCACCGGGTCCAACGGACCAAAGGCCAGGCATTGCATCTCGCCCGTCATGGATAAAACGCAGTTCCTCTTCAGGAGCACCTCAATATGTCTACCGTTACCACGAAAGATGGAGTCGAGATCTTCTATAAGGACTGGGGTCCACGGGATGCGCAACCGATCTTCTTCCATCATGGTTGGCCGCTTAGTTCCGATGATTGGGATGCTCAAATGCTCTACTTCCTCGCCAATGGTTTCCGCGTCGTCGCCAGCGACCGCCGCGGACACGGGCGTTCCAGTCAAGTGAGCGACGGCCATGATATGGATCATTACGCCGCCGATGCCTCAGCCGTAGTCGAGCATCTCGACCTGAAGAACGTCATCCATATCGGCCACTCCACCGGCGGTGGGGAGGTCGCGCGCTACGTCGCACAATATGGCCAGCCGCAGGGACGCGTCGCAAAAGCCGTTCTTGTCAGCGCCGTCCCGCCGCTTATGCTGAAGACGGAAAGTAATCCGGAGGGCACGCCGATCGAAGTGTTCGACGAGTTCCGAAGCGCCCTTGCTGCCAATCGGGCCCAATTTTATCTGGACGTTGCCGCTGGGCCTTTCTATGGCTTCAACCGCGCCGGCGCGAAGGTCTCGCAAGGCGTGATCGACAATTGGTGGCGCCAAGGCATGATGGGCAGCGCGAAGGCACATTACGAGGGAATCAAGGCTTTCTCCGAGACTGATCAGACCGATGACCTGAAAGCGATCACCGTACCGACCTTAGTCGTTCAAGGTGATGACGATCAAGTTGTACCGTATGCCGCCGCCAGCCTGCTTCAGGCAAAGCTTCTGAAGAATGCGACGCTCAAAGTCTACAAGGGCTATCCGCATGGGATGCTCACTACACATGCCGACGCGATCAACCCGGACTTGTTGGCCTTTGTCCGAAACTGAAAAGCCGGCCGCACTGCGCCACGGCGCATTTCTCCAAGGGGCATCGGGCACAGTGCGCGCGATATAAACCTCCGATCGGCGCGACGCGAGCTTGCCGCTCGGAATTCTGAACGCTGCCGAGCCCAACCTCGCCGCGCACTCGAGAGGGCGCACGCAATCCCGAGCGACGCGGCCGGTTCGCACAACCCGGCGTATTTCTCGACTGCAACCGACTCGCCGACGATATCGGTCGGCGTCGACGCATCGCGCGCGCCGATCCGCGCACCCGTTTCGAACACGCGCAGGAAATTGCGAACATCGCGCCCGGACGTGTTCGACATCACATCCATATCGGGAACTCCGCGCAATCGCGAGCTAGCGCGACGCTGTTCGAGTCGTCAAAGCATCGTGCAACGCGGCGGCTGAGGCACGCGCGAGGAACTCGCGTTGAACACTGCTACGGCCGCCGACTTCGAGTCTGAGATACGACCGCGTGGATTGGATGAGCGGCAAGCGGCCGCGAGAGAGAAAAAATCGTTTCCACTCTGGGGAAACTCCAGGTGCGAAATGTGATGGCGATGTGTCAAGAATGGCCAATTCATAACGGAATGTGTTGCGGGTCAGGTGAGTAGCCTAAGAAGCTGTTGCGAATTTAAGTTTTGG
>NZ_JFHC01000077.1 GCF_000698595.1 Caballeronia glathei | reverse complement strand
CGTCCTTGTCGTAGAAAACTTTCATGGTGGTTCCTTGAGTCCTGATTCGTTGAAATTTGGTCTTGCGTGGAACTGCTGGCGGGCGCTTACACCTTGAGGATGCGCTCGCCCCGGCCGATGCCGGAACTACCCGTGCGAACCGTTTCCAGGATCGCCGTGGCATCGAGGCCCTGAATGAACGCATCGAGCTTGTCGCTCGCGCCCGTCAGTTCCATCGTGTAGGTCTTTTCGGTCACGTCGATGATGCGGCCGCGGAAGATGTCCGCCATCCGCTTCATTTCCTCGCGTTCCTTGCCGACCGCCCGCACTTTGATCAGCATCAGCTCGCGCTCGATATGGGCGCCCTCTGTCAGGTCGACCACTTTCACCACCTCGATCAGGCGGTTCAGGTGCTTCGTGATCTGTTCGATCACGTCGTCCGAGCCGATGGACACGATGGTGAGCCGCGACAGCGAACTGTCTTCGGTCGGCGCCACCGTCAAGGTTTCAATGTTGTAGCCGCGTGCCGAAAAGAGCCCGACGACGCGCGATAACGCGCCCGGTTCGTTTTCCAGCAGCACGGAGATGATGTGTTTCATGATGTCGCGTTCCCGATATGTCCAGTGATTGAGCCTGTCCCGTCCGGCTGCGCGCGCCGCGGACGTCTTTTGTGAAGACGTCCGCGCGCGAGCCCTGGCGGGACAGACGACCGTTACAGATCTTCCGATCCGAGCAGCATTTCCGTGATGCCCTTGCCTGCCTGGACCATCGGAAATACGTTTTCGGTGGGATCGGTCTGGAAGTCGAGAAATACGGTGCGATCCTTCAGACGCAGCGCTTCCTTCAGCGCCGGCTCGACGTCGGCCGTCTTCTCGACGCGGATGCCGACGTGGCCGTACGCTTCAGCCAGCTTCACGAAATCGGGCAGCGCGTCCATGTACGAACTGGAGTAGCGCTTCTTGTATTCGATCTGCTGCCACTGGCGCACCATGCCGAGATAGCGGTTGTTCAGCGAGATGATCTTGACGGGCGTGTTGTACTGCTTGCACGTCGAGAGCTCCTGGATGCACATCTGGATCGAGCCTTCGCCCGTGATGCAGAGCACTTCTTCGTCGGGGAAAGCCATCTTCACGCCCATCGCCGCCGGCAGGCCGAAGCCCATCGTGCCGAGCCCGCCGGAATTGATCCAGCGGCGCGGCTTGTTGAAGCGATAGAACTGCGCCGCCCACATCTGGTGCTGGCCGACGTCGGAGCAGACGAAAGCGTTGCCGTCCGTCAGTTCCCACGCCTTTTCGACGACGTACTGCGGCTTGATGATCTCGCTTTCGCGGTCGTAGGCGAGGCAGTCCTTCGAGCGCCAGGCTTCGATGTCCTTCCACCACTCGGCGAGCGCCTTCGTGTCCGGGCCGTGCTCGGCGGTCTGAAGCTGCTCGATGAGTTCCTTCAGCACTTCCTTCACGTCGCCGACGATCGGAATATCGACCTTCACGCGCTTCGAAATGGAGGACGGATCGACGTCGATATGGATGATCTTGCGCGGCGAGGACGCGAAATGCTTCGGATCGCCGATCACGCGGTCGTCGAAACGCGCGCCGATCGCGATCAGCACGTCGCAGTTCTGCATCGCCATGTTGGCTTCGTACGTGCCGTGCATGCCGAGCATGCCGAGGAACTTCTTGTCGCTCGCGCGATAGCCGCCGAGGCCCATCAGCGTGTTGGTGACCGGGTAGCCGAGCAGATCGGCGAACTGGTTCAGCTCACGCGACGCATCCGCGAGGATGATGCCGCCGCCGGTATAGATATACGGGCGCTTCGCCGACAAAAGCAGTTGCACCGCCTTGCGGATCTGGCCGGAGTGGCCTTTCGTGACCGGGTTGTACGAGCGCAGCGAGACGGTCTTGAGCGGCTCGTACTTGCACGGCGCCTTGGACACGTCCTTCGGAATGTCGATCAGCACGGGGCCGGGACGGCCGGTGCGGGCAATGTAGAACGCCTTCTTGACCGTCGCGGCGAGATCGCGCACGTCCTTCACGAGGAAGTTGTGCTTCACGCACGGCCGCGTGATGCCGACCGTGTCGCACTCCTGGAACGCGTCCAGGCCGATCGCCGCGGTGGGCACCTGACCGCTGATCACGACGAGCGGGATCGAGTCCATGTAGGCGGTGGCGATGCCGGTCACCGCATTGGTGACGCCGGGGCCGGAGGTCACGAGGCAGACGCCGACCTTGCCCGTCGAACGCGCATAGGCATCGGCGGCATGTACCGCGGCCTGCTCGTGGCGCACGAGGATGTGCTGGATCTGGTCCTGTTTGTACAGCTCGTCGTAGATGTAAAGTACCGAGCCGCCGGGATAGCCCCAAATGAACTCGACGTTTTCGTCCGCCAGCGCGCGCATGAGCACGGTGCCGCCGATGGAATCAGCTTCGTGAGGGGGAGTCGTATCCGACGTGGAGAATTCCGCGCTGGGCATATTCATTCATCACCTTTCGAATTTTCGGCAAAAAATTGATCGGGTGCTCTCTGCCGGGCTTGTGGCTCGGGTTCAAGCGGCGCGTCTTGGTTTGACAGGCGTGCTTCTTGGGCTCGCCTCAAATTAGACATTCACTTTATGATGCGAGTCGGAAAAGATAGCCCGGAGCGTGACAGCGGTCAAGCAAAAAGTTGCCGACGCCCGGTCGAAACCCGCGCCGGATACCATTTGCGGACGGCCATATACCCGCCATCTACCGCCGTTTCTGGCTGGTATGAAGAAAAGAGGCCGAAAAATCAAAGCACCGCGTTCTTACCGGTGCGCGCAAAAGTTTGCTAGCATCCGCAGGTTTCTTAAAATCTCACGAACCCTTTCGACGCACTTTCGCTGCGCCGGCTCCCACGGATGGCATCAGACAAGGAACTCGCCGATTTTCTGGCGGGCGTCGAAAGACGCGCGTTCAAGCAGACGGTCTACACCGTGCGCGACGACGACGCGGCGCTCGACATCGTTCAGGATGCGATGATCAAGCTCGCCGAAAAGTACGGCGATCGCCCTTCTGCCGAACTGCCGCTCCTCTTTCAGCGTATCCTCCAGAATGCGACGCACGACTACTTTCGTCGCCAGAAGGTGCGCAATACGTGGGTGAGCCTTTTCTCGTCCTTCGGCAATGCCGACGACGACGAATTCGACCCCCTCGAAACGTTCGAATCCGAAGAAGGTTCCGTCGGCGCGGAGAGCAGCGAGAACAAGCTCGAGCGCGAACAGGTGCTCAACCTGATCGACGCCGAAATCCAGAAATTGCCGACACGTCAACGGGAAGCCTTTCTCATGCGTTACTGGGAAGACATGGATGTCGCCGAGACCGCCGCTGCAATGGGCTGCTCCGAGGGCAGCGTCAAGACGCATTGCTCGCGGGCGACGCACGCTCTGGCACACGCGCTGAAGGCGAAAGGGATCACGCTATGAGCTCCGCTCTCGAATCGAAGGAAAACGAGTTCGCGCTGAAAGTCGTTCGCGCGCTCGAAGAAAATACGTCGAATATGCCGGCGGGCGCCGTCGACAAGCTCGCCGCCGCCCGCCGCGCCGCGCTCGCGCGCAAGAAGCCCGAAAAGGTGCCGGTGGCCGCGCACGCGTTCACGCCCGCCTTCGCGGGTGCGCCGGCCGCGCACGCGGGTTCGCCCGACACGCGCGAAACCCGCGAAACGCGCGCGCGCTTCGGCCTCTTCAGCCGGTTCGGCCGGCTCGGGCTCGCCTGGCCTCTGCTCGCGCTCGTGATCGGCCTCGCCGGCATCGCCTACTGGGAAGACCAGCAGCGCACGGCCGAACTCGCCGACATCGACGCCGCCATGCTGAGCGACAATCTGCCGCTCGACGCCTACCTCGATCACGGCTTCAACGCGTACCTGACGCGCAATCACTAAAACAGCAGGAGCTCTCGGGTGAGTTACAAGCGCGGTCTCGCGATTGTTTTCGGATGCGCGATTGCGGGACTGGTCGCGTTCGCCGCGACGTATCCGCGCTTTTATTCGCCCGCAGCCGCCACGCGCCCCGCCGCCGCCGCACCCGGCGGCGCGAGTGCGAGCGCGAACGCCGGCGAAAGCCTGTTGCCGCTGGCCGGCCTGTCGTCCGCGAGCCCGCTCTCCTGGAGCCGTCTGACAGATGCGCAGCGCGCCGCGCTCGCGCCGTTCGCCACGCAATGGGACCGCTTCAGCGAGGAGCGCAAGCAGAAATGGCTGAAGATCGCGTCGCGTTATCACAAGATGTCGCCTGAAGCGCAAAAAAGGCTTCATCAGCGCATGGCCGAATGGACCCGCATGACGCCCGACCAGCGCAAGGTGGCGCGCGAGAACTATCAGGTGTCCAAGTCGGTGCCCGTGGAGAAGCGCGAGCGCGCGTGGGACGCCTACCAGAAGCTCTCCGAGGAGCAGAAGAAAAAGCTCGCCGCGAGCGAGCGCACGCGGCGCCCGACCGTCGTGAGCGCGCCGCCGACCGGCAAGACCGAAGTCAAGGACATCAATCGCCTCGTCGCGGCGCGCGAGCAGGGGCACGCGCCCGACGGCGCGGAACACCTCCCGGCCGCGTCGGGCCTGCCCGGCGGTGCGGCCGCGGGACAGCCCGGCTCCCAGCCGATGACCCCGCCCATCCCCAACGCCGCGAGCATCGTCCCCGCGACGCCGATTCCGGTGTCGCCGTCGCAGGCGCCTTCCGTATTCAACGGCTCGTGAGCGGCATGCCAGCGCCGCAGGCCGCCCCGTTCCCGGTCCCGCCGATGCGCGCCCCCGCGCTGCGCCGCCGGCTCGCGACGATGGTCTACGAAGGCGTGATCCTCTTCGGCATCGTCTTCATGGCGGGCTACCTCTTCAGCACGCTGACCCAGCAGCGCAACGGCCTCACGCACCACAACCTGCTGATGACGTGGATCGGCCTCGTGCTCGCGGCCTATTTCGTCTGGTTCTGGACGCACGGCGGCCAGACGCTGCCGATGAAGACCTGGCGCCTGAAGGTGGTCGACGCCCGCGGCGCCCCCGTCAAGCCGGCCCGGGCGCTGTTGCGCTACGTGCTCGCGTGGCTGTGGTTCCTGCCGCCGCTCGCGCTGCATCCCCTCTTCGCCCTCGCCGTGCCGCAGACGCTCGTCGTGCTCGCCGTCTGGGTGACCCTCTGGGCCACCGCCGTGTGGCTCGATCCGGCGCGGCAGTTCCTGCACGACCGCATCGCGGGAACGCGTATCGTCGCGGTGCAAAAAGCCGTCTGATGAAAGCCCCGTAATAAGAACTTCTCGTGACTGTCACGGCTCCGTCATGACCGCATGGCGCAATGCGCTTACTGCAACCCGACGCGCGAGCCTATGGCATCCAAATCGTCCGCGACCTTCCGACTGCGCCAGCCGGATCTCAGTGTCGATCCGGTCGCGTTCAGGCCCGACTCCCGAGCAGACTTGCCAGCCTTGCCGCAGGAACGCCTCGACGCCCACGGCCACGAACCCGCGCACGAGTCCGATCCGGACGACGCGCCCCACCGCTACCGCACCATCTGGCTGTCCGACATTCACCTGGGCTCCGGCGGCTGCCAGGCGCCTTACCTGCTCGATTTCTTGCGCCATAACGACTCCGAATACCTGTACCTCGTCGGCGACATCATCGACGGGTGGCAGCTTCGCAAGGGCTGGTTCTGGCCGCAGGCGCACAACGACGTCGTGCAGAAAATCCTGCGCAAGGCGAGGAAAGGCACGCAGGTCGTCTACATTCCCGGCAATCACGACGAAGCCGCGCGCCAGTTCTGCGACCTCGCGTTCGGCGACATCCACGTGCGCGGCGAAGCGTTCCACACGACGCTCACGGGCAAGCGGCTGTGGATCGTGCACGGCGATCTCTTCGACGGCGTGATCCAGCACGCCAAGTGGCTCGCCTACCTCGGCGACACGCTCTACACGCTGATTCTGCTGCTCAACCGCTGGTTCAACCGCGCGCGCACGCGGCTCGGCCTGAACTACTGGTCGCTCTCGCAGTACCTCAAGCACCAGGTCAAGAACGCGGTCAACTTCATCTCGCAATTCGAGCGCGTGATGACCGACGAAGCCCGCCGGCGCGGCTGCGACGGCGTCGTCTGCGGGCACATCCACAAGGCGGAGATCCGCGACATCGACGGCATTCTGTACTGCAACGACGGCGACTGGGTCGAAAGCCTGTCGGCGCTCGTCGAGACGCTCGACGGCGAGCTGAAAGTCGTCTACTGGACGGTCATGCGCTCGCCGGAGATGCGCGCGACGAGAGACCGCGCGGCCGCGTGACGCAATCAGGCCAGGCGCACGGCACGAAAGAACAGCCGGGCAGCCCAGCGGCGAGCGAAGAGAGGCACTGAGAGAAGCACCGCGAAGACCACCGAAAAGGGCGGGGCAGGCGCCGCCCCACGTCATTCAACCTTCATCCACCGGGCCAATTCCGATGAAGATCATGATCGTCACCGATGCATGGGAACCGCAGGTCAACGGCGTCGTCCGCACGCTGAAGAACACGTCGCGCGAACTCACGGCGCTCGGGCATCGCGTGGAGCTGCTCACGCCGCTCGAATTCAGCACCATCCCCTGCCCGACCTATCCTGAGATCCGTCTTTCGCTGCTGCCGCGGCGGCGCGTCGCGCGGCGCATCGACGAATATGCGCCCGACGCACTCCATATCGCGACCGAGGGCCCGCTCGGCATGGCCGCGCGCGCCTACGCGATACGCCACAAGCTGCCGTTCACGACCGCGTACCACACGCGTTTTCCGGAATACGTCAACGCGCGCTTTCGCATTCCGGTCCACCTGACGTACAAGTTCCTGCACTGGTTCCACGGGCCCTCGCAGGCGGTGATGGCGCCGACGCCCGTCGTCAAGAGCGATCTCGAACAGCACGGCTTCACCAACGTCGTGCTGTGGACGCGCGGCGTCGATCTCGACATCTTCCAGCCGATGGACTCGAAAGTGCTGAACACCGCGCGGCCGATCTTCCTGTACGTCGGGCGCGTGGCGGTCGAGAAGAACGTCGAGGCGTTCCTGAAGCTCGATCTGCCCGGCTCGAAGTGGGTGGCGGGCGAAGGCCCGGCGCTCGCCGAACTCAAGTCGCGCTACACGAACGTCAATTATCTGGGCGTGCTGTCGCAGCCGGAGCTTGCCAAGGTCTACGCCGCCGCCGACGTGTTCGTGTTCCCGAGCCGAACCGACACGTTCGGCCTCGTGCTGCTCGAAGCGATGGCGTGCGGCACGCCCGTCGCCGCCTATCCGGTGACGGGCCCGATCGACGTGCTCGGCACGGAGGGCCCCGGCGCGCTCAACGAGGACCTGCGCGAGGCGTGCCTGGAGGCGCTCAAGATCGAACGCGCCGACGCGCGCGCGTGGGCCGAGCGCTTCTCGTGGCGCGCGGCGTCAGAGCAATTCGCGTCCCATCTGAAGCCGCTCGGCACGCGCGAGGCGAGCCAGACGCGGGCGACCGCATGACGAGGCGCGCGCCGGCGGGCGCGCAAGGCGGCGCGGCGAGCCGCGGCACGGCTGCCCCGGCGGACGCGCAAGACCTCCGGGATGTGCGCCCTCGCGCCCCGGCGCACGACGACCGCCCGGCCGGCGACGGAGCGGCGCCCGAGCGCGGCACGCCCCCGGCCCGAGCCGGGGGCGAACGGCAAAGCGCCGGAAGCGAACGGCAACGCGCCGGCCGCGCTAACATCGGCGCCATGCGCGATCCCTTCAATGACGACCCCGACGACGCCGACGAGCGCGACGATCCGGTGAGCGGCCCGCAGCGCGCGGAGCCGCTCTCCCCCGACGACCCGCTCGCGCCGCTGCCGTTCAATCCCTACAAGGGCAATCGGGGGGTCACGCGCGCCTGGCACGCGATGAAGAACTCGCTCAACGGCTTTCGCGTCGCGATCCGCGAGGAAAGCGCGTTTCGCCAGGAACTGACGCTCGCCGCGATCCTCGTGCCGTGCGGGATCGCCGTGCCGGTCACGCCGGTCGAGCGCGCGGCGCTCTTCGCGTCCGTGCTGCTCGTGCTGATCGTCGAGCTGCTGAATTCGAGCGTCGAAGCCGCCATCGACCGCATTTCGCTCGAGCGCCACGAACTCTCCAAGCGCGCGAAGGATTTCGGCAGCGCCGCCGTGATGGTCGCGCTCGCCGTGTGCGTGCTGACGTGGGCGCTGATCGTCGGACCGCTCGTCTGGCACTGGCTCGCGCGCATCTCATAAAGGGTCCGGCATCGCGCGGAGGAGCCCGCGGCCGGACGGCCGAACGACCGGTTTATAATCGTCCGACATTCTCAAAAACAGCAACCGATCCGGGCACGCGACGCTTATCACGCGGCGATGCGGCCCGGACAACCAGGTCCGGACGACATGGAAGCCAAACCTCCCCGCCGCACCCGCGAACGGATTCTCGAGCTGTCTCTGAAACTGTTCAACGATATCGGCGAACCGAATGTCACGACGACGACGATCGCCGAAGAGATGGAAATCAGTCCAGGCAATCTGTACTACCATTTCCGCAACAAAGACGACATCATCAACAGCATCTTCGCGCAGTTCGAGCAGCAGATCGAAAAGCGGCTGCGCTTTCCCGACGACCACCGCCCGACCATCGACGAAATGTGGTCGTACCTGCAGTACATGGCCGATTTCCTCTGGACATACCGCTTCCTCTACCGCGACCTGAACGACCTGCTCGCGCGCAACCGCACGCTGGAGACGCACTTCAAGCAGATCATCACGCACAAGGTGCACTTCGCGAGCCAGTTGTGCGAGGCGCTCGTCGCCGACCAGGAAATGGTTGCGACGCCCGAGGAGATCAAGGTGATCGCGACCAACATCGGCGTGATCGCGACCTACTGGCTGTCATACCAGTACGTGATGAACCCGCGCAAATACAATGATCAGGAAGCGATCCGCGCGGAGTTGCATCAGGCGAGCCTGCACATCATTTCGGTGATGGCGCCGTATCTGCGCGGGCGTTCGCGCCAGCTTTTCGACGATCTCGCGTCCGGCAAGCTGCAAAAGCGCGAATTCGCCGATTTCCTGCCGCCGCGCGACGATGCCGCGCAAAAAACCGAAACACCGAAGGATTCACGATGATCAAGGCAGTCTGTGTGTATTGCGGCTCCGCCCCCGGAGCCAGGCCCGTCTATGCGGAAGCCGCGAAGGCGTTCGGCCGCGCGCTGGTGGAAGCCGACATGTCGCTCGTCTATGGCGGCGGGCGCGTCGGCCTGATGGGCCTCATCGCCGATGAAGTGCTCGCGAACGGCGGACGCGCCGTCGGCGTGATTCCGGAGCTGCTGCTGAAGAAGGAAGTCGGCCACACCGACCTCACGGAACTGCACGTCGTGCCCGACATGCACGAGCGCAAGAAGAAGATGGCCGACCTGTCGGATGCGTTCGTCGCGATGCCAGGCGGCGTCGGCACGTTCGAGGAACTCTTCGAGGTGTACACGTGGGCGCAGCTCGGCTATCACCAGAAGCCGGTCGCGCTGCTCGACGTGGACGGCTATTACGACCCGCTTCTCTCGATGCTGCAGCATACGGTCGAGGAAGGCTTCATGCGCCGCGCCTACCTCGACATGCTGCAGGTCGCCGCCGATCCGGCCGCGATGATCGACAAGCTCAAGCGCTACATCCCGCCGCTGCACGACAAGTGGGCCGAGAAACGCAACGCCGTCTAAAAATCGCAACAAGCAAGGAGACTCATCCGATGTCCAAAGTGATTCTGATAACGGGCGCAAGCCGCGGCATCGGCCGCTCGGCGGCGCTCCTCGCCGGTGCGCGCGGCTGGTCGGTCGGCGTCAACTACGCGAGCAACGCGGCGGCGGCGGATGAAACCGTCGCGGCAGTCAGGGTGGCGGGCGGCAAGGCCATCGCGATCCAGGGCGACATCTGCGACGAAGCCGCCGTCATCGCAATGTTCGATGCGACGCAGGAAGCGTTCGGCCCGCTCGACGGCTTCGTGAACAACGCGGGCATCGTCGCGCCCGGCTCGGCGCTCGCCGACATGGACATCGCGCGCCTCAAACGCATCTTCGATACCAACGTACTCGGCGCGTATCTCTGCGCGCGCGAAGCGGCGCGCCGCCTGTCGACGAAGCGTGGCGGCAAGGGGGGCTCGATCGTGAACCTGTCGTCGGCGGCGGCGCGGCTCGGCGCGCCGAACGAATACGTCGATTACGCCGGCTCGAAAGGCGCCATCGACACTTTGACCCTCGGGCTCTCGAAGGAACTCGGCCCGCAAGGCGTGCGCGTGAACGCGGTGCGCCCCGGCCTGATCGACACCGACATCCACGCGAGCGGCGGCAAGCCCGACCGCGCGGCGGTGCTTGGCGTGCAGACGCCGCTCGGGCGACCGGGCACGGCGGATGAAGTCGGGGAATCGATCGTGTGGCTGCTCTCAGACGCGTCGTCGTACGTGACGGGCGCGATCATCGACGTGGCCGGCGGCCGCTAGAACCCGCCGTGCTTCGCAAGCCAGGCCTCTTCCTCGGGACGCATCTCGCGCCCGAGGATGCGGTTGCGGTGCGGAAACCGCCCGAAGCGCTCGATGACCGCGGCATGTTTGACCGCGTATTCGAGATAGCCGCCCGCGCCCAGTTCGTCGCGTAGCGCCGTGAAAAGGCGCACGGACTCGCGCTGGCTTTCGAGCGTTTCGTCGTGCTCGAACGGCATGTAGACGAAATTGCGATGCTGCACGGTGGGCATGCGGCGGTCCTCGCCTGCCGCGACCAGCGCCTTCGCCAGCGCGAGCGCCTTCGCATCGCCCGCGAACGCGCGCGGCGTGCCGCGATAGCAGTTGCGCGACACCTGGTCGAGCAGCACGATCAGCGCCAGTGCGCCGAGCGGCGCGTTCGCCCAGTGGTCTAGCCGGCCTTCGTGCGCGTCCTCCAGCAACGTGCCGAAGCGCCCGGAAAGCTGTGCGTCGAAGGCGCGGTTTTTCACGAACCACGCCTTGCGCTCCTCCCCATACTCCGGCGAGCCGGGCACGCCGAACCAGGTATCGAGCAAGGCTTGCGCGCGGGGATCGAGCGGCACGGCGTCATTCATCGCCGCCATGCCCGGCTCGTTCGGCTCGTCCGGCTTGTTCAGTTCGTCCGGCTCGTGCGCCATGCCCGCCGCATCCTTCAGGCGAATTCCAGCACGAGCCGCCGCGTGCGCGCGCTCTTCTTTTCGAGCTTCGCCACGCGCAGCTCGCCGATCTCGCCCGTGTTGCGCACGTGCGTGCCGCCGCACGGCTGCAAATCGACGTTCTCGATGCGCAACAGCCGCACGCGCCCGAGCCCCATCGGCGGCTTCACGCTCATCGTGCGCACGAGTTCGGGCCGCCCGGCCATTTCATCGTCGGTGATCCATTCGGTGTGCACCGCGTGCGCCGCGCCCACGAGCTCGCGCAGCCGCTCTTCGACGAAATCGCGCTCGATCGGCTCGACGGTCGCGAAGTCGAGCCGCGCGTAATCGGTCGTGATGCTGCAGCCGTCGACCGGATACGGCAGCACAGCGCACATCAGATGGCTCGCCGTGTGCAGGCGCATGTGCCGGTAGCGGCGCGCCCAGTCGATTTCGGCGGCGACGCGCTCGCCCTGCGCAAGCCGCGCGAGCAGTGCCTCCTGCCCCGGCGCGGGCACGTGGACCGCGTCGTCGGGCGTTGCGCCCTCGAACTTCGCCTTGCGGGTGTCGGCGATGTCGATGCGCGTGCCGTCCGCGAGCGTGAGCGTGCCTGCGTCGCCCGCCTGGCCGCCGCCAAGCGGATAGAACACGCTCTGGTCGAGGTGGATGCCCTGCTCGTCGACGGCGGCGATCGTCGCCTCGCAGCGGGTCAGGTAGGCGTCTTCGCGAAAGAGTGCGCGTGTGCTCATGGGGTGGTGTCCTTGGCTTCGGGCGTGACCGGCGGGCTTGGCTGGCAAGTGTGACGCAGGCAGGCGAACGGCCATTGTGCCGACCATTGCGTCACCGGGTCGTGAAGAATCAACCCGGGCGGTTGCGCATCCAGTCGGCCGTATCGAAGAACGAGGTGAGGAGACGCTCGCGCAGCGGCTCGGCGAGCCCGACATCTTCCATCGCCCAGGCCATGCAGCGCAGCCACTGGTCACGCTCGCCCGACGCAATCGAGAACGGCAGGTGCCGCGCGCGCAGGCGCGGATGGCCGAAGCGGCTGATGTAGTGGTCCGGGCCGCCCATCCAGCCGCACAGGAACCAGAAGAACTTGTCGCGCGAACCGTCGAGGGTCGGCGGATGCAGCGCGCGGATGCCCGCGAACTCGGGCTCGAGGTCCATCAGGTCGTAGAAGCGGTCGACGAGCGCACGCACGCGCTCCTCGCCGCCCACGAGTTCGAACGCCGTGGGCGCCTGCGTGGCTTCGCCGCCGGCTTCACTGCTGGTCCTGCTGCTGTCTACTTCGCTCATACGTTGATCGGTCGGTGAAATGTCTATGCGTCGCGCAGCGACTGCAGCGCGGGGCGCGCGAGCACGCGCCGCAGGCTCAGCCAGCCGCCGACACCCGCGCACGCCACGCCCGCCGCGATGCCGGCGGGCAGCAGCCACGGATTGAAGTCGATGTGAAACTCGAACACGCGCGAGGCCAGCACGTAGCCGATCGCCTGCGCGCCGATCGCGGCCATCAGCCCCGCGAGCGCACCCACGGCGACGAACTCGGCCACCTGCACCGCGCGCACCTGCTGATGCGACGCGCCGAGGGCGCGCAGGAGCGCCGACTCGCGCATGCGCTCGTCGCGCGTGCCCGCGAGCGCCGCGTACAGCACGAGCACGCCCGCGGCGAGCGTGAACAGGAACAGGAACTGCACCGCGCCGATCACCTGCGCGATCGTGCGCTGGATCTGCGCGAGGATCGGCGCGGTATCGATGGCGGTCACGTTCGGGTAGATGCCGACGAGGCCGTCGATCATCGTCTGCCGGCCCGCCGGCAGATAGAAGCTCGTGATGAACGTCGCCGGCAGGTCCGCGAGCGCGGCGGGCGGCATCAGCACGAAGAAATTGACCTTGAAGGAATTCCAGTCGAGCTTGCGCACGCTCGTGACCGGCCCTTCCACCTGCAGCCCCGCGACATCGAAGCGCAGCGTGTCGCCGAGCTTCACGTTGATCGTCTTCGCGAGCCCCTGCTCGATCGACACCTGTGGCTTGTCTCTCGCGCCGAACCAGCCGCCCTCCACCACGCGGTTGTCGCCCGGCAGCTCGGTCGTGTAGGACAGGTTGAATTCGCGGTCAACGAGGCGTTTCGCGTCGGCTTTCTGGTAGTCGTCGGGACTCACCGGCTTGCCATTGATCGCGACGAGCCGGCCGCGCACCATCGGCGAAAGCGCCGCGTCCGGCTGGCCGTGCTGTTTCAGGTAGGTCGCGACCCCCGCGCGCTGGTCCGGCTGGATGTCGATCAGGAACTGGTTCGGCGCGTCGGGGGGCGTCGATTCGCGCCAGCCGGCGATCAGGTCGTTGCGCGTCATCGCGATCAGCAAAAGGCACATCAGGCCGATGCCGAGCGCCGTGATCTGCAGCGCGCTCGCGCCGCTCCTGCGCTCGAGCGAGGCGAGCGCATAGCGCCAGCCGACGCCCGCGCCGCTCCTCTCCCGGCGCACGTAGCGCGCCGTCGCCCAGAGCGCGAGGCGCGCCACGGCGCCGAACACGAGCAGCCCGCCCGCGAAGCCGCCCGCCACGATGCCGCCGAGCTTCAGTTCGCCCGCCGCGATCACGAGCAGGCCCGCGAACAGCAGCACGCCCAGGCTGTACGCGGCGTACGCGACGCGCTGCGCATCGCCGATCTCGCGCCGGATCACGCGCACGGGCGGCACGCGCGTGAGCGGCAGAAGCGGCGGCAGCGCGAAGCCGAGCAGCAGCACGAGGCCCATCGCGATGCCCTGCACCGCGGGCCAGAGCGTCGGCGCCGGCAGTTCGACCTCGACGAGCGCGCCGAGCCAGTTGAGCAGGACGAGGTGGCCGCCGAAGCCGAGCACGACGCCCGCCACGCTGCCTAGCACGCCGACGATCAGGAACTCGCCGGCGAAGAGCGCGCGCAGCGTGCGCTGGCTCACGCCGAGGCAGCGCATCGCGGCGCAGCCGTCGAGGTGCCGGCGCGCAAAGCGGTGGGCCGCCATCGCGATCGCGACCGCCGCGAGGAGCGCCGTCAGCAGCGAGACGAGCGTGAGAAAGTGGCTCGCGCGGTCGATGGTCTGGCGCACCTGCGGCTGGCCGTCCGAAAGCGACTCGAGCGTCACGCCGCGCAGCTTGCCGCCGTCGACGCGCGCACGTGCCCACGCCGCGAAGTGCTCAACCTCTGCATCCGGTCCCGCGACGAGCAGCCGGTACGTCACGCGGCTCCCGTAGCTGATGAGCCCCGTGCCCGCGATCTCGTCGGCGCGCATCATCAGGCGTGGCGAAAAGCTCACGAACGAGAAGCCGCGATCCAGTTCCCGCGTGATGACCGCGGCGACCCTGAAGGTGCGCGTGCCGACCTTCACCGTGCCGCCGACCTGCGTCTTCAGCGCGTCGAGCAGGGCCGGATCGACCCAGACGGTGCCAGGCGCGGGGATCGCGGTGGCGGGCGCATCGGACGCACCGGGCGCGGGCGCGATGCGCACCGCCCCGCGCAGCGGATACCCTGGCGACACGCCCTTGATCGCCGCAAGACGCGACGGAGGCTGCAGTCCGGGCTGCGCGCCGCTCCCGGTGATCATGCTGGGAAAGATCGTGGTGGTGGCGCTCGCCAGTTTCAGCGACGCCGCTTCGGCAGCGAAGGACGCATCGACGGGATGATCGGCGCGCACGACGAAGTCGGCGGCGATCATCTGGCGGGCGTCACGCTCGAGGCCCTGGCGCATCCGGTCGGCGAGAAAGCCGACGCTCGCGAGCGCCGCGACGGCGAGCACCAGCGCGAGCAGCAGCATCGTGAGCTCGCCGGCACGCCAGTCGCGCGCCGTCATCCTGACGGCCTGACGCGCGATCCGGGAAAAACCGAGGCTGTGATTCGCGGGCGCGGCGCTCAATCGTGCTTGCTCCGCAGCCGGTTGACGCTTGGCACCATGTGCTTGGCCATCCGGCTCACGCCGCCGTGCACGCCGCGCACGAGCCGCGGCAGCGCCCAGCCCGCGAACACGAGAAACGCGACCACGAGCACGAGGAAAATGACCGGCACGAAGAGCGCGAGCGTGATGCCCGCGAGCGCGCCGACGTCTTCGGTTGCCGACGCCGCCCAGTTCGACACCGGTTCCGGCGACAGGTTGATGAGCGCCCGCGTGCCGGCCTTCGCGAAATGCGAGGCGCCCGCGAGCGTGCCGCCCGCGAGTGCTGCGATGGTGAGCAGCGTCGGGTCGGCGTGGCCGAGCGAGGCGGCCGCCAGCACGGCCCCGGCGGGGATGCGGATCAGCGTGTGGATGGCGTCCCAGAGGGAATCGAAGGCGGGAATCTTGTCGGCGAAGAACTCGACGACCGCGAGAAACGCCGCGAAACCGATCACCCAGGGTGAACTCAGCACCGAGAGCGTTTCCGGCAGATGCACGAGACCCATGCGTTCGAGCACGCCCGCGACGAAGACCGTGAGGTACAGGCGCAGCCCGCTGGCCCATGAAAGGCCCGCAGCGAGCGAAATAGCTTCTAGCATTGCCGCCTCCTTGCGTGCTGCGCGCGCCGGGCGCTGCATGGGCGCGACGGCGTCGGTCGCTTGCCCCGGAGTTGCCGGGAGAAGCCGCCGGCATCGAAGAAGATACCGGCAATCAGGGGTTATCGGGTGCGGCTGGGCACAACTAATTCGAGATGACTTCAGATCATTATAGCCACGCTGCGCCAGGCCTTGCAGGATCAGGAGCAGGAGTGTGCGTTCCACGCCGCACCGGGGGCGCACCCGGAGGTGCGCGTTCGCACCTCAGTGGCCCGACGACATCTTCAGCCCGACGAGCCCGATCACGATCAGCGCCGCGCTCGCGACCCGTGCGACGCTCGCCGCCTCGCCCATCACGATGATGCCGAAGACGAACGCGCCGACCGCGCCGATGCCCGTCCAGACGGCGTAGGCCGTGCCGAGCGGCAGCTGACGCATCGCGAGGGCAAGCAGCACGAAGCTGCCGACCGCGGTGACGAGCGTGAACACCGACGGCCAGAGCCGCGTGAACCCTTCGGAGGTCTTGAGACCGGCGGCCCAGGCCACTTCGAGCAGGCCGGCGATGAGAAGAAGAATCCAGGACATCGAGGAAAACTCCATGGGAAACATGGGGTCGTCCCCGGTGAGTCGATTGCGCGCGCGGTCGTCCGCGTGGCTGTAGGCGAACCGTAATTGTACCAAAAAGGTGCATGGCGGTCCTGAGCGCGCATTTTCGCTTTTTCCTGGCGATGCGGAGGGATACGGGTATCACGGGTGATCAAACGGCACCCCTACAGCTTCTGCTCCACCGCCAGCGACAGAATCCGTGCCCACTTGCGGGCCTCGCGCCGGTCGCGCATCGGCAGGAGCCACTCGCCGCGTTTCGGGTCCTTCACGTCGAGCGCGACCTGCCATTCTCCCGGACCTCCCGCGCCTGCCGCCCCGCCCGCCGCCTGCTGGACGCGGGCGCCGCGCAGGTCCGCGAAGATGTAGCCGCCGCGCTCGTCGCCGACGCGCAGGTCGCACAGCCGCTTGCCCGCCGCGAGCCGCACGCCGCCCCACTCGCACTCGAGCTCGTGCGTCCAGTCGCCGCCTTTCGAGCGCGCAACGTTCGGCGCGACCTCGCGCCGGCGCTGCCACCAGTACGCGATCGCGGCGGCGATCAGCGCGGCCACCACGACGGCCACGCCGGTCGCCACACCGAGCCCGAAGCGCGCCGACAGCGCGTGAAACGACCACACCGCGCCATAGATCAGCGCGACGAGCGCAACGAGGGCGAGAACGATTGGCATGGCGGCTCAGCGGGCCCGGGCGAGCGCGGACGTCATTGCGCCTTGTGCTTCGCGTTCCAGTCGCGCACCGCCTGCAGCGTGTTGGCGACGTGCTTCTCGGGCGAAAGGCTCGTGTATTCGTAGATCACCGTGCCGTCCGGCGCGATCACGTACGAGACGCGGTTCGCCATCGTGCTCATCATCGGCATCGACGCGTCGTAGGCCTTGATGATCTTCGACTCGGCGTCGGCGGCGACCGGGAATTTGCTGCGGCACTCGCTGACCGAAAAGCGCTTGAGCGTATCGATGTTGTCGTGCGACACGCCGATCACCGTCGCGCCTTCCGCCTGGTACTGGTCGACCGCTTCGGCGAACTCGTGGGCCTCGATCGTGCAGCCCTTCGTGAAGGCCGCCGGGTAGAAGTACAGCACGACCGGGCCCTTCTTCAGCGCGTCCGCGAGCGAATACTGGTAGACATTGCCGCCGAGCGACGCCTGCGCGACGAACGCCGGCGCGCGGTCGCCCGGCTTGAGCGTGGCGAAGGCCACGAGCGCATACGCCGCGAGTCCCGCGCCAATCGCGGCGGCGAGCATCCTGCCTGTGATGTTGCGTTTCATCGCGTGTACCCTCATATAAGACGGTGCGTCCCGGCGGCGCGCCCGCGCGCCCTATGCCATGCAACGGCGGCGCGCCGCATGTCTCATTCCAGCCGATGCGCGGCGAACCAGGTCGCCGCCTCCACCTGAAGCTTCGCGAGCACCGCGGGCGTCAGCCCGGCGAACGCGGGGCCGGACGCGACGCTCGAATCGAGTTCCGGCGCGTCGCCGCGATCGGCCGCCTGCGAGATGCGAAGCAGCGCGCCGAGCTCGCCCTGCCCGTCGACGATCGCCGCGCGGATCTCCGCCGCGAGATTGAGCCTCGCGAGAATCTCCGCGGCGGGCAGATCGACCACCACGTGCACGAGCGAAAAGATGCCCGTCATGAACGCGGCGTCGGCAAAAGCCTCGTCGGATGGACGCATGATACCCGCCGCGAGTTCCATGAAGCGTGCGCGCGTGCCGACGAGCTGCACGAGCGGGTCGGAGCGCCACGGCAGGCCGCGCCCGTCCGCGTAGAGCAGCAGTTGCGTCCAGCGCATGATCTGCCGCGTGCCGGTGGCCGTGATCGCATCACGCAGCGACGACACGCGCCGCCCCAACCCGAATGCGCTGGAATTGGCGAGCCGCAGGAGTTGCAGGACGACACCCGGGTTCAGCTTCAGTTCGGCTTCGAGCTCGCCGATGCCCGGGTCGCCCGCGAGCAGCGCCAGAAGCCGCAGCAGCGCCGTGCGCGACGGGCTCGCGCGGCGGCTCGCGAGCACCTGCGGCCGCGCGAAGAAATAGCCCTGAAAGAGGTCGAAGCCCAGCTTGCGGGCCTGCGCGAAATGCTGGTGCGTCTCGATCTTTTCGGCGATGAGCGTCTTGCCGTGCCGCTTGAGCGTGGCGGCAAGCTCGGGCAGGTCGCCCTGCCCGGCCGCGAGGAAATCGATCTTGACCGTGTCCACGTAGGGCAGCACGCCGAGGAGCGCGTCGTCGAGCTGCACGACGTCGTCGAGCGCGAACTGAAAGCCCGCGGCGCGCAACTGGGCACAGCGCTTGAGGAGCGCGTCGTCGAAGGTGACGGTCTCCAGCACTTCGAGCACGAACCGCTCGGGCGGCATGATGTGGACGATGTCGTCGAAGAGCAGCGTCCGGTTCATGTTCACGTACCCGCGATAGTCGCCGAGCACCGCCGAGAGCCCGATCTCGCCCACCGTGCGCGCCACCACGTGGGCCGTCGCCTGGAAGTCGTCGTGCACGCGTGCGAGGTTCTCCGGGCTGTCGCGAAAGAGCAGCTCGTACGCGTGGAGCGCGCCGTGGGGATCGAGGATCGGCTGGCGGCCGAGATAGACGCTCTCCGGCTCGCGCAATTCGCCCGGCCCGGGCGGCGGCAAGGAATCACGCATCATTCGAACGCCATTCGGAAGGCACCGCGCACCGGCGGCCAGGCACAGGCGCTGACGCCGGCACAAGCCGGAGGCAACGCGCATCATGCTGGGGCGGGCAGGTCGAAGGTACGGTTGGCATCGGTAAGACGCGGCATCGGTCACACACAGCAGCGGCATGCACGCCGCGCAGGTCGGTAGAAAATACTTGAACGCTTCTTCGCGCCACTGTAACCGAAATTACGGACTTGAAGCAGCATAAAAGACCCGTACGACAAAGTCTCGACACGTCGATGGACGCAGGGTTCCCGCTAACGATTGCGCCAGGCGCGCGCGGCTAAAGAATTTCGCGGCGAGGCCGATAACCTGCCTGATAGGGCGTGTACCTGATGTGCAGGATTTCCCCAAGCGGGCACGCGGTTGCGGCTTGCCCGGACGTGTCGGGCAAGCCGCTGCTCGTCCATCGACAGGTCGCGCCACCAGAAGGTCAATACGAGAACATGCAAGCGAACCGGATCACCGCCTCTCGCCGGAACCCCTGGCGCACCGCCCTCGACGCCGTTCGCGGCCTCTTCGGGGCGAGGCGCGCCGCAGCGCCGGCGACGGACGACACGGCCCACGCCGGCGCAACCGATGCCGCCGCGGCGCCCGATCTTCCGCCCGCCGCCGCTCGATCCGCGCGAGAAGCCGCCGACCCGTCCACCCTGCAGAGTTTGCCCGCGTTGGCCGCGGCAGACGAGGCCGGCGCGTACTCCGGCGCCGCGCTCGAAGTGACGCTCGGTACCGTCGACTTCCTCGCGCAGCTCGACGACAAGCTGCGCTTCCAGTACGTCTCCGATGCGAGCATCGGCTTCATCGGCTATCACCGCGACTATCTGCGCACGCTGACGCTGCACGACCTCGTGCCGCTCACCGAAGCCGACGAACTGAACGCGCTCGTCGCGCGGGCGCACGCGAGCGGCAAGCTCGAATCGGCGACGCTTTCGCTCGTCAAGTCGCTGACCTATCCGATCTGCGTCGAGCTGCGGATGCGCTCGACCGCGCCGCAGGGCGTGCCGGGCTTCGCGCTCGCCGCGTTCGACGTGTCGCACTGGCGCGACAGCGAAGCGAAGCTGCGCCACGCGCTCAACCACGACCGGCTCACCGGCCTCGAAAACCTCACCGCGCTCATTCCCGCGCTCAACGCCGTGCAGGCCGAGGCCGAGCACACGCGCACGCAGGCGGCGCTCGTGCTCATCGACATCGACGACTACCAGCGCATCAACCGCGCGCTCGGCTACGACGCGGGCGACGACATGCTGCGCGAGACCGCGCGCCGCATCCAGCACACGGCTGGGCACGGCGAGCGGGTGGCGCGCGTCGCGAGCGACGAGTTCGCCGTGCTGCTGCCCGCGGGCACGAACGCCGAAAGCGCGGAGAACCTCGGGCGGCGACTCTTGACCGCGATCGCGCAGCCGTACCGGCATCGCGGGCAGCACACGCACCTGTCGGCGAGCGTCGGCGTCGCGCTCTATCCGGACCAGGCCGACCCGGCGAACAGCGCGCCCGGCACCGTCGATGCGCACCTGCTGCGCATGGCCGACCACGCGCTCACGCAGGCGAAGGCCGCGGGCGGCAACACGCTCGTCTTCCATGCCCCCGACGACGATCCCACCGATGCCGAACGCCTGAAGCTCGAAGCCGACCTCTACGAAGCCGTGCGCAATGGCGAGTTCTCGCTTCACTTCCAGCCGATCACGAGCAGCCAGTCGGGCGGCGTGGTCGGGGTGGAGGCGCTGATGCGCTGGCAGCATCCGGTGCACGGGCTCGTGCCGCCCTCGACGTTCATTCCCCTTGCCGAATCGATCGGTCTCATCAACTACCTGGGCAACTGGGTGCTGAAAGCCGCCTGCATGCAGCTCGTGCAGTGGGACGCGCTCGGCATCCGGCTCGAGTACGTGTCGGTTAACGTGTCGCCGCAGCAGTTCCGCGACAAGCGCTTCACGTTCGCCGTGCAGGAAGCGCTCGCGCTGACCGGACTGAACCCGCGGCGGCTCGTGTTCGAAATCACCGAGAGCCTGCTCATGCACGACCCGGAGGAAGCCACGCTGCTCCTGGAAACGCTGACGGCGCTCGGCATCCGCTTCGCCGTCGACGACTTCGGCACCGGCTACTCGAGCCTCGCCTATCTTCAGCGCTTTCCGCTCTCCAAGCTTAAAATCGACCGCAGCTTCGTCGAAAACCTGCTGACCTCGCGCAACAACCGCGCGATCGTGAGCGCGGTGGTGGGGCTTGCGCAGTCACTCGGGCTGGAACTGGTCGCCGAAGGCGTCGAGACCGAGGCGCAGCGCGACCTCCTGACGGAAATGGGCTGCGATCACATGCAGGGCTGGCTCATCAGCCACGCGCTGCCGTCGGACGAGCTTGCCCGGTCCTTTCAGTCGAACTCGCTCTACCTGCACGAGGCATTATGAGACAAAGGCGCGTTCGTGTTTTAATCAGACAACGTGCCGCGAAACCTCGTTTCAACGTGTATCGTTTCGACTTGCATCGTTTCGGCTCAGAGTCGCTGATTGACGCCGCACCGGTTTCTCCGGCACGGCACGGGTAGGGTTTTCACACAATACGCATGGCAAGCACCGTCAAGGCCGAACTACTGGACAAGCTGTGGATGCGCATGAGCGAGCGCGGGGATTTCCCCATGCTCTCGCAGGCGCTGCGCACCACTGTGTCCGCGATGAGCGACGACGACCTCGACTTCACCGCGCTGGTTCAAGTCGTGCTGTCGGACTTCGGCCTCACGCAGAAGGTGCTGCGGCTCGCCAATTCGGCGATGTACATGGCCTTCGGCGGCAACATCACGACTGTCACGCGCGCGCTGATGGTGCTTGGCATGGATGCGGTCGGCCATCTGGTCGTGGGCCTCAAGCTCGTCGACCACTTTCATCACAGCGCGCCGCGCCGCATCGACGCGAAGCTCGAACTCAACCGCACCCTGCTCTCGGGCGCGGTCGCGCGCCAGATCACCGAGCGCACCGACCTGCGCTCCGCCGAGGAGGCGGTCGTCTGCACGCTGATGCGGCAGATCGGCAAGCTGCTCGTCGCGTTCTACCTGGAAAGCGAGTGGGACCAGTTGCGCCGCAAGGCCGCGAGCGAAAACATCAGTGACAGCCATGCGTGCGCGGTGCTGCTCGGCGTGACGTTCGAGGAGATCGGCATCGAGGCGGCGGACCGCTGGCGGCTGCCGGAGACGATCCGCGCCGGCATGCGCGCGAGCGACCCGCTCGCGCCGCCTGACGAGACCGTGCCGCGCCATGTGCGCTGGCTGCAGGCGGTCACGAACTATTCGACCGAGGTCGCCGATGCGCTCACGGCGCAGAACATGGGTCAGACCGGCCGCGAGACGCTGCTCATCGACATCGCGAACCGCTATAGCGGCGCGCTCAACACCGACGCCGAGACGCTCTCCGCGATGAGCCTTGCGCTCGCGAACGAGGAAAGCGGCGAGGGCGTGATGCGCGAGATCGGCGAGTTGCGGGCGAATGCGGATGCGATCGCGCGCGAGGGGATGTCGGCGGAGGCGAGAATCGGCGCGGGGCTCGACGACCTGCGCTCGCTGCCGTCGAAGAACGCGCTCGCGCCGGTGCTCGCGCTCGCGTCGGAAGCGGTGCTCGCGGGGCTCGGGCTATCGCGCACGGTGGTGTTCGTGCGGCAGGCCAACGACGAGTTTCACGCCCGTCTCGGGCTCGGACCCAATGTCGAGCGGATGCTGCCCGCGCTGCAGTTCGCGGCCGAGTTCCGGCCCGACGTGTTCCATCTCGCGATCTCGAACCCGGTGGGCATCTTTATCGAGAATGCGCGCGATCCGCGCATCGAGGCGCGTCTGCCGCGCTGGTTCAAGGAGTCGTTCGGTGACGCGCAGGCCTTCGTCCTTTTGCCCGTGAAGGCAAACGATGCGACTGTCGCGCTGGTGTACGGCGACTGGACGCATGCGCAGCACGTGCGCAAGATCACCGCGCCGGAGATGGGCGCGCTCAATGAGCTCACGCGGGAGCTGAGCCGCTTTTTTTCCAGTGCGGACTGGAAGGAAGTCGAACTGATCTGAGGGATGGCGCTGGCGCTCGGGGTTGTGGTTTTACGCCGTTTGATGCGCTTCGGCTTCTGGTTGACTCTGCCTTGTTCGCGGTCTATTGGCTTCGGCCCTGTGTGGCCGCTGGCGCTCGGGGTTCGGGGGTTGGGCTTCGGGCTTCTACACCGTTTGATGCGCTTCGGCCTCTATGAAACTTGCTTGGTTCGCGGTCTATTAGCTCGCCCCTGTGCGGGGCGGCAGTCACTTTCTTTGCTGCTGCAAAGAAAGTAACCAAAGAAAGCAGCCATTTCGCCCGCAATTCCTTTTGTTCCCACCCACCAACCTGGCACAGCCCCTTAGTGTCACCCCCACAAATCCCACCGCCTTGGCCCGCGGACCCACTGAGACAACGCACCCTCCAACGCAGTGGTAAGCACTTCGTTTCGCTCCCTCCTCGCTGCGCTCGGACGTCGGGCACATCACAAACCAGCGCTTCGCTCCAGTCTCGCGTTTAGCAACGCGCCACCGATTGCACCTGTCGTCAGAGCGAAGCGAAGACGGATGAATGACTGTCTTACCACTTTGTCTGAAGGTGCGATGACACAGTGGGTCCGCGTACCTATCCGCGTAGCGTACAGAGGCGGACACTCCGACGGTCGGGCCACTCAGGATGGGTCAAGTGTGGTCACGTCCTGACACCGCTGAGCCCATAGCTGCTTTCTTTGGTCACTTTCTTTGCAGCAGCAAAGAAAGTGACTGCTGCCCCGCACAGGGGCGAAGCTAATAAACCAAGAACAAAGCAAGTTTCATAGAGGCCGAAGTGCATCAAACGGTGTAGAAGCCCGAACCCCGAGCGCCAGCGGCCACATAGGTGCGAAGCCAATAGACCGATAGCAACGCAAGTTTCACAGAAGCCCAAGCGCATCAAACGGTTGAACAAACACCAAACCCGAGCGCCAGCGACCAAACCTCTCACCTCAGCTGAAACTTCCCGACGAGATTCTTGAGCGCCCTCGCCTGATCGTCGAGCGATTGCGCCGCGGCCGCCGCCTGCTCCACCAGTGCGGCGTTCTGCTGCGTGCCCGCGTCCATCTGCGTGACCGCGCGGTTGATCTCCTCGATGCCGCTGCTCTGCTCGGCGGAAGCCGCCGAAATCTCGCCCATGATGTCCGTCACGCGCTTGACCGCCTTCACGACCTCGTCCATCGTGGCGCCGGCTTCCGTGGCGTAGGTCGAGCCGTCGGTCACGCGTGACACGGACGCGTGAATCAGCCCCTTGATCTCCTTCGCCGCCGCCGACGAGCGCTGCGCAAGGCTGCGCACCTCGCCCGCGACCACCGCGAAACCGCGCCCTTCCTCGCCCGCGCGCGCCGCCTCGACGGCCGCGTTCAGCGCAAGAATATTGGTCTGGAACGCGATGCCCTCGATCACGCCGATGATGTCGCCAATGCTCTTCGCGCTCGCGTTGATCTGCTCCATCGTCGCAACCACGCGGCCCACCACCTCACCGCCCTTTTGCGCGATCTCCGACGCGTTGTGCGCGAGCATGCTCGCCTGCTTCGCGTTATCGGCGTTCTGGCGCACCGTGGACGTGAGCTGCTCCATGCTCGTCGCGGTCTTTTCGAGCGCGACCGCCTGCTCTTCCGTGCGGTGCGACAGATCGACGTTGCCCGTGGAAATCTCGCTCGACGCCGACGCAATTGCCTCGGCGCTGGCGGCGATCTCGCCGACCGTCGACGACAATCCCGACTGCATCTCGGAAAGCGCGCAAAGCATGCTCGCGCTGTCGCGCTTCCCGATCTCGATGCGGTTCGACAGGTCGCCCGCGGCGATGCGGCTCGCAATTTCCTTCGCGTAGCCCGGCTCGCCGCCCAACTGGCCCGCTAGCCGGCGCACGACCCACTCGCTCACGACGATCGCGAGCACGAAGAGCGCCGCGGTCAGCGCAAGGACCATCACGAACGACGAGTGATAGATGAAGTCGGCGGCATCGATGGTCGTCTTGGCCGCGGCACCGCGGCGCGCCACGAGTTCGTCGACCATCTTTTCGAGCTTGCCGGTTTCCACGAGCAGCGACACGTCCTGAATGCCGACTTGCCAGTTCATCTGCGAAAGGTCGAGCGGCTGCTCCTTCACGAGCTTGACGAACGTGCGCAAATGCTCGCTCCACGCGCCGGCCGCGCCCGTGAAGCGCTTGTGCTGCGCGACGGCGTCGTGATCGGATGCGTCGATGTATTGCTGCAACTGAGCCTGCGCCCGGCCGATCTCGCCAAGCGCCTGATCGATCTGCACGCCGAGTTCGTCGCGCTCCTTCGCGGTCGTCGCGGTAAGGAGCATCTTCTGCGAGCGGCTCGCGCGCAGCACGTAGCCGCGCGTTTCCTCGGCGGCGCGGCTCGCGAAGCCCTGCTTGTAGATGGATTCCGTCGAGCCGTTCAGGCGGCTGATCTGCGTGAGCGCGATGCCGCCGATGGCAAGCGTGCCCGCCAGGACGATCGCGAAGGCGAGCCGCAGCGACGTCTTCACGCTTAGGTCACCCTTGCCGCCCTTCCTGCCCGCCGACGGGCGCGAACTCGCGCGTTGCGCAGACCGGTCGGTGGCTTGTTCGTCCGAGACGAAGCCCGCGCCGGAACTGCCGCGTAGCGAAAACGGTTTCATCGATTCAATCCCCGAATATTCCTGGTTCCCGGCCGGCGCCTCGTTCCGGCGCACGCCCGCATTTCTGGTCTACGGCACTTTCGTTGCGCTTCTTTAGTTTTTGCGGCGCCCGCCCGGCATGAATGCCAGGCGAGCCCCGCTGCGCGATTCGCGCCGCCGATGCGGCGTTATAACCGGCCAAAAATGCTCGCGCCGCGCAGACCACGGACGAAATGCGCTGTCCGTTTCGCGACAAAGGTTGGCAGGACAACGCATACAGGACACATTACACTTCCCAGTAATTCAGTCCGCGCATAAATCGGACGCCGATAACCGAGACAACCTTTCCCAGATTCGCCATGCAGACAAGCATCGACAAGAACACGCTCGACGCCTCGGCGTCGAGCGGAGCAGCCACCCCGGCGAGCGCGGCCAATCCGCAACGCACGGTCTATTCGGTCCTCGGGGCGATCAGCTTTTCGCACCTGCTCAACGACATGATCCAGTCGCTGATTCTCGCGATCTACCCGATGTTCAAGAGCGAGTTCGCGCTGTCGTTCGGTCAGATCGGGCTCATCACGCTGACGTACCAGATCACGGCGTCGCTTCTGCAGCCGCTCGTCGGGCTTTACACCGACAAGCATCCGAAGCCGTGGTCCCTGCCGGTCGGCATGGGCTTCACGCTGTCGGGGCTTCTGCTGATGTCGGTGGCAGGCAATTTCGGAACGCTGCTCGTCGCGGCGGCGCTGGTGGGGTGCGGGTCGTCGGTGTTTCACCCGGAGTCGTCGCGGGTCGCGCGGATGGCCTCGGGCGGCAAGCACGGTCTCGCGCAGTCGCTCTTTCAGGTCGGCGGGAATGCGGGGTCGTCGCTTGGACCGCTGCTTGCCGCGCTGATCGTGATTCCGCACGGCCAGAAGAGCATTGCGTGGTTTTCGGCGGCGGCGCTCGTCGCTATTGTCGTGCTCGCGAACATCGGGCGCTGGTACAAGCGCCACCCCGCGACGAAGAAGGGTGCGCGTGCCCACGCCGCGCATGCCACGCTGCCGCGCGGCAAGGTCCTCACGGCGATGAGCGTGCTGGTGCTGCTCGTGTTCTCGAAGTATTTCTACATGGCGAGCATCACGAGCTATTTCACGTTCTATCTGATCAGCCGCTTCGGGCTGTCGGTGCAGGCGGCGCAGGTGCATCTGTTCGTGTTCCTGGCGGCAGTGGCGGCAGGCACGATCATCGGCGGCCCGGTGGGCGACAGGATCGGGCGCAAGGTCGTGATCTGGGTATCGATTCTCGGCGTCGCGCCGTTCACGCTGCTGCTGCCGTATGCGAACCTGTTCTGGACGGGCGTGCTCACGGTCGTGATCGGGCTCGTGCTGGCGTCGGCGTTCTCCGCGATTCTGGTCTATGCACAGGAGCTGATTCCGGGCAAGGTCGGCATGGTCGCAGGGCTCTTCTTCGGCTTCGCGTTCGGCATGGGCGGCGTGGGCGCGGCCGTTCTCGGGCATCTCGCCGATACGACCAGCATCGATTACGTCTACAAGCTCTGCTCGTTCCTGCCGCTGATCGGGGTGCTGGCGGTGCTTCTTCCACGGACGGGGCAGCCTTCGGGCGCGAAGGTCTGAAGCTTTTTTGTTCCTGGATGCGGGGTGGTCTGGTTTGGGTTGCCCCTCGGCGGGGCGGCACGGTTTGTCGTTGCTGGCGCTTGGGGTTCGGGGTTCGGGGTTCGGGGTTCGGGGTTCGGGGTTCGGGGTTCGGGGTTCGGGGTTCGGGGTTCGGGCTTCTACACCGTTTGATGCACTTCGGCTTCTATGAAACTTGTTGTGTTCGCGTTCTATTAGCTCGCCCCTGTGCGGGGCAGCAGTCACTTTCTTTGCTGCTGCAAAGAAAGTAACCAAAGAAAGCAGCTATGGGGTAAGCGGTATTAGGACGTGACCACGTTTGAGTTTTTCAGAGTGGCCCGACCGCAGGAGTGTCCGCCTCTGTTGGTTGAGCGGATAGGTACGCGGACCCACTGTGGTGTCGCGCCGCTAAACGGAGTGGTAAGGCAGTCATCCATCCGTCCTCGCTTCGCTCAGACGCGAGGTTCGCCACCACCAATCGCTTCGCTTTCTTGTCGCGCATAACAAGGCGCTTCGCTTTGTAGCTGCCGCGGCATCTGGGGCGCTTCGTCATGTCGCGGCCCGTGCCTTACACCGTGCAAACCTTACGTCGGGCACGCTGTGCCGAGACGGATGAATGACTGCCTTACCACTTTGTTCGAGGGCGCGATGCCGCAGTGGGTCCGCGTACCTATCCGCTCAACGAACAAAGGTGGACACTCCCACGGTCGGGCCACTCTGATAACTTCAAACGTGGTCACGTCCTAACGCCGTTGAGCCCATAGCTGCTTTCTTTGGTTACTTTCTTTGCAGCAGCAAAGAAAGTAACTGCTGCCCCGCACAGGGGCGTGCTAATAGAACGCGAAGAAAGCAGATTTCATGGAGGCCGAAGCGCATCAAACGGTGTAGAAGCGCGAACCCCGAGCGCCAGCGATCACCCTGTGCAAAGAAATTAACTGCAGCCCCGCACCGAGGCGAAGCTCATGAACCATTAACAAAGCAAGTTTCACAGAAGCCCAAGCGCATCAAACGAACAAAACACCAAACCCAAGCGCCCGAGGGGCAAAGCCAAAACCAGCGCTCCAGGGCTACCGCGCTCAGGTAGCCCCCACGAGCCGATATCCGACGCCAGTCTCCGTCACGATATGTTCCGGCTGCGCGGCATCGCGCTCGAGCTTCTGCCGCAGGTGCGCCATATAAATCCGAAGATAGTGGTGGCTTTCCACGTGCGACGGTCCCCACACCTCGCGCAGCAATTGCCGGTGCGTAAGCACGCGTCCCGCATGCCGCACGAGCGTCGCGAGCAGGCGATACTCGATCGGCGTCAAATGCACGAGCGCCCCGTCGCGCGTCACCTGCCGCAGCGCCAGATCGACGATGACCGCCCCGAACGCCACCTGCGGCGACTCGCTCGCCGCAGCCTGATTGCGCCGCCGCAGATGCGCCCGGATACGCGCCATCAACTCCGACACGCCAAACGGCTTGGTAAGGTAGTCGTCGGCGCCGGCATCGAGCGCGGCAACCTTCTCCTCCTCCTGCGTGCGCGCCGACAGCACGATCACCGGCAGCTCGGTCCAGCTGCGCAATTCGCGGATCACATCGATGCCGTCCGTATCCGGCAGCCCCAGATCGACAATCACAAGATCGGGCTTTCTCGTGGCGGCCTCGACGAGGCCCTGCTTTCCCGTCGGCGCCTCGTGCACCGCGATCCCCTCCGCTTCCAGCGACACGCGCACGAAACGGCGGATCTGCTTTTCGTCTTCGATCAGTACGACAGTAACGGTTGGTTCACTCATGGCGTTGTCTTCGATGCGGGAAGTTGCGGCGCCGCCGCATCCCGCTCGTCTTCTTCCAGGCCCGGCGCGGGCGGCGGTGCTTCGACGGGCAGCGTGAACCAGAAACGCGCACCCTCGATCCGCCCGTGTTCATCCGTGCGGTTCGCCGCGCCGATTGTACCGCCGTGCGCCTCGACGATCGCGCGGCAAATCGAAAGCCCGAGCCCGATCCCCGGTTTCGCCGATTCCTTCTCCCCGCGCATGAACTTCTCGAATACGCGCTCCTCCATGCTGGGCGGCAGCCCCGGTCCGGTATCGTCGATATTCACGCGCACGAACGGCTTGCGCTCGGTTTCGACGCGCTCGGCGCTGATCGCGAGGCGCGTGCCGCGCGGCGTGTATTTCGCCGCGTTCTCCAGCAGATTGGAGAAGAGCCGCTCCATCAGCACCGCGTCGAGTTGCAATAGCGGCAGATCGGCCTGCAGATGCACGTCCACCGCCCGGTCGCCGAGCACGCGCGCGCACGCCCGGAGCGCCGCGCCGACGGTCTCCTCGAGCAGCGACCACTGGCGGTTCAGGCGCAGCCCGCCCGCCTGCAGCCGCGCCATGTCGAGCAGGTTCGTGACGATGCTCGTCATGCGCAGCGATTCGTCGTGGATCGCCTCGATCAATTCCGCGTTCGCCGGCGCGCGCGTGTCGCCGTTCGCCTCGGCGAGCATCGACGCGAAGCCGACGATCGCCGTGAGCGGCGTGCGCAGGTCGTGCGAGACGGCCGAGAGCAGCGAGTTGCGCAGCCGCTCGGACTCCATCGTGACGAGCGCGTCGCGGGCGATGTCCACGTAGTGCACGCGCTCGAGCGCAAGCGCGATCTGCGCGGCGAACGCATCGAGCATGCGCTTTTGCTCGGGCACGTCGAGCTCGCCCGCCTCGCGCGTGACGACGGCAAGCACGCCGCGCGTGCGCATCGGCGCCTTCAGCGGCAGATAGAGGGCCGCGGCGGCGGGCAGCGTATCCGTGCCGCGCCCTGCGGGCTTCTGCTGGTCGTACACCCACTGGCCGACGTCGAGATCGAGCGCGCTCGCATCGAGCAGGAGCGCGCGCGAATCGGTCGTGGTGTCGTCGAGCTTCTGGCGCACCTTGTCGGCGCTGTCGGGCAGGAGCATCGCGACCTGCGCGCGAAACACCTCGCTCACATGCCGCATGCCGATGCCGACGATCTGCTCGGTCGTGAGCGCGGCGCCCAGTTCGCCCGCCATCGCGTACATCGCGCCCGTGCGCCGTTCGCGCTTTTCCGCGACGCGCGCCTCGCGCCGCAGGCTCGACGTGAGGTGGCTGATCACGAGCGACGTGAGCAGCATGCCGGCGAAGGTCAGCACGTACTGCGTGTCCGACACCGAGAGCGACATGCGCGGCGGCACGAAGAAGAAATCGAACGCCGCGACGCTCAGGAACGACAGCAGCACGCCCGGTCCGCGCCCGAGCCGCACGGCCGTGAAGACCACGCCGAGCAGATACAGCATGACGAGGTTGGCGAGGTCGATGCGGTCCCGCAGGACGCTCGCGACGAGCGTGATCGCCGCGCAGATCGCGATCGCATAGGCGTAGGCGGTCGGCGGCGAACGGTGTTCGCGCGCAGCCGACAGCGCATCGCGCCACGCGCTCGCGGCGGCGTCGGCCGGCTCGGTGGCGGCGTGGCTTCCGCCTTCGCGGGCGCGGATCAGCGTGAGATCGAGTTCGCCCGCGCGCTCGGCGAGTTCCTCGCTGAACGGACGGGCGAGCCGCCGCGCGATGCCGCGTCGCGCCGACGCGCCCGCGACGAGCTTCGACACGTTGCGCGCCTGCGCATAGCCAATCAGCGTCGCGGCGGCGTCGGCGCCCGCGAGCGTCACCGTCTCGGCGCCCAGTTCGGCGGCGAGCTTGAGCGCCTGCATCGTGCGCTCGCGCCGGGCGTCCGAGAGTTTCTGCAGGCGCGGCGTCTCGACATACGCGGCGATCCAGTCGGACTTGAGGCTTGCGGCGAGGCGCGCCGCCGCGCGCACGAGCGTCGGCGCCTCGGCACCCGGGCCGATGCAGACGAGCAGCCGGTCGCGCGCCTGCCAGATGCGCTCGATCGAGCGGTCGGCGCGATATTCGCGCATCTGCGCGTCGACGCGGTCGGCCGTGCGCCGCAGCGCGAGTTCGCGCAGCGCGATCAGGTTGCCCTTGCGAAAGAAGTTGCGTACCGCGCGCTCGGCCTGCAGCGGCATGTACACCTTGCCCTGGTTCAGGCGCTGGAGCAGTTCCTCGGGCGGCAGGTCGACGAGCGTCACTTCGTCGGCGTGATCGAGCACGCGGTCCGGCACCGTCTCGAACACGCGGATGCCGGTGATCTGGCCGACCACGTCATTGAGGCTTTCGAGGTGCTGGACGTTGACGGTCGTGTAGACGTCGATGCCCGCGTCCAGCAGTTCGTGCACGTCCTGCCAGCGCTTCAGGTGGCGCGCGCCCGGCACGTTCGAATGCGCGAGTTCGTCGACGAGGATCAGTTGCGGATGGCGCGCGAGCGCCGCGTCGAGATCGAACTCCTTCAGCGAGCGGTTGCGGTATTCGATGGCCGCGGGCGGCAGGACTTCGAGCCCTTCGAGGAGCGCCGCGGTTTCCCCGCGGCCGTGCGTTTCGACGATGCCGACCAGCACGTCGTCGCCCTCGTCGTGGCGGCGGCGCGCGGCCTGCAGCATCGCATACGTCTTGCCGACGCCAGCGGAGGCGCCGAAGAATATCTTCAGGCGTCCGCGCTGGCGCTTTTCTTCCTCACGTTGCAGCTTGTCGAGCAGTTGGTCTGGGTCGGGGCGGCTCATAAGTCTTGGTGGTCTTGGTACTGCGGCGGCCGCATGCTTGGCGGTTTGCTCAGGTCAGCGGCTTCGCGGCATCCAGAGCCAGGTTCAGCTTCAGCACGTTCACGCGCGGCTCTCCCAGTATGCCGAACTGGCGGCCGGTCGTGTAAGTGTCGATCAGCGCGTCGACGGTCGCCTTCGGCAGATTGCGCGCCTTCGCCACGCGGGCTGCCTGGTAGGCCGCGGCGGCCGGCGAGATTTCAGGGTCCAGGCCGCTGCCCGAGGCCGTCACGAGGTCGACCGGAACCGGCTGGCTCACGTCGGTGCCGGCGGCCTTGAGCGCGTCGATGCGGGCCTTGATCGCGTCCGCGAGCGCCGGGTTGGTCGGGCCCTGGTTAGAAGCGCTCGAGCCTTGCGCGTTGTAGGGCATCGGCGAAGTCGCCGACGGACGGCCCCAGAAATACTTCGGCGAATCGAACTGCTGGCCGATCAGGGCCGAGCCGACCGGTTCGCCCTTGGCGTTCCTGAGCATGCTGCCGTTCGCCTGGTCGTTGAAGGCGACCTTCCCCACGACGGTCATGAGCGCCGGGTAGGCGAGGCCGGTGATCACCGTCAGGGCAATGAAGATCACGAGCAGCGGGCGTAGTACGTTTTTCATTTGCTTAGTCCTTCGTCTGGATCGTCGTGCCGCGACGCTTCACGCTCGCCGCACGCCATCTGTGAACCTGCCTTGCTTTCAGCCGGGGCGCCGGCCGGTTGCGAAGCCAGTCCTGCGCCCCGCAGCCGGTCCATGCGCCCCGCGTCCCGGTGCTCAGGCCAATCCGAGCGCGGCGAGCACCATGTCGATCAGCTTGATCCCGATGAACGGCACGATGATCCCGCCGAGGCCGTAGATCCACAGGTTTCGTCTCAGGAGGATCGCCGCACCGAGCGGCCGGTACTTCACGCCCTTCAACGCGAGCGGAATCAGCAGCACGATGATCAGCGCATTGAAGATCACCGCCGACAGGATCGCCGACGCAGGCGTCGCGAGATGCATCACGTTGAGCGCATTGAGCGCCGGATAGGTCGTCGCGAAGGCCGCCGGGATGATCGCGAAATACTTCGCGACGTCGTTGGCGATCGAGAACGTCGTGAGCGAGCCGCGCGTCATCAGCATCTGCTTGCCGATCTCGACGATCTCGATCAGCTTCGTCGGGTTCGAGTCGAGATCGACCATGTTGCCCGCTTCCTTCGCGGCCTGCGTGCCCGTGTTCATCGCCACGGCGACGTCGGCCTGCGCGAGCGCCGGGGCGTCGTTCGTACCGTCGCCCGTCATCGCGACGAGCCGCCCTTCCGACTGGTGCGCGCGGATCGTCGCAAGCTTGGTTTCGGGCGTGGCTTCGGCCAGATAATCGTCGACGCCCGCTTCAGCCGCGATCGCCGCCGCCGTCAGGCGGTTGTCGCCCGTCACCATGATGGTCTTGATGCCCATTTTGCGCAGCGCGGCGAAACGCTCCTTGATGCCGCCCTTCACCACGTCCTTCAGCTCGATCACGCCCAGCACGCGCGCGCGCCCGTCGGCCTTCTCCGCGACCACGAGCGGCGTGCTGCCGCGGCGCGCCACCTCCGACACGGTGTTTTCTACCGAGGCGGGAAAGCGCCCGCCATGCGTTTCGACATAGCGCTTCACGGCGTCGGCGGCGCCCTTGCGGATCTCGCGCTCCGGCATATCCACGCCGCTCATGCGCGTCTGCGCGCTGAACGAGAGGAACGTTGCATGCAGCGCGGCCATGTCGCGCTGGCGGATGTTGAAGCGCGCCTTCGCCAGCACGACGATGCTGCGGCCTTCCGGCGTCTCGTCGGCGAGCGACGACAGTTGCGCCGCGTCCGCGAGCGTTTCCTGCGCGACATCGGCCGCCGGGAAGAACTCCGACGCCTGCCGGTTGCCGAGCGTGATCGTGCCGGTCTTGTCGAGC
>NZ_JFHC01000076.1 GCF_000698595.1 Caballeronia glathei | reverse complement strand
TGGCACTCGCACGATGCGCCGTACGAAGGCTTCGTTGATCTATCGACGCACCAGGAATCTGCGCGCGGTTCAGTTGCTGTTGGGCCATACCAAGCTTGAAAGTACAGTGCGATACTTCGGGATCGAGGTAGACGACGCACTCGAGATGGCTGAGCAGACCGAAGTCCAATTGCCTAACGACCGGCGAGCGGGCGCCTGCCAGCCAGGAGCCGTCGTCCAAAACTGGACAACGTATGCCCGCTCTCGGAGGGAAACGGACATGCGACGCGTGGCAGTCACCGACCACTTGAATCCGCACGCCTTGGCGGTCATTAGCGACCCGCCGTACCGTGCCTTCAGCAAGTACGCGCTCATCTTGCCTGTCAGAGGCGATGATTGATTCCTGTGACAAACATGGCCGCAGGATTTGGCGATATCGGTCGGGCCAGGGCAAACCTCAATTTGATAAGCCGGCGAGCCGGTAGCCGACCTGCAGTTCCGTGACGAGGTGCAGGGGCCGGGTGGGGTCGGCCTCGAGCTTCTGGCGCAGCGTGCCCATGTACACCCGCAGATACTGCGGCCGGTCGCCGTAGCCCGGTCCCCATACGTCCAGCAGCAGTTGGCGATGTGTGAGAACGCGTCCGTAGCCGCGGATCAGGGCGGCAAGCAAGCGGAATTCCGTCGGCGTCAAATGGACGGCCTCACCCGCCCGGATGACCTCATACGTAGCAAGATCGACGCTGATGTCCCCGAAGCGCACGATCGACGATGCCGGACCGCCACTCGTCACGATGCTCGCCCGGCGCAATTGCGCGCGCACGCGAGCGATCAGTTCGGGCACGCCGAAAGGCTTGGTCAGGAAATCGTCCGCGCCTGCGTTCAACGCCTCGACTTTTTCCTCCTCGCGGTCGCGTGCCGACAACACGAGCACAGGCGCACTCGACCAGCCGCGCAATTGCCGGATCAGGTCCTTGCCATCTCCGTCGGGCAGGCCCAGATCGATGATCAGCAGTTCAGGCTGGCGACTCGCGGACTCGATTCGGCCCTGTGAGGCGTCGGCGGCCTCGAATACGGTCATGTCTTCCCTTTCGAGGGACAGCCGAATGAAGCGGCGAATGTCGGACTCGTCTTCCACAACCAGAATGCGCGGTTTGCTCATGTCAATGCCTCGTGTTCGATTTCCGGGGGCGTGCCGATGGGTAATCGGATCTCGAAACGCACGCCTCGGGGCGTGAGCCGTTGCGCGTGGATCGTGCCTTCGTGCGCCACGACGATCGTGCGGCACAGTGCGAGACCGAGTCCCACGCCGCTGATCGACGATTCCTTGACGCCGCGCGTAAATGGTTCGAAGAGATGCTCTGCATTCAGGCCCGGCAAGCCCGGTCCGTCGTCTTCGATGAACAGGCGCAGCGTATCCTCCGATACGCTTGCGCGGATCGAGATACGCGTACCGGCAGGCGTGTATTTCACCGCGTTGTCGAGCAGGTTGACGAGCACGCGTTCGAACGCGATCGCGTCGAGTTCGATGAGCGGGAGATCCGGCGGCAACTGAGTCTGCACCTCATGCGCCGCAAGCAAGGCAAATTGTCTGGCGAGCGCGCTGCCCACAACCTCGCCCAACGCATTCCATTCCTTGTTGAGTCTGACCCCCTCGCTTTGCATCCGCGCAAGATCGAGCAGATTCGTCACGAGGCGGTGCAGGCTTTCCGATTGAATCCGGATCGCACCTGACAGGCTGACGCGCTCGGCAAGCGGCAGGTCAGTCATCTGTTCGAGTGTTTCGGCGAGGCCCCGAATGGCTGTGAGCGGGGTTTTCAGGTCATGGGAGACCGCGGCGAGCAGGGCGCTGCGAAGCCGTTCGCCTTCCATGCGAACGAGCGTGTCCTGTGCGATCTCCACGAAATGCGTGCGCTCGAGGGCGAGTGCAATCAGCGAACAACAGGCGTCGAGCAGCCGACGGTCGGCAGGTTCGCTGGGTCGCGCAGCTTCATCGATTCGCACCACCAGTACACCGCGGGTACTCATCGGCGCCCTGAGCGGCAGATACAGCGCAGCTGCGCCCGGCAACGTCGGCGTGCTCCTCCCCGCGGGCTGCAAACGATCGTAGGACCATTGCGCGATCGAAGTATCGACAAAGTCCTCCGGGTGGACGCAGGCCAGTTCGCTTCTGCTGTCGGGCAAGACGAGTGCGATCCGGGCCGCGAACAGCGGCGCGATCGTCCCGGAGCAGATCGCGTTGATCTGCTCCACCCTGAGCGCCCCCGAAAGTTCGCGCGCGACCCGCGCGACCGCAACCGCATGGCGCTCCCCGGCGGTTGCCACGCGTGCCTTGAGGTGAAGCTGCGCGGCCAGCTGGCCGGTCACGAGCGCCACGGCCAGGATCAGCACGAAGGTGAACAGGTATTGCGCGTCGGATACCGCGAACGAGAAGCGCGGCTCGACGAAGAAGAAGTCGAAGCTCGCGACGCTCAAGAGCGCGGTCCAGGCGCCGGCGACGCGCCCGAGGCGCAGGGCCACGAGCACGACGGTCAGGAGAAACAGCCCGACCACATTGGAGAGGTCGAAAACATGGAGCAGCAGACTCGCGAGGAGGGTCGTCGCGGCGCATGCCAGGGTCGCCAGGACCAGCGGCCAAAAGAAACGTTCGGCGGACATGGACTCACTCATGAGCAAGGTCGACCCGCCCGCACGCGGGGCCGCCTCAAAAGAACGGGGTGATCAGCAAGTCGATCAGCTTGATCCCGAGAAAAGGTGCGATCACCCCACCGAGCCCGTAGATTAGCAGGTTGCGCGAGAGCAGGCGCTGCGCCGGCTCCGCACGATGCCTGACGCCCTTGAGCGCGAGCGGGATCAGCGCGACGATGATCAGGGCGTTGAAGATAACCGCTGACAGGATAGCCGAGGCCGGGCTGTGCAACGCCATGATATTGAGCGCGCCGAGCGCCGGATAGGTCACGACGAACGCCGCGGGAATGATCGCAAAGTATTTCGCGAGATCGTTCGCGACGCTGAAGGTCGTGAGCGCGCCGCGCGTCATGATCATCTGCTTGCCGACTTCGACCACGCGCAGCAGCTTGGTCGGATTGCTGTCGAGGTCGACCATGTTGCCGGCTTCCTTCGCCGCCTGGGTGCCGCTGTTCATCGCGACGGCGACATCCGCCTGTGCGAGCGCGGGCGCATCGTTGGTGCCGTCACCCGTCATCGCGACAAGCCGGCCCTCGGCCTGGTACTTCCGGATCAGCGCGAGCTTGTCCTCGGGCGTTGCTTCGGCAAGATAGTCGTCGACTCCCGCTTCGGCGGCGATGGCGGCCGCCGTAAGGCGGTTGTCGCCCGTGATCATCACGGTCTTGATCCCCATCCGGCGCAGTTCCGCAAACCGTTCTTTGATGCCGCCCTTGACGATGTCCTTGAGCTCGATCACGCCGAGCACGCGGGCTTCGTCCGAGACGACGAGGGGGGTGCTGCCGCGTCGGGAGACGTCTTCGACCACGCGTTCGACCTCGGCAGGCCATATGCCCCCGAGTGCGAGCACGTGGGCACGAATCGCCTGGGACGCCCCTTTGCGAATCCGCCGGCCGCCGGCATCCACGCCGCTCATCCTCGTGTGCGCACTGAACGCCACACGCACGCTGTTGCCGAGTTCGCGTCCGCGCAACTCGAAGCGCTGCTTGGCCAGCACGACGATCGAACGTCCTTCGGGTGTCTCGTCAGCGAGTGAGGCGAGCTGCGCCGTATCGGCGAGCATGCGTTCGTCGATGCCCGGTGCGGGCAGGAATGCGGCGGCTGCGCGATTGCCGAGTGTGATGGTGCCGGTCTTGTCGAGCAGCAGCACATCGACGTCGCCGGCCGCTTCGATCGCCCGCCCGGACGTAGCGATGACGTTTGCACGCAGCATGCGGCTCATCCCGGCGATGCCGATGGCCGAGAGCAATGCACCAATCGTGGTCGGGATCAGGCAGACGAGCAGGGCGATCAGCACCGTCAGGCTGACGATTTTCCCCGCGCCCGCCAGCGTCACGCTAAAGGCCGAGAACGGCAGCAGCGTGACGCACACCAGCAGGAACACGATCGTGAGCGCCACGAGCAGGATCGTGAGCGCGGTCTCGTTCGGCGTCTTGCCGCGCCGGGCTCCTTCGATCATGGCGATCATACGGTCGAGGAACGCCTCGCCGGGATTGGCCGTAACACGCACGATGATCCAGTCCGAGAGCACCCTGGTGCCCCCCGTTACCGACGAGAAGTCTCCGCCGGATTCACGGATCACCGGTGCGGATTCGCCCGTGATCGCCGATTCATCGACCGATGCCACGCCCTCGATCACTTCACCGTCGGCAGGGATCATCTCGCCCGCCAGCACCAGGACGAACTTGCCCGCGACCAGTTCGTCGCTGGGCACGACGTAGGTCGTGCTGTCGTACCGGGGCTCATCGAGGACCTTCGCGAACACCCGCTTCTTGGCGGCCCGCAAGGCCGCCGCCTGCGCCTTGCTGCGGCCTTCCGCAAGGGCCTCCGCTGCGTTCGAGAACAATACGGTGAACCAGAGCCACACCGTCACCGCAAGGATGAAGCCCGCCGAGGCATCCGCTTCGCCGCGCAAGGCACGCAGCCAGAGCAGGGTCGTGACGATGCTGCCCACGTAGACGACGAACATCACCGGGTTTTTCCACTGGGCCTGCGGAGCCAGCTTCTTCAACGCCTCGACGGCGATCTTTTGCCAGAGGACCGGGGCCACGTGCGCGCGGATTACTTCAACTTCGGCCGTCAAAATCTCTTCTTTCGCATTCATATGAGCTCCCTCGCTTACTTTGCCGAGGATGGTTTCGGTCCAAGCGCATCAAGCGCGAGATTGAGCGCCAGCACGTTTGCGCGGGGCTCGCCGAGCAGGCCGAGCTGACGCGGCGACGAGTGCTCACCGATCAGCGTTCTGATCTGCTGTTCGGACAGGCCACGTGCACGCGCGATGCGGGATGCCTGCAGGCTTGCGTTGGCGAGAGAGATGTCCGGATCGAGCCCGGACGCCGACGCGGTCACCGCATCGACGGGAATCTCCACGTCACCCCCGAGCCCGTTTTCCTGGCGATACACGCGAATCCGGTCGCGAACCTGATCGATCAGCTTCTTGCTGGCCGGACCGAGATTGCTCGCACCGCTGAGGGCGGCGTTGTAGGGGGAGGAAATCGTCTGGCTCGGGTCCTTCGGATCGGGCGCTGCCGTCGCGCTCGGGCGCGGATGGAAATATCCGGGCTGCGTGAAGTTCTGGCCGATCAGCGAGGAGCCGATCACGGCATCCCCACGCTCGACCAGACTGCCGCCCGCCTGCTTGTGAAACAGCAGTTGCGCGAGGCCGGTGGTCAGGAGCGGATAGCCGAGTCCCGTGACGACCATGAAGAGGACCGCAGACGTGAGTGCGGGGCGCGCGAGGCCGCGTATCAGCGGGGCGGCGGCCGAAGAGGTTTGGGCGTGTTCGAGAGTGCTCATGAAGGATCCTTAGAACAGTTGTCCGCCCGACAGCATCAGGTGCTCGACGATCGGCCCGAGCGCGAGCGCGGGGAAGAACGTGAGCCCGCCCACGAGCAGCGCGACGAAGACAAGCAGGATGGTGAACAGCGGGGTTGCGGTCGGCAATGTGCCGAGCCCGTCCGGTACGCTCTTTTTCGCGGCAAGGGAGCCCGCGACGCCCAGCATGGGCAACAGCGTGAAGAAGCGGCCGAACAGCATCGCGAGACCGATCGTCGTGTTGAAGAACGGCGTGTTCGCATTGAGGCCGGCAAACGCGGAACCGTTGTTGGCCGTGGCGGACGTGTACGCGTACAGCACCTCGCTGAAGCCATGCGGGCCCGTGTTGTTGAGACTGGCGACCGTCGAGGGCAGAACGACCGCGAGCGCGGTGAAGCCGAGGATGCAGGCGGGATGCGCGAGCACCGCAAGCATCACGAGCTTCATCTCGCGCGCCTCGATCTTCTTGCCCAGGAATTCCGGCGTGCGGCCGATCATCATGCCGACGATGAACACCGTCAGAATCGCGTACGTGATGAGATTGATAAAGCCGACGCCGTCGCCGCCGAACACGTTGTTGAGCATCATTTCCGCGATCGGAACCAGTCCGCCGAGCGGCGTCAGCGAATCGTGCATGGCATTGACCGACCCGGTCGTCGCGGCCGTGGTGACGGCCACGAACAGGCTGGTCTGAGCGATGCCGAAGCGCGTTTCCTTGCCTTCCAGATTGCCGCCGGACTGGAGCGTGCTCGCGTGCTGGTCGGCGCCGATCGCTGAGAGCGCAGGATTGCCGTGCTGCTCCGCGCCGTAGATGAGCGCAAGGAAACCCAGGAACATCACGAGAAACGCCGCGAGAAACGCCCACCCCTGGCGGCGGCGCAACAGCATGCTGCCGAACGTGTAGGTGAGGGCAGATGGAATCAGCAGCATGCACAGGATGTGAATCGTGTTGGTCAGCGGCGTCGGGTTCTCGAACGGATGCGCGGCGTTCATGCCGAAGAAGCCGCCGCCGTTCGTGCCGATGTGCTTGATCGATTCGAGACTGGCTACCGGCCCCATCAGGATCTGCTGCTTGACGCCCTCGAGCGTCGTGGCCGTCACATCGCTGCCGAGCGTCTGCGGGATGCCCTGCCAGACATAGATCAACGCGACTACGACGGACAGCGGCAGCAGGACGCGATAGACGACACGCGTGAAGTCGACCCAGTAGTTGCCGATATGCGAGGTGCTCCGGCGGCTCAGTCCTCGGATGAAGCCGCCGCATGCCGCCACGCCCGTGGCTGCGCTGACGACCATCAGGAACGTGATCGCTGCCATCTGCGAGAAGTTCGAAAGACTGGTCTCGCCGGAGTACGACTGCCAGTTGGTATTGGTGACGAACGAAGCTGCCGTGTTGAACGCGAGGTCGGGCGTCTGCGAGGTGCGCTGGAGGGCGTCGAAGGGCAGAAGATCCTGTACGCGCAGCAGCAGATAGCCGAGAAACATCATCGCGGCATTGCTCAGCAGCAGGGCCATCCCATACCGTTTCCAGTTCATTTCCTCGGACGGCGCGACGCCGAGCGCGCCATAGGTCCATCGCTCGGCGAGCCCGTGGGATGAGGCGGTAAAGACACGTGCGAGCCATTTGCCGAGCAGAACGACGAGCGGCGTCATGATCAGCAGGACAATCACGAGTTGGGCAAAGTCATAGGCCATGTCGGTGCTCTCAGATTTTGCCAAGCGCAACGGTAAACGCCGCGGAGGTGATGAAGAATGCAAGTGTCACGACCACGAATATCAGATCGTTCATATCTGTTTCCAATGCTTGATGAGGAAGGGCAAGCGGCGGATGCGCCGTGCGGTCAGAATTCTTCTGGCTTGATCAGCGCGTAAAACAGGTAGACGAACAGCGCGGCCGTAAGCAAGGCGACGAACCAGATCATGACGGCAGGCCTCGCAGGTGAAGCAGGCCGCAAGGCGCCGGGTGCCCGATTGGGGGGAGGAGGCTGGCATTGGGCCGGCACTCTGAACGAAGGCAAAGCCACATACGGAAATCTCCAGTAGAACCTTCGCTACTGTAGAAAAGTCCGCGTAAAGACGGCGCTGTGTTTGGAAGGTCGAAATCAAGGCCGCATAAAGAGCGGCCCGCGACCAGGCGAACGGCTGACAAAATGACTGATCAACCGGGGCCGGTGCCATGGCCGGCACAGGTCCGGGCGGTTCAGGCTATCCCACGCGACGACTGCCGCTCGAACGCATGAAGCAGATCGCCGATGTTGTACGGTATGCGCCGAGAAACGGCCGCGGTCGGCAGCGCGGGTTTCCGGTCGGGATGCACGACCTTGTAGTCCGATGCGAAGATCACCTTAAAGGTCGGGTCATGCCTGCGTGCATTGGTCGCTGCGAGGTAAGTCGCGCAACGCGATCAGCCCATCGGCCCGCTTGCCAGACAGCACGTCGACCATTGTTTTGCCATGCTGTTCGAGCGCTTCGCGTGCCGTGACTACCGTATCTTCGAGCGGCGCCAGTTCGGCCGCATATCGCGGTTAGCCGACCGACGCGAAGCCGTTCATGAGTCGCGCGGTGACCGCCTTGCCGGGGATGTCCGGCGCGGTGCGCCGCACCTCGACGCGCAGTTCCCCATTGGTGATGACGCTGCCGGCATATGCCGATGCGCACTGCAACTTCGCGACGGGTGTCGACTGGCCAGTCACGGGCGCTTCGTCGAGTTGGGACGAATCTATTTTTATCTACGCTCGTCCCCGGTCTTCACCTCGGTGATCTGACGAGTGTCTATTTCGCCGCGGCGCGCATGTTCACTGCACCGCTGAGGCGACCGACCGAGGGTCGGTCGTATCATGAGCGCCCGCTCGCCAACTCCGTTCGATACGGGTCCCGCTGCCGCGCAACCCGCGGCTGGTGCCCTACGGTGCCGATGCGGCGCAATGGCAGACATGGGGGCGCATGGCACAGGCGGGTGGACGTTGACAGGGCTCACGTGGTCAGTGCGCCCGGCTGGAGGCCTGAATACCGGCTTCGTGGTGCGATGCCGTGGTCGGCGCGGATCGCGTTTTCCGTAATCGGGCCTGCCGGATACGGGCGAAGTCCGGTCACCGCGAGTTCATCGGCTTCGGCATATACCGCGGTCTCGCCCTTCAGGCTGCGCATCGCATGAATCAGTTCATGGGCTAGTCCGATGAAAGGAGGTCGATGCCCATCCGGCGAGTCGTACTTGCTCGGATTCCAACGAATCATGGATGGCGAACCGATATCGCCATCGAGAAACCGCATCTGGGCGCTTGCCCACGCAGCCGCATTGAAGTTGGACACGTTGCCTGTCAATGGAACGGGTGCGCTCGTCCTTCCAACCTGTTGGGCGCCTTGCGCGCGCACGAGGTTCGACGCACTTGCACTGTTCGAGCCGGCGTATACCCGCGCGCCGAATGAGCCAGGAGATAGGGAGAGGCGCTGACCATCACCGGACGGGATGATCGCGACTTTGTAGGGCAGGGTGGTGTGGATCAGCGCCGCGGCCAGTTCAATTTGATCCATCAGCCTGCGGCCGGCTACACCGCCCGCGATCTTGTCGAGGGCTTCGAGCGTCGCGCCGACAAACGATGCGGGATCCAGCTGCCGCCGTCCGACCATGACGCCAGAGAATTGGGTCGGCGTCCACTGAAAACCCGGCTGGGCGTTCGCTTGCGATGGATTCTGAAGAAACCGCGGGATCCCAATGGATGGCATGTAGTTAGGTAGTTAGACTATGAGAGTCTTGGTAAAACAGCCATGGCCTCAGATTTATTCCAATAGGACGCCGTCTTCGTCACTGTCAACTCCGTTCACCTGCAGCTCCAGCTACCTCGCGGCGAGCAAAAAACGCGAGTACGTGAGGCTGTCACACAGGTCCGTCGGTCACCTTTTACCACCCACGGACATCAAGATTAGCTACTGTTCGAATCCGGCGCCTTGATCGGCTGCCATAGGAAGGGTCTGCTACATCATCCAGATTCAACAAATTACTGCCCGACTGCGTTGACCTTTTTTCAGCGCTACCCCTGGAGGCAACTACGCTTTGCCGTCATCCGGTATAGATCGACGACGCTCAGCGGGCAACCTGATGCCGGGGAATCGGCGCGTGGAGGGCGATGGGCAAGAATGGAAACGGATCGAGGGACCGGTCTAGATGTACTTCATTCTGCATTCCGTTTGGCTCGACGGGTCGCATTTGGTCTCGTGGATAATGAAAGCGCTACCACGCGCAATCGCGTGGGCCTGGCGAACCTGAACGGTACGCAACCGCGGGGTTCTCCGACAACGACGCCGCCACGAGCTGGAAGGTCGTAAGGGCTGTGGAGATACAGCCTAACGAGGAGCGCGCCGTGGTGCTGCTATTCGACGTGCCGGGACTCACCTGTCAAGAGATGGCTGAGGTACTCGACTCATCGAAGGAAACCGTTATGCGCCGCTTGCTGAGCGCACGACGAACATTAGAAGTCGGTGGCGCTGGCAACCATCCAAGGAAGGGGAGAAGCAGCTGAGGCTGCAAACCATTGTTTCTAGAGGAGCGACAGCGCGGTGCGAATGACGATTACCTGCAGTACGAAGCTCGAAGCGATGAATAGGAGAAAGCGGTCGGTCCGATCACGTGCCGTGATGTGACTGATGCTGTGCGCAATGCGCATGGCTACGTAGACCCACGCCAGCCTAAGATCGAAGCCCGTACACCTGCCGGATAACGCAAGCGTAAATTCCGACGCGTAGAAAAGAATCGGCGCCTCGAGCAAATGTGCATTGTCGCGCACGATCCATGTGCCGCGGGCGGGAACGTCTTCCTCCAGCACCCGCAGGCGCCTCCAGCTTATTGTCCTCGAGAAGGGGATGCGAAGCGTCGCCGCCACAATGGCTGTCACGATCCCTGTTCCCCATATGACGATAGCGGTCCACGCGACGAGCACGATCGCCGGCACGAGAATCGGGCAATGCGTCATAGGCGATCAGGCCTAGCAAGGTATCGGGCGGACTGCATTCCTCCCCCGGCTCGACGTGAGCGGCGTTGGCGTTCACAGCAGCCATGCGTGCTTGATGACGGTGATAGGCCGCCCCGGCAGTAATGGACAGGCGCACAAGCTACTTTCGCAACGAATTCGACGGCCGCGTTGCCTTCCTCGAATATCACCAGTTTTCCCTCTGCTATCTCAGCGGCACGCAATCAGCGAGCCGGAATAGCCCGCAACACACAGGACATTTTGTTCGCGCAGCGGCTCGTACCTCCCCACTCGTCGGCGATGAGCGGCGGGGCGCGCATGCTGCTACGTCATTGGCGAGGGAGCGCTCACGGAATACTCCACCTTTCGGTAGAGCCTCATCGAGACACGGACGAACCGAGGTACCTCGCGCGCTAACAGAAGCCGTTCAACCGAAGCTGCGAGGTCCAACGCTGGCGGCAACCTACGCGCCGCACGAATCCGCTAAAAACGATCCGACGCGGAGGAACGCGATTCAGGCAAATGAGAGTGCCAACCACCGAGATATCGAAGCTATCCTCGACCGGTTCCCATACCAGTTCGCATGATGACAATCATAGACACATATGTCAAGAAACAAATTGCGGAGGGAACCACGGTCGGCAGATGGCTACTCAATGGCTGACGCTCGTTGCCTCTGTTCGGCTATTCGTCAATGGTCTACGCCAACGCGTCGAGCCAATCGCCTATGCAGTGACGAGCTGCCCAGTCAGCACTTCAACGACCTTCTGTGTGCTCGACCGAATAGGTGGGGAAGTCCGTGTAGCCCACATCACCGCGGCGGGTATAGAAGGTCGATGGGTCGGCTTCGGCTAAGGGCCAGCCGTGCTTGAGACGCTCGGCAAGATCAGGGTTTGCGATGTAGGGTCTGCCCAGAGCGATCATGTCCACGAGCCCGGTGTCGAGCGCAGCCTGGGCGCTATCACGGCTCGTGAAGCCACCGCACCAGACGATCGCGCCAGGAAACGCCGCACGAACCCTGGCTAGCAAAACGTGGTCGATGTGGCGTTCGTTGAACTCGCTGCTCTCCATGTTTCCCGCTGGCATCAACTGGTAGATCAGATGGAGATATGCGACGCCACGACGACCCAATTGCTCGCAAACGTACAGCAACGTTTCCTCGGCTAGAGGGTCTGCCGGCATGGAGTTGTACTTGCCGAACGGAGACAGGCGAACGCCAACACGTCCCGGACCCAATTCACGCACCGCCGCTTCAACGACTTCCATCAGGAAACGCGTACGATCTTCTACGCTACCTCGACCGTAGCGATCAGTGCGGGTATTGAGAACCGAGTTCATAAACTGGTCAAACAAATAGCCGTTGGCTCCGTGGATTTCGACACCATCGAAGCCGGCCTGCCGGGCGTTGGCGAAGGCGTGGGAAAAGGTGTCGACCAAAGCCGATACCTCATCGGTGCTGAGCCGTCTTGGCGCGCCTGCACGAATAAAGCCCAATTTGCCGTCGGCATCGTGGGCAAACACATCGGAATGCTCAGCCCTTTCTCCGGTTACACCCCAAGGGGCCTCGCCATTCGGCATGAGCGACGGATGCGCCATCCTGCCGACATGCCATATCTGCAAAAATATCGTGCCGCCATTGCGGTGAACTTCATCGGTCACCAAACGCCAGCCCTGCCGCTGGGCTTCTGTGTAGATGCCGGGCGTCTGGGCGTAGCCTTTGCTGGATGGCGCGACGTCCGTTGCCTCGGTCACGATCAGGCCGGCACTGGTCCGCTGCCCATAATAGATACCCATCAGCTCATTGGGGACATCGCGATCGGACGTCCGCGTGCGAGTCATGGGCGCCATGACAATGCGGTTCTTCAGCGGAACGATGCCGCCAAGGACTTGAGATTCGAACAGGTCTACCATATGTATTCCTTCGGTCGGGTATTATTAAAAATGCTATAAATGAACAATATGGCAGGGGGTGCCGCGGGACAACCGACATTTTGTGGAGGCTTGCTTAACATTTTGGGGGGTCAAGCGTCGTCTTTTGGGATGCTAACTGTATTGATTGAGCAGTTGCGAGCGCGGGAGGAACATGGATTGGTGAGCCGCCAGCCGAGCTCCGAGGATAGTCAGGGGATCGAATACTGGCTAACCCCGCTCGGCGAAAGCCTGTGGCCCATCCTGGATTCCCTGATTGAATGGGGAGCCCATCACGCCAAGGCGCTCGACGAGGTCCATAGGCTTTCGCCACGCGATGTCGTCGTTCGAGATCGTATTGTCTGACGCCTAATGGGAAGGTGTGAGCCGATCGCATGAGGGAGCCGAGTCGGATGATTGCCGCAGAGACGTGCGCGAGCGTTTGATGATCGGCCCAATGTGCGTCGGCAGAACCGTCCCGTGCCGGAGCTTTCTCGACACGCGGGCGTTTCGGTGACGGAACAATGTCTTGGACGAGGTTGGGGGGCGAACAATCCGGACGGCAAGATGCAGACTCGCCGACGCGGTCTCGAAGCACACGACACCGACGCATGTCTCTCTGCTTGGATACGGTTTCGAGCCAAGATTCGGGTCTTCGGGGCGGACCACTTCACGGCACCCGGACAGGTTATTGATAACCTTGAAATACGTCGGCCTGTATCACCTGAACGCCTATACCTACTCCGATCCATAATGGTTCCCCGAAACGGATCAGCAGACACGGGACCTGTTTATCAAGGTTACAACCGGCATGCTCTCGGGTAAGGCCGGAGAGAAAGCGCACGAAGATTTTAAGCTGAACGGCCAATACCAAAACGAACCTGAGAAAGGTATCGTCGGCATTCCGTTTGTGGATCGCTACATTGAAAAGGCAGCGCTCGACGATATCGACGATGCCGCGCAACGTGGGCAACCGTTCTTCATCAACGTGAATTTCATGAAAGTCCACCAGCCGAACATGCCCGATCCGGACTATATCGGCAAGTCGTTGTCGAAGTCCAAATACGCGGACTCGCTCGTCGAGCTGGACGCGCGTGTCGGCCACATCATGGACAAGCTGCGTGAGAAGGGACTCGACAAGAACACGCTCGTTTTCTTTACGACAGACAATGGCGCTTGGCAGGACGTTTATCCGGACGCAGGATATACGCCGTTCCGGGGCACCAAGGGAACCGACCGGGAAGGTGGTGCGCGCGTTCCGGCCATCGCGTGGTGGCCTGGAAAGATCAAGCCGCACTCGAGAAACTTCGACATCCTGGGCGGGCTCGACTGCATGGCGACGTTCGCGTCGCTAGCAGGCGTCGAATTACCCAAGAACGATCGTGAAGGCAAGCCGATCATCTTCGACAGCTATGACATGTCGCCTGTGCTGTTTGGCACCGGAAAGAGCAAGCGCAATTCGTGGTTCTACTTCACCAAGAATGAACTGACTCCGGGTGCGGTGCGGGTCGCTCAGTTCGAGGCAGTGTTCAACCTGCGCGGCGACGCAGGCGTGAAGACAGGTGGCTTGGCGGTGGACTCGAATCTCGGTTGGAAGGGCCCCGAGAGTTATGTGGCGACAGTTCCGCAAGTGTTCGATCTGTTTCAGGATCCCCAGGAACGTTACGACATTTTCATGAACAACTACACGGAACACACCTGGACACTCCCGACTTTCAATGCCGCGGTCAAGGACCTCATGCAGACCTACGTGAAGTATCCGCCGCGCAAGCTGCAGAGCGAAGGGTACTCGGGTCCGATCACGCTGACCCAGTATGAACGGTTCAAGTTCGTCCGCGACGAGTTGGAGAAGAATGGCTTTAGCATACCGACGTCAAGTGGAAACTGATCACTTGACCGCCCTGGGCGACGATTCCTCATCGGTTGTATGGGACAGGCGGTGCGCGCCTCAGGGATTTTCAATGGAGGGTTGAAAATGCGCTGCATCAAACCTCGCGCGCAGTCACGTCAAGTGTTCCGTCGTCTGGCGGGCTTGCTTGTCTGGATGTGTGTGACACTGACCGCATGCGTAAGCCATGAACCTCCGCGTACGGAGAGCACAGCACCGACAACACAACCAGCGCCTTCGGTCCACCCATCGACTGCACCGTTACCGTCATGGCAGGATGGCGTGGCACGCGCTGCCATCCTCAAGTTCATCGCCGATGTGACGCACGAGGGCGCGGCAACATACGTGCCGAAAGAGGCGCGCGTCGCCGTGTTCGATAACGACGGTACGCTTTGGAGCGAATCTCCGATACCGTTCCAGCTGTCCTTCATGATCGAACAGGTGAAGGCTGCTGCGCCTCGTCATCCAGAGTGGCAGCGCAATCCCGCCTTCAAGGCGCTCCTCGCCCATGACGATGCGGCGCTCGCACAGAACAGGAAGCCGTTGCTCGAGCTGATTGCCGTCGCCAACAGCGGCATGTCCACCGACGAGTACGATCGCTCGATACGCGCATGGTTGACCAGCGCAAAGCATCCTACACTGCAGCGACCCTACACCGACCTGGTGTATCAGCCGCAACTCGAATTGCTCGATCTGCTGCGGGCGAACGGCTTCAAGGTCTGGATTGTCTCCGGTGGCACCGCGCAGTTTATGCGCGTCTGGGCGAGCGAAGCCTATGGCATCCCGCCCGAGCAGATCGTGGGCGCAGAGGAGAAGTTGAAGTATGAGATTCGCGGGGGAAAGCCTGCGCTGTTACGCGTACCGGGATTCGCCTTCGTCGACGACGGTCCCGGCAAGCCAGTTGGTATCTTTCGTGCGATCGGGCGACGGCCGATTTTGGCCTTCGGGAATTCAGACGGGGATCGGGAAATGCTCGAATACACGGCGAGCGGTCTCGGAGAGACACTTGCACTGCTGCTGCATCACGATGATTCAGATCGCGAGTTCGCTTACGACCGGCAGTCGTCACTGGCGCGGCTCGACAAGGCGTGGGACGAAGCCGTTGCACGTGGATGGGTCGTCGTCAGCATGAAGAGGGACTGGAAGACGGTCTACCCTGGTCCGAAGCCCTAGGCGCGCGAAATGGCAGGTTTGGGGTGAGAAAGCCGAAGCGGACCATGTACTAGCGGCAAACCGACAGGTAGGGCTCAACATGCGCGAAATCACCGGCGACGCAGTCGAACAGCCAATCTCCTTCTTCACGGCACGGCCATCAGGAGTGGAACCCGCTGCTCCGGAGAGAAAGGGGCGATTCCATGCGATGGCCAAGCCCATCGGCTCGACATGCAATATCGACTGTACATACTGCTACTACCTGCATAAAGAGCACCTGCTCGATCAGCATCGCGGTCGCCGCATGGAGTCTTCGATGCTGGAGCGCTACATCCGACAATACATCGAAGCACAGAACGGCGCGGAGATCATATTTTCGTGGCAGGGCGGCGAGCCAACGATGCTTGGCATTGACTTCTTTCTCGACATCGTCGACATCCAGAAGCGGTATGCCCCAATGGGTCGCAGAATCTCGAACGATCTGCAGACGAACGGGACCCTGCTTGACGACGACTGGTGCCTTTTCCTGAAGCAGAACAACTTTCTGGTGGGCGTCAGCATCGATGGGCCGCGCGAACTGCATGATTCGTTTCGTATGGATCGAAAGGGCCAGCCGACCTTCGACGCATGCTAGTGAATCTGTTCGAGACAGCCGTGGTGCAGAGCTGCGGAGCGACGCTGCGAAAGTCCTTCGGCTCGACGCACGGAATGAACTGGGGCGAGTGTCCGAAGAATCGCTTTGTGCGAAGCCCGGACGGGGAGCCGGGACTGAACTATCTATGCTCGGGCATTCGACGCTTCCACCACCATGCGGGCCCGACGCTCAGGCGGCTCGCGAGGCAGGCTACATAGGGCTTCCATCGTATGCCAGCGTTCGTCGACCGGCAGGCCGTTTCCTTTTGTGTTGCTGCTTGCGCTTTTTGTCGCGGCGGTTGCTTTTGGCGCGTTTGTCCTACGACGCGTAGCCGTGCTTTCGGAGTAGGACCGCGAGGATCTCAACCTCGTCCAGACAGCCACACTGACGTTGATCGCGCTCCTCGTTGGCTTCAGCCTTTCGATGGCGGTCGGTCGCTACGATGAGCGAAAGAGCTTTGAGGAAGGAGGAGCCAACGCCATCGGTACCGACCGAATACATTTGCGGCGCGTGACGCGCTGCTTCGGCGGCCAGATGGCCGCCGGCTCAGTGCTGCGGCGCGCCTTCCCACGCCGGCAGGGTCGCGCCGTGATAGACGGTCAGGATCGACGAGGCGACGTTCGCCTGCTGATAGCTTTCCACCAGTGTCTTGACCCACGGCGCCTGCGCGTCCTTCGCATTCACGGCGATGAAGTTGCGATAGGGATTGTTCGCCACCTTCTCCTGCGCGATGCGTTCCTGAGGAATCTTGATGCCCGCCTTGATCGCCCAGTCCGTGTTGACGACGGCGGCATCGACGTCACCGATCGCGCGGCCCACGATGCCCGCGTCGAGCTCCTTGATCTGCACATGCTTGGGGTTGCTCGCGATGTCGCGTGCGGTCGGCAGCAAGCCCACGTCGTCGCGCAACTTGATCACGCCGTTCGCCTGCAACAACAGCAGCGCACGGCCTTCGTTGCTCGGATCGTTCGGCACGCCGATCGCCGCGTTCTGCGGCAGCCCGTCCACCGATTTCAGCTTGCTCGAGTAGAGGCCGATCGGCTGCACATAAGTGAAGCCTACCGGCACGATGTCATAGTGGCGGGCCTGAATCTGTGCGTCGAGGTAGGGCTTGTGCTGGAAAGAATTGGCGTCGAGGTCGTGCTGGGCGAGCGCTTCGTTCGGCTGGGTGTAGTCGGAGAAGGTCGTGACCTTGACCGTCAGGCCGTGCTTGGCGGCGTTGGCCGCGACGGTGCGCCAGACATCCTCGTCCTCTCCGGACATGATGCCGACCCGTACCGTCTGGCCAGCCGCGAGGCCCGGCTGTGCGCTCACGACGCCGCAAGCGACCAGGATCGAGAACAAGGCGGTTTTGAATGGCTGTTTGATCTTCATGGATGCGAGCGCGTTTTTGGTGAAAGAGACGTGATGCTAGAGGCGCCTCGAGATCGCGGCAAATAATATCGAGCGCTATCGATATGGCGCGCCGCGCCGGTCGGTCTGCGTCGCTCCCATTCCTCGCGTGCAAATGCATCGCAGAAACGCTTGTTTGTGAAACCGTTCCGGACGGCATAGATTGAGGTTATTCACCAGTCGAAGGGAGTGAGCTATGCCGCAGTTCCTGACGCATTGCTGGCAAAGCTTGTTCGCTCGCGTGAAGCATGCGCGCGAGCGCCGATTCCTGCGTGCAGCCAGACGCGCAATGAATGGATGCGGATGCGAGGCCCCGAAAGGCGACGCAAGTCACGATGACGGTGCGAAGCGCGCGGAGCGGCTCCAGTGCATCGCGTTGTACGCACAGGCGGGGTATTTCAACATGGGCTATGCCGTCGACGCGTTTCAACCGCCCGTCGAGCCGCCGCCTCACTGAATCCGTGCCCCTCGAACCCTGCCGGAGCGAATCGCGGCCGGCACGCGCACATTGCGTGTCGAGCGGCTTTTTGCGAGTTGGGGTAGCTTTCGATCCCAAGGGCGAATATCCGTCTGTATGCGGGCCGTTGAACATCGCGCGGCCCGTGCAGGGTCAGGACCCGCCGTAGCGGGCAAGCATTGCGCGCAGATCGGGCGCATGCGGCTTGACGGGTGTGCCGGTGCGTCGCGGCGATGCCGTGTTCCGGCCGCTCGCACGTTCCGGCGCGACGCCGATGAACGCGCCCGACATGATTCTCGCGGAGACGTTGTCGCGTGAAGCGTGGTGTATCGCGGGATCAAGGCTTTCCTGTATCAGCGTCGGCGCCGCCTACGGACTCATTGTTGCTTGTGGCGCCGCGAGCCCCGGATGCCGCGGGTCGTGCAGAACGCCGGACCATCCGCCGCCCAGGTCGCCGATCAGCGACGCCGCGTCGAGCAGGCGCTGCTGCTCCACGTTCAGCGCGCTTTGCTGCGCGCTCAGCTGTGTCGCCTGGGCGGTCGCAACCGTCGTGTAATCGACGGTGCCGGCCTGGTATTCGTTCAGCGCCAGTTCGGTGCCGTGCGTCGCATCGCTGACCGCGGCATCTAGCGCCTGCGACTGCTCCGCGAGGATGCGCAAACCGGCAAGGTCGTTCTCCACGTTCTGGAACGCATTCAGCACAGTGCCGCGATAGTTGGCCACCGCGGCGTCGTAGTTCGCCCGCGCGGCGGCGACCGTCCCGCTGCGCTCGCCGCCGTCGAACACAGTCTCGCTCGCGCTGGCGCCAAGCGACCACACGTAGTTGCTGATGTGAAGCAGGCCCGAAACCGGCGACTGCGCAAAGCCGTCGAGCGCCGACAGCGACACGGTCGGATAGTACGCGGCCACGGCGACGCCGATCGACGCGTTCGCGGCTGCCATCTGCCGCTCGGCGGTCGCGATGTCGGGCCGGCGCTGCAGCAGCGTGGAGGGCACGCCGGCCGGAATCTCGGGAAGCGCCGGCAGCGCGCTGCTGTGCGCAATCGTCAGATCTTCGGGGTTCTTGCCCACCAGCACGGCGATCGCATGCTGAAACTGCGCGCGGGACACGCCGAGCGCAATCAGGCTCGCCTGCGCGCTTTCGAGCTGCGTGCGCGCGGCAACCAGATTCGACGGCGGTACCGTGCCCGCCCGGTCCTGCTCGGTCACGACACGCAGGAATTCGCGGAACGCCTCGACTGTTTGCGTGAGCAGGTCGATGTTCGCGTCGGTCACGCGGACGTCGATTACCGCGTTCGCGAGCGCGATCTGCTCGGCGAGCGTCGCGTTCGCGAGGGTCGCCTCGCTGGCCTGCGCGGTCGCGCTGTTTGCCTCGATGGTGCGGCGCACCTGGCCCCAGAGGTCGGGCACCCAGCTTACGTCGGCTTCCAGCGAACCGGCGTTGTCGATGCGCGAAGCGCCGTTCTGCGGAAACGGCGAGTTGCTGAAGCTGCCGCCCGATGTACGCTGGCGCGTGGCGGACCCCGTTACGCCGAGCGTCGGGAACAGGCCCGCGCGCGCCACGCGCAATTCGGCCAGCGCCTGCTGATAGTTTGCGTAGTCGAGGCGCACCGTCTGGTTCGAGACCGCGACCTGCGGCTCGAGTTCGTCGAGCAGCGGATCGTGGAACGCAGTCCACCAGTCGCCTTTCGGGCCTTCGGCGGCGGGCTGTGCCTTGGTCCAGCCCGGCAACTCCTGCCACGTCGCCGGCACGGCGACCGTCGGACGCTGGTAGTCGGGGCCGACCATGCAGCCGCTCGTCAACACGACGAGCGACGCCGCCAGAAACGTGCGGATCGTATTCATCTTCATGCGCTCGTGTCCGGTGTCTGAGGCTGGCGGTTCCACGGCAGCCGCGCGGACCAGCGCGCCACCCTCGAACGCAGCCGGTCGAGATAGAGGTAAATCACAGGCGTCGTGTACAGCGTGAACACCTGGCTTAGCAGCAGCCCGCCCATCACCGTGACGCCAAGCGGCTGGCGCAGCGACGCGCCCTGTCCGATGGCGATCGCGAGCGGCGCTGCGCCGAGTACGGCGGCAGCCGTCGTCATCATGATCGGACGCAGGCGCACGACGGCGGCGGCGTGAATCGCCGAGCGCGCGTCCATCCCTTCGTTGCGCTGCAGCTGGATCGCGACGTCGACCATCATGATGCCGTTTTTCTTGACGATACCGATCAGCAGGATGATGCCGATCATCGCGATGACCGAGAACGGCGTGCCGAAAATAAGCAGCGCGAGCGTCGCGCCGATGCCGGCGGAGGGCAGGGTGGAGAGGATCGTGAGCGGGTGGATCGTGTTTTCGTACAGCACGCCGAGCACGATGTAGACGACCACCAGCGCGGCGAGGATCAGAAGCGGCATCGTGCCCATCGACTGCGCGTAGGCCTGCGCGGCGCCCGCGAACGCACCGTGCACCGAGGCGGGCATGCCGATGTCGCGCGACGCCTGCTCGATGGCCGCATCCGCCGCGCTGAGCGAGCCGCCGGCCGGCAGGTTGAACGAGATCGTACCGGCCACGAGGCCGCTCTGGTGGTTGACCTGGGTCGCGGTGTGGCTGTTGGACCAGGTCATCATCGTCGCGAGCGGCACCATGGTTTCGGCGGCCGTGCTGTCGGCGCTGCCGCTCGAGCTGCCGCCCTTGCTGTTGGAGATGCTGTTGGTCTGAGAATTGGCTTCGGCGTTCGCATTGAGCGCATTCGAGACGGCGCTCGCGCTGGCCGCTGCGGCGACCGCCGCCGTCTGCGGCACGCCGCTCACGGTGGCGCCGGACATCTGCGTCTGCTGCGTGCCGCTCGGGTTGCCCGCCGCGGTGCTGAGGTAGACCCCGCTGATCGACTGCGGATACTGCCAGTATTCGGGCGCAACCTCCATCACGACAAAGTACTGGTTCAGCGGGTTGAAGATCGTCGATACCGTGCGCTGCCCGAACGCATCGTAGAGCACGTTGTCGACCTGGTTCGCGACGAAGCCGTAGCGCATCGCGGTGCTGCGGTTGATGTTCACGTACGCCTGCAGGCCGTTCTGCTGCAGGTCGGAATTGACGTCGGTAATCTGGCCGCGATGCTTGCCGAGCTCGGTCACGAGCTTCGGCACCCACGTGAAGAGCGCATCGCGGTTGTCGCTCGTCAGCGTGTATTGATACTCGGCCGCCGACTGCCGGCCGCCGATGCGCAGATCCTGCTGGGCCTGCAGGAAGAGGCGCGCGCCCGATACCGCATTCAGTTTGGGCCTCAGCCGGTTCACGACCTGGGCGGCCGACAGGTGGCGCTGCGCGAGCGGTTTCAGCTCGATGAACACGTTTGCCGTGTTGAGCGCGCGTCCGCCTGTGAAACCGGCCACGGAGGCGACGGCGGGGTCCTTTTGCACGATCGCCTGCAGTTGCGCGAGCTTCTTTTGCATCGCGTTGAACGAGATGCTCTGGTCCGCGATGATCTGGCCGATCAGGATGCCGGTGTCCTGCTCCGGAAAGAACGTCGCGGACAACAGGCGGAACAGGAACACGTTGGCGACGAGCAGCGCGATCAGCGAAACGCCGATCAGCAACGCATGATCGAGCACGAGATCGAGCGAGCGGCTATACGCGTCACGGAACCGCGTGAACTGCGCGTCGACCCAGCGCGCGATGCGCGACGGCTGGTACCCCGCGCGCTCGCGGCGCAGCACGTACGCGCACATGGTCGGCGTGACGGTGAGCGAGATCACGAGCGACAGCAGGATCGCAATCGACAGCGTGACGGCGAACTCGTGAAACAGCAGGCCGACGATGCCCGGCATCAACAGAATGGGCAGGAACACGGCGATCAGCGACAGGCTCATCGAGACCACCGTGAAGCCGACTTCGCCGGCACCGCGCAGCGCGGCTTCCTTCGGGTCGAGCCCGGCTTCGACATGGCGCACGATGTTCTCCAGCACCACCACCGCGTCGTCGACGACGAAGCCGGTGCCGATGGTGAGCGCCATCAGCGACAGGTTGTCGATGCTGTAGCCGAGCAGGTACATCGGCCCGAAGCTGCCGACGATCGACAGCGGCAGCGCGACAGCCGGGATCAGCGTGGCGCGCGGCGAGAGCAGGAACACGAACACCACGCCGATCACCAGCAGCACGGCGAGGAACAGCGTGCGTTCGGTGTCGGCCGTCGACGCGCGCACCGACTCCGAACGGTCGACCGCCACGTTGACATGAATCGCCTTCGGCAGCGCCGCCTGGATGATGGGCAAGCGCGCCTCTATTTGGCCGACCGTCTTTACGATATTGCTGCCCGGCAGCGGATAGACGATCACGAGCACCGCGGATTTGCCGTTGTAGAGGCCCGCGTTGCGGATGTTCTCGTTCGAATCGATCACACCGGCGACGTCGCGCAGGAACACGGGCGCGCCCGCCCGGTAAGCGATCACGAGGTCGCGGTACGGGGCCGCGGTGCTGATCTGGTCGTTCGACAGCACTTCGAAGCGCTGGCCGTTCTGGTCGATATGCCCTTTTGCGCTGTCCGCGTTGGCCGCGCTGACGGCGGCGCGCACGTCTTCGAGGCCGATGCCGTAGCTGTTCAGTTTGCCCGGCTGCAACTCCACGCGCACCGAGGGCAGCGCGCCGCCGCCCAGCGTGATCTGGCCGACGCCGTCCACTTGCGAAAGCTGCTGCTGGATCACCGAATCGGCGGAGTCGTACAGCTGCGCTTTCGTAAGCGTGTCCGATGTCAGCGCAAGCACCATGACCGGCGCGCTCGCCGGGTTGTACTGGCGATAGGTCGGGTTGCTGCGCAGCGTGGTCGGCAGGTCGGCGCGGGCCGCCTGGATCGCCGCTTCGACGTCGCGCGCGGCGCCGTTGATGTCACGGTTCAGCCCGAACACCACGACTACCATCGTTGAACCGACATAGCTGGTCGACGTTAGCTCGTTCACGTCGGCGATCGTCGCGAGCCGGCGCTCGAGCGGTTCTGCCACGGTGGAGGCCATCGTGTCGGGGCTCGCGCCGGCCAGGTTCGCCTGCACGACGATCACCGGGTAGGCGATATTGGGCAGCGGTGCGACCGGCAGCCGGAAATAGGCGAGGAACCCCGATAGCAGAATCGCGACCGCGAGCAGCGAGGTCGCGACCGGCCGCCGGATGAAGATCGCCGACACGTTCACGGCTCGCTCCGCGGCGTGCCTTCACGGTGCTTGCGCGAAAAGCGCACGGCGAGCCTGTCGAAGAACAGATAGATCACCGGCGTCGTAAAGAGCGTGAGCACCTGGCTCAGCGCGAGGCCGCCGATGATCGCGAGGCCGAGCGGCCGGCGCAGCTCCGAACCCGTGCCGCTGCCGAGCAGCATCGGCAGCGCGCCGAGCATCGCGGCCAGCGTGGTCATCAGAATCGGCCTGAAGCGTAGCAGCGACGCCTGGAAGATCGCCTCGCGCGGCGACTTGCCGTGCACCCGCTCGGCTTCGAGCGCGAAGTCCACCATCATGATCGCGTTCTTCTTGACGATGCCGATCAGCAGCACGATGCCGATCACGCCGATCACGTCCAGATCGTGGCCCGCGATCATCAGCGCGAGCAGCGCGCCGATGCCGGCCGACGGCAGCGTGGAGAGGATCGTGACCGGATGGATGTAGCTCTCGTAAAGCACGCCGAGCACGATGTAGACGGCGGCGAGCGCGGCGATGAGCAGATACACCTCGCTCGAGAGCGAGTCTTCGAAGGCCTGCGCGGCGCCCTGGAACGTCGACGTGATCGACGGCGGCAGATTCACTGCGTGCTCGGCGTCGTGGATCTGCCGCACGGCGTCGCTGAGCGACGCGTCGGGCGCGAGATTGAACGAGATCGTCACCGACGGGAACTGCGCGAGGTGACTGACCACGAGCGGCGTGCGCACAGTGCGCAGCGTCGCAATGCCCGACAGCTGCACCTGGCCGCTGCTGCTCGTCTGGCTCGGCAGATAGAGATTGCCGAGCGATCGGACATCCGGCAGCGTTTCGGGCTTCGCGACGAGAATCACGCGGTGCTGGTCGGACTGCTCGAAGATCGTCGACACGATGCGCTGGCCGAGTGCGTCGTAGAGCGCGTTGTCGATCGTCGCCGTGGTGATGCCGTAGCGCGCGGCAAGCTGCCGGTTCACGTCGACGTACACGCCGAGGCCGTCCACGTCGAGGTCGCTTGCGACGTCGGTGATCGACGGAATCTGCTTCATGCGCGCGATCAGCGCGGGCACGTACTTCGAGAAGGCCTGCTGGCTCGGGCCGCGCAGCACGAAGTTGTACTGGTTCTTCGAGACGGTGGTGTCGAGCGTCAGGTCCTGTTCGGGCTGCAGATAGAGCCGGATGCCCGGCACCTTCCCGGTCTCCTGCTGAATGCGGCGGCCGATTTCCTCGGCGCTCAGCGAGCGGTCGCCGCGCGGGCGCAGGTTGATCAGAAAGCGGCCGTTGTTGAGCGTGGTGTTGGTGCCGTCGATTCCCACGTACGACGTGAGCGACGCCACGTCGGGGTCTTTCAGGATCACGTCGGCGAGCGCGGCCTGGCGCGTGACCATCGCCTGGTACGACACCGAGTTGTCGGCCACGCTGATGCCCTGCAATACGCCGACGTCCTGCACCGGGAAGAGTCCCTTCGGTATCACGATGTACAGGATCAGCGTGAGCGCAACGGTGCCGAGCGCGACGAACAGCGTCAGCGTCTGGTGATCGAGCACCCACGCGAGTCCTCGCTCGTAGGCCGCGAGCGTCTTGTCGAAGACCCCTTCGCTGATGCGTTCGAAGCGGCTGGGGCGGCGCTCGGCCTGCGCGCGCAGGATGCGTGCGCAGAGCATCGGCACGACGGTCAGCGATACCACTGCCGACAGCACGATCGTGACCGCGAGCGTGATCGCAAACTCGCTGAAGAGCCGTCCGATCACGCCGCCCATGAACAGCAGCGGAATCAGCACGGCGATCAGCGACACCGTCAGCGACAGGATGGTGAAGCCGATCTGCCCGGCGCCCTTGAGCGCCGCCTCGAGCGGGCCCATGCCTTCCTCGAGATAACGCACGACGTTCTCGATCATCACAATCGAGTCGTCGACGACGAAGCCGGTCGCGATGATGAGCGCCATCAGCGACAGGTTGTCGATGGAGTAGTTGAACTCGTACATCAGCGCAAGCGTGCCGATCAGCGAGACCGGGACCGAGACGCTCGGGATGATCGTCGCCGGCAGATTGCGCAGGAACACGAAGATCACTGCGACCACCAGCGCGATCGCCAGCACGAGCTCGAAGGCTGCATCCGATACCGACGAGCGGATCTCGCCGGTGCTGTCCGCGACGATCGTCACTTTCATGCCGGCCGGCAGCGTCGATTCGAGCTTCGGCAACAGCTGCTTGATCTGGTTCACCGTCTGGATGACGTTCGCGCCAGGCTGGCGCTGCACGTTGAGCACGATGGCCGGCGCGCGGTCGTACCACGCGCCGCGCTCCACATCCTGCGGCGCCTCGCTGGCGCGCGCGACGTCGCGCAGATAGACGGGCGCGCCGTTCTGATACGCGATGACCGAGTTGAGGTAGTCGGCCGGGTTGTCGATCTGATCGTTTCCGTTGATCGTGTAGTCGAGCTCGGGGCCGTCGAAGTTGCCCTTGGGCTGGCTCACGTTGATGTTGGCGAGCAGCGTGCGCAGGTCGTCGATGTTCAGACCGTATGCCGCAAGCTTTTGCGGATCCGCTTCCACGCGTACGGCCGGGACATGGCCGCCCGCGGTCGTCACGAGACCGACGCCGCGCACCTCGGACATCTTCGTCGCAAGGCGATTGTTGGCGACGTCCTGCAACTGCGTGAGCGACATCGACTTCGACGTGACGGCGAGCGTGAGTATCGGCTGGTCCGCCGGGTTCACCTTCGCATAGGTCGGCGGCGCGGGCAGGCCGCTTGGCAGGAAGCTGTTCGCCGCGTTGATCGCCTGCTGGACGTTCTGCTGGGCCACGTCGAGATTGAGCGACAGGTCGAACTGCAGCGTGATGATCGATGCGCCCTCGGAGCTGTACGAGATCATTTGCTGAAGGCCGGGGATCTCGCCCAACTGCACCTCGAGCGGCGCGGTCACCGTCGTGGCCATCACGTCCGGGCTTGCGCCGGGGTAGAAGGTCTGCACCTGGATGGTCGGGTAATCGACCGACGGCAGCGAGGAGACCGGCAGGAACTTCATTGCGACAAGACCGACCAGCACGAGCGCGATCATCAGCAGCGACGTGGCGACGGGTCGCAGGATGAACAGGCGGGAAAAATTCATCGGCGCGGGCCTCGCGGCTTAAGGATGCGAAGCCGCATCCGGCACGGCCGAGATACCCGACGCTGGGTGTGCGTGTGCATGCGCGCGAGGCGCCTGTGTGCCGCTCGCTGCGGCGGGCTTGATATGCGCGCCGTCCGAAAGGCGGTCGAGCCCGTCGACGACGACGCGCTGGCCCGCCTCCAGGCCCGACACGATGGCCGTATACGGCCCGCTGGCCGGTCCGGCCGTGACCGTGCGGACCGACACCGTGTTGTTGTCGTTCACCAGATACACGTATTCCCCGGGCGCGCCCGTCTGCACCGCCGACGTGGGCACGAGCACGGCATTTTGCAGCGTGTCGACGAGCAGCGTCACGTTGACGAACTCATTGGGAAACAGCGCCTCGTTGTCGTTGGGCACGCTCGCGCGCAGCGTGACGGTGCCGGTCGCCGTCGCCATCTGGTTGTTGATGGTGTATAGCTCGCCCGTCGCGAGTTGCTTCAAGTTGTCGCTGCTGTAGATCGTCACCGGCAGCTTCGCCCCCGCGTTGACGCGTTGCAGTACTGACTCCAGCGCGTTTTGCGGGACCGTGAATTCGACCGTGGTGGGTTTCATCTGCGTAATGACGGCGATGCCAGGCTGGCTCGACGCGGTGACGAAGTTGCCCGGATCGATGAGCCGCAGCCCGATGCGGCCGGAGACCGGCGCTGTAATGTGACAGTAGGCAAGATCGAGATCGAACTGTGCGATGTTGGCCCGGTCGACCTTCACCATGGCTTCGTCCTGCTGCACGAGGAACTGCTGGTCGACGTAGGTTTGCTCGGCGATCGATTTATGCTCGTTCAATTGAGCGAAGCGCGCGAGGTCGGCGCGAGCCTGGGCAAGCGACGCATTGTCTTTCGCGAGTTGCGCCTCGGCTTGCTGCTTGCTGATCTCGAACTGACGCGGATCGATCTGCGCGAGGAACTGGCCTTTCTCGACATCCTGGCCTTCGCGGTAGCCCACCGCGGTCAGGTAGCCGCTCAATTGCGGCAGCACAGTGACGGTGGCGATCGGCGTGACGGTGCCAAGTGCGCTGAGTGTCTCGGGCATCGTGCCGAGCGTAGCCGTGGCGACGCTCACGACCTGCGCAGCCGCGCCGTGAATGGGCTTCCTGTCGCGCAGCAGATGCAGTGCGACGACGGCGATCAGCACGATGGCGAGCAACGCGATCACATATGGACCGCGCCGCTTCGACTTCTTCTGCGGAGTCGACGCGATGCTCACGGCAGCCTCGCGGGTGGCAGGTGACACACGCGGCGGGGACGGGCGGGACTTGCCGCATCGGTACGGTGCCGATGGCCAGTTAGTTGTTGCATACGCATTTCTCGTGACGGGTTTTCTGTTGAGGCGAAAGCACCTCTCCATCGAGAATTAAAGCGAGTTTTCGAATGACGCGTCAACCTGCGTGTAATTACAAAGGATGACTTCGTGCGCCGTTCGCCTTGCCAGGCGTGTTCACACTACCTGAGTCCATCGGCGACGAGCGCGAAATTGATGAAGGCGATGAACATGACATCGAGTTTGTCGAATCACGAGCAGATGCGCCGGAAGCCTTACAGGCGGCGGAACAGCCGTTCCAATTCGGCAGTGACCGGCTGGGTGGCCCAAGGCTTCGGAGCAAAGCGCGCCACTGCGGCGCATCACCGGCTTGTCCGGGAGAAAGCGCGAATGTTATGGCTGTTCGGGCATCCGCGGCAACCATATGAATCTTGGTGGTGCATCCGGCTCGGCACTTGCCGATAGCCTGGGGTCCGCTTTTTTTGAAGCTCCGGTCCCATCTGGATGCGCCTTTACGATCGTGCTATTCAGCGAGACGACCTCGATCCTGACCCGAACGATCTGCGCACGCTGCAATTCGGTAAATACGCGATCCAGCACTCCGCTTTTGGACCAACGGTTCATCCGCGTATAGATCGTGTGCCACCGGCCAAAGCGCTTCGGCAAACCACGCCACTTGCAACCATGCCCGGCAACATAAAGAATTGCATTCAACACCTGAAGGTTCGACATGCTGACGTTGCCACGCTGGCGCGGCAAACAATGTTCGATCTTTCTAAATTGAGCTTCTGTAAGTTCCATTCACGGAGTTTACACGTAATCACCGGTAGTGTGAACACGCCCTCGTCCTCTGGCGCAGAACGCGAGCGCCGTGACTGAGCATGGACCAACCTGCTGACGGCATCAACGCCGTGGCGCTCGCTTGGAATGTCTAACGCCCAAACGGATGAAGAACAAGAGCCATGAGCGAAGGCGTTTATGGAGCGCGCGCACCGGGACGGCCGGCTCATGGTCTGCTGCGGCAGAGCAACGCAATGCGCAGTCAGGCATGGGGGTGGGCGGAAGGCGCCAGGCTCACTCCGACCCAGGGCGAGGTCCTCGTCTTGCTGATGCAGCGTAAGGCGCCTTGCGGCCCGGCGAAATCGTGTGGGAGACCGCCCTCACCGCCGCGAACACCAGCGACGTCGTCAGCACATTGAAAGTAATATTTCCGTGACGAATTTAATAGGTCCGTAAACAGATAGTCGGTGGGAAGTCGTGATTTTGGAAGCCCTGCGTTGAAATCCTCCGCACCGTGATAGCCGAGCGAGACGATGTTCGCGATCCACACGCAGCGTGCCGATTCTCACGATGGGCTGCCTCCATTTGCTGAACGACGATTGCTGATATTGGGTGGCCCTGCTATCGATCGAGTTTCGACGTTCGGGACCGTTCGCTTCGATGTCGATCGACCGCGCCCTTTTTCATCGCGCATTTCATGAGGAGTTTCGCGCGTCGTGCCGCAGACCTGGCCGCCGCCGCAATGCAAAAAATGAGGCCTGTATCATTTGGCTGCGAGGGATTTTTATGTGTGCGCGCGACGAAGCAAATCGCGCAGATGGCTTTGGCACCTGCACGTTGGGGCGGCAGTGATGATCGGCGCGTGCAACGGCCGCAAACCCGGTCCCGTCCATACAGTACCGAGATCTGAGAAGGCGGAAATTGCGCATGGTACGACTCGACGACATCAACATATTCGTGGCCATCGCGGACAACGCCAGCATGACCGCCGCGGCACGCAAGCTCGACGTCACGACGGCGGTCGCGAGCGCGTCCCTCAAGCGGCTGGAGCAGGAGCTGAAGACAAGGCTCATCGCGAGATCGACACGCAGTCTGCGGCTGACGCCAGATGGCGAGCGATATCTGCTTCATGCGCGCGAAGCCTTGGCCGCGGTGTACGCGGGCCAGGATGCGCTGACGCAGTGCCGGCAGACGATCGGGGGCAACGTGTCGCTTTCGATGCCGTCAGACCTTGGACGTTCACTGCTCTCGGGCTGGCTCGACGAGTTTCAGGAGCAGCATCCGCTCGTGTCGCTGACCATCCGTCTGGGAGACCGCCTGACCGATCTGTACAAGCAGCCTGTCGATCTGGCGGTGCGGTACGGAAAACCGGAAGACTCGTCGCTCGTGGCACTGCCGCTCGATGATGACAACAGGCGCGTGCTGTGCGGTTCGCCCGAATACTTCGCCAAGCACGGCCGGCCCGTCGTGCCCACGGACCTCGTCAAGCACAACTGCCTGCGCTACTCCCTCGGCGAGGCCATCTATCAGGACTGGAGCTTTCACCGCAGCGGGGAGCAGCCGGCGATCGTGAGGGTGAGCGGCGACCGCATCAGCGACGATGCAGAACTCGTTCACCGCTGGGCGCTGGCCGGCAAGGGACTCGCCTACAAGTCGCGTCTCGATGTACTGGCCAGCCTGCGCGCCGGAAAACTCGAAATCGCCCTGTCCGATTTCACGGGCGAACTTGCCCCGCTACGGCTCGTGTGTCCACACCGTCTGATGATTTCGCCTACGGTTACGGCTCTGCGTGAATTCATGAGAACGCGCGTGCGCGAATACACGAGCGCCCCGCTGACTTCGAACGAACGATGAAGAAACACGCCAGTGCGCTCGCACGCGAGCGCACCACCACACGTGGACTTCAGCGATCGAGTGTAACGGGTGCCGCATCGATGCGGATGCGAAAGAGGGTGTAGGGCTTTTGCCGCAAGTCGCGGCCGTGATGGAACATGGCCTGCCTGTGCAACTGGTTGGCGGTGAAATAGAGATAGCCGTCGTTGCCGACCGAGAGCGTATCGGGCCAGAGTATGCGCGGATCGTGAGCGATCGTCTGCCAGGTGCCGTCCGGCAGCAGCTTGCGAATGCTGTTGTGCTCGTAGTCGCCCGCATAGACTGCGCCGCTCGCATCCGACTCGAGTCCATCGGAGGCGCCCTTCTCGCCGAGGTCGCGCACGGCGGCCGACAGAGCTTGCTCCGACGCGCTCTTGTCCCGTAAGAGCGCGGTTGGCACCGAATACAGATGACGACTCGACAGCGGCGAGTAATAGAGCGTGGCACCGTCGGCGGAAATCGCAATGCCGTCCGATGCGATGTGCAGCGGCATTCGCTTGCCGCCGGGTCCGTCCGTCGTGAGTGCTTCGCCCTCCGTAATCGCGATCATGGACGAATCGACGCCCGTCGACGGATCGCCGGTCAGCTTGCGCCAGGCCTCACCGCTCGCGAGATCCGCCACGATAATCCCGCCGGGACCATTCGCCGAAGAATCCGTGAGATATGCAATGCCCTCCTTGCCGTACCTGAAATCGAAGCGCACGTCATTGACGTACGAGGTCGGCAGTAACGCAGGCGCCGCGAATACGATCGTCTTGATCACCTTGTTCGTCCCGAGATCGACGGCAACCAGCTTCGCGCCGCCCTTGATGGGCGTCGCGAACTTTGGTGCACCGGTGTCGAGAATCCAGAGACGGTTGCGCGAATCGGCTACCACGCTTTGAACACTGATCAGGCTGCGCTCGGCGTGCGCGATGTCGGCCCGGTTGAACTGCACATCCGGATAGGCGAGCACCTTGCCGCCCACGATCTCGCCCACAGTGAACGGCACATCGTCGCCCCATCGCGGGTAATTGACGAACAGGCGGCCGTCGCGCGTGCGTGTGACGCCGGTCGGCATCGCATCATTGAACTCATGGACCGTCTCCACGCTTCCGATGATCTGCTCCGTCGCTTTCGGCTGCGCGACGGCGTCGACGGAGACCAACCCCGCAAGGGCAACGATTGAGGTGATAGCGGCAACAGCGAGCGTTCGGGTGCTCATGGCAAGGTATTTCTTTATCAAAGTTTTCCGTGGCGGGAGAGATAGTCGCGACCTGCCCGCGTCGGCGTCACGCCCTCGCGCGATATCAGATGGTCGAGCTGCGTCACTTCCGCGTCGCCGAGCGACGTCTCGCGAAGCTCGGCAATCGCATCGGCTGGAAGGTCATTGAGCCGCGACTTGCGCAGGATGAGCGTCGCCTCGTCTTTTCCGCGCAGCAGTCCGTGGGGCTCCGCCAGTTCCCTGATCTTCGTTTGGAAGAGCAGATACTGTGGTTGCCACGGGGGTACCACGGCCCATTCTCGCTTCGATACGGCGTCTTCGAACGCGCTGACGCATTCGTCCAGCGCACCATTAGAGAATGTATAGCCAAGTGCATTCAGGTCGTATAGCGCGAGGATTTCGCGTGAAAAGCGGCTGATGCCCGCGCCCGGTCCAATGCCCTGAATGTGCTTGCGCATCCTTGCGACGACCTCGGGTTTCTTCAGGTCGGCGACGGTGCTCACCGCGTCGGGCGGGACGTAGTCGGGCACGCCCCACAGCGCGTAGGGGCTATAGAGAACCGACAGATTCTCGAACTGATGGGCGAGGGGATCGAAGTAAATGCCGTGACTACCCGGTAACCATGCGCTGCAGAGCATGTCAGCGGTGCCGTCCGCGAGCAGATGGAAGGCCTCTTCATGAGGCGCGCGGTGCTCGATCACGTGCACGCCGTGCTTCTCCAGGATGGCAGTGACCACGCCCGCCGCCGCGTGATGAAAGGAGAGGTCGATCGTTGACATCACGAGCGTGCCGGTCTTCGTCATTTTGATCAGCTCCGTAGGATTTCAAGAGTTCGCGTGTCCGAGCGCATTTGCTTCCTCGAATCGGGAGCGTCGGATCACGCGTGCGGTCTCTTGAGATGTCGAATCCTGAAAGGTCCGCGCATGTCTTATTTTGCCTATGGAAGACCGATTGAATGTCAAAGGATATTTGAAACTGTGTTAGAGGTTTTCGGGCATAACGGTGCCCGCAGTATGCCGGTGCTTGCGTTGAGGTCCTTGGTAGAGGAGGCTCCGCACCTGATGCGGTGACGCCTCGCCAATGCGATTCGTCCTGCATCTTTAACATCCGGTTGCTCAAACGGGTGGATCACGCCTCGCATTTACTTCCTCCCTAGCAGTCATTCACGACAGAAAGGTTCGACTGGACATCAACGGCGGCAATGGCTGAAAAGGAAGCGCCCGGAAACATCGGCGCACGACAGCCGTCGTGATACCCCGATGGGTGGGCGGGGCCCTGAGCGTGAGAAGAATCGGACTTTAGATAATGGATTTATCCCCGATTACATCTCGTGTCTCGGTCGCAGATGTCGTCCTGTGCGAGCAGGGTTAAATCCTGCTGGAAAGATGCGGCTATACGTTGACGCGGCGAGCATGATCGCGCTGAGTGACCTCAGACTCTTTTAGTACGATTTAAGCGGGCCGCGAAGAAACGTAACGGTCACCTTTGTTGAAGCGGAAATATTACAATAACCTTTCGCATCGGTATTCAGTTCTTCGCGGAGGAGCAATGAGCAGAGACCAATTGGGTGACAGCGCGAAAGCGATGGAGGAGTCGTTTTTTGCTAAGCAAAACGAGGCACTTAGACAAACCCTAAGGGAATCGGAAGAATTGCAAACTAGGAAGCAAGCGCTATCCGTTGCTTCGGGCATCACCGACGACAGCCTGCTCGACAAACTTGTCGCTCTCAAGCTTCAGGGCGGAACACTGGCCGCACTTGCCTTGATCCCCTTGGTGGCGGTCGCGTGGGCGGACGGCCGCATCGATAAAGAGGAGAGAACCGCTATCCTATCTGCGGCCGAAGAAGCCGGCCTGCGCAAAGACAACGCGAATTATCAACTGCTCGAGCAATGGCTTGCCGCTCCGCCGCCTCTCGACATGTTAATCAAATGGAAAGCCTACATTCAGGCGCTTTCAGCCACGCTGAACGACGAGACCAAGCAAGCGCTCAAGTCGACCCTCCTAGGCCGCGCGCGAGCGATCGCGGGAGCGACAGGAGGGTTTCTCGGCATCGGGAGCAGGGTTTCAAAGGCGGAAGAAACCGTCCTGGTTGAACTCGAAAGAGCGTTTCCATAGGCGGTTGCATTGAAGGTCCCGACGCAGACGAGCCCCGGAATGAAGTCTCGAGTACTCGATCGCACTTCAAGGCGCTTCGAAGGTGTTCGGGACCGCCGCATTCAAAAAGTCGTGTCCAGCCCCGGTCAGCCGCCAGTCGTTACCCATCGGGTGCACGAAATTTGCATCGGACATCAGGTTCAACTGATATTAAACAGCTCTGTTGGGAATGTCGAACGCGACCTTCAACGCGGCTTCGATGTCAAATTCGCTGAGGTGAGGGGACTTGCGTTCCTCCAAAGTCTTCAATATTGTCAGTGCTAGATTCATATCGCGTTGCACGATTCCTTCCTGTCCAATTCATGACGATTTATTGGTAGTCCGTCGTCCAAGATCGCTAGGCGAAATCCCCCCGGCAGGGGCGGCCTCCTTGTTGCTCGCACCTTGCGAGATCGCGCGCAGGACGTCGATCTCTCTTGCAGACGGACGCGGACTATGCGGTGCGCCCCTTGCCGCGCGCCTGGCGATGGGACGCCTTCCGCCACCAGCGCACCCACCGCCTCGCGGCATAACCGGCCATTTGCAGCCTCTCTCCCTGCAACAGGTGCGCGGCCGATTGGTCGGTCAGCGATGCGCGCGAAGGCCGCTTCGAGCGCAACGCAACCCACGCCACCGACGCCACCGACGCAGCGAGCACGCGAGCCTCCAGCGTCAGTGCCGGATCGCGCGCGCCGCGGAAATACCCCGAGCCGTCCTGCCGTTCGTACGCATACGACGCAAGTACGGCTGCTTCGCCCAGCGCGCCGGTCTGCTTGCCGGCGCGCTCGGTCCAGTACGGCGCCAGCCGCGCCTTGTCCCATGCGCTCGCCGACAAGGGAGTGGGCAGGTTCCACACACTTTTGGGCACGGCGGCCCTGCCGATGCCATGAATCAATCCAGCCCGATAAACGTGCGCGCCTGCTGCGTCATCCGACGTGAACCGAGCGTAACATTGGGCAGCCGTCATCGCGACCGCACGCGAAAAGCCCGTCATCCAAGGCAATTTCAAATCGACGACGTCGGCGATCATTTCCGCCGACGTCGAACGTTGCATATCGGATGTCGCCAGTACGACGTCAAAATCAGCCAGCGATGTGCGCTCCAGGTCCGGTAGCCAGTTCGCTGCGTGGCTTCTACGGTTGTTGGCCGGCGCGTTCATGCGGGCGTTCGAACGTCGGCTACGCGCAGCTAACTGACCTTCGGCCGCCGTGTCTGTCCGACGCGTTGTCGTCCGAAGCAGCCATCGGCGCTACCTTTCTCCGCGGCCGTCGAGCAATGACCGCTCTCGCGTGAAGTCAACGCCCGAAGTCGACTCTCAAGGTGCATCCGACAATCTCGCAAGCGGTCGTTCGATTGACGGCAAACGCTTAGAAGCTGTTGCGAAATTAGTTCAA
>NZ_JFHC01000075.1 GCF_000698595.1 Caballeronia glathei | reverse complement strand
CGTAGGTACACGCAGGAATGAAACGAAGCGAGTGGTTGTGGCGCACCGGGCGTCGGAGCGAAGCGAGGACGGAGGGATGATTGCCTTACCACGAACTTTGGAGTTGCGAGGGCGCAGTGGGTCCGCGTACCAAGCCGCCCAACGCACAGATGTGGACACTCCGACGGTCGGGCCATTCGGAATGAATCAATGCGATTTCCCTCCTAACACCGCTGAGCTAATAGCTGCTTTCTTTGGTTACTTTCTTTGCAGCAGCAAAGAAAGTGACTGCCGCCCCGCACAGGGGCGAAGCTAATAAACCAATATCAAAGCAAGTTTCATGGAAGCACGAGCGCATCAAACGGTGTAAACAGGAACCCAAGCGCCAGCGCCAAAACACGCGCCAGTGGCAAAAATAAGGGCTCGAAAAAATGGCAAATGCACTTCCCGAAAAGTTGCTCCCGGGCGCGCCCTACCCGCTCGGAGCCAACTGGGATGGACTGGGTGTCAACTTCGCAGTGTTCTCGACAAATGCCCACCGCATCGAGGTGTGCCTCTTCGACAGCACCGGCCGCAAGGAGCTCATGCGCTTCGACCTGCCGGAATGCACCGACGAAATCTGGCACGGCTACCTGCCGGGCGCGCATCCCGGCACCGTCTACGGCTTTCGCGCGCACGGCCCCTATCAGCCGCATCAGGGACACCGCTTCAACCCGCACAAGCTGTTGCTCGACCCCTACGCGAAAAAACTCGTCGGCCCGTGGCGATGGTCGGACGCGCTCTTCGGCTATCGCGTGCATTCGAACCGGCTCGACATGTCGATGGACCGGCGCGACTCCGCCCCCGCAATGCCCAAATGCATCGTCACCGACGACGCCTTCGACTGGTCCCGCGACGTGCGCCCCGACACGCCCTGGGGCGAAACCATCCTCTACGAAACCCACGTGCGCGGCACCTCGATGCTGCGCAACGACATCCGCCAGCACGAGCGCGGCTCGTTCGCGGCACTGTCCTCGCCGTGGTTCATCGAGCATCTGCAAAAACTCGGCATCACCGCCGTCGAATTCCTGCCGGTGCACGCGTTCCTGAACGACCGCTTTCTCGTCGAGCGGGGCCTGCGCAATTACTGGGGCTACAACACGGCGGCGTTCTTCGCGCCCGACCCGTCGTATCTCTCCACCCACCGGCTGAACGAAATGCGCATCGCCGTGCGGCAACTGCACGCGGCAGGCATCGAAGTGATCCTCGACGTGGTCTACAACCACACCTGCGAAGGCAACGAACTCGGCCCGACGGTGTCGTGGCGCGGGCTCGACAACGCGAGCTACTACCGCCTGATCCCCGGCGACGAGCGCCACTACATCAACGAAACCGGCTGCGGCAACACGGTGAACCTGTCGCATCCGCGCGTGCTGCAAATGGTCATGGATTCGCTGCGCTACTGGTGCACGGCCTACAACGTCGACGGCTTCCGTTTCGATCTCGGCGTGACGCTCGGGCGCGAAGGCCACGGATTCGACCCCGGTTCCGGCTTCTTCGACGCCATCCGCCAGGACCCGGTCCTCTCCACCCGCAAGCTCATCTCCGAGCCGTGGGACATCGGCCCGGACGGCTATCAGGTGGGCAATCATCCGCCGGGTTTCGCGGAGTGGAACGACAAGTACCGCGACGGGGTGCGCCGCTTCTGGCGCGGCGACGCGGGCATGCGTCCCGATCTGGCCGCGCGGCTCACGGGGTCGGCGGAACTGTTCAACCGGCGCTTTCGGAAGCCCTGGGCGTCGGTCAATTTCGTGGCGTCGCACGACGGGTTCACGCTCGCGGACGTGACCGCCTACGAGCACAAGCACAACGAGGCGAATCAGGAAGGCAACAACGACGGACACAACGAGAATTGCAGCGCAAACTGGGGGGTGGAAGGGCCAGCCGCCGACCCCGCGATCGTCGGGACGCGCGAGCGCGTCGCACGCGCGATGATCGCGACGACGCTGCTGTCGCTCGGCACGCCGATGCTGCTCGGCGGCGACGAGTTCGGCCGCACGCAGCGCGGCAACAACAACGCGTACTGCCAGGACAACGAGATCTCGTGGATCGACTGGGACCAGGCGAACTCGCCGCGCGGCCGCGCGCTGACGGAATACGTGGCGCGCGTCGTTGCACTGCGCAAGAACTACCCGGTGCTGCGCGAAACGCGCTTCCTGTACGGCGATCGCGAGGTGCTGCCGGGCCTTTACGACGTAAGCTGGTTCGACGAGCGCGGCACGGCGCTCGCGATCGAGGCATGGCAGGACCCGGAAGGCCGCGCGCTCACGCTGCGCCGCGCGGGGCCGGGCCTGACCGGCGAGACGGACGTGATCCTGATGATGTTCAACGGCTCGTCGCAGCCGCTCGATTTCGCGCCGCCCGCGCCGCACTTGGAATGGAACGTGCTCCTGGATAGCGCGGCGCCGGAAGTGCCCCGGCGCCCGCTCGTCGGCAGCGAGATTGCGGTGGCGGCGCACAGCGTCGTCGTCATGCTCGCCCAGCCGACCGGCGACGCCGACTGGCAGGCCGTCTGGATGGCCGGGGCGCATCAGGGCCCGCGGCTTCTGACCGCCCTGCCGCCCGATCCGGGCACGATGACGCCGCGCCACCCGCCCGACACCGACGCGACGCACTGAAAACCGAACGCGCAGCGCTGGAACGCAACCGAAACGGTAGGAAACCATGTCCGAATGTCCGATCGATCCGCACAAGCATCACTATGCGTACTGCCTTCCGTTCGGCGCGCACGTGACGGGCGCGGCGCGCGAAACGCCGAGAACGCGCTACCGCTTCTGGGCGCCGTCGCGCAGGAAGGTGCAACTCGAGATTTACCGTGACGGTGCCGCTCCCGCCCTCACCGACATGGAGTACACGAGCGACGGCTGGTTCGAGGCCGAAGCCGAAGGCGGCGCCGGCACGCGCTACCGCTACCGGCTGGACGACGGCCTCGCGGTGCCCGACCCGGCCTCGCGCTTTCAGCCGGAAGACGTGCACGGCCCGAGCGAGGTCGTCGATCCGCGCGCCTACCGCTGGACCCATACGAACTGGCACGGCCGGCCGTGGGAGGAAACCGTGCTGTACGAGCTGCACGTCGGCGCGATGGGCGGCTATGCGGGCGTCACGCGCCGTCTGCCGGAATTGGCGGAACTGGGCGTGACCGCGATCGAGCTGATGCCGCTCAACGATTTCTCCGGCTCGCGCAACTGGGGCTACGACGGCGTGCTGCCGTACGCGCCGGATTCGTCTTACGGGCGGCCCGAGGAACTCAAGCACCTGATCGACACCGCGCACGGCCTCGGCCTGATGGTGTTTCTCGATGTCGTCTACAACCATTTCGGGCCGGACGGCAATTATCTGAGCCAGTACGCGAAGACGTTCTTCCGCGAAGGCGTGAACACGCCGTGGGGCCCCGCGATCGACTTCGAGCGACCGCAGGTGCGCGATTTCTTCTTCGACAACGCGCTCTACTGGCTGCGCGAATACCGGTTCGACGGCCTGCGGCTCGACGCCGTCCACGCGATCAACGACGACGAGTGGCTGCGCGAGCTCGCGCACCGCGTGCGCAACTCGGTCGAAACGGGGCGCCACGTGCATCTCGTGCTCGAAAACGAGCACAACACGTCCAGCCTCCTCGGGGCGCACTTCAACGCGCAGTGGAACGACGACGCCCACAACACGCTGCACGTGCTCCTCACCGGCGAGGACGAGAGCTACTACAGCGCCTACGCCGAGAAGCCGATCGAGAAACTCGCCCGCGTGCTGTCCGCAGGCTTCGTGTACCAGGGCGATCCGTCACCGATTCACGACGGCAAGCCGCGCGGCGAGCCAAGCGGCCACCTGCCGCCGACGTCGTTCGTCATGTTCCTGCAGAACCACGATCAGGTCGGCAATCGCGCGATGGGCGAGCGTCTGCGTGCGCTCGTCGGGGACGAGGCGCTGTTCGCCGCGACCGGGCTCCTGCTGCTGTCGCCGCAGATTCCGCTGCTGTTCATGGAGGAGCAGTACGGCTCGAAGCAGCCGTTCCTGTTCTTCACCGATTACCACGACGAACTCGCCGACGCCGTGCGCGAAGGCCGCCGCCGCGAGTTTGCAAAGTTTTCCGCGTTCAGCGACGAAAAGCGCCGCGCGCAGATTCCCGATCCGAACGACGAAGGCACGTTCCGCATGTCCTCGCCGGCTTCGGCTGAAGCCGAGGCCACGGCCGAAGGCGACCCCGGCCGCCTCGAATGGCTGCATTTCTACCGCTCCGCGCTCGCCGTGCGCGCGAAGCTGATCACGCCGCGCCTGGCGGGCGCGAAGCCGCGCGGCGCGAGCGTGCTCGATGCGAAGGCGCTCGTCGCGCGCTGGAAGCTCTGCGACGGCGAAACGTTGAGCGTCGCGCTCAATCTCGGCGACACGCCCGTCGCGCTGGCGGAGACGCCGCCCGGCAAGATCATTTTCGAGACGCCCGCCCGCGCGCAGGATCGCGTGAAGCGCGGCGAGCTGGGCGAACGCACGTTCGTCGCGTGGCTGACGGGCGACGTCAACGAATACGCCATCGCACACGATGCCCGGCGCTTCGAAAACACCACGGCCCAACGGAAAATCTCGTGAGCCCGACGTCCAGCAAACCAGCCAGCATCCCGATGAGCACGATCGAAACGCTCGCCGCCCGGGCGGGCTTCGAGGTCGAATGGCAGGACGCGCACAAGAGCACGCGCCGCGTGCCGGAATCCACGCTGCGCGTGTTGCTCGAACGGCTCGGCCTGCCATGCGGCACGGCCACGCAGCTCAAGCACAGCCTCTCGGTCCTCGACGCCGAGCTCACCGGCCGCAAGCTCCCGCCGCTCATCACGGCCGAGGTGGACCGCGGGATCGCGCTGCCCGTCTCGGCGGCGAAGTCGGGCGCGCGCTACCGCATCGAACTGGAAAGCGGCGCGGTGATCGACGGCCGCTTCACGTCGCCCAAGGGCGAGATCGCGCTGCTCTCGCCGGTGTCGGAGCCGGGCTATCACACGCTCGTCATCAACGACCACCACACGACGCTCGCCGTCGCCCCGCCGCGCTGCTACACGATCGACGACGCCTGGCGCGCGCTGCACGAAGGCACGGACGGGGCCGCGAGCGGCAGCGCCCCGCCGCTCTGGGGCGTGGCCGCACAGGTGTACGGGCTGCGCCGCGCGGGCGACGGCGGCATCGGCGACTTCTCGGCCCTCGCGACGCTCGCCGTGGAGGCCGCCAGGCGCGGCAGCCACGCGGTCGCGATCAGCCCGATGCACGCGATGTTCAGCGCCGAGCCGCAGAAGTTCAGCCCGTACTCGCCGTCGTCGCGGCTCTTTCTGAACATCGCGCATATCGATCCGGCCGCCGTGCTGGGCGCGCGCGCGGCTCGCGCCGCGATCGCGGCGGCCGGTGTCGCCGACGAATTCGCCGCGCTGGAGGACCTGTCGCTGATCGACTGGCCGCGCGCGATGAAGGCTCGGCTCGCCGTGCTGCGCGCGCTGTTCGAGACGTTCCTCGGCGACCACGATTCGCCCTTCGCGAAGGACTTCGCCGCCTTCGTCGAAAGCGGCGGGCGCGCGCTGGAAGACCACGCGCGCTTCGAGGCGCTGCAGGCCGCGCAACTGGCGTCGGGGGGCGACGGCCACTGGCGCAACTGGCCCGACGACCTGCGCGACCCGCGCAGCGACGCGGTCGCCGCTTTTGCCGAAGCGAACCGGCGCGAAGTGGACTTCTACCTCTTCATGCAATGGCTCGCCGCGAAGGGCCTCGCGCATGCGCAGCACGCCGCGCAGGACGCGGGCATGGCGATCGGACTCGTCGCGGACCTCGCCGTCGGCTGCGACAGCGCGGGCAGCCACGCATGGTCGTATCGCGATGAAATGCTGACGGGCGTGTCGGTCGGCGCGCCGCCCGATCTCTTCAACCAGGCCGGGCAGTCGTGGGGCCTCACGACGTTTTCCCCGCGCGCGATGCGCACGCAGGGCTTCGCGGCGTTCATCGACATGCTGCGCTGCGCGTTCGCGCGCGCGGGCGGCATCCGCATCGACCACATCCTCGGGCTGCGGCGCCTGTGGCTCGTGCCCGACGGCGAAAGCGCGAAGAACGGCGCCTACCTGCGCTATCCGTTCGACGACCTGCTGCGCCTGATCGCGCTCGAATCGTGGCGGCACCGCGCGATCGTGATCGGCGAGGATCTCGGCACGGTGCCGCCCGGCTTCACCGGCCGGCTCGCGGAACACGGCCTGCTCGGCATACGCGTGCTGTGGTTCGAGCGCGCCGAGAAAGGCGACGGCTTCAAGCCGCCGCAGGCGTGGGACCGCGGCGTCACGGCCACGACCACGACGCACGATCTGCCGACCGTCACCGGCTGGTGGCGCGGCGAGGACATCGTGTGGCGCTCGAAGATCGGGCAGACGGCCGCGCGCGCGGACGGCCGCGACCCCGTCGCGCTTGCGATGGAGGAACGCGCGGCGGATCGCGAGCATCTGTGGCGCGCGTTCCAGGATGCGGGCGTCGCCCCGCCCGACGTGAGCGCGCCGCCGGTGGAAAGCGCGCCTGTCGACGAAGCGCTCGCCTTCGTGGCCGCCACGCCCGCGCCGCTCGTCACGTATCCGCTGGAAGACCTGCTCGCGCTGACGGAGCAGCCGAACCTGCCCGGCTCCATCGACGAGCATCCGAACTGGCGGCGCCGGCTCGTCGTGCCGGTCGACGAACTCTTTCTCGACGACGCGTTCGCGGACCGGCTCCTTGCCGTGGACAGCGCGCGGGCCCGCTCCACCCTCACCCCCCCACCGGCCGAATCGACATGACCGCACCGCGCTCCACGCTCAGGCTGCAGCTCCACAAGGGCTTCACCTTCGACGACGCCGCCGCCCAGGTCGACTACTTCGCGGCGCTCGGAATCAGCCACGCCTATGCGTCGCCGATCACCACGGCGACGAGCGGCTCCGCGCACGGCTACGACACCGTCGACTACACGCGCGTGAACCCGGAACTCGGCGGCGAGGAGGGGCTCAGGCGCTTCGTGGAGAAACTGCGCGCGCGAGAGATGGGGCTGATCGTCGACGTGGTGCCGAATCACATGGGCGTGGGCGGGTCGGAAAACGCGTGGTGGCTCGATATTCTCGAATGGGGCCGTCACGCCGCGCACGCGCGCTTTTTCGACGTGGACTGGCATTCGCCCGATCCTGCGCTGCGCGGCAAGGTGCTCGCGCCGTTCCTCGGCGCCGCGTACGGCGACGAACTGCAGGGCGGCAATATCCGGCTCGCGTTCCGCGCGGACGAAGGGCGGTTCGTGATCGAGTACTACGCGCACACGTTTCCGGTGTGCCCGGTCGACTATCCGTCGGTTCTTCAGGAGGCGCCCGAACTCGCGCAGCGCTTCAACGGCCTCTCGACCCAGCCCGCCGACCAGCCGCGCGCCGACGAGGCGCGCGCCGCGCTCGCGACGATCGCCGCGACTGAAGGCGGGAAGGCCGCCATCGACGCCATCCTCGCCGCGCACGCCGCCGATTCGCCGCAAGGCCGCGAGCGCCTGCATCGCCTGCTCGAGCGCCAGCATTTCCGGCTCGCGTGGTGGCGCACCGCCGCCGACGAAGTCAACTGGCGGCGCTTTTTCGACGTCAGCACGCTCGGCGGCGTGCGCGTCGAGCGGCCGGAGGTATTCGAGGCGTCGCATGCGCTGATCTTCCGGCTCTTCACCGAAGGGCTCATCGACGGCGTGCGCATCGATCACGTCGACGGCCTCGCCGAGCCCCGCGAATATTGCCAGCGCCTGCGCCAGCGGCTCGAAGAACTCGCGCCTAAGCGCCCGGCGGCGCTGCAGGACGGGCGCACGTATTTCGTCGTCGAAAAGATCCTGGCGCGCGGCGAGCCGCTCAGGAGCGACTGGCAGGTGGACGGCACGACCGGCTACGACTTCATGAACGATGTCGGCGCCCTGCTGCACGACCCGCGCGGCGCCGAGCCGCTCGCGCAGGTGTGGGCCGAGCTGTCCGGGCGCAGCGCGCACTTCGCGGAAGAAGCGCTCGTCGCGCGGCGCAAGATTCTGGCGGAAAACCTGTCGGCGGAACTGGACCGGGTGTCACGGGCGCTCCATCGCATCGCACGCGATACCCCGGCCACGCGCGATTTCACCTACGCGTCGCTGCGCCGCGCGGTGGCGGAGCTCGTCGTGCAGTTTCCGGTGTACCGCATCTATCCGGTGAACGCAGTGCGCAGCCCGGAAGACGAGGGCTATTTCTCGAAGGCGCTCGAGGCGGCGCGTGCCGTGCTGTCGCGCGCCGATCAAGTGGTGCTCGATCAGGTCGCGCAATGGCTGGGCGGCAAGCTCGCCGACGAAGCGCCGCCCGCCGCCGAACGCCCCCGGGAACGCGCGGCCGAACGAGGGCGCGAACGTGAGCGTGACCGTGAACGTGAGCGCAATCAGGCCGCCGCGCAGCAGGCGAACGTGCCGGGGTCGAGCGGTTCGCAGCGGCGCACCGCGCAGACGCTCTTTTCGCAGCTGACCTCGCCGGTGGCGGCGAAGGCCGTCGAAGACACGGCGTGCTACCGGTACGGGCGGCTGCTTTCGCGCAACGAAGTGGGCGCCGATCCGGGCGAATTCGCGTTGTCGGTCGAAGCGTTTCACCGCGGCAACCTGGAGCGCTCGAAGGTGTATCCGCACGCGCTGCTCGCCACGGCGACGCACGATCACAAGCGCGGCGAGGACGTGCGCGCCCGCATCGCGGCGCTGAGCGAGATTCCCGACGAATGGGCGGCCACGCTGCGCCAGTGGTCCACGCTGAACGCGCCGCTGCGGCGCCCGGCAGGCGACGGCGACACCAACTGGGCACCCGGTCCCGGCGAGGAGGCGATGCTGTATCAGACGCTCGTCGGCTGCTGGCCGCCGACGCTCTCCCCCGACGACGAGTCCGGCGTGCGCGAACTGGCCGGGCGCGTCGCGCAATGGCAATTGAAAGCGCTGCGCGAGGCGAAGCTGCGCACGAGCTGGTTCGCACCCGACGAGGCGTACGAGAACGCCTGCCGCGAGTTTCTGTTCGACATCGTCGCGCCGCAAAGACGCGACGGCTTTCTGCGCGAGCTGCCGGAGTTCGTTGCGCGCATCGCGCGCAACGGCGCGATCAACAGTTTCCAGCAGACGCTCTTGCGCCTCACGTCGCCGGGCGTGCCGGATCTTTACCAAGGCACGGAGCTGTGGGATTTCAGCCTGGTCGATCCCGACAACCGGCGGCCCGTCGATTTCGAGGAGCGGCGCGCGTGGCTCGCGCAATGCGACGAACAGGGACCGCCGTCCGCGCAGATGCCGAACTGGCGCGACGGCCGCGTGAAGCTCGCGCTGGTGCGGCGCGCGCTCGCGCTGCGCCAGCACGCGGCGTCGCTGTTCGCGCAGGGCGCGTACGTGCCGCTGACAGTGGAGGGAGCACACGCGGATCGCGTGATTGCCTACGCGCGCCATGCGGGCAGCGCCTATGCCATCGTCATTGCAACGCGGCTCGCCGAGCCGCTACTTTCCGGCGGCGGCGACCTGCCGCTCGTCGATGCCGACCGATGGGGCGATACCGCCGTGCTGCTGCCGCAGGCGCTGGATTCGCGCGCCCTCTTCGACTGGCTGAGCCCCGGGGCACCGAAGGCGGACGGCGAGCGTCTGTTCGTGCGGGATGCGCTCGCCGCCATGCCGGTGGCGCTGCTCGTGGAAGAAGGCGTGCCCAGGCCTTGAGCGGTTTCATTTGCGCCGTTTTTGCACCCTGCTTCAGGGCGTCGGAGCTTCAAGGCGCTCCTCGCCGGTCCGGGGAGCGCCTTGAAGCTCCCTATTGCCTTCGCGCGCTGCCGAACGGTCGCACTCGAAGGCCGGACGCGCGCGGGCTAAAATCGGCCGACGCTCTCCTTCGTACCCGCTCGCCCCGCCGTCATGCACAAACCATCACAAAAGATCGTCAGCATTGCGCCTGATCACGGCGCATCCCCGTTGTCGAAGATGCAGAAGGCTTTCAACAGCCTGATCGCGCGAATCGATAAAAAACGCGCGCTGCTGCAAGCCTGGGAAGACGCCATTCCCGCGATCCACCAGAAATATGCCGCCGACCTCAGGCCCTTGCAGCAGACGTTCGACGAGCATCGGATGCGCATGGTGCAGCAGCTCGATCTGGCCTGCGACCAGAAGGGACTCACGGGTGCGGAGCGGCGGCTGATCGCGCAACTGATCGTCGAGACGGCCAGCGACCTCCTCTCCGTTCGCGATGACGCGCAACTCAAGGCGATCTACCAGCGCCACAGCGGCAGCGACTTCGACGCCGAGACGGCCGCCCGGCTGGAAGACGCGAAAGCGATGGTCGAGGACATATTCGGCGTGGAACTGGGCGACGACGTGGACCTGAACTCTCCCGAAGACGTCGCTGAGCGCATATCGTCCATCCTCGAGGCGCAGCAGCAAGCGGAAGACGAGGTGCGTCAGGCACAGAAGGCCCACCGCAGGCAAACCGCCCGGCGATCGGCCGCGCAGGCGAAGCGGGAGCAGGCGCGGGAGGCCGAGCAGGCGCAGCTCAGCCTGTCGGTGCGGGAGGTGTATCGCAAGCTCGCGAGCGCGCTGCATCCCGATCGCGAATCCGATCCGGAGGAGCGCGCCCGCAAGACCGCGCTGATGCAGCGGGTCAACCACGCCTACGAGCGGAACAATCTGCTGCAATTGCTGGAGCTTCAGCTGGAACTGGAGCACATCGACCAGGATGCGCTCAACAACATCGGCGAAGACCGGCTGAAGCACTACAACGCGATTCTGAAGGAGCAGCTAGCCGAACTGGATGCGGAAATCAGGCACGTGGAAACGGGTTTCGTCGAATCGTTCGGGCTGCCGCCGTTCACCGCCCTGACTCCGAAAAGCGCCATGCGCCTGATGAAAGACGATATCGCCACGCTCAGGCACAACATTCAGGTAATCGAACGCGACCTGTTGCACATGTTCGACAGCATCAAGACGCTGAAGGCGTGGCTCAAGCGCGCGCGATACCCGGCCGAGGCGGGTCCGTTCGACGAAATGCCGTACTGAAAACGCGCCGCCTCGCTAATCGGCTGCCTCCACCGCCTCCTCGCGCGGATAGACGCGCACCAGCACGATGCGCGGCCCGTTCATCTTCTTCACGACGATATCGAATCCGTCGAACTCCACGCGCTGACCTTCGTTCGGCAAGTCGCCGAGCGCGTTGATCACGAGGCCGCCGACCGATTCGGCCCGCCCTTCGTCGATATCGATGCCGAGCGCGCGCTCGAGCGACACCACCGGCAGGCTGCCCTTGCCCATCAGCGTGCCGTCGTCCATGCGCGACCAGTCGGCGTCGCCCTGGCGGAACTCGTCGTGAATCTGCCCGACGAGCGCGGCGAGCAGGTTGTCGAGCGTGAGAAAGCCGATCGGCTTCGCGCCCTTGCTGCCGACCAGCGCGAAATGCGGCGCACCCTTGCGAAAGCGCCGGAACAGTTCGAGCGCGGAGAGCTTCGGCGACACGTACTGCACCGGACGCACGTACTTGTCCAGCTTGTCGGTCTTGCCCGGCTCGGTCTTCGCGATGCCGAGCGTGATGCCGCGGCCCACGCCGTCGCGCGCGAGCAGCAGGTCCTTCAGGTGGATCATGCCGAGCACGCGTTCGCCCGAGCCGTCGGCGAAGAGCGGGTAGCGGCTGAAACGGTGACGCGCGATCACGACGAGGTTGTCGCGCATCGGCACGTCGTTGCGCAGCCCGACCATCTCGTGCGCGGGCCGCATCAGGTCGGACACCGTCATGCGGCTGAAGTCGAGCGAATGCGCGATGGTGTTCCACTCGTCCGCGTTATACGCCGACGCGCCGCCAAGACGCCGGCCGCGCAGGATGAGCTTCAGTTCGTCGGTGGAATAGAGCGCGTCATGGCCGTGTTCGTCCGACAGGCCGAAAAGGCGCAGCACCCAGTTCGCGCTCGTGTTCAGCACCCAGATGAACGGGTACATCAGCCAGTAGAAGCCGTAGAGCGGCATGGCGAGCCACAGGCCCACCTGCTCGGAGCGGCGGATCGCCCAGGATTTCGGCGCCAGTTCTCCGACGACGATATGCAGGAACGAAATGACTGAAAAGGCGAAAAAGAGCGAGATCGAATGGATGACCTGCTCGGACTCGATGCCGGCGAGCGCAAAGAGCGGATGCAGCAGCGTGGCGAAGGCCGGCTCGCCGATCCACCCCAATCCGAGCGACGCGAGCGTGATGCCCAGCTGGCACGCCGAAAGATAGGCGTCGAGCTGTCCGTGAACCTTCGCGAGCACGCGCCCGGGAAGCCCGTTGGTCCGCGCGATCGCCTGGACGCGCGTCGCGCGCAGTTTGACGAGCCCGAACTCGGCCGCCACGAAAAACCCGTTCAGCGCGACGAGCAACAATGCACCGACGAGCGCAACAACCTGAGCCAAAGCAACTCTCTTTCGAAATGGAAAGCGTCAGTATAGGGGCGCCGGCGGATCGGAAGAAAACTTACATGCCCGCGAGCGGCACGCGCAAAGTCAGCGCGACCGGCGCGCCGTCCGCGATGTCGGCGTGCTCGAAACCGCCGCCATGCGCCTCGGCGACGCGCTTGCACAGCGCGAGCGCCCACGCGATCCGCCCGCCCTCGCGCGGCTCGAGCGCCTGCCTGCGCGCGAAGGCTTCGAGCGCATGCGGCAACTGGTCGTCGACGAGCGCGGCCGTGGATGCCGTGAACCGCACCTGCGCGAGCCACGCGCCGCCGTCCACGTTGCTCGACAGGACCACCGGGGCGCCGCGCCCGCTCGCCTCCACCGCGAACGCGAGCATCAGCCAGAGGGCCTGCGTGAGCCGCTCGGCGTCGCCTTCCACCTGCTCCTCCGCCAGCGTCGAATCGACGCTCACCGTCACGCCGCGCGTGTCGCCGAGACTCGCGCGCGCAAGCGCCGCGGCACGCTCGATCAGCGTGCGGATCGCGGCCGGCGCGAGCGACAGCGCGAGCGTGCGCGTCTCGGCGCGCGTCTTGTCGACCGATCGTTCGATCAGCTGCACCTGCTGCTCGACCCCCGAGCGGATGCCTGCGAGCGCGCGCTGGGCGGCGGCATCGGCGGCATCGACCTTGCGCTCGAGCACGTAGCCCCAGCTGTGGATCGCGTTGAGCGGGCCGCGCAGATCGTGCGACACGATCGACAGCACGTGGTCGCGCATGAAGAGCGCCGCCTCGGCGCGAAGATGCGCGATGCGCTCCCGGCTTTCACCCGCGCCCGGCGCCGCGCCGCCGCACGGCGAAACAATCAGCGTGACCGATTCACTGGCGGGCAGCGCGAGAATCGCGAAGCTGCGCACGGTGCCGCCGTCGTCGAGCGAGACCTGCGCGCGGCGCGCTCCGTTCGCCGCGAGCGCGGCGTCGGCGGTCTCGGCGAGGATCGCGGAGAGCGGCCCCGGCAGCGCCGTGTCGGCGAGCGCGCGGCCTTCCAGCGCGTGCACATCGAGATCGAAGATGTGGGCAAAGACGGCGTCGGCACTGATACAGCGCTGGGCGGCATCGAGCACGAGCAGGCCGTCGGTGCCGGCGACCGGCGCATCGCCGGGCCCCGGCTGCCCCGGTTCGAGCGCTCCGGAAAATGACGTTGTCACGATTGAAAATCCCTGCGGGTTCAGTGTTGCCAGGCCTTTTTCAGGACGCAAGATCATTATAAGTGACCGTCCAGAAGGCCCGCGGTGCCGGTTCGGCGGCTTTGTCACCGGCAATTTCGGGACGGCGTGCCCGGACCTCAGCAAATGCCGTGCTCGCTCCCGCATTCGCACGAGGCCCTACAATACGGGTTCCAGATACCACCGGCGACCGCCGGACTTACAGGGAGCATTTATGTCGACTGTCACAACCGATTCGGGTCTCAAGTACGAAGACGTCACCGTGGGCGAGGGCGCGGAAGCCGTCGCCGGCAAGACGGTGAGCGTGCACTACACCGGCTGGCTCACCGATGGCCAGAAGTTCGATTCCAGCAAGGACCGCAACGACCCGTTCGCGTTCGTGCTCGGCGGCGGCATGGTGATCAAGGGCTGGGACGAAGGCGTGCAGGGCATGAAGGTCGGCGGCGTGCGGCGCCTGACGATTCCGCCGCAACTCGGCTACGGCCCGCGCGGCGCGGGCGGCGTGATTCCGCCGAACGCCACGCTCGTGTTCGAAGTGGAACTGCTCGACGTCTGAACGCGCGATGAAGCACGCGCCGCTCATCGTCCCGTCCGTCTCGGTGCGCCGCTACGACGCGGTGGAGGCGTCGGACGTGCACGATTTCCATCAGATCGTGCTCGGTCTCGACGGCGAGATGGCGATGGCGGTCGAAGGGCGCGAACAGCGCATCGACTGCCACGGCGCCTGGATCATTCCGGCGGGCGCACGGCACGAATACTGGGCGGCGGGTGAGAACCGGCAGCTGGTGCTCGATCTGCCGTTTTCGTCCGTGGCCGTGCCGGAGCGGTTTTTCGAGCGGGCGCGGGCAATCGGGATCGATCCGCAGGTGACGCGGCTCGTGCAGGGCGTGGCGATGGGCGTAAAAGCGCACGATACGGCGCTTGCGAACCGCTTCGCATGGCAGGCCGCGACGCATCTGTGCGGCGCGCTGATTTCGGATGCGCGTCTCGACGAAGCGCGCGGCCTCGACTTTGCCCGCATCGACCGCTGGCTGCGCGCGCAATTGTCCGAGCCGCTGCGCGTCGCCGATCTGGCCGCACATTGCGGCTTCGGCATGCGGCGCTTTCACCAGTTGTTCAACGAGGCATTCGGCGAAACGCCGCATCGCTACCTGAACCGGCTGCGGCTGGATGCGGCGCTCACGCTGCTCGCCGATCCGCGCGAGACGCTCTCGGATATCGCGCTCACGGTCGGTTTCGCCGACCAGAGCGCGTTCACCCATGCGTTCACGAAACGCTTCGGCATGGCGCCCGGGCAGTGGCGCAGCGGGCGGCACTGAGCGTCACCCGCCGCGGTTTCCTCCCGGTTCTTCGTTACGCGTTCAGCCCGCGCTCCAGATCGGCGCGGATGTCCGCTGCATTCTCCAGCCCGACCGCAAGCCGGATCAGCCCTTCCCGAATCCCCGCCGCTTCGCGCACTTCCGGCGTGAGACGGCCGTGCGTCGTCGTGGACGGATGCGTGATGGTCGTGCGCGTATCGCCGAGATTGCCGGTGATCGAGCAGAGCTTCGTCGAATCGATCACGCGCCATGCGTTCGCGCGCTGCTCCTCCTGCGTCGCGCCCTTCAGCTCGAACGAGACGATCGCGCCCCCCGCCTTCTGCTGCTTCTTCGCGATCGCGTACTGCGGATGCGACTCCAGCCCCGGGTAGAACACGCGGGCGACGGCCGGATGCGTCTGAAGCCAGCGCGCGATTTCGAGCGCATTCGCCGACTGTTTCTCGACGCGCAGCGACAGCGTCTCCATGCCCTTCAGCAGCACCCACGCGTTGAAGGCAGAGAGCGTCGGCCCGGCGCTGCGCACGAACGGAAACACCTTCTCCATGATGAACTGCTTTGAGCCGACGAGCGCGCCGCCGAGCACGCGGCCCTGGCCGTCGAGGAACTTGGTGGCCGAATGCATGACGACGTCCGCGCCGAGCTTGAGCGGCTGCTGCAGCGCCGGGCTGCAGAAGCAGTTGTCCACGACGAAGAGCACCCCCGCCGACTTCGCGATCTTGCCGATCGCTTCGATATCGGCGATTTCGGTCAGCGGGTTCGACGGTGTTTCGAGGAAGAACATCTTCGTCTCGGGGCGGATGGCGTTCTGCCACTCGTCGAGATTGGTCGGGTCGACGAACGTCGTCGTGATGCCGAACTTGGTGAAGATCTGCGTGAACATGCCGACCGTCGATCCGAACAGGCTTTTCGAGCTGACGAGGTGATCGCCCTGCTGCATCGTGCACATCACCACCGACATGATCGCGGCCATGCCGGACGCCGTCGCCATGCACGCCTCGCCGCCTTCGAGCGCGGCGAGGCGGTTCTGGAACATCGTGACGGTCGGATTCGTGAAGCGCGAGTACGTGTACGCCTCTTCCGCGTTCTTGAAGCGCTCGGCGGCTTCGGCGGCGCTCGAAAAGCAGAAGCTCGACGTGAGGAAGAGCGCTTCCGAATGCTCGTTGAAGTCGCTGCGCAGCGTGCCGGCGCGCACGGCGAGCGTATCGAAGTTCAGGTTGTCGTCCATGTTCGTGTTGTCCGTTCGTGTGTTCGTCGTTCCCTGTCTTGCCCGTAATCGCGCTGCAGGTCACAAGACGCAGGGCATAAAACGCAGGGCGCAAAAAAGCCCGCTTGTGCGTCGACAGAAGCGGGCTCGTGCGGAAAAGCGTGTCGCGGTGCGGTGTCGCCACCGTTTCGCTTTAGCTGTTTGGGGTTCGTGCCGCTGCCGGCATGGCCCCGCGTCCGCAAGCTGATCTCAAATCGACGCAAGTCCCGATGCTAACACGGCGCGGGCCAGGCCCGCACCGTGCCGGGCGGAGTTACTCCACCGACAACTGCAAGTGCAGTTGCGAGCGGGCCATGCCGCCGTCCTGCGCTTCGCTCGCGGCGTCACGGTCCGACTGCGACTGCGGTGCGAGGCGCGCGGTCTCGATGCGGTCGAGGTAGTCCGTCGTCACGTCGCCGGTGATGTAGTTGCCGTCGAAGCACGACGCCTCGAACTCGCCGAGCGCCGGGTTGATGTCGCGGATCGCCTGCTTCAGGTCTTCCACGTCCTGGTAGACGAGGTAGTCGGCGCCGATCATGCGCGCCACTTCGTCGTCGGTGCGGCCGTGTGCGACGAGTTCGCCGCGCGTCGGCATGTCGATGCCGTACACGTTCGGGAACTTCACCGGCGGCGCCGCGGACGCGAAAATCACCGTCTTCGCGCCGGCATCGCGTGCCATCTGCACGATTTCATGCGAAGTCGTGCCGCGCACGATCGAGTCGTCGACGATCAGCACATTCTTGCCCTTGAACTCGATGCCCATCGCGTTCAGCTTCTGGCGCACCGATTTCTTGCGCACCGCCTGGCCCGGCATGATGAACGTGCGGCCGACGTAGCGGTTCTTGAAGAAGCCCTCGCGGTACTCCACGCCGAGCTTCGCCGCGACCTGCATCGCCGCGGGGCGCGACGAATCGGGAATCGGCATCACGACGTCGATCGGCACGTCGGGCAGCACGCGCCTGATCTTCTCGGCGAGGTAGTCGCCCATGCGCAGGCGCGCGTTGTAGACCGGCACGCCGTCGAGGCACGAATCCGGGCGCGCGAGATAAACGAGTTCGAAGATGCAGGGGTTCAGCGACGGCTTGTCGGCGCACTGATGGCTGTGCAGGTTGCCGTCGTTGTCGATGAAGATCGCTTCGCCCGGCTCCACGTCGCGCACGAACTCGAAGCCGATGCCCTCCACCGCCACCGATTCCGACGCCACCATCCATTCGACGCCGGTCGCCGTTTCCAGCTTGCCGATCACGAGCGGACGGATGCCGAACGGATCGCGGAACGCGACGAGCCCGTAGCCCGCGATCAGCGAGACGATCGCATACGACCCCTTCACCCGCCGGTGCACGCCGGAGACGGCCTTGAAGAGCGCGGCCGGATCGAGCTGCAGGCCGGAGCTTGCGAGCTGCAGTTCGTGCGCGAACACGTTGAGCAGCACTTCGGTGTCGGAGGCGGTGTTGATGTGCCGGCGGTCGATCCGGAACATCTCGTCCTTCAGTTGCAGCCAGTTGGTCAGGTTGCCGTTGTGGGCGAGGATGAGGCCGAACGGTGCGTTCACGTAGAACGGCTGGGCTTCTTCCTCGCTCGACGCGGAACCGGCCGTCGGATAGCGCACCTGACCGATGCCCACGTTGCCCGGCAGGCTGCGCATGTTGCGCGTGCGGAACACGTCGCGCACCATGCCGTTCGCCTTGTGCATGTGGAAATTATTGCCGTTCGCCGTGGCGATGCCGGCGGCGTCCTGACCGCGATGCTGCAGAAGCAGCAGGCTGTCATAGATCAGCTGGTTGACGGGGCTTTGGGAAACTACACCTACGATGCCGCACATGGCATGTCCTTCAAAGAGTCGAAACGGGTCCAGAGGCGTGTCGGAACGACGGGATGCGGGCCGGCGGAACCGGGCACAAGGCCGCATCGGCAGCGCGCCGATCCGTCGCGGTTCCTCGTGTAGCCAGCCGTTCGTTATTGTGCGCTGTCTCGCGCAACGTCGCTCGGGACGTCCGATGAGGTGTGCACATACGCGGCGAGCGTATCGGGAAGCAGCGGTTTCAATTCGCGCACGCCTTGCTCGGCAACCGGCCTGAGCAGCGCATTGCGCCAAAATTCCTTCTGCGGCAGTTCGGTCAAGCCTGCGAGGGCGACCAGCACCACTACCAATATAGCGCCTCTCGCGAGGCCGAACAGCAATCCCAGCGACCGGTCCACGCCGCGCAGACCCGTGACTTCGGTGATCCGCGTGAGCAGCGCCGACAGCACGCTCGAAACCAGCAGCACCGCCGCGACGACCAGCAGGAACGCGATCAGCCATTGCGTCAGCGCGCCGCCCGGCCAGTTGGCCGGAATATAGGGCACGACGACGCCCACGAAATGCCCGGCGATGAAGAGCGCCGCAATCCAGCCGATCAGTCCGAACGCCTCGGCGAGCAACCCGCGCCACATGCCGCGCGTGGCGGAAAGGCCGATGACGGCCATCACCGCGTAATCGAAGCTCGTAAACATCGGGCGGCTAGTTCGCCGACGACTTGTTGCCGCCGCCGAGACCCGCCTGGCGCACCTTCACGAGCGCCGCCGAGGCAGCCGCGCGGTCGGCGAACGGGCCGGCGCGCAACAGCGTGCGCGTGGAGCCGTCCGCCTGCTTGCGGTGCTCGGTATATGCGGGCACACCGGCCGACTTCAACTTCGCGACCCAGTTCTGCGCGGCGGCTTCGTCGTCGAACGTGCCGATCTGCACGACGAAACGGCTCCCCGGCGGTGAGGACGGGGTGTTCGCGGTGCTTGCATTCGTGTTCGCGTTGACTTCCTCCGACGCATCGGCGGCCGGCTTCGCGTGCTGGCTCGCGACGGCGGCGGGCGGCGCGGCAGCGGGCTTCGGCTCCGCCTTGGCCTGTGCCTTCGGCTCGGGCTTCGCCTGCGCGGCGGCCGTGTCGGGTACCTTCGCTTGCGGCGCTTTCGATTCAGCCGCCTTCGTCTCGGGCCTCGTTTCCGGCTTCGCCACGCCGGCGGCGGCGTTGGCGGAGGTATTGGGAGCGGTGTTGTCGGCGGCGGGCGCCGGGCCGTCGGGCGCGACGCCAGCCTGCGTGTCCACGTCGGCCGGTGCCTTGCTGCCCGCCTTCGCGGCCGGCGCGGGGCGGTTCGGAATGTCGATGGCGATGTCGTCGGTGACCGGCTTCGGCCGCGAATCGAGCACCATCGGCAGGACGATCACGGCGGCGAGCACCAGAGCGACCGCGCCGACGAGGCGGCGGCGGGCCCGCTGTTTTTCAGGAAGCGTGGGGTCGAGCATCATGGCGTCGGCGTCGGGGCGCTCGGTGCGCCGGGTCCGGCGCTCCGTACGGACCGTCTGACGCGAGCCGCGTGAGGAGTCGGAATATGCGTCGCGACCGGAAGGTGCGTCGTCTTTCTTGCCGAACGAGAAAAGTCCCATGTATGGCTAGGTGCGAGAGGCTTGACGGCCATCCGTCTCAGTGATGCTGCGATTTTCGGTAGGCCATCACGCCGGCTACCGTATAGAAACTGCCGAAAACCAAAATTCTATCATTTTCGGACGCTCTCTTTAGCGCGTCTTGAAAAGCTTCGGCGGGCGCTGCAAATCGTGTAACGCTGCTGTCGGCGCTGTCGTTGACGCCGGCATCGCGCAGCGCCGTCTCCAGCGCGCCGGGCGACGCGGCCCGCGGCGTCGGCAGCCCGGTGACGTTCCAGTGGTCGATTTCACCCCGCACCTCCGACACGACTCCCGCGATGTCCTTGTCGCCCATTGCTCCGAACACCGCGTAGGTGTACGGGAAATAGCCCATGTTGCCGAGGTTTTGCGCGAGAACGGCGGCGGCGTGCGGGTTGTGGGCGACGTCGAGGATGATCTGCGGCTTGCCCGGCAGCACCTGGAAGCGGCCCGGCAGCTCGACGTTCGCGAGCCCGAGGCGAATGTCCTGCGCCGACACCGGAATGCGCTCGCGCAACGCTTCGAGCGCGGCGAGCGCGGCCGACGTATTGATCAGCTGATTGGCGCCGCGCAGCGCCGGATAGGCGAGCGCGGCACGGCGCTGCGACCGCCCGATGTAGCTCCACTGCTGGCGCTCGTTGCCCGGCTGCGCCTCGTAACGGAAATCGCGCCCGACGAGCCACAAATCGGCGCCGACCGTCCGCGCATGGTCGATCAGGCTCTGCGGCGGCGACGGGTCGCCGCAAACCGCCGGCTTGCCCGCGCGGAAGATGCCCGCCTTCTCGAAACCGATCTTCTCGCGTGTATCGCCGAGGTACTCGGTGTGGTCGATGTCGATGCTGGTCACGATCGCGCAGTCGGTATCGATGATGTTCACCGCGTCGAGCCGCCCGCCCAGACCGACTTCGAGGATGACCGCATCGAGCCCGCGCGACGCGAAAAGCCGCAGGATCGCGAGCGTGGTGAATTCGAAGTAGGTCAGCGAAACCGGCTCCGTCAGGCTCGCACGCGCCTTTTCCACTGCTTCGAAATGCTCGAGCAGGTCGGCGTCGGAGGCGTCCGCGCCGTTCACGCGCGCGCGCTCATTGAACGCGAGCAGATGCGGCGACGTGTGGCAACCCACGCGATAGCCCGCGCGCAGCAAAATGGTCTCGAGAATCGCGCAGGTCGAGCCCTTGCCGTTCGTGCCGCCGACCGTGATCACCGGGCAGTCGAAGGAGAGACCGAGCGCGTCCTTCACGCGGCCGATACGCGCGAGCCCCATGTCGATGCCGACCGGATGCGCGGATTCGAGATGCGCGAGCCACGCGTCGAGAGTGGGAAAAGTGGTCATTTCTTCGAATGTCAGGAAAACGGGCGCTCAAGCAAAACGCCGCGCGAGAACCAGGTGGTTGCTCGCGCGGCGCCGGTTCGCATGAAGCGTCAGGCGACCGAGTCGGCCGGCTGGCGCGTCATCAGCGCCATCAACTGCGCGATTTCTTCGCGCATCTTGCGGCGATCGACGATCATGTCGATCGCGCCCTTTTGCATCAGGAATTCCGCGCGCTGGAAACCTTCCGGCAGTTTCTCGCGCACCGTCTGCTCGATTACGCGCGGGCCCGCGAAGCCGATCAGCGCCTTGGGCTCGGCGATCACGACGTCGCCCAAAAACGCGAAGCTCGCGGAAACGCCGCCCATCGTCGGATCGGTCAGCACGGAGATGAACGGCAGCTTCGCTTCGGACAGCCTGGTCAGGAGCGCGGTGGTCTTCGCCATCTGCATCAGCGACAAGAGGCTTTCCTGCATGCGCGCGCCGCCCGAGGCCGTGAAGCAGATGAACGGCACGTTCTGCTCGATCGCGTTGCGCGCTCCACGCACGAAACGCTCACCGACCACCGAGCCCATCGAGCCGCCCATGAACGAGAACTCGAAGCACGCCACCACCACCGGCAGCGTGTGGATCGCCCCGCCCATCACGACCATGGCATCGGTTTCGTCGGTGTCCTCCATCGCCTCCTTCAGGCGATCCGGGTACTTGCGGCTGTCCTTGAACTTCAGCGCGTCGACCGGCAGCACTTCCTGGCCGATCTCGTAGCGGCCTTCCGGGTCGAGCAGCGCATCGAGCCGCTCGCGCGCGCCGATGCGCATGTGATGGCTGCATTTCGGGCAAACATGCAGATTCGCCTCGACGTCGTTGCGATACAGCACCGCTTCGCACGCCGGACACTTGATCCAGAGACCTTCGGGAATGCCCTTGCGGCTTTTCGGATCGGTTTGCTTGATCTTGGGCGGCAGCAATTTGTCGAGCCAGCTCATCGTTATTCCTTCCGTTTATTCGAACATCTCGGCATTTTCAGCCGAGATAGCGCGTTATTTTGCAGAATCGAGTGCCACGCGGACTTCCGCGATAAAGCGCGTCAGGGTGTCGGCGGCGTTTTCGGGCGAGGTTTCCTCAAGCAGCTTCACGAGGCGGCTGCCGATCACCACGGCATCCGAAACCTCCGCGACGGCTCGGGCGGTCTCGGCGTCGCGAATGCCGAATCCGACGCCCACCGGCAGGGGTACGTGCGCCTTGATCGCCGGGATTTTACCCGCGATGTCGGAAACGTCCAGATTCGCCGCGCCGGTCACGCCTTTCAGCGACACATAATAGACGTAGCCGCTCGCCACCTTGCCGACCGCCGCGATGCGCTCCTCGGTCGAGGTCGGCGCGAGCAGGAAGATCGGATCGATGCCGGCCTCGCGCATCGACTTGCCGAACTCCACGGCTTCCTCGGGCGGGTAATCGACCACCAGCACGCCGTCGACGCCCGCTTCCTTCGCCGCCTTCGCAAACGCCTCCGCGCCCATGCGCTCGATCGGATTTGCATATCCCATCAGCACGACGGGCGTCGTGTCGTTGGTTTCGCGAAAGCGCTTCACGTCGGCGAGCACGCTTTTCAGCGTCACGCCGCGCGCGAGCGCCCGCTCCGACGAGCGCTGGATCACGGGCCCGTCGGCCATCGGATCGGAGAACGGCACGCCCAGTTCGATCACGTCCGCGCCGCCCTTCGCGAGCGCGTGCATGAATTCGACCGTCTGTTCCGGGTTCGGGTCGCCGGCGGTGATGAACGGGATCAACCCCTTTTTGCCCTGCGCGGCGAGCGCCGCAAAAGTATTCTTGATACGAGACATGAGAATTTTCTCGGTAATCGTTGGTGCGCCTTCGTGCGCTGCGTTGGCGCGCCTTGGCGCGCTGCGTTAAAGCGCCTTGGTGCGCTGATGCCGTTGATGCCCGGGCCGCGCGGCGCGCCCGGGCGCAGTCAGCGACGCAAAGAGGTCATTCGGCTTCGGCGGCAGGGCTTGTTGTCGGCTCGACGACGGGTGCGCACGGGGTCGCGACCGATGGCGCGAGGCGAACCACCTTCGCGCCCGCGACGCGCTGTTCCGCAATCGCGCAATATTCGGCGTTGATTTCGTAACCGGTGAACTGGCGGCCGTGACGGGCGCATGCGACCGCCGTGGTGCCGCTGCCCATGAACGGATCGAGCACGCGGCCGCCCGGCGGGCAGCTCGCGAGCACCATGCGCTCGACGATTTCCAGAGGCTTCTGGGTCGGATGGTCGACGCGTTCGGCGTGTTGCCGATGCAGCCGCGACACCGACCAGACATCCTTGGGATTATAGCCAAGCTCAAGCCACTTGCTGCCCTCGAACAGCTTGCGCGAACGGGCCTTCTTGGTCGCTGCGTCGTAGGGGATACGCACCGGATCGAGATCGAAGTAGTAATCCTTCGATACCGCAAAATAACCGATGTTGTCGTGCACTGACGTATATTTGCGCGTCGTTCCGCCCATGCTCGGTACGCGCCGGTCCCAGACGATCTCGTTGACCATCATCAGGCGGCGCTTGAGGAACACGAACAGCTCGGGCGAGTATTGCCACGTGCAGAAGATATACAGCGAGCCACTCGCCTTGAGCTTCGGAATGGCAAGTTCGAGCCAGCCATACGTCCAGTCGAGAAACGCGTCGCCTGAAAGCATGTCCGAATCGTTGCCGTAGTCCTTGCCGAGGCCATAGGGCGGGTCCGCCACGATCAGGTCGATCGAGGCGTCCGGAATGCTCGCTGCATCGGTCAGAAAATCGCGGTTGCGGATGCCGATGTCGGGTTTGCCCTGCTGGAGGGCGCCCACCGACAACGGCTCGTCGATCACGTTGCGCATCGTGCGGGCGCTCAGAACCGGATGCCCGATCGCTCGGCGACCGTGTGCATGTCCTTGTCGCCACGGCCCGACAGGTTCACGAGCAGCACCTTGTCGCGCGGGAGCGTCTTCGCGAGCTTCGCGCCATAGGCGAGCGCGTGGCTCGATTCGAGCGCCGGAATGATCCCCTCGATGCGGCAGCAGTCGTGAAAGGCCTTCAGCGCCTCTTCGTCGGTGATGCCGACGTATTCCGCACGGCCTATGTCCTTCAGCCACGCATGCTCGGGACCGACGCCCGGATAGTCGAGACCGGCGGAAATCGAGTGCGTCTCGATGATCTGGCCGTTCTCGTCCTGCAGCAGATACGTGCGGTTGCCATGCAGCACACCCGGGCTGCCGCCCATCAGCGACGCAGCGTGACGGCCGGTCTCGATGCCGTCGCCTGCCGCTTCCACGCCGATGAGACGCACGGCTTCGTCGTCGATATACGGATAAAAGATGCCCATCGCGTTCGATCCGCCGCCAACGCACGCGATCACCGCGTCCGGCTGGCGTCCGGTCATTTCCGGCATCTGCACGCGGCATTCGTCGCCGATCACGCGCTGGAAGTCGCGCACCATCATCGGATACGGATGCGGCCCCGCCACCGTGCCGATGATGTAGAAAGTGTTTTCGACGTTCGTGACCCAGTCGCGCATCGCTTCGTTGAGCGCGTCCTTCAGCGTCTTCGAGCCCGATTCGACCGGCACGACCGTCGCGCCGAGCAGTTTCATCCGGTACACGTTGGCGGCCTGGCGGCGCACGTCCTCCGAACCCATGTACACGACGCATTCCATGCCGAAACGCGCGGCGATCGTGGCGGTGGCGACGCCGTGCTGCCCGGCGCCCGTCTCCGCGATCACGCGCGGCTTGCCCATCTTGCGCGCGAGCAGCGCCTGGCCGATCACGTTGTTCACCTTGTGCGCGCCCGTATGGTTCAGGTCTTCGCGCTTGAGATAAAGCTGCGCGCCGCCGAGCATCTCGCTCCAGCGCTTCGCGTGATATATCGGCGACGGCCGGCCGACATAGTGCTTCAGTTCGTATTCGTATTCGGCGATGAACTCGGGGTCCGTGCGGGCCACGTCATATGCTTCGCGAAGTTCGTCGAGCGCATGAATCAGCGTTTCTGAGACGAACACGCCACCATATTGGCCGAAATGGCCTCTTTCGTCGGGTAAGTTGTACATTGCGTCACTCTCTCGGTGTGCGTGGCGAAGCTGGGCCGCCACGCGCGATTCACCCGGCGTCCGCTTCGCGCACCGCACGCACGAACGCCGCCATTCGGGCGTGATCCTTCACGCCCTTGGCGCCCGGCACCTCGATGCCGCTGGAGACATCGACTGCAAACGGGCGCACTCGCTGGATTGCCTCAGAAACGTTTTGCGCGTTCAACCCACCACTCAAAACGGCCCGATGCCCGAGATCTGAAGGGATAAGTGACCAATCGAAGACCTTTCCGCCGCCGCCGAAGCCCTCGACGAGCGCGTCGAGCAGAAGGCCGCTGGCTGCTGAATAATTAAGAGATGATTCTACCAAATCGGCCGCTGTCGCATTCGATCCGACGCGAATTGCGCGCCACCACGGCAGTCCGGCGATGTCCGCGAGCTGATCGCATTGCGCGGGCGTTTCGTCGCCGTGAAACTGGAGCAGCGAGAGCCGGACGTTCGATGTCACCTCGCGCACCCAGTCGGGGCTCGCGTTGACGAACAAGCCGACCGCCGAAACGAGCGGCGGCACGTGCCGGATCAGATCCACGGCCTGCGACACGCTCACCGAACGCGGGCTTGGCGGATAGAACACGAAGCCGACGGCGTCGGCGCCCAGGGCGACCGCGTGCTGCACGTCCTCGGGCCTGGAAAGGCCGCAAAGCTTGATTCTGGTACGACGGGGTACTTGGCTGGTCATTTCGATTCTGCCCAGACCGCGCTCCACGGCATGCTGCCCAGGTGCGGCGCGGGCACCGCAAAGTTTTCAGGATAACCGACCTCGGCCAGATAGAGGCCGTCGGGCATGAAAGTCGGCGCGGCCGCCTTGCGGTCGCGTGCGTCCAGCACCTCGGCCATCCACGACGCCGGGTGCCGCCCGCGCCCGATTGCAACGAAACAGCCCATCAGGTTGCGCACCATGTGGTGCAGGAACGCGTTCGCGCGAAAGCGGAAGTGGATGAAATCGCCCTGCTCGCGGATGTCGATCTGGTGCAGATGCTTGACCGGCGTCTTCGACTGGCAATCGGCCGCGCGAAAGGACGAAAAGTCGTGTTCGCCGATGAGGCATGCGACGGCGTCGCGCATCGCCTGCGTGTCGAGCGGGGTGTGCACCCAGCCGGCACGGGCCGCGAGCATCGGTGAGCGTACCGGATTCACGTACAGCACGTAGTAATACGTGCGCTCGAAGGCGGCGAAACGCGCGTGGAAATCGTCCGGCATCGGTTTCGCCCACCGCACCGCGACGCTCGACGGCAGAAAGGCGTTCGTGCCGCGCACCCACGAGAACGCTTCGCGGTCGAGGTCGGTATCGAAATGGACGACCTGCCCGAGACCGTGGACGCCCGTATCCGTGCGCCCCGCGACGACCGTATGGAGCGGCGTCTGCGCGAATTCGGCAAGCGCGCGCTCCAGTTCGTTCTGCACGGTCTTGCCGTGCGGCTGCGACTGCCAGCCGCAAAACGCCGCTCCGTCGTACTGGACGCCCAACGCGATGCGCATGTCAGGAAAGCGGCGCGAGCGTCGACAGGAGCGCGGCGGCTTGCGGCCGCGTCGCGGGATCGTTCGCGTCGATCACCTCCTGCAGCAGGGTGCGCGCGCCCGCCAGATCGCCGAGGTCGATGTATTCGGCGGCCAGTTCGAGCTTGTTGCGGGCAATCGTGGCGATTTGCTCGGGCGTCAGGGCGGGCAGCGGCTCCGTCTCGCTCGTCGCCGGGGCGAGATCGAATGCGAGGCGCATCGGGCCGAACGTCGGCGCGCCGAGGCCGGCCACCGACGCCGGACCGGCCGTGCCCGCTTCGATCTCCTGCGCGGCGGATGGCGGCTTCGGCGGCTCGGCGATCGATTCGGACTGGCGTTGCAGAACATCCGGCTCGGCGACCGGCTGCGGCCTGACGGGTTCGGGCGTGATCGCGGTGTCGGCGGTTGCAGGGGCCGGCTCGCGCGGGCGCACGGTGATGTCGGGTTTGGTCAGCGGCTGGGGGACGACCGGCTCGGGCGTGATCGGCGATTCGTGCTCCGTCTTCGCGACGGCTGCGTCAGCGGGTGCCGCTGACAGCTCGCGACGCGGCGGCAAGCCGAGATCCAGCGAATCGAGCGCTTCGATCGCCTCGCGCGGGAATTTGGGTTGCGGAAAGCGGGCGACGGGCGTGGGTTCGTCGTCGGCTTCGAGGTCAGGGACGGTTTCGGCTTCTCGGGCTTCGGCCTCACGAGCTTCGGCTTCTCGGGCTTCCGCTTCTCGGGCTTCCGCTTCTCGGGCATCCGCTTCTCGGGCATCCGCCGCGTCTCGCGCTTCGGCTTCGCGCGCCGCGCTTTCCCGTTCTGCGGCCTCCCGGGCTTCAGCCTCGCGGGTGGCGGCTTCCCGCGCCTCCGCCTCGGCAACGGCCGCGCTTCGTAGCGGCGGCATGAAATCGCGATGGCGCGCAGCAGGCGCCTCCGGCATGAACGGCGCCGGCCGCGACGCTACCTCCTCGCGCGACGCGACCGGCGCCGCAGCGCCAGAAGCGGAAGTCCCGGCATCTTTCGCGCGATCGAGGGCTTCGGCGGCAGGCGGCTCGTCGTCGGTGGGCGCTGCGAATGATTGCGCCGCGTCGTAGCTTTCGAGGCTCGCCGCGACCGCGTTCAATTCCGCCTGGTCGCGCTGCACGGATGTGCCTTCCAGACCGGCATCGCGCGCGGCACCCACATTCGCCACGGCCGACACGGCCGGCGAAGGAACATTCGACGGCGCCGCGTCGCGCGACCGGGTATCGGCGGCAGCGGCGCGACGGCGCTTCCCGGCGCGCACGAAGAACAACAACAACAGCACGGCCAGAACCGCGGCAGCCGCGGCAATCGTCATGGGGTTGAACGGCTGGGTTGCGGCGCGCGTGCTGTCGGCGCCGGCGATACTGCCCGCCAGCGCAGCCGACGCACCGGCCCCGGCTGCGGGTTCGGACGCGGCCGGCGCCTCGGCCGCAACGCTCGCGCCCGGTGCGGACGCCGCGCTCTGGACGCCCGCGCCGGTCTCCGCAGCTGTCGATGCCGCTGCCTCCGGCGCTGGCGCAACCGCCGCCGCGCCAGCCGATGCTTGCGCCGACGCCGGAGCGGACGCCGCGCCGCTCTCGGCCGCCTCTGGCGCCGATGCCGCGCTCGCCGCCGACGCGCCGCCAAAATCCCCGGCCGGCACGTTCAGGACCGCGCCGAGCTTGAGCCGGCTGGGATCGTGTCCCATGAACGCGCCAGGATTCGCGTCGAAGAGCGCCCGCGACATCTTTTCGCGAATCGCACGGTCACGCGAGCCGGTGAGCTCGCCGGCAATATCGTTGAGCGACTGGCCTGGCTTGACGGTGTACTGCGTGCCGCCGGCAACCGCCGACGCCGCTTCGGAAACAGCCGCCGCGCCGCTCGCCTGCGCCCGCGCATCGCCCGCATTCCATCCGAGCGTCACGCACGCCGCGCCCAGCAAGGCAGCGAGCGCAGCGCGCGGCGCACGCGATGACGGGATGAGTGGCCGACGGGGTCGAAGGGTCATTGAGGCTCCAGGCGCGTCGATGAAGGGAAGAGGTAGAAACCAGCGCGAAAAACAAAAAGCGCCGCGAAAAACGCGACGCTTTTCATGACTCCGCGCGTCGTTGGCGCGTAGTTTACTTTACTTGTCGAGCAGGATGCGAAGCATGCGGCGCAGCGGCTCGGCCGCGCCCCACAGCAGCTGATCGCCGACCGTGAACGCGGACAGATATTCGCCGCCCATCGCGAGCTTGCGCAGACGGCCGACCGGGACCGTGAGCGTACCCGTCACGACGGCCGGCGACAGATCGCGCATCGACGCTTCGCGCTCGTTCGGCACGACCTTCACCCAGTCGTTCGCCGACGCCAGGATGCCGTGCACTTCGTCGAGCGGCACGTCACGGCGCAGCTTGATGGTCAGCGCCTGCGAATGGCAACGCATCGCGCCGATGCGCACGCACAGGCCGTCGACCGGCACCGAGCCCGGCTGGCCCATCGCCGGCTTGCCGAGAATCTTGTTGGTTTCGGCGCCGCCCTTCCACTCTTCCTTCGACATGCCGTTGCCGAGGTCCTTGTCGATCCACGGAATCAGCGAGCCGGCGAGCGGCACGCCGAAGTTGTCGGTCGGCATGGCGTCGCTGTTCATCGCGGCGGACACGCGGCGGTCGATGTCGAGAATCGCCGACGACGGATTCGCCAGCTCGTCCTTCACCGCGCCGTGGAGCGTGCCCATCTGGCTCAGCAACTCGCGCATGTTCTGCGCGCCCGCGCCGGATGCGGCCTGGTAGGTCATGGCCGTCGTCCATTCGACGAGGTTCTCGCGGAACAGGCCGCCGAGCGCCATCAGCATCAGGCTGACCGTGCAGTTGCCGCCGATGAAGTCCCGGCCGCCCTTGACGAGCGAATCCTTGATGACGTTCAGGTTCACCGGATCGAGGATGATGACCGCGTCGTCCTTCATGCGCAGCGACGAGGCCGCGTCGATCCAGTAGCCCTTCCAGCCGGCCGCGCGCAGTTTCGGATACACGTCGTTCGTGTAGTCGCCGCCCTGGCAGGTGATGATGGCGTCGCACTTCTTCAGGTCGTCGATGCTTGTCGCATCCTTCAGCTTCGTCTCGTTTTTGGCGAACGACGGCGCATTGCCGCCCGCATTGCTGGTGCTGAAAAACACCGGTTCGATCAGATCGAAATCACCTTCCTGCTGCATGCGCTGCATCAGGACGCTGCCGACCATGCCCCGCCAACCAACGAGACCTACGTTCATGACTAACCCTTGAAGTGGACGCTTCCCCGCATCTTTACCCGGCGTGGCCGCGCGGGGAAGACGGGCGGACACGACGGACGATCAGCGAATCGTGATCGTTTTGTGGGAGATTTTCGTAATGCGCTTGGCTGCGCCAATGCGCGTGCTGATGGCGAGACCGATCGCGCGGGCCGTTTCGCCGCGTGAGATCGAGTCCAGAGAGATTTGAGAGATCTTCGCCATAACAATGGAGTCTACACGATAACCTGCTGTTTCCGCCTTCTCGCGGCGCGAATCGCTGCATTTCACGTGGATCGTGCGGGATAAGCGCCGAAAAGAGATGTTTTCACGCGTTTCGGCGGCGCACGGAAAGCGCAGCCGAAACGCGTTGCGCTCAGAGCGCCGCGAGAACCGCGTCGCCCATTTCCTTCGTGCCGACGGTGCGGCCGTCCTGCGTCGCGATGTCGCCCGTGCGGTAGCCCTGTTCGAGCACCTTTTTCACGGCGTTCTCGACGCGATCCGCCTGCTCCGTCTTGCCAAGCGAATAGCGCAGCATCATCGCCGCCGACAGGATAGTCGCGAGCGGATTGGCCACACCCTTGCCCGCGATGTCCGGCGCCGAACCGTGCGACGGCTCGTACAGGCCCTTGTTGTTCTTGTCGAGCGAGGCCGACGGCAGCATGCCGATCGAGCCCGTGAGCATGGCGGCTTCGTCCGAGAGGATGTCGCCGAACATGTTGCCGGTCACGACGACGTCGAACGCCTTCGGCGCCTTCACGAGCTGCATCGCGGCGTTGTCCACGTACATGTGCGACAGCTCGACGTCCGCGTATTCCTTCGACACGTCGATCATCACGTCGCGCCACAGTTGCGACGTTTCCAGCACGTTCGCCTTGTCGACACTCGTCAGCTTCTTCTGGCGCTTCTGCGCCGCCTGGAACGCAACGTGCGCGATGCGGCGCACTTCGGGCTCCGAATAGCGCATCGTGTCGAAGCCTTCCTTCGCGCCTTCGAACAGGCCGTCCGGCGACGAACGCACGCCGCGCGGCTGGCCGAAGTAGATGTCGCCGTTCAGTTCGCGAATGATCAGGATGTCGAGGCCCGCCACGATCTCAGCCTTCAGCGACGACGCCGCCGTCAGTTGCGGATAGCAGATCGCCGGACGGAAATTCGCGAACAGCTGCAGGTGCTTGCGCAGGCCCAGGATGGCCTGCTCGGGGCGCAGTGCGCGTTCCAGCGAATCGTATTTCCAGTCACCGACCGCACCGAACAGGATCGCGTCGGCCTCTTTCGCCAGCGCGAGCGTGGCGTCCGGCAGCGGATGCCCTTTCGCCTCGTAGCCCGCGCCGCCGACGGGCGCCTCTTCGAGCTCGAACTTTTCGCCCAGCGCGTTCAGAACCTTGACGGCCTCTTTCGTGATTTCCGGACCGATGCCATCGCCGGGCAGCACTGCAATCTTCATATTGTGTCTCGGTTGGTTGCGTAGTTATTCGAAGCGTTGTCCGACGGGTTATCCGACGAGCCGGTTGTTGAGCCACGGCTGCTTCGCCAGGCGCTCGGCCTCGAACTGGCGGATCTTGTCCGCGTGACGCAGCGTGAGGGCGATGTCGTCGAAGCCGTTCAGCAGGCAGAACTTGCGAAAACCCGGCACTTCGAACGAATACTTGGTGCCGTCGCCGACGCGCACGATCTGGCGCTCCAGATCGATCGTCAGCTCGAAGCCCACGAACGCGTAGGTCTCGTTGAACAGCTTGTCCACCTGCTGCTCCGTCAGGACGATCGGCAAGAGGCCGTTCTTGAAGCAGTTGTTGTAGAAGATGTCGGCGAAACTCGGCGCGATGATCGCGCGAAAGCCGTATTGGTCGAGCGCCCACGGCGCGTGCTCGCGCGAACTGCCGCAGCCGAAGTTCTTGCGCGTGAGCAGAATCGACGCGCCCTTGTAGCGCGGCTGGTTCAGCACGAAGTCGGGATTGAGCGGACGCTTCGAGTTGTCCTGACCCGGCTCGCCGCGGTCGAGGTAACGCCATTCGTCGAAGGCGTTCGGGCCGAAGCCCGTGCGCTTGATCGATTTCAGGAACTGCTTCGGAATGATCGCGTCCGTGTCGACGTTCTCGCGATCCAGCGGCGCCACGAGGCCGCTGTGAACAATGAATTTTTCCATGACGCTTTACCGGTTTGGGTTGGAAGTAGCCGCGAAGTGCTTACTTCGACGCCTTGTTGCTGATCGAGCCGCCGAGATGCTGCAGGTCCTCGCCGAAGCCGTGAACCGTGTTGCAACCGGCCAGGACGAAGAGCGATGCGATCAAGAATGCGATGCGCTTCATAGCTGGGTCTTTCCGTGAGGATCAGGCGAGCTTGCGGATGTCGACGAAATGGCCCTCGATCGCGGCCGCCGCCGCCATGGCCGGGCTCACGAGGTGCGTGCGCCCGCCCGCGCCCTGGCGCCCCTCGAAGTTGCGGTTCGACGTCGACGCGCAGCGCTCGCCCGGCTCGAGCCGGTCCGAGTTCATCGCGAGACACATCGAGCAGCCGGGTTCGCGCCATTCGAAACCCGCGTCGGTGAACACCTTGTCGAGCCCTTCGCGCTCGGCCTGCTGCTTGACGAGCCCCGAGCCCGGCACGACCATCGCGAGCCGGATGTTCGGCGCGACGCGGCGCCCGAGCGTCTTCACGACGTAAGCCGCCGCGCGCAGGTCTTCGATGCGCGCATTCGTGCACGAGCCGATGAAGATCTTGTCCGGCTTGATCGCCTCGATCGGCGTGTTCGGCTGCAGCGCCATGTATTGCAGCGCGCGTTCAATCGCGCCGCGCTTGACGGGGTCCTTTTCGCGTTCGGGATCAGGCACGCGGCCGTCGATCGACGTCACCATCTCCGGCGACGTGCCCCACGTCACCTGCGGCACGATCTCCGCGGCGTTGAGCTCGATCACGCGGTCGAAGTGCGCATCCGGGTCCGACTTGAACTCGCGCCAGTATTGCTCGGCCTGCTTGAATTCCGCACCCTGCGGCGAGTACGGGCGGTCCTTCAGGTAGTTGATCGTGGTGTCGTCGACGGCGACCATGCCTGCGCGTGCGCCCGCTTCGATCGCCATGTTGCAGACGGTCATGCGCCCTTCCATCGAGAGCGCGCGAATGGTCGAGCCGCCGAATTCGATTGCGTAGCCCGTGCCGCCCGCCGTGCCGATCTTGCCGATGATGGCAAGCACGATGTCCTTCGCGGTGCAGCCGCGCGGCAACGGGCCTTCCACCTTGACCAGCATGTTCTTGCTCTTTTTCTGGAGCAGCGTTTGCGTGGCAAGCACGTGCTCGACTTCGGACGTGCCGATGCCGTGCGCGAGCGCGCCGAACGCGCCGTGCGTGGACGTGTGCGAGTCGCCGCAGACAATCGTCATGCCAGGCAGCGTCGCGCCCTGCTCCGGCCCGATGATGTGGACGATGCCCTGGCGCAGGTCGTTCATCTTGAACTGGGTGATGCCGAACGAGTCGCAGTTGGCGTCGAGCGTATCGACCTGCAGCTTCGAGACCGGATCGGCGATGCCGTGCGAGCGGTCCGTGGTCGGCACGTTGTGATCGGACACCGCCAGGTTCGCGCTGATGCGCCACACCGGGCGCTGATGCAGCTTGAGACCCTCGAACGCCTGCGGGCTCGTCACCTCATGCAGCAAGTGCCGGTCGATGTAGAGGATGGACGTGCCATCGTCCTCGGTGTGGATCACGTGCGAATTCCACAGTTTGTCGTAGAGAGTCTGTGACATGGTGTGCGCTGTAGTAGTGAACTGCGGGGACTGTTCTCGATGTCGGTCGATTATGCCACGCGCGTGCCGCATTTGCTGCTGGCCGCGGGAAAAAACCGATAAGAAACAGTAGGTTGGCTGGTAGTTGCGCTACCTGTATGGCAGCTACCCGGATGGTGTCAGGCGTGTTCGGAAAGCTTGCAGAAGACAGGCGCACACGGACGGCCGGAGACCAAAAGCGTTTGGTTTCACAGGCTTGCGCAGTTCCCTGCATGCCGGACGTGAACGCGCCACGCGAAGTTTCGAGAGGCAAGCGGCTCGCACGGCCCCGACAATCAAGCCGTACCGCGAGCCGTACTTCGAGCCGCACTGCGCGGCCACTCGAAGGAAACCAAAACAAAAAGCCCCGGCGAAAACTCCGCCGGGGCTTTTGCAGGACGATAAGGCAGCCGCTTAACGCTTTTCGATGGCCTTCGCCTGACGCGGCGTCTCGCCGATGAACAACTGACGCGGACGACCGATCTTCTGTTCGGGATCGGCGATCATCTCGTTCCATTGTGCGATCCAGCCGACGGTACGCGCCATCGCGAAGATGCACGTGAACATCGACGTCGGGATGCCGAGCGCGCGCTGCACGATGCCCGAGTAGAAATCGACGTTCGGGTACAGCTTGCGCGACACGAAGTATTCGTCTTCCAGCGCGATCTTTTCCAGTTCCATCGCGAGCTTGAAGAGCGGGTCGTCGTGCAGGCCGAGTTCTTCGAGCACTTCATGGCACGTTTCGCGCATCAGCTTTGCACGCGGATCGTAGTTCTTGTACACGCGGTGGCCGAAGCCCATCAGCTTCACGCCCGAGTTCTTGTCCTTCACCTGCTTGATGAACTCGGGGATGTTGTCGACCGAGCCGATCTCCTCCAGCATGTTGAGCGCGGCTTCGTTCGCGCCGCCGTGCGCCGGGCCCCAGAGACACGCGATGCCGGCCGCGATACACGCGAACGGATTCGCACCCGACGAACCCGCGAGACGCACGGTCGAGGTCGAGGCGTTCTGTTCGTGGTCGGCGTGCAGGATCAGGATGCGGTCGAGCGCGCGCACGAGCACGTCGTTGACCTTGTACTCCTCGCACGGGTTCGCGAACATCATGTGCATGAAGTTCGCGCTGTACGACAGGTCGTTCTTCGGATAAACGAACGGCTGTCCGATGCTGAACTTGTATGCCATCGCCACCAGCGTCGGCAACTTCGCGATCATGCGGATCGCCGACACTTCGCGGTGGCGCGGGTCGTTGATGTTGAGCGAATCGTGATAGAACGCCGACAGCGCGCCGACAGCGGCGGTCAGCACGGCCATCGGGTGCGCGTCACGACGGAAGCCACGGAAGAAGAAGTGCATCTGCTCGTGCACCATCGTGTGGCGCGTGACCGTGTCGACGAACTCCTTGTTCTGCGCCGCGGTCGGCAACTCGCCCTTCAGCAGCAGATAGCACGTCTCGAGGAAGTCCGCATTGACGGCCAGTTGTTCGATCGGATAGCCGCGATAGAGCAGTTCGCCCTTGTCGCCATCGATATAGGTGATGGCCGAATTGCAGGCCGCCGTCGACATGAAGCCCGGGTCATACGTGAACTTGCCGGTCTGACCGTACAACTTGCGGATGTCGATCACGTCCGGGCCCATCGTGCCCTTATAGATCGGCATTTCGACGCTCGGCGAGTTGTCGCTGAACGAAAGCGTGGCTTTAACATCTGACGGGGTCATAGCACATCCTCAATCGAAGTATGAATACAGGTTCTCGATAATTTGCACGACGGAGCTGCGCGGCAAAACTGAAGTTTCAGGCGTTTTGCGAAACTCTGCTGAGATCACGCTGAACGCAGCATCCCGAGTACTCGGGTCATATCCGGCGAAGCCAGCTCGCCCTCAGGTTCCTTGCGCGCGAGCAGCAAGTCCATCAGGTCGTTGTCGCTCAGCTCCAGCAGACGGGTCAAAACGGCCACGTCGGCGTCACTGAGGTCATGCTCATATCGGCTGAAGAAACGCTCGAAGATCAGATCGTTTTCCAGCAGGCCGCGCCGCGCGCGCCAGCGAAGGCGTGCACGGCGTAGAGGGTCGGACTGATGCGGAGTGTCACCCATGGCAAAAGTCCATCTCAGACAGCACGGCGCACCATCAATT
>NZ_JFHC01000074.1 GCF_000698595.1 Caballeronia glathei | reverse complement strand
CCGTCCTCGCTTCGCTCCGACGCAAGGCCGTCACACCAATCGCTTCGTTTTTTCTGTTTAGCCACGCGTACTGCGGCGCTGTTGCTGTGACTCGGAGCCCGGTACACCACCAGAATTACCTTTCGTCGTGCACGCAGTGCCGAGACGGATGAATGACTGCCTTACCACTTCGTTTAAGGGTGCGAGGGCGCAGTGGGTCCGCGTGCCTATCCGATCAACCAACAGAGAAGGACACTCCCACGGTCGGGCCACTCGGAATGACTCAATCGTGGTCACGTCCTAACACCGCTGACCCCATAGCTGCTTTCTTTGGTTACTTTCTTTGCAGCAGCAAAGAAAGTGACTGCCGCCCCGCACAGGGGCGAAGCTAATAGACCAATAACAAAACAAGCTTCATGAGGGCACAGGCGCATCAAACAGTTCTACAACCGTCCAACCCAAGCGCCAGCGGCATCACCAGACCAAGCACCAGCGACCTCCCCCCGCATGCTTGCGCGCAGCAGCAAAAAAAGCCCTAGAGCATTTCGAGCCCTCGCTTGCCCCTGGGCGGCGTGAACTGTCCATCGATCCGCGCAAGCTCATCGCGCGAGAGCGCAATTCCCGCCGCAGCCCGGTTCTGCTCCACATGCCCGACACTCGACGCTTTCGGAATCGCGAACACCTGATCCTGCTGCAAAACCCAGGCCAGCGCGATCTGAACCGCCGACACGCCGCGCGCAGCGGCAATCTCATCGAGCACGCTTTTCTTCGGCAGCCGCGCATGATCGACAGGGCTATACGCCATCGCAGGCATCGCGCGAGCCCTCATCCAAGGCAGCAAATCAAATTCCGGCCCGCGACGCGCAACGTTATAAAGAACCTGATTGGTCGCGCACGCATTGCCGCCATCGAGCGAAAACAGCTCCTCCATGTCGTCGGTGTCGAAGTTGCTCACGCCCCAGTGGCGGATCTTGCCGTCGCGCACGAGCTTCCCGAACCCCGCGACCACGCCCGCCAGATCCTCGCCCCCGCGCCAGTGCAGCAGATAAAGATCGAGCCGGTCAGTCTTCAGCCGCCTGAGGCTGCGCTCGCACGCGGCCTGCACGCCGTGCTCCGAGCCGTTGTGCGGATACACCTTGCTCACCAGAAACACGTCGTCACGCACGGCCCCGAGCGCTTCGGCAATCAGCTTCTCGCTCTCGCCGTCGCCGTACATCTCGGCCGTATCGACGAGCGTCATGCCCAGCTCGACGCCCGCACGCAACGCGGCGATTTCCGCCTGGCGCGCATTCGGCCGCTCGCCCATTTCCCAGGTGCCCTGGCCGAGCTTCGGAATCGCCTCGCCTCCCGGCAAGGTGACAGTCGGTATCGGTTGGATCATCGCGGATTCTCCTTGAAGCACGTGTCGCACTCGAAGCACGTATCGTACTTGGCCCGGCGAAAGTGCGCGCCGGTTCGTTCATCCGCGTTGATTGCTTGAGGTCTGCGGGTCTGCGCTCCGTCAGACGAGCCCCACCACCAGCGGCCCGAGCAGCGTCAGCAGCACGTTCGCGAGCGCGTAGGTGATCGCGAACGGCACGGTCGGCACGGCGCTCGCGGCCTTGTCGAGCACGCCGCCGAACGCCGGATTCGCACTGCGCGAGCCGGACAGCGCGCCGGCCAGAATCGCCGCGTTGTCGTAGCGCAGCACGTAGCGGCCGAACAGCATCGTCAGGAGGAGCGGGAACAGCGTGACGAACACGCCCAGCAGGAAGATCGTCAGGCCGCTCTCCTTCACCGTGACGACCGCCTGCAACCCTGAATTGAGCCCGACCACCGCGACGAACGCCGCCAGACCGAAGTCCTTCAGCAACTGTGACGCCGCCGGCGGCATCACGCCGTACATCGGATGCTTGCCGCGCATCCAGCCGAACAGAAGGCCCGCGAGCAGGCAGCCGCCGCCCGAGCCGAGCGTGAGCGGAATGCCGCCCACGTCGACGACGATGAGCCCGATCAGCAAGCCAAGCACGATGCCGACGCCCATGTAGATGAAATCGGTCTTGTCGGTGTAGGGCAGCTCGTAGCCGGCGGCTTCGACGGCGCGTTTCGTGTCCTGCGGCGAGCCGTAGAACGTGATCACGTCGCCGTGTTCGAGCTGCGTTTCGGGCAGGATCGGCAGCGGCTTGCCGACGCGCTGGATCTCGTGGATAAACACGCCGTGCCGCAAATCACGATCGACCGTCGCGCGCACGGCCGCAATCGTCGTGTGGTTCATGCCGCGGCGCGTGAACACGCCGCGCCGCTTCTGCATCACGACGCTGATGCCGTCGGTGTCCGCCACCTCCTCGCCGATCTGCGACGCCGCGCCCACCATCACCTCGCGGCGGCCCACCACGAGCACGATGTCGCCTGCTTCGAGCCTCACGTCCGGGCGCGGCTCGAGCGCCTTGCCCGCGCGGCGGATGCGCTCGATGGCGATCATGTCCTGCTCCGCCATTTCGACCTCCGCGATCGTGCGCCCCGCGGCACCGCGCACCCGGAAGGCACGCCCGACGAGCATCGGCAGCGCGGACGTCTGCCCCGGACCGGCGACGGGGGCGCCGCCCGCGAGCTTCTTCTCGGCTTCGATCGAGGCGTCGCTCAGGCTCTGCCCCATGAACCTCGGCAGCAGGTTCACGCAGACGAGAATCGCGCCGAGCGAGCCGAACACGTAGGTCACCGCATAGGCGACCGCGACGTCCCCCTGCAGCGCCTTCGTCTCGCCGGGCGAAAGGCCGAGCCGCGCGATGGCGTCGCCCGCCGTGCCGATGATCGCCGACTGCGTGAGCGCGCCGCCCGCGAGGCCGGCGGCAAGCCCCTTGTTCAGCCCGAAGATCCGCGCGCAGACGACCACCGTGACGAGCGCCGACACGGCGAGAAACACGGCCATCGCGATTTCGCGCAGCGTCTTGCGATTCAGCGAATTGAAGAACTGCGGCCCGGAATCGTAGCCCACGGCGTAGATGAACACGGCGAACATCACGGCCTTCACGCCGTTGTCGATCTGCACGCCCGCCTGGCTGATCACGACCGCGGCGAGCAGCGACCCGCCCACGCCGCCAAGCTGGAACTTGCCGAAATTGATCTGGCCGATCAGGTAGCCGAGCGCAAGCGACGCAAACAGCGCAACTTCCGGTGATTTCTGGAAGACCTGGTGTAGCCAGTCCATCGAGTCCCTCGCTGGTTGTTTTTGCTTCGCCCGCCCGGCCCGCTCAGCCGACCCGGCCCGCCAGCCCGACGATCAGCGGGCCGAGGAGCGGCAGCAGGACGTTCGAAAGCGCGTAGGTGATCGTGTAGCCGATGACGGGCGTCGAATTGCCGGTCACGCCCACGAGCGCGCTGATCGCCGGCGTGCTGCACTGCTGTCCGGCGATCGCGCCGAGCAGCATCGGCACTTCGAGCCTGAGCAGCATGCGCCCGACCACGAGCGAGACGAGCGCCGGCCCGAGCGTGATGACGATGCCCGTGATCGGCAGCGCGAGGCCGTACTCGCGGATCAGCCGGATCGCGTCGGGCCCCGCCGAGAGGCCGACCGCCGCGATGAAGGTGCACAGGCCGAAGTCCTTCAGGATCTGCGCGGCGCCCGAGGGCAGCGAGCCGATCAGCGGATAGCGCGAGCGGATCCAGCCGAACAGAAGCCCCGCGAGCAGGCACCCGCCGCCCGTGCCGAGCGTCAGGTCCACGCCGCCCACCCGCGCGCTGAGATGCCCGATCCCGATGCCCGCGAGCACGCCGAGCCCGAGAAACACGAAGTCGGTTTTTTGCGTCGCGCGCACGATGTAGCCGAGCTTGGCCGCGCCGCGCGCGACGTCGTCCCTTGCGCCGACGAGCGTCAGCACGTCGCCGCGGTGCAGCTCCGTTTCGGGCAGCGCGGGAATCGTGCTGTCGAGCCGCGTGACGGCGGCGATGAACACGCCGCGCGCCTCGGCGGGCGCCGCGCGGGCGCGCACCTCGGCGACCGTCAGGCCGTGCACGCCGCGATGCGTGAGCATGACGTCGAGCCTGTCGGCGTAGACGTCGGTGCCGTCGGCGGCGAACATTTCATCGCCGATGTCGGGAATCGCCGCGACGACCGCCTCGCGCCGCCCGCCGATCAGCACGCGGTCGCCCTCCTTCAGCACCACCGCGGGCTGCGCCTTGATCACCGAGCGTGCGCGCGTGACGCGCTGCACGCTCACGTTGTGGCCGTAGCGCGCTTCGAGCTCGCCGATCGTCTGCCCCGCCCCGCGCGTCACCCGCAGTTCGCGCCCGACGAGCGGCGGCGCCGCGAGGCTCTGTCCTTCGGTGAGCGCACCGTCGCCGCCGAGCGAGCGCCAGAGGCGCTCGGCCTCATCGCGCAGGTTCACGCGCAGCAGGAGCGGCGCGAACTGGGTCGTGAAGAGCACGATGGTGACGAGGCCGAACAGGTAGCTGACGCTGTAGGCCGTCACGATGTTCGCCTGCAGCCGCGCGGTTTCTGCGGCCGGCAGGCCGAGCCGTCCGATCGCCTCGGACGCGGTGCCGACCACCGCCGACTCCGTCGCCGCCCCGGCGAGAAGCCCCGCCGCCGTGCCCTGGTCGAGCTTCAAAAGCGCGACCGCGCCGAGCACGAGCGCGATCACGACGACGATCTCCACGATCGAGAGCACGCCGTAGCGCCAGCCGCGGCCGATGTTGGCGAAGAATTGCGGCCCGCCGGTGAAGCCGAGCGCAAAGATGAAGAGCGCGAACGCGATGTTTTTCAGGTCTGGGGAAATGCGCGCGCCGCTCTGTCCGAGGATCAGCGCGACGATCAGCGTGCCGCAGACGCCGCCCAGCTGAATCGGGCCGAGCTTGAACGACCCCACGAAAAAGCCGATGGCGAGACTCGCAAACAATGCGATTTCGGGCTGTGCCGCCAACAAGTGCCAAAGCATGAGTTATTTTGTCTCGTTGTTAGTGGCGACTCGCTCTCGCAATCATCCGGGTTGCCGATAGCCGGATAAAAATGAAACCAATATGAATGCCCGAAAAACGATAAATAAAATCACCTTGAAAAAGTCAAACTTGGCGCTCTCTGCCATTATTTGCGAGTCCGCGCGTGCACCTCAATGAACCGATTAATAATTATGCGGCTGCCGAATTGACGCACCAGCGGAAAGCATGCCTTCAAAGCCTTGCCAGTATTCGCTTTCGCCGTTCATTGCCCCGCCCGGTCGGCCGCGAGCCAAACGCATATATCACGCTTGTCGCCATGCCTCCACCAATAAGGAAGGTGCGCGAAAACCCTTACCCGCGCGGACCGCGCACTATGGCTCAATTGTGACAATAACCATAGGGTAATGCCGTCCATCATTTAAATATTGTAATTCTCACCGAGTGTCAATATTATTTTACCGACGGTCTCAAAAATCCGATGTATACACAGCGTGTAATGCATCGATCTAGCGGCACATCAACGAGGGACACGACGATGAACCAGATACATGCAATGCGCGTATTCGTGCGTGTGGCGGAAACTGAGAGCTTCCGCCGCGCCGCACAGCAGCTGGATGTTTCGAACGCACTCGTGACGAGATCGATCGCCATGCTCGAAGCGCACCTGCGCACCCGACTGATCAATCGAACCACCCGCAATCTTTCCCTCACCGAAGCCGGCACGCGCTATCTGGAAGGCTGCCGCGCGCTGCTCGAAGAACTCGATAATCTCGAATCGGCCCTCGCGCATACCGAAGGCGAGCCGAGCGGCACGCTGCGCGTCGTCGCATCGAGCTCGCTGTCGCTGCTCACGCTCACGCCGCTCATCGACGGCTTCCGCAGGCTCTACCCGAAGGTGAACGTGCGGCTCACGCTCGCGGAGCGGCACGTCGACCTGGTGGAGGACGGCTACGACGTCGGCATCGTCACGGCGTTCATGGTGTCGAGCACGGCGCTCGTCGAGCGGCCCGTCGCGACCAATGCGCTGATTCCCGTGGCGACCCCCGCCTATCTCGCCGAGCACGGCACGCCGAAGACGCCGCTCGACCTGCCGGGCTATCCCTCGGTCGGACTGCCGAGCGAGATGCGCAGCTGCACCTGGCATTTCCGCCATTCCCACGGCAGCGCCGACCAGATCACGCTCGCGCCCGTCTACACGGTCAACAGCGCGCTGATGGTGCGGCTCGCGACACTTGCCGGCATGGGCTTCTCGATCCTGCCCGAAGGGCTCGTTTCCGCCGACCTCGAATCCGGCGCGCTGGTGCGCGTGCTGCCCGACCATTCGATCGACGACCCCGAAATGAAGGTGTCGATTGTCTATCCGGGGCGCCAGTATCTGCCCGCGAAGACGCGCTTCTTCATCGACTACACGCTCGAGCGGCTCGGCCAGCAGGTGACGGGCGGCGCGGAGCGCCCCGACATGATCCTCACGCGCCTGCCGGGCTTCATACCGGTCGTGACGCCGGGCACGCCCGCGCACGCAAGGGCCAACTGACGACGCCGCGAGCAGGCCGTGCCGACCCGGTTCGGGCCGCACGGCAGGACGGCACGACGGCCGGTGTTGTGCGTTCGGTGTGCGGCATCGTGGCGGGCTTCGGCATGAGCCGCCGCCACGGTCCGGACGCGCCCTAGTCTTCCTCGCCGTACTCGGGCGCGTTCGCGTCCGGGGCCGCGCACATCTCGCGCAACAGCTGCGCTTCGCGCTCGTGCACTTCCACCGGCATGCACAACGCACCCGCGTGCGCCAGATAGCGCGCGCGATGCTGCCCGTTGCGAAACGCCACCACGCCCTCGCGGCTCATGCCGAGCAGGCCGAGCAGCCCGGGCGTGCGCCGCACGCTGATCGTCACATACGGCATTTCCGGCACGCGCGGATTGTCCGGGTCCAGAAACTCGCGAATGCCTTTCACCTTGCCCGCATGCCAGTCGCTCACGGCCTTGAGCACGTAATCGGTGTCGTCGCGATCGGCGCACATGAGAAGCTTGCGCACGTCGACGAGCACGACCTGATGACGCGAACCGCATTCGCTGAAAACGCGCTTCAGGCGCACGAAATCGAAGTAGGGGTGACTTTGCAGCCGTACGATCCAGACCGTCTCGGCAGCGGGTGGTGCGACCATCGAACCGTTGTTCGGCATAGTGCTCGGAGCCAGCTACGCACGCTCGATGCGCACGTTTCACGATACAAACTTTTACACCCTACCGGCCGTTCGTGAAAGCGTCATGACGGGCACGGCTCGTGCTGTGTTGCGTGAATCAAACGACATCTTTCGAACGACCATCGGACCCACTACCGGAGACAGGTTGAACGCTCGCCCTGACCTGATCGTCGCGCGTCCGGAAGGGCTTTACTGCCCCGCGGGCGACTTCCATATCGATCCCTGGCGCCCCGTTAAGCGGGCCGTTATCACGCATGCGCACGCCGATCACGCGCGCTCCGGGCATCGGCACTATCTCGCGGCCGAGCCCGGCGTGGGCGTGCTGCGCTCGCGGCTGCCGGGCATCGACCTGCAGGGCGCAGCTTACGGCGAGCGCATCGTCATCAACGGCGTCACGGTGTCGCTGCATCCGGCGGGGCACGTGCTCGGCTCGGCGCAGGTGCGTGTCGAACACGGAGGGCGCGTGTGGGTCGCATCCGGCGACTACAAGATCGAGCCGGACCCGACCTGCGCGCCGTTCGAGCCCGTGCGGTGCGACACGTTCATCACCGAATCGACCTTCGGCCTGCCGATCTACCGGTGGGAGCCGTCGCAAGGGGTATTCGACGGCATCGATTCGTGGTGGCGGCATAACGCGTCGCAGGGGCGCGCCTCGGTGCTCTTCTGCTACAGCTTCGGCAAAGCGCAGCGCATTCTCGCGGGCGTCGATCCTGCGATCGGGCCGATCTTCTGCCACGGCGCGGTCGAGCCGGTCAATCGCGCGTACATGCAGGCGGGCGTGGCGCTGCCGCCGGCGCGCCTCGTCTCGGAGATCGCGGCCCGCGACAGGGCGGCGTTCAACGGCGCGCTGATCGTCGCGCCGCCGTCCGCGCAGGGCAGTGCGTGGATGCGCCGCTTCGGCGACTACAGCGACGCCTTCGCCTCCGGCTGGATGCGGCTGCGCGGCACGCGCCGCCGCCGCGGGCTCGATCGCGGCTTCGTGCTGTCGGACCACGCCGACTGGCCCGGCCTGCAAAGCGCGATCGGCGCGACGGGCGCGGAGCGCGTGATCGTCACGCACGGGCAGATCGAGCCGATGGTGCGGTGGCTGCGCGAACAGGGGCTCGAAGCGGGCGCGTTCGCGACCGAATACGGCGACGACGCGATCGAAGCCGACACGGCGCCGGACTCCGCCGCGGCAAGCGAGGACGGAAGCGGAGACAACACACGATGAAACGCTTCGCCGCGCTCTACGCCGCACTCGACGCCACCACGTCGACGAAGGACAAGCTCGAAGCGCTGAGCGCGTATTTCTCGGCGGCGGCACCCGAGGACGCGGCGTGGGCGTCGTACTTTCTCGCGGGCGGCAAGCCGCGCCAGTCGGTCTCGACCCGCACGCTCACCGAACTCGCCCGCGAGCGCGCGGGGCTGCCGGAATGGCTTTTCGACGAGTCGTATCAGGCGGTCGGCGATCTCGCCGAGACCATCGCCCACATCCTGCCGCCCGCCGCGCGCGAGTCCGAACTCGGGCTCGCGCAGTGGATCGAGGAACGCGTGCTGACGCTGCGCGGCGCGAGCCCGTCCGAGCTGCGCGAGCGCCTGACGGGCTACTGGGACGAACTGAACTGGAGCGAGCGCTTTCTCCTCACCAAGCTGATCGGCGGCGGATTTCGCGTCGGCGTGGCGCGGCAGCTGGTCGTGCGCGCGCTCGCGGACGTGGCGGGCGTCGATCACAAGCGCATCGCGCAGCGCATGGTCGGCTGGACCGATTCGCGCCAGCCGCCGAGCGCCGCGCGCTATCTGCGGCTGATCGCGCCCGAGAGCGCAGGCGAAGACACCGGCGCGCCGCACGAAAGCGATCTCGGCCTGCCCTATCCGTTCTTTCTGGCGCATCCGCTGCAGGCCGGCCCGGCGACGCTCGGCGAGCCCGCCGACTGGCTCGCCGAATGGAAGTGGGACGGCATTCGCGCGCAACTGGTGAAGCGCGGCGGCCGCGTGTGGCTGTGGTCGCGCGGCGAGGACCTGATCACCGAGCGCTTTCCCGAACTCGCGTCGCTCGGCGCGGCGCTCGCGGACGGAACCGTGATCGACGGCGAGATTCTCGCCTGGGAACCCGGCGCAGACGCGCCGCTGCCGTTCGCGCGGCTGCAGCCGCGCATCACGCGCAAGTCGCTGACGAAGAAGGTGCTCGCGGACTCGCCCGCGGCGTATCTCGCCTACGACCTGCTCGAAGCCGACGGCGACGATCTGCGCACGACGCCGCTCGCGCACCGCCGCGCGAAGCTCGATGCGCTCGCCGCGGGCCTCGGCGAGACACTCGCCGCCGATCTGCTGCGGGTGTCGCCGCTCGTCAAGGCGAACAGCTGGGACGCGCTCGCGGCGCTGCGCGAGGAAAGCCGGGCGCGCGGCGTCGAAGGCCTGATGCTGAAGGAGCGGCAGTCGATGTACGGCGTCGGGCGCACGAAGGCGTCGGGCACCTGGTGGAAGTGGAAGATCGACCCGTACGCCGTCGACGCCGTGCTGCTCTACGCGCAGCGCGGCCACGGCCGGCGCGCGAGCCTCTACACCGACTTCACGTTCGCCGTCTGGGACGAGGCGGACGGCGTGCGCACGCTGGTGCCGTTCGCGAAGGCCTACTCGGGCCTGACCGACGAGGAAATGCGCCAGGTCGATGCGATCGTGCGCAAGACGACCGTCGAGAAATTCGGGCCGGTGCGCAGCGTCACGCCGACGCTCGTCTTCGAAATCGGCTTCGAAGGCATTCAGGCGAGCCCGCGCCACAAGTCGGGCATCGCGGTGCGCTTTCCGCGCATGCTGCGCTGGCGCACCGACAAGTCGATCGAAGACGCCGACACGCTCGACATGCTGAACGGCTTTCTCGACGGGGCGGCGTCATGAACGCGCCGGATGACGCGAAGCGCCCCTCCCCACGCCCGCGCCGCGTGCCGAAGACACGCGCGGCGCAGGCGAAGGCCGACGCCGCCGCCGAACGCTTCCGGCCCGCGCCGTTCGCCGTGGACGCGGCACAGGCGGCCAGGCCGTTCGACGAGCGCGTGGCGCACTGGTTCGCCGAACGCGGCTGGGAACCGTTCGACTTCCAGCGCGAAGTCTGGCGCGAGATCGGGGATGGTGCGAGCGGCCTTCTCCACGCGACGACCGGCGCCGGCAAGACGTGGGCCGTGTGGCTCGGCGCGCTCGCGGCGTTTGCCGGCTCGAAGCCGCGCACGCTGCCTGCGCCGCTGACGGTGCTCTGGATCACGCCGATGCGCGCCCTCGCCGCCGACACCGCCCGCGCACTGCAGGACAGCGTGACGGCGCTCGCCGTGCCGTGGACCGTCGGCCTGCGCACCGGCGACACGCAGTCGGCCGAACGGGCGCGCCAGAACCGCCGCATGCCGTCGGCGCTCGTCACGACGCCGGAGAGCCTCACGCTGATGCTCACGCGCGCCAATGCGGGCGAGGAGCTCGCGCATGTGCGGCTCGTCGTCGTCGACGAATGGCACGAGCTGCTCGGCAACAAGCGCGGCACGCAGACGCAGCTCGCAATTGCGCACCTCGCACGCCTCGCCCGCCTAGCGCACCGGCGCCCCGGCGTGCAGGTGTGGGGCCTCTCCGCCACGCTCGGCAACCTGCCGCTCGCCCACGATGCCCTGCTCGCACCCGTGCGCACGCGGCGCGTGACCGTGCGCGGCGTGCAGCCGAAAACGCTGATCATCGACACGCTGATTCCCGACACCATCGAACGCTTTCCGTGGGGCGGGCATCTCGGCGTGCGGCAGGTCGGGCCGGTCGCGGACGAGATCGCGCGCGCGGGCAGCTCGCTCGTCTTCACGAACACGCGCTCGCAGTCGGAGATCTGGTATCGCGCGCTGCTCGAACTGCGCCCCGACTGGGCCGGACTGATCGCGCTGCATCACGGCTCGCTCGACCAGGAAGTGCGCGAATGGGTCGAGCTCGGCCTGAAGAACGGCCAGCTGAAAGCCGTGGTGTGCACGTCGAGCCTCGATCTCGGCGTCGATTTCCTGCCGGTCGAGCGCGTCTTCCAGATCGGCTCGCCCAAGGGCGTCGCGCGCCTCATGCAGCGCGCCGGACGCTCGGGCCACGCGCCCGGACGGGCCTCGCGCGTGACGCTCGTGCCGACGCACGCGCTCGAACTCGTCGAAGCGTCGGCGGCGCGGTGCGCGGTCGGGGAGAACCGCATCGAGGGCCGCGAGATGCCCGGGAAGCCGCTCGACGTGCTCGTGCAGCACCTCGTGACGATTGCGATCGGCGGCGGCTTCACGGCGCCCGAACTCTTCGACGAAGTGCGCACGACTCGCGCGTACCGCGACCTGACGCAGCAGGAATTCGACTGGGCGCTCGCGTTCGTGGAGCGCGGCGGCACATCGCTTGCGGCGTATCCGGACTACCACCGCGTGCTGCGCGGCGACGACGGCGTCTACCGCGTGCCGCGCGAGGATCTGGCACGACGCCACCGGAACAACGTCGGCACGATCGTCGCGAACGCGACCATCAACGTGGCCTACATGACGGGCGGGCGCATCGGCGCGATGGAGGAATCGTTCATCTCGCGCCTGAAACCCGGTGACGTCTTCACGTTCGGCGGCCGCGCGCTGGAACTCGTGCGAGTGCGCGACATGACCGCCTACGTGAAGCGCGCGAGTTCGTCGCGCGGGGCGATGCCGCAATGGGCGGGCAGCCGCATGCCGCTCTCGTCGGAACTCGCGGATGCCACGCTTGCGATGCTCGCGCGGGCGAACGACGGCATCTACGACGAGCCGGAAATGCGCGCCGTGCGGCCGCTCCTCGAATTGCAGGCGCAATGGTCCGCGCTGCCCGCGCCGGGCATGCTGCTCGCCGAGTCGATCCGCTCGCGCGAAGGCCATCACTTCTTCTGCTATCCGTTCGCGGGACGCACGGCGCATATCGGCCTCGGCTCGCTGATCGGCTGGCGCGCGGCGCGCGAACAGCCGGGCACGTTCTCCATCTCGATGAACGACTATGGCTTCGAGCTGCTGTCGGCGCGGCCCTTCGACTGGGAAACGCTGATCGAAGACGGGCTTTTCTCCGCAGAGCGTCTGGAGCACGACATCCTCGCGAGCCTCAACGCGTCGGAACTCGCCGCGCGCCGGTTTCGCGAGATCGCGCGGGTCTCGGGGCTCGTCTTCCAGGGACACCCGGGGCAGCAGAAAAGCGCGCGCCAGTTGCAGGCGTCGAGCGGGCTCTTCTACGAAGTCTTTCGCAAGCACGACAGCGGCAATCTGCTGCTCGCGCAGGCCGAACAGGAAGTCATGCTGCAGGAACTCGAACTCGAACGCATGCGCGCCGCGCTTCGGCGGATGAGCGCGAGCCGCCTCGCGCTCACGCACCCGAAGAAGCCGACGCCCTTCGCGTTCCCGCTGATCGTCGCGCGGCTGCGGGAAAAGGTCAGCACCGAGAAGCTCTCGGACCGCGTCGAGCGGATGCTCGCCGACCTCGAAAAGGCGGCGCGGACATGACGGCCGGCACGCTCACCGTCGATGTCGCCGGCCACGCGCTGCTGCTTTCGGCCGGGCGCGCGGCGTTCGATCCGCAGCTCTGCGCGCTCTTCATCGCCGATGCGCATTTCGGCAAGGACGCCGTGTTCCGCGCGCGCGGCATTCCGGTGCCCGCAGGCACGACGGGCGAGAGCCTCGCGCGGCTCGATGCGCTCGTGAAAACGCACCGGCCGGCGTCGATCGTGTTTCTCGGGGATCTGCTGCATGCCCGCGAGTCTCACGCGCAGGAGACGCTCGACGCCCTGTCGGCGTGGCGTGCGCGGCATCGGGCGTTGCGGCTCGTGCTGGTCGAAGGGAACCACGACCGGCACGCGGGCGCGTTGCCGGATGCGTTCGGCGTCGAGATCGTGAAGGAGCCGTTCGCGATGGGGCCGTGGGCGCTCTGCCATCACCCGCGCACGGTCGACGGCGCCTACGCGCTCGCCGGGCATGAGCATCCGGTCTATCGCGTCGCGACGCGCCTCGACCGGGCGCGCCTGCCGTGCTTTCGCTTCGGCGCGCGCGCCGGGGTGCTGCCCGCGTTCGGCGGCTTCACCGGCGGATTCGAGGTGAACGAGCGCGCGCGAGGCGAGGCGATCTATGTCGTCGCGGGCGAGCGGGTGTTCGGCGTAAGGACGTGAGCAGGGGTGTGCGTCAGTGATAGATCGTCTTCGACGACTTCAGCTTCGTCAGCGTCCCGCGCTGATATTTGTACCAGCCCTCGGTGCTTTTCAGTACCACTTCGTCGCTCTGCCAGTAGACGCCGACGAGCTTGAGACGCCGCCCGATGCGCTCGAGCGCAGGCGGATTCCTGCGAAAGTCGTAGAGCACGACGCCATCGTTCGACTCGACCAGCATCCGCGCCACGGTTTCCCGCGGCCCCGAGAGGTCGTCGAAATGCTGCAGGCGGGACGCGTTGAGCCGGTCGAACGCGCGCTCATCGATCTGCGCGACATACGCGGCGCCCTCGCGCACGAACTGCAGCGATCCGCCCGCGGTCGCGATCGGCCCGCTGTCGCTGCTTTGCGCGTGCGCCGTGCCCTGGAGCACGGCAAGGATTGCAGCCAGAACGAATCGCCAGCGGTGGGTCATGTGAGTCCGTAGGAGTGGGATGAAGATCAGACCATAGCGGCTGGCGGCCGGGGGCGCAACGCGGCGCTTTCCCGACACTTCCCGTTGCACCCCGGCAACGGCGCAAAGCGAAACGAATCGGCATGCACCGGCCGGTATTTAAAAGATCCGTTCACATCGGACGGATCGCATGCAAGAGTCGTGCGCCGTCCAGCCTTTCAAAAAAATAAACGCCCGCGCGCGAGCGGGCCGTATTAGGGTTTTCACCAGCACGAGCAGGCACGCTTCGGTACAATCCGGCGCTTCACCTGTCGCTTCACGCCTGCGTCGTTCACTCCGAAAACGCGCGTCGCGACGAGACTTGCGCGCCGCGTCCGCTCCCGCCATGCCTTTGCCCCTTCTCGCTCTCGCCATTGCCGCGTTCGGCATCGGCACGACCGAATTCGTCATCATGGGCCTTCTGCCCAACGTTGCGCGCGATCTCGCCGTGTCGATTCCGGCCGCCGGCATGCTCGTCTCCGGCTATGCGCTCGGCGTGACGGTGGGCGCGCCGATCCTCGCCGTCGTGACCGCGAAGATGCCGCGCAAGAAGGCGCTGATGAGCCTGATCGGCGTGTTCATCGTGGGCAACCTGCTGTGCGCGATCGCGCCGGGCTACTGGATCCTGATGGGCGCGCGCATCGTGACGGCGTTCTGCCACGGCGCGTTCTTCGGCATCGGCTCTGTGGTCGCCGCCGACCTCGTCGCGCCGAACCGCCGCGCGCAGGCCATCGCGCTGATGTTCACGGGCCTCACCCTCGCGAACGTGCTGGGCGTGCCGCTCGGCACGGCGCTCGGCCAGGCGGCGGGCTGGCGCGCGACCTTCTGGGTCGTCACGCTGATCGGCCTCGCCGCAGCCGGCGCGCTCGCGCTTTGCCTGCCGAAGCACATCGAAATGCGCGACACGAGCATCCTGCGCGAATTCAACGTGCTGAAGAACCCGCAGGTGCTGATGGTGCTCGGCATCAGCGTGCTGGCGTCGGCGAGCCTCTTCTCGGTGTTCACCTACATCACGCCGATCCTCGAGGACGTCACCGGCTTCTCGCCGCACGCGGTCACGCTCGTGCTGCTGCTGTTCGGCCTCGGGCTGACGGTGGGCAGCACGCTCGGCGGCAAGCTCGCCGACTGGAAGCTGCTGCGCTCCCTGCTGTCGTTCCTGCTCGCGATCGTCGTGATCCTGACCATTTTCTCGACGACGATGCACGCCGCCATTCCCGCGCTGGTCACGATCTTCCTGTGGGGCGTGCTCGCGTTCGCGATCGTGCCGCCGCTGCAGATCCTGATCGTCGACCGCGCGAGCGACGCCCCGAACCTCGCCTCGACGCTCAATCAGGGCGCGTTCAACCTCGGCAATGCGACGGGCGCGTGGCTCGGCGGCATGGCGATCGGCGCGGGCATGCCGCTCACGTCACTGCCGTGGGTCGGCGTGCTGATGGCGTGCGGCGCTTTCGGGCTCACGCTGCTCTCGGCGTCGCTCGACCGGCGTGCAAGGCGCCTCGCGATCGGGCAAGCTGCCTGACACGGCAACGTGCCCCTGGCTGTCGATGAAACGCATTCTCTCGCGTGACTTTCTCGCGCTGATCCTGAGCGTCGCGGTGGTCGGGCTCGGCCTCGGCGCGACGCTTCCCCTCACCGCGCTCGCGCTGACGCAGGCGGGCTACGGGACCGATGTCGTCGGCCTGATGACCGCGATGCAGGCGGGCGGCGGGCTCGCCGTCGTGCCGTTCGCGAGCCGCATCGCGGGGCAGTTCGGCGCCCGCGAGACGATCGTCGCGACCGTGATCATGGTGGCGGGCGCGACCGTGCTGATGCAGTTCACGGTGAACCTGTGGGTCTGGGCGGCGCTGCGCGCACTGTGCGGCGCAGCGCTGATGCTGCTTTTCACGATCGGCGAGGCGTGGGTCACGCAGCTCGCCGACGATTCGACGCGCGGGCGCGTCGTCGCGATCTACGCGACCAATTTCACGCTTTTCCAGATGGCGGGACCGGTGCTGGTGAGTTTCATCGGCGGCTGGCAGGCGAGCCGCTTCGCGCTCACCGGCGCGATCTTCCTGTTCGCGCTACCCGTGCTCATGCTCATCCGCGGCGCGCCTCCGCTGCACGGCCCGGATGAGCAGGCGCCGCACGAAGCATCTTCCGGCTGGCGTCACGTGCTGCCGCAGATGCCGGCGATCGTGATCGGCACCGGCTTCTTCGCGCTCTTCGACACGCTCGCGCTCTCGCTGATGCCGCTCTTCGCGATGTCGCACGGGGTGTCGGCCGAGGTGGCCGTGCTGTTCGCCTCCGTGCTTCTCCTCGGCGACACCACGATGCAGTTCCCGATCGGCTGGCTTGCCGACCGCTTCGGGCGCATGCGCGTGCATATCGTCGCGGCGGTGGTGGTCGTGGCGCTGCTGCCGCTCTTGCCGTGGGCCGCGTCGCGGCCGTGGGTCTGCTGGCCGCTCCTCTACGTGCTCGGCGCCGCCGCGGGCAGCATCTACACGCTGTCGCTCGTTGCGTGCGGCGAGCGTTTTCGCGGCGCGGCGCTGGTGTCGGCGACGTCGCTCGTCGGGGCTTCGTGGAGTGTGGCGAGTTTCGGCGGGCCGGTGATCGCGGGCGCGCTCATGCGCCAGAGCGGCCCGAACGCGCTGATCGCGGTGCTGCTCGCCAGCGCCGCCGCGTTCCTGCTCGCGGCGGGCTGGGAGGCGCGCAGGCAGCGCGCCGGATCGGCGGCCTGACGCCCCGCGCGGAAGGGGCCTGCGCGAAAGGGTTTGCACCCGCCGCGGCAACCGTCTGACGGCCTGCGCGCGGAAGGGCCCGTTCCCGAACCCGGTTCGCGCGGGCGGGCCGAGTTCGGTCCGGCTCGCCGGTTCAGCCCGCCGAAGCAACGGCGCGCGCCGCCAGGATCTGCCCGGCGCACGCCCCGAAACCCACCCGATAGCCGTCGCCCTGGCACCAGCCGGTGAGCGTCAGCTCGTCGCCGTCCTCGATGAACGTGCGTTCGCCGCCCGTCGCGAGCGTGATGGGCCGCTGGCCGTTCCAGGTACTCTCCAGCAGGCTGCCGCACGAATCGGGCGTCGGTCCGCTGATCGTGCCCGAACCCATCAGGTCGCCGACGCGCGTATTGCACCCCGCCACCGTGTGGTGCGCGAGCTGCTGCGCCATCGACCAGTACATCAGTCTGAAGTTGGTCCGCGAGATTTTCGTGGCCGTCGCCGCGCCTTCGGGGCGCAGCGTCACTTCGAGTTCGATGTCGAACGCATGATCGCCTTCGTGGCGCAGATACGCGAGCGGCTGCGGGTCCTGCGCGGGCGTCGCGGTGCGAAACGGTTCGAGCGCGTCGAGGGTGACGATCCACGGCGAAATCGTGGTCGCGAACGTCTTCGCGTTGAACGGCCCGAGCGGCACGTATTCCCACTGCTGGATGTCGCGCGCGCTCCAGTCGTTGAGCAGCACCATGCCGAAGATATGCGACTCGGCGTCATTGCACGCGACCGGCTCGCCGAGCCGGTTGCCCGCGCCGACGATGAAACCCATCTCCAGTTCGATATCCAGCTTGCGGCACGCGCTGAAAACCGGCCGCTCTTCGTTCGGCAGCTTGATCTGGCCGTTCGGACGGCGCACCGGCGTGCCGCTCACGACCACCGACGACGCCCGCCCGTTGTAGCCGATCGGCATCTCCGACCAGTTCGGCAGGAGCGCGTTCTTCGGGTCGCGGAACATGCAGCCGACGTTGGTCGCGTGCTCCTTCGACGAATAGAAATCCGTGTAGCCGGGAATATCGACCGGCAGATGCAGCGTCGCGTCCGATTGCGGCACGAGCGCGCGCTGACGCAGCGCCGCGTCGTCGCGCAGCGTCGCGGTGTCGCGCGCGAGCAGGCCGCAGAGCGCGATGCGCACGCTGCGCCACGCGTCGCGGCCGAGCGCGATGAAATCGTTCAGGCGCGGCTTGGCGAAGACGTTGCCGCCGCCTTCATCGTTGCCGCAGGTGAGCAGTCCCGCCTGCGCGAGAACCGCCAGATCGACGATCCATTCGCCGATCGCCACGCCCGCGCGCGGGGCCGGGTTGACAGCGTTGCTGAAGATGCCGAACGGCAGGTTCTGGATCGGAAAGTCGCAGGCCGGGTCGTTGGCCGATTCGATCCAGCTTTTCAGCGCGGGGTTCAGGGTGGCCTGAAGGGTTGCGGGCGTGCTCATCGTTGCTCCGGATTGAAATGTTTGGTGAGCCCTTGCCAGCACTCGTAGTAATGCGCCTGCAGTTGCGCGGTGTCGAGCGCGTACTGCGTCGGCTTGATCAGCGTGCGGGTTTCGAACATGAACGCCATGGTGTCGCCGACTTTCGCGGGCTTCGACGTATCGATGTTCGACGCCTTCTCGAACGTGCCCGCATCCGGACCGTGGCCCGACATGCAGTTGTGCAGGCTCGAGCCGCCCGGCACGAAGCCTTCGGCCTTCGCGTCGTAGGCGCCGTGCACGAGCCCCATGAACTCGCTCGCCACGTTGCGGTGGAACCAGGGCGGGCGGAACGTGTCCTCGGCGGCGAGCCAGCGCGGCGGGAAGATCACGAAGTCGATCGTGTCGACGCCCGGCGTGTCGCTCGGCGCCTGCAGCACGAGGAAGATCGACGGATCGGGATGGTCGAAGCTGATCGAGCCGATCGTGTTGAAGTGGCGCAGGTCGTACTTGTAGGGCGCGTAGTTGCCGTGCCACGCGACCACGTCGAGCGGCGAATGGCCGATGTCCGCGCGCCACAGCACGCCGTTCATCTTCGCGACGAGCTCGAAGTCGCCCTCGCGGTCCTCGTAGGCGGCGTGCGGCGTGAGGAAGTCGCGCGGGTTGGCAAGGCCGTTCGAGCCGATCGGGCCCAAGTCGGGCAGTTGCAGCAAGGCGCCGAAGTTCTCGCAGATGTACCCGCGGGCGCTTGCGTCGGGCAGCGTCACGCTGAAGCGCACGCCGCGCGGAATGACCGCGATCTCGAACGGCTCGACGTCCAGCCGGCCCATTTCGGTCGCGATCGCGAGGCGCCCTTCCTGCGGGACGATCAGCAGTTCACCGTCGGCGCTGTAGAAAAAGCGGTCCTTCATCGGGCGGTTCGCGGCGTACAGGTGAATCGCGCAGCCGGTCATCGATTCGGCCGCGCCGTTGCCCGCCATCGTCACCCAGCCGTCGATGAAGTCGGTCGGTGCGGCGGGCATCGGCAGCGGGTCCCAGCGAAGCTGGTTGGGCGGCGTGGGCGGCACCTCGGCGAAGTTCGCGACGAGCTTTGCGCGCAGCCTGTCGCCGCTCACCTGCGTGAACGGCAGATGCACGGCGGCCGGGCGGATCCGGTAGAGCCACGAGCGCCGGTTGTGGCTGCGCGGCGCCGTGAACGCGGTGCCCGACAACTGCTCGGCGTAAAGGCCGTACGGCGCGCGCTGCGGCGAATTGCGGCCGATCGGCAGCGCGCCGGGCAGCGCCTCGGTGGCGAAGTCGTTGGCGAAGCCCGACTGGTAGTGGACGTTCGTGTCCGTGTGAGTCTCGAACGCTGGCATGGCGTTTTCCCTTGATTGAATTCCGGTGGCGTCCGTCACCCGCCGCAGCCGCGCGGCGCATTTTGAGACGGGTCGATCAATTACGAATAGTAAAACCAATTACGAATAGTGAAATAAACGTTAACCCTTACGGCGCTATGTGCGCTGCATATCAATATGTGAATTTTGTGTAAACCGACGCGGCGGGCGCTGCTACCATCGACCCATGCCCTCATTGCGGCGCCCCTTTCGAGCACTATGAGCCTGTGAATCCATGATCGCTCCGACTGTCCCCGAACTCGTCTCCAAGGCAGCGGAACACCCGTTCCTCGGCGCGCACATCGTGATGGGCGATGGCGAGCACGCAGGAATGGCGCTCGCCCAATACCGGGATGTCGCGCTCGCGAGCGCCTATGAGCCGATCTTCGATGTCGGCACGCACAGCTTTCCGCAGACGCTCACGGCGTCACCGGAAAGTGCCGAGCGTTTCGGCGACGAACTGGGCGTCGAGGCGCTGACGCTCCTCGCGGACGGCGAGCCGAACGCTCTCTTCGCGCAGGTCGAGGACGACCGCGAGCTAGTCGATCTCGACCGCCTGTCGCGCGCGCTGCATGCGTTCAATTTTTTCGGCACGCAGCGCCCGGGCCTGCTGTTCCTGCGCGTGCACGAGCGGCTCCTGAAGAGCGTGAAATACGATCACGGCCTGCACTTTTCATCGGTGCTGATCGATTTCGGGCTGAATCCTTCGCGGATCGTGATCGAGCTGCCGGCAGCGGCCGTCGCGCACAAGACCTTCCTCGGCTACCTGACGAAGAGCTATCAGCACTACGGGTTCAAGGTCGCGGGCAATCTGCCGAACGCCGGCCAGATCATGTCGGTGTCGGAGATGGCGCGGCTCGACTTCATCAAGATGGACGCGGGTGCCGCGCTGCGCGACTCGGTCGTGAAGCATCTGGTCGGCTACGCGAACCGGCTCCGCATTCCCCTCATCTTCAGCCACGTCAACGACGAAGCGCAGTTCGACGCCCTTCAGCAATTCGACGTGCGCTTCGTGCAGGGCCCCGTGTTCGACGCGCATCCCAGCCACGCGCGATGAGCGCGTGACAGGCGTGACATGCGTGACAGGCGCGTCAGGACGAGGACGCCTGCAGCCGGTGCATGAGGGGCTTGAGCGCCGGGTAAAGGCCGGTGTAGACCTGAAAGCGCTCGTCATAGAGCCGCTCGCGCGCGGCATCCGGCCGCGCCCGCTCCACGAACGTGACCCAGCCGCCTTCCGCGGTCTCGCGCGAGATCAGCCCGACGCCCAGCGCGGCGAGGAGCGCCGCGCCCATCGCCGCTTCCACGTCCTGTTCGATCGAGAGCACCGGATAGCCCGTCACGTCGGCGATGATCTGCATCCACAAATCCGAATGGGCCGCGCCGCCGACGACGATCAGCTTGTCGTCGAGTGACTGCGCGCCCTGGCGGCCCGCCTCGATGTTGTGCCGCAGCGCCAGCGCAACGCCTTCGAGCACCGCGCGATACAGCGTCGCGCGCGTGTGAAAGAGCGACAGGCCGACGAACGTGCCGCTCGCCTTCGCATCCCAGACAGGACTCCTCTCGCCCATCAGGTACGGCAGGAACACCACGCCGTCCGAACCCGCCGCGATCTTCGACGCCTCCTCCTCCAGCAGCCGGTGCGCGTCGCCATGCGGCGTCGCCTTCGCGGCCTCGGTCTCGGCATGGCAGAACTGCTCGCGATACCACGCGACACACGCGCCCGCCGTGCTCGCGCCGCCGAAGATGTAGAGATCGCTCCTGCCGTTGTAGACGTGCGGCATGCTGACGAGCCCGTGCCGCGCATCGACGCGCTGGTTGATGTAGCCCCAGCACATGCTCGTGCCGATCATCGCCACGTGGTGTCCGGCGCGCGTCACGCCCGCGGCGAAGGTCGCGACCGCCGCATCGACGCCGCCCGCCACGACCGGCGTGTTCGCCGCCAGCCCCAGCCGCTCGGCCCACTGCGGCAGAAGGCCGCCCACCACCTCCGACGAATCGACGAGACGCGCGGGCATCATCGACGCGGGAATGCCGAGCAGGTCGAGCGCTTCCTTCGACCACGCGCGCTGCTCCACGTCGTAGACCCCGCCGATGTTGCCGGCCGAGCTGTGGTCGATCGCCAGCTCGCCCGTCAGCCGGTGGATCACGAACGCGTTCGGCGGGAGGAAATAGCGCGTCTTGTCCCACACTTCGCGCCGGTTGTTGCGCAGCCAGAGGATCTTCGTATAGCCGTAGTAGCTGTCGACGCCGTTGCCCGTGATCTCGTAGAGCCGCTCGAGATTCACGTTCTCGCGCACCCACTCCACTTCCGCCGTCGCGCGGCGGTCCATCCAGATGAGGCATGGGTGAAGCGGCTCGATGTGCTCGTCGACCGGAATGCCGGAGCCGCCATACAGGCTGCTCACGCAGACCGCCCGGATCGAGGCGGCGTCCACGCCTTTTTCCTTCGCTTTCTTCACGCACCCGGCGATGCACTCCGTCACCGCATCGAACCAGACCGACGGCCATTGCTCCGCCCAGCGCTGCCGCGGCGTGTCGGGATGGTAGGCGCTCGCATGCTGCGCGACGATCGCGCCCGTCGTGTCCGCGAGCAGCGCCTTCGTGCTCTGGGTGCCGATGTCGATTCCGATCACGTAATTCATCGCTTGCCTCGTTGTTCTTGGTTTTTTCCCTGGCTGCGGGTTCCGCGCCAGCGGGGCGCTGCCGCCGTTCGGGCGCCTCGCGCCACCTGCTGCCCGCGCCGCGCAAAGCAGGATCATTCCCCGGCGGATCGCATTCTGCACATCAGGATTTACGCCGACCGCGCGGCCCGCTCCCTGGCGCCCGTCCGAAACCGGCGCGCTTTCGGTGCGCTCCGGGTTATTCCCTACCCTCGCGCCGCGTCTCGCTTGTGCATCGCAACAGACCGGGCACCTCATGGCACGGGGCGGCGGCAAGCCCGTGCAGCGGTCGTCGCGGCACAAATCACATTGCATCGCAGCGACGGCGATCCGCCTTTCGGCGCCTTGACTTTCACCGATGCGGATACGATCATTCGCTCACATAGAGAGCAATTGATCTAGCGATCAGCTGACTCACAAGCGGCCGACACCGACCGGGCGCATTCCTATCAGAGGACGAGAAGACATGACTAGCGAACGCAACGCGGCGGCCGACGTGATCCTTCACATCGGCGCGGGATCGTTTCATCGCGCGCATCAGGCGTGGTATCTGCACCGGCTGATCGAGTCGGGCGACCGGCGCTGGTCGCTCACCGTCGGCAACATCCGCGGCGACATGAACCCGGTGCTGGAGGCGCTCGCGGCCCAGGGCGGCGCGTACACGCTCGAAACCGTGACCCCGCAGGGCGAGCGCGCCTATGAAACGGTCCGCTCGATCACGAAGGTCGTGCCGTGGTCCGCCGATCTCGATGCGCTCGTCGGCGCGGGCGCCGCGCCCGAATGCAAAATCGTGTCGTTCACCGTCACCGAAGGCGGCTATTACCTCGACGAACACGACCGGCTGGATACCGCCAATCCCGATATCGCCGCCGACCTGAAAGGCGCGCGCACGACCATCTACGGCGCGCTTGCCGCGATCCTCGGCGCGCGCATGAAGGGCAACGCCGGCAAGCTCACGCTGCAGAACTGCGACAACCTGCGCAGCAACGGCGACCGCTTCAAGGCGGGCATGCTCGAGTTCCTCCGGCTGCGCGAAGAAACGGCGCTGCGCGACTGGATGAGCGCGAACACGTCGTGTCCCAATTCGATGGTCGATCGCATCACGCCGCGCCCCACGCCGGACGTGCGCGAGCGCGTGAAGGCGGCGACCGGTTTCGACGACCGCGCGCCCGTCATGGGCGAGGCGTTCATCCAGTGGGTGATCGAGGATCACTTCTGCGCGGGCCGCCCGGCATGGGAGACGGTCGGCGCGGAAATGGTCGAGTCGGTGCTGCCCTACGAGGAGGCGAAGATCCGCATCCTGAACGCGACCCATAGCTGCATCGCGTGGGCGGGAACGCTCGTCGGGCTGCAATACATTCATGAAGGCACGCTCGACGCGGAGATCCGCGCGTTCGCGCAAGCCTATGTCACCGAGGACGTGATCCCGTGCCTCACCCCCAGCCCGCTCGATCTCGCGAAGTATCGCGATGTCGTGCTCGACCGCTTCAGCAATCCGTACATCCAGGACACGAACCAGCGCGTCGCCGCCGACGGCTTCTCGAAGCTCCCCGGCTTCATCGCGCCGACGCTCGCGGAATGCTTCGCCCGCAACGTCGATCCGAACGCGACCGCCGTCCTGCCCGCGCTCTTCTTCCGCTTTCTCGAGCGCTGGCATCAGGGCGCGCTGCCGTACACATACCAGGACGGCGTGATGGACGCCGCGACCGCGCACCGCTTCTTCACCGCGCCCGACGCGCTCAGGACATTCGCCGCGGACAGGCTCCTGTGGGGCAGCATGGCGCAGACCGAAGGCCTCGAGCGCGTGCTGCGCGCGGCCGTCGCGCGCGTCGATGCGTGGCTCGCCGCGCGCGCGTGAGGGAACCTCGATACGTCCGAACATCGGGCGGCGCTCCGCTGCGCCTAGTTCATCTGCCCATGGCGCAACACCGGGCGGGACGCTACATTAGCGGCTCCCGCCAAAAGCCTTCGATAAGGGTCCGTTCATGTACTTAGGCATCGACCTCGGCACATCCGAAGTAAAAGTCCTGCTGCTCGCAAGCGACGGCAGCGTCATCGGCACGGCGGGCACGCCGTTCACCGTCTCGCGGCCGAAACCGCGGTGGTCGGAACAGAATCCGCTCGACTGGTGGGAAGGCACGCGCGCCGCGCTCCTTTCGCTGCGCGAGAAGTTTCCCGGCGAGTTCGCGCAGGTTCGCGGCATCGGCCTCTCCGGGCAGATGCACGGCGCCGTGCTGCTCGATTCGTCCGATCGCGTGCTGCGGCCCGCGATCCTCTGGAACGACATGCGCAGCGACAAGGAGTGCGCCGAACTCACCGAGCGCGCGCCTGAACTGCACCGCGTCGCGGGCAATCTGGCGATGCCCGGCTTCACCGCGCCGAAGCTGCTGTGGGTCGCGCACAACGAACCCGACATCTTCAGGCAGACCGCCTGCGTGCTGCTGCCGAAGGACTACCTGCGTCTGCACCTGACGGGCACCAAGGTCTCCGATCCGTCCGATGCCGCCGGCACGCTCTGGCTCGATGTCGCACGCCGCGACTGGTCGGACGAACTGCTCGCCGCCTGCGACATGACGCGCGCGCAGATGCCCGCGCTTGCCGAAGGCAGCGAGCCGTCGGGCGTGCTGCGCCCCGAACTCGCGCGCGAACTCGGCCTGCGCGAAGGCGTGGTGGTCGCGGCGGGCGGCGGCGACAACGCGGCGAGCGCAATCGGCATCGGCGCGACGGAACCCGGCGACGGCTTCCTGTCGCTCGGCACGTCGGGCGTGCTGTGCGTCGTGGGCGACCGTTTCCGGCCGAACCCGGCGTCGGCGGTGCACGCGTTCTGTCACGCGATTCCGGATCGCTGGCATCAGATGAGCGTGGTGCTGTCGGCGGCGAGCTGCCTGCGCTGGGTCTGCAAGCTCACCTCCACCGACGAGCCCACGCTGCTCGCCGAAATCGGCGCGCTCCCGCCCGAGTCGCTCGCGATCGCCCCGCTCTTCCTGCCGTACCTGAGCGGCGAGCGCACCCCGCACAACGACCCGTATGCGCAAGGCGTGTTTTTCGGCATGACGCACGCGACCGATCGCGCGCTCCTCGGCTATTCCGTGCTGGAAGGCGTGACGCTCGCGCTTACCGACGGTCTCGACGCCCTGCGCTCGGGCGGCACCGAGGCGCACGCGCTGTCGCTGCTCGGCGGCGGCGCTCGCAGCGCGTACTGGGGCCAGTTGCTCGCCGATGCGCTCGACACCCGCACGCGCACCCACGGCGGCGGCGAGACGGGGGCTGCGCTCGGCGCGGCGCGGCTCGGCTGGCTCGCGGCAGGCGGCGACCCGGCGAGCGTGCTTGCGAAGCCGGCCATCAAGGACGAATTCGTGCCGAACCAGGAGCGCCACGAACTGCTGCGCCAGCGTCTGAAAGGGTTTCGCGAGCTGTACCAGCACGTGCGGCCGCTCTTCGATCCGGCGCGTCCGCGGCTCGCCTGAGCAAGCCTTCACGATTCGATATGGCCGCCATTTCAGGGCAGTCGGCACGCGGGACGCAGGCACAATACGATACATAGGCGCGCGACAGTCCGGGAGAGCGGCGCGCGGGTGTCGCCCCGGCGCCGCATGAGCCGGGCAACGACACAGTCAGCGACGCAGACAACGAGGAAACCAGCGAAACACCGTGCCCAAGTCCAACGAAAAGCTCGATCTCGCCACGCGCGCCGCGTGGCTTTACTACGTCGCGGGCAACACCCAGAACGAGATCGCGGAAAAGCTGCAGATCTCGCGGCCGGTGGCGCAGCGGCTGGTGGCGTTCGCGGTGGAGAAGAACCTGATTCGCGTGCGGGTCGATCACCAGATCGCCGATTGCCTCGCGCTCGCCGCGCAGCTTTCGAAGCGCTACGGCCTTGCGATGTGCGAGGTCGTGCCGATCGACGGCGACACCAGCGAGCAGGTGGACCGCAAGCTCGCCGTGGCGGGCGCGCAGGTGATGGAGCGCTACCTCGTCGAGGAGAAGCCGCTCGTCGTTTCGATCAGCAGCGGTCGCACGCTCAAGGCCGTCGTCGCGCAGATCGGGCAGCTCGACCGGCCGCAGCACCGGCTGGTGTCGATGGTCGGCGCGATCGCGCACGACGGCTCGTCCAATCGTTACGACGTCGCGCAGCATCTGTCCGAGAAGACAGGCGGCAAGCACTTCATGCTGCCCGCGCCGCTGATGGCCGACAGCACATCCGAGCGCGCGCAGTGGTGCAATCACCGGCTGTACAGGATCGTCGATGAGCTCGCGCAGCAGGCGGATGTCGCGTTCGTCGGCATCGGCAACGTGGGGCTCAACTGTCCGCTGCACGAGGACGGCTTCATCACGTCCACCGAGGTCGAGGAGCTGATGCAGGCGGGCGCCGTGGCCGAACTGCTCGGCCTGCCGATCGACGCAGAGGGCGCGCGGGTGGAATCGGCAACGGGCGCGCGCGTGACCAGCCTGCGGCTCGACGCGCCGCCAAAGCGCCCGACGATCGGTTTTGCCGGCGGACAAAGGAAACGCGAGGCGCTGATCGCGACGCTCAAGGGGAAGTGGCTCTCGGGGCTCGTCACCGACGAGCTGTGCGCGCGGGCGGCGCTGGAGGCCTGACGTACGCCTTCACCGGGCGGGTGACGCCTGGGCGGTGCCCGGCGCCCCGCTTCATTTTTCATCTCCGAACCGCCCGCGATCAAGCGCCGCGCGTTCCCCGCAAACGACGCGCCGGCGGGACGGACGCCTGCCGGCGCATGCGAATCCCGCCAATCCTCAAGCCGCCGACAACACCTCGATGATCTTCCTGCGGAACGCCTGCCCTTCCGCGTTGAACAGGTGGCAATGCTCGGGCGTGGCGCCGAGCTTGAGCGTCTCGCCGCGCGCATGCCGCTCGAGCGGCGGAATGCGCGCAATCAGGCCGTCCGGCGCAACGCCCGTCTCCGCATAGAGATACGCCGCGTCGCCGAGCGATTCGACGGCCATCGTCGTGCTCGAGACGCCGTGCTCCACCGTCGCCGGCGTGCCCGCATGCAGATGCTCGGGCCGGATGCCGACCGTCACCGTGTCGCCCGCCTTCGCGTTGCCCGGCTCGACCGCGACCAGTTGCGTCTCGCCCGTCGCGTACTTCACGAGCACGCCGTCGCTCATCACCTGCACGATGGTGCCGTTCAGGAAGTTCATCTTCGGCGAGCCGATGAAGCCCGCGACGAACTTGTTGGCCGGCGCGTGATAGAGCACGGTCGGCGTCCCCACCTGCTCGACGTTGCCCGCCGAGAGCACCACGATCTTGTCCGCGAGCGTCATCGCCTCGACCTGATCGTGCGTCACGTAGATCATCGTCGTCTTGAGGTCGTCGTGCAGACGCGCGAATTCGAGGCGCATCTTCACGCGCAGCGCGGCGTCGAGATTCGAGAGCGGCTCGTCGAAGAGAAACACCTTCGGCTTCCTCGTGATCGCGCGGCCGATCGCGACGCGCTGCCGCTGCCCGCCCGACAACTGCTTCGGCTTGCGATCGAGCAGGTGATCGATGTGCAGGATCTTCGCGGCCTGCTTCACGGCGGCGTCGATGGCGGGCTTCGACTCGCCCGCGAGCTTGAGGCCGAACGCCATGTTGTCGTAGAGCGTCATGTGCGGATAGAGCGCATACGACTGGAACACCATCGCGATGCCGCGCTTGGCCGGCGGAATTTCGTTCACGCGCGTGCCGTCGATCATCAGATCGCCGCCGCTGATCTCCTCCAGCCCGGCGATCATGCGCATCAGCGTCGACTTGCCGCAGCCGCTCGGGCCGACGAACACGACAAACTCGCCGTCCGAAATGTCGAGATTCACGTTCTTCATCACTTCGGTTTCTTCGTAACGCTTGCTGATCGCGCGTAAGGTCAGGCTTGCCATGATGTGTCTCCAGTGCTTGTTCGAATCGTGACCTTGCGGTCACTCACGAATTTCGAAAGTCGCGTGCTGCAACCATTGCTCGACGAGCCCGGGCAGCTTCGTCATGTCGTCGAACACGACACTCGCGCCCGCGCGCCGCAGCGCATCGATCTGTCCTTCAGTCGCGTGCCCGCCGCCAATGAAGCCGAGCACCGCCATGCCCGCCGCGCGCGCCGCCGTGACGCCCGTCACGCTGTCCTCGACCACGAGGCAGTGCGCCGGCGCGACGCGCAACGTGCGCGACGCGGCGAGGTACACGTCGGGCGCGGGCTTCGGATTCTCGACCATGTCCGCGCAGAAGCGCCGCTCGCCGAAGAAGCGCACGAGGCCCGTGCGGTTGAGCACCGTGTCCACGTAGGGCGAGAAGCTGTTGCTCGCGCACGCCTTGCGGATCGCGATGGCCGACAGCGCGTGGGCGATGCCTTGCACCGGCGGCGCCTCGACCGCGGCCACTTCCACCGCGCGCCGGATCGCGCCGATCTGCGCGGCGTCGAGCGTGCGGCCGAGCGTGTCGGCGGCGCTCGCGAGCACCGCTTCGATGCGCAGTCCGAGGAGCGGCATCACGACCGGCTCGATATCGAGCCCCGGCCACAGCGCCGCCAGGTCGTCCACGAGCACGCGGGCCGCGACGGCTTCGCTGTCGATCAGCACGCCGTCGCAGTCGCAGATCATCAGGCGGTCATCGACGCTGGTCTGGTTCGAAGTGAGGTTCACGAGCGTCGCCTCACTTCACCGCGCCGAACGTCAGGCCGCGCACCAGTTGCTTCTGCGACAACCAGCCGACGATCAGGATCGGCGCGACCGCGAGCAGCGACGCCGCCGAGAGCTTCGCCCAGAAAAGTCCCTCGGGGCTCGAGTAGGACGCGATGAACACCGTGAGCGGCGCGGCGTTCGAGCTCGACAGGTTGATGCTCCAGAACGCCTCGTTCCATGACAGGATCACGAGCAGCAGCCCCGTCGATGCGAGCCCCGGCAGCGCCATCGGCATCAGCAGATAGACGATCTCCTGCCAGGTCGACGCGCCGTCGATGCGCCCTGCCTCCAGAATGTCGCGCGGCACCTCGTTGAAGTACGTGAACGCCATCCACACGGCAATCGGCAGGTTGATCAGCGTGTAGACGATGATGAGCCCGGTCACGGTGTCGAGCAGGCCGGCGTTCTTCCAGAGCAGATAGATCGGCACCAGCACGCCGACCGACGGCATCATCTTCGTGGAGAGCATCCACAGCAGCACCTTCTGCGTCTTCCTCGTGGGGAAGAAGGCCATCGCGTAGGCGCACGGCACGGCGAGCAGCAGGCAGATCACCGTGACGCCGAGCGAGATCAGGATCGAATTCCACGCGAAGCCGAAATAGTTGCTGCGCGCGAACACCTCGCGGAAGCTGTCGAGCGTCGGCGTGAAGATCAGCGACGACGAATACGCCTGCTGCTCGGTCTTGAACGCCGTGATGGTCATCCAGAAGATCGGGAAGAACAGCAGGATCGAGACGAGCCACGCGACGATGCCGGGGATGCTGCGCTTGACCGTATCGAGGACCGGCACCGAGCTGGTGGTGGTTACGGGATGGCTCATGACTCGTACTCCCCTTTCAGGTTCTTCGCGAGCATCCGCACGAGGAAGAACGCGACGATGTTCGCCAGGACGACCGCGAGAATCCCGCCGGCGGACGCGAGGCCGACGTCGAACTGCTGCAGGCCGAGCGCGTAGATCAGGTACGACAGGTTGGTGGTCGCGGTGCCCGGGCCGCCGCCCGTCGTCGTGTAGATCTCGGCGAAGATCGACAGCAGGAAAATGGTTTCCATCATCACCACGACGGCGATCGCGCGCTTCAGGTGCGGCAGCGTGATGAAGAAGAACATCGAGAACGGACCCGCGCCGTCGATGCGCGCCGCTTCCTTCTGCTCCTGGTCGAGCGACTGGATCGCCGTGAAGAGAATCAGGAACGCGAACGGCAGCCACTGCCACGCGACGATCATGATCACCGCGAAGAGCGGGTACTGCGCGAACCAGTCGATCGGCTGCAGCCCGACCGAGCGCATCGCCGACGCGACGAGCCCGTACACCGGATGCAGGATCATGTTCTTCCAGATGAGCGCGGAGACGGTCGGCATCACGAAGAACGGCGCGATGATCAGAAGGCGCGCGATACCCTGTCCGATGAACTTGCGGTCGAACAGCACGGCGAGCAGCACGCCGCCCACCACAGTGATCAGGAGCACCGAGCCGATCAGTGTCAGCGTATGGCCGATCGAGGGGCCGAACGCGGGGTCGGTGGCGAGGAAGTGATAGTTGTCGAAACCGGCGAAGCCCTTGACGTCGGGATTGAGCAGGTTGTAGCGCGAGAACGAATACCAGATCGTCATCGCGAGCGGAATCACCATCCACAGGAAGAGCAGCCCGGTCGACGGGCTGATCAGCCAGCGCACGGACTTGGCGCGCCGCTTGTCCCGCTCGGCCGCGGATTGCGCGTAGTGGTCCGTCATGGGGGGATTCAGTTGACTCATGATCGTGTCACCTCTCGATGATGCGCGGGCCGTGCCGTCTCTTCGAACCCCACGGCCGCCTTACTGCGGCGAATGCCGCAGCACTTACTTCTGGTACCCGGCCTGGCGCACCGCGCGATCGGCGGCGGCGTTGCCCGCCTTCAGCGCGGCGTCGACGGAGGTCTGCCCGGCGACCACGCCCGCGATCGACTGCCCGACCACCGTGCCGAACGACTGGAACTCCGGAATGCCCACGAACTGGATGCCGCTGTACGGCACCTTCTTGAGCGACGCGTCGTTGGGATTCGCCGACTCGATCGCCTTCAGCACGAAGTCGCCGAAGGGCGCCGCCTGCTTGTACTCGGGACGCGCATAGGTCGACCTGCGCGTGCCCGGCGGCACCGACGCCCAGCCTTCATCCTTGCCGACCATCTCGATGTACTGCTTGGAGGTCGCCCAGGTGACGAACTTCTTCGCGGCGTCCTGCGACTTCGAGGTCTTCGGAATGGCGAGCGACCACGACCACAGCCAGTGCGAGCCCTTCGGCGTGACGGCAACCGGCGCCGCGGCGAAGCCGATCTTGTCCGCCACCTGCGACTGCGCCTTGTTGTAGAGCATGCCCGCCGCGACCGTCGCGTCGATCCACATCGCGCACTTGCCCGAGGACATCAGCGTGAGGTTCTCGTTGAAGCCGTTCGAACTCGCTCCCGGCGGGCCGGCGTTCTTCAGCAGGTCCGCGTAGAAGCCGACCGCCTTGTGCCATTCGGGCGTATCGAGCTGCGCTTTCCAGCTCTCGTCGAACCAGCGGCCGCCGAATGTGTTCACCACCGTCGACACGTACGCCATGTTCTCGCCCCAGCCCGCCTTGCCGCGCAGGCAGATGCCGTACTGGCCCTTCGCCTTGTCGGTGAGCTTCTCGGCGAACTGCTTGATCTGGTCGTAGGTCGGCTGGTCGGGCATCGTGAGGCCGGCCGCCTGGAAGAGGTCCTTGCGGTAATACGTCATCGAGCTTTCGACGTAGAACGGCAGCGCATACAGCTGGCCGTTGTACGACAGGCCGTCGCGGGCCGTCTTCACGACGTCTTCGAGGTCGTAGTCGGCGGGCAGGTTCGTCATCGGCACGAGCCAGCCGCGCTTGCCCCACTGCGGCGCTTCATAGGTGCCGATCGCCATCACGTCGAACTGGCCGCTGTTGGTGGTGATGTCGGTCGTCGCGCGCTGGCGCAGCACGTTCTCCTCCAGGATCACCCACTTGAGCTGGATGTCCGGGTTGGCCTTCTCGAATGCCGGCGAGAGCTTCTTCAGCTCGATCATGTCCGGGTTGTTGAGCGTGGCGATCGTCACGGTGGTCGCAGCGTTCGCAGCGAACGGCGCGAAGGCCGCCGCAAATGCGGCAAGGGCGAGCATTCGGCCGGCCGTCGCGCGGGCCTGCAGTGTTCGAACGTTGGGTTGGGCGCGTTTCATGTTGTTTCGTCTCCTTTTTCGTTAGCACGGGCGCTCGTGCTGCGTGGCTGTCGTGATTGCTGTCTTGATGGCTGGCTGGTGTGCTTGCGTGATGCGCATTGCTCCGTTTGCTGTATTCGCGTGGCGAAGATGCCGGTGCGCGAGCGAAGTGCGTCGTCGAGTGCGGTTCGAATCCGCGCCGTTCCAATATAGACGGCGCCCTGGGGCAATCAAGTGAAGCGGGCATTCGGGCGCGAGCAACTCACGCGCCCGGTCGGCGCTTCAGCTCATCCAGTTGCCGCCGTCGACGTTGAGCGTCTGCGCGGTGATGTAGTCCGAATCCGCCGATGCGAGGAAAAGCGCCGCGCCGGTCAGGTCGCCGGGCACGCCCATGCGTCCGAGCGGCACTTCTTCGCCGACCAGCCGCTTCTTCTCGCCGAGCGGCCGGTTCTCGTACTTCGCGAAGAGCGCGTCGACCTGTTCCCACATCGGCGTATCGACGACGCCCGGCGCGATGCCGTTCACGTTGATGCGCTCCTTCGCGAGCGCGAGCGCCGCCGATTGCGTGTAGCTGATGACGGCGGCCTTGGTCGCGCAGTAGTGCGCAACGAGCGCCTCGCCGCGCCGCCCCGCCTGCGACGACATGTTGATGATCTTGCCGCCGCGGCCCTGCTCGACCATGCGCTTTGCGACGGCCTGCATCAGGAAGAACATGCCCTTCACGTTCACCGCGTAAAGGCGGTCGTACACGTCCCAGGATTCGTCGAGGATCGGGCGCATGTCGAAGAGCGCCGCGTTGTTGAACAGAATGTCGACGCTGCCGAACCGCTCGACGGCCGCATCGACGATGCGCCGGATGTCTTCGCGGCGGGTCACGTCGGCGCGCAGTGCGAGCACGCGATCCGCGGTGTGCTCGAAACGACGGGCCAGTTCGCCCTCGTCCTTCACGTCGACGACGACCACTTTCGCGCCTTCGTCCAGATAGCGCCTGGCCACCGCCTCACCGATTCCGCTCGCGGCGCCGGTGATGATTGCCACCTTGTCCTGTAGTTTCAAGCCTGTCTCCGGGAGTGCATTTTCGAGGGTCGTGGTGAGCGAACGCTCAACGTGCGAACAATTGCTCTCTGTTTGATCGAATGATCGGCGACGCATCGAGCGCTGTCAAGGCGAGTTGCGATCTTTCGATGTTGCGGCGCGCAATGAGCCCAGGATCCGGGAAAACCCCGGCTGGCGCGGCTCACGCGGGTTTCGAGCCGCGGCGAACACGGCGTTTGCCGTGATCCGTTCCTGCGGATGGGAGTGATACGTTATATCATCTCGGACAATTCCTAATCTCCCGGATCACGGACCACCGCCGGACTCGCGCGCCGTCTGCAAAGAACGGCTGCGCGATTCGAAGGACACGGTTCGAAGAACAGTTATGTCGTCGTCAGCCGAACAGATGCTCGCCCGTGCAGAAGCGCTTGCCGCAGAACGCGGCCTCGCGCTCACGCCGCTGCGCCGGCAGGTCTACGAACTCGTCGTGCGCGCGCGCAAGCCGATCGGCGCCTACGATCTGATCGACGCCATCAAGCCGCAGCGCGGCGGCCGCGTGCCGCCCACGACCGTCTATCGCGCGCTCGACTTTCTCGTGGAGCACGGCTTCGTGCACCGCATCGCGTCGAAGAACGCATTTCTCGCGTGCTGCGAGGCCGGCAAGCCGCACGCGGGCCAGTTCCTGATCTGCGAGGAATGCGGCGCCACGCTCGAAATTCCCGGCGACGAACTCGCCTCCACGCTCTCCGCCAGTCCGCCCGCGCATGGTTTCGAAGTACGTCATCAGGTCGTCGAATTGAGCGGCCTTTGCAGCGACTGCCAGCAGCGGCTGCGCAACACCTGAACCCCAACTGTCCCACCCCCTCACGAGGAAAACGATGAGAACACTCGCCTCCATCCTGACCTGCGCCGCGCTCGCCCTGAGCGTTTGCGGCACGGCAGCCGCCCAGACCGCTCGCGTGAGCGTCGTCGCGGCGGAAAACTTCTACGGCGACGTGGTGCGCCAACTGGGCGGCGACCACGTTCAGGTGACGAGCATCCTAAGCAACCCCGACCAGGACCCGCATCTCTTCGAAGCCAGCCCGAAGACCGCGCGCGCGTTGCAGCACGCGGCGCTTGTCGTCTACAACGGCGCCGACTACGATCCGTGGATGGACAAGCTGCTCGCGGCATCGAAGAACGCAAAGCGCACGACGATCGTCGCGGCGCAACTGGTCGGCAAGAAATCCGGCGACAACCCGCATCTCTGGTACGACCCGGCCACGATGCCCGCCGTGGCGAAGGCCGTGACGCAGTATCTGGGCGAGACCGACCCGGCTCACAAGGCCGACTACGACGCGCGCCTGCAGACTTTCCTCGCCTCGGTGAAGCCGATCGACGACAAGGTCGCCGCGCTGCGCTCGCACTACAAGGACGTGCCCGTGACCGCCACCGAGCCCGTCTTCGGCTACATGGCGGATGCAATCGGCTTCGAGATGCGCAACCAGCGCTTCCAGCTTGCCACGATGAACGACACGGAGCCGAGCGCCACGGATATCGCGGCATTCGAAAAGGACCTGACCGAGCGGCGCGTGCACGTGCTGATCTACAACAGCCAGGCCGCCGACGCGATGACCCGGCGCATGCTGAAGGTCGCGAAGGACTCGCGCGTGCCGAACATCAGCGTCACGGAGACGCTGCCCGCCGGCAAGACGTTCCAGCAATGGATGATTTCGCAGCTCGACGCGCTGTCGGGCGCGCTGCAAGGATGGCAACGATGAATGGTGGCCCGCAGCACGGCGCCGCGAGCGCGCTCGAAGTCGAGCACGTCACGCTCGAACTCGGCGGACGCGCGATTCTCAACGACGCGAGCTTTTCCGTGCGCACCGGCGAGTTCATCGGCGTGCTCGGGCCCAACGGCGCGGGCAAGACCACGCTGATGCGCGCGCTGCTCGGCCTCTTGCCGGTCTCCGGCGGCTCGATCCGCGTGGACGGGCAGGCGGTCGTGCGCGGCAATCCTTCGATCGGCTACATGCCGCAGATCCGCAGCGGCCTCGCGGGCCGGCGCGTGCGCGGACGCGACTTCGTCGCGATGGCCGCCGACGGCCATCACTGGGGCCTGCCGCACGGGAGTGCGTCGGTTCGCGCGGACGTCGAGCGCGTGCTCGATCTCGTCGATGCCCACGCGCTCGCCGCGCGCCCGCTCTCGGAGCTGTCCGGCGGCGAGCGGCAGCGGCTGCTGCTCGCGCAATGCCTGCTCGGCAAGCCGACGCTGCTGCTGCTCGACGAGCCGCTCATCAGCCTCGATCCGCGTCATCAGACGGGCGTCGTCGATCTGGTGCGCCGCGTGCAGCGCGAACTGAACATCACCGTGCTGTTCTCGGCGCACGAACTCAATCCGCTCCTGAACTCGCTCGACCGCGTGCTCTACCTCGGCAACGGGCGCGCGGCGCTCGGCACCGTCGACGAAGTCATCACGAAGCCCGTGCTGTCGCAGCTCTACGGGTCGCCGATCGACGTCATGCGCGTGAACGGGCGCATCTTCGTGATGTCCGGCGACGTCGAAATAGAAAAGCTCGATCATGCGCACGAAGAAGGCGAGGACGCGCACGAGCACGACCATGATCATGACCATCACGACCACGGACATGGTCACGGACACGGCCACGCGGCCAAGGGAAAGCACACGCACAATGTTTGAATACGACTTCATGGTGAACGCGTTCGCGGCGTCGGGGATTGTCGCGGTGCTGGCGGGGATCGTCGGATACTTCCTCGTGCTGCGCGGGCAGACGTTCGCCGGGCACGCGCTGTCGCACGTCGGCTTCACCGGCGCGACGGGCGCCGTGCTGATCGGCGTGTCGCCGATCTGGGGCATGGTCGGCTTCACCCTCGCGGCCGGCGTCGGCATGGGCGCGCTCGGCGAGCGGCTGTCGGGGCGCGATGTCGCGATCGGGGTGATCCTGTCGCTCGCGCTCGGCTTCGGCCTGCTGTTCCTGCACTTCTTCACCGCCTACGCGACGCAGGCCACGGCGCTCCTCTTCGGCAACGTGCTCGGCGTGAGCCACGAGACGCTCGGCGTGCTGGCGGGCCTCGCGGCGGTGAGCCTCGCCGCGCTCGCCGTGATCATGCGGCCCTTGCTGTTCGCGTCGCTGCAGCCGGAACTGGCTGAAGCCAAGGGCGTGTCGCTGCGGTTCGTGTCGGTGCTGTTTCTCTCGATTACCGCGCTCGCGGTCGCGGCGTGCACGCAGATCGTCGGCGTGCTGCTCGTGTTCGCGCTGATGGTCGGGCCGGCGGCCGCGGCGCAGAACGTCACGACGCGGCTGTCGACCGGGCTCGTGCTTTCCGCCGCATTCGCGCTCGGGCAGGCGTGGCTCGGGCTTACGCTCGCGTTCTACTCCGACTGGCCGACGAGCTTCTGGATCACGATGCTCGCGGCGCTCGTTTATGGCGGCAGCCTGATTGCGCGGAGGTAGGCGCTGGCGCTGGTGCTTGGGGTGCCGGGCGGCAGTCACGCGGGGATGTTGCTAGCGCTTGAGTTCGGCGGTTTATAGAACGGTCTGATACGCCTGCGTTCCCATGAAACTTGCCTTGTTATTGGTCTATTGGCTTCGCCCCTGTGCGGGGCGGCAGTCACACGGGGATGTCGCTAGCGCTTGGGTCCGGCGGTTGTAGAACCGTCTGATACGCCTGCGTTCCCATGAAA
>NZ_JFHC01000073.1 GCF_000698595.1 Caballeronia glathei | reverse complement strand
GGCCATCCGATCGGCGCGACGGGCGCGGTGCTCACGACGCGCCTCGCCCACGCGATGAAGCGCGACGGTCTGCGCCGCGCGATGGTGACGCTCTGCATCGGCGGGGGGCAGGGCATCGCGCTCGCGCTGGAGCGCGTGAGCTGACGAGGGCCGAAGCGGGCTGAAACACATCGAAGCGAACAGGCGGCGCGGCCCGGAAACGGGCCGCGCCGCTTACTTTTTCGCCGCCTGCTGCATCTGCTCGAAGCCGGCGGCGGCGTCCTGCACGTCCGGCGGAAAATCCGCGAATTCCTGCACCTGACGCACCTCGATCACCTCGTTGCCCGACGCCGGACAGCGCTTCGCCCACTCGATCGCTTCCTCGCGCGACTTCACCTGGATCATCCAGTACCCGCCGAGCACTTCCTTCGCCTCGGCGAACGGCCCGTCCGTCACGCGGGGCTTGCCGCCTTCGAACGAGACGCGCGCGCCCATCGACGGCGGATGCAGCCCGTCGAGCGCCAGCAGCACGCCTGCCTTCTGCAATTCCTCGTTGTATCGCATCATCGCCGCGACGGCGCCGGCGTCCGGCATCGTGCCTGGCTCCGCGCTCTCGTAGCCGTGGGGGATCATCAGCATCATGAATCGCATTTGGAATCTCCTGTCGAATGGGGGTGACGAGCGCAAGCGCCGCTCTGTACCATACGACGACCGGCTCACGGAGAAATCGACATGCGTCGTCAAAATGCGTCTCCGCGTTTGTCCCTATCCCGCTCCTATTGCTAACGCAGTGCAGCAAACCGAATAATGTAATCCATTACATTTTCACAACCGAAGGCTGCGAGGACCTGTGCCCCAGACCGTTCGCCCGAGCGAGGAAGTTTCGATTGCCGATGTCGCTGCGAGGGCGGGCGTCTCGGTGGCGACCGTGTCGCGCGTGCTCAACGGCCACACCAACGTGCGCCAGCCGACGCGCGAAAAGGTGCTCGCCGCCGTCGCGGTGAGCGGCTACCGCATCAACGAACTCGCGCGCAATCTGCGCACCGCCGAAAGCCGTCTGCTGCTCACGATGGTGCCCGACTTCGGCAACCCTTTCTACGCCGCGATCGTGCGCGGCATCGACAGCGTCGCGCGCCAGAACGGCTACTTCATGCTCCTGTGCGACACCGGCGCCGACCCGCTGCGCGAGCGCAGCTATTTCGACCTGCTGCGCGGCCGCCGCGCCGACGGCGCGATCTGCCTCGATCCCGCCGCCGTGCAGAAGGCGCTGGCCGAGGAGGCGTCGGCGCTGCCCTGGGTCGCGTGCTGCGAGTTCGACCCGGCGGCGGGCGTGCCGTACGTGGGCATCGACAACCACGCGGCCGCCGGCGACGTGGTGCGCTATCTCGTCGGCCGGGGCCACCGGAAGATCGCGCTCATCAATTCAGGCCACGGCTACCTGTACGGGCGGCAGCGCTTCGAGGGCTACCGCGACGCGCTTGTCGCGGCCGGCATCGAGGCGCATCCGGCATGGCAGATCGAACTCGACAGCCTCGACTACACAGCGGGCGAAGCCGCTGCGCGGCAACTGGCGGCGCTCGGCGCCGACCGGCCGACCGCCGTTTTCGCCGTCTCCGACACGCTGGCGATCGGCGTGATCAACGGCCTGCGCGGCGCGGCCCTGAGCGTGCCGGAGGACGTGGCGGTCGTCGGCTTCGACGACATCGCCGTGGCCGCGCACATCGATCCGCCGCTCACCACCGTCGCGCAGCCGATGCAGGAACTCGGCGAAACGGCCGCGCATCTGCTCCTCAAGCGCCTGCGCGAACCGGAGGCGCAGGTGGCGGGCGTGCTTCTGCCGCATCAGCTTATCCTGCGAAGGAGCGCGTGAGATGAGCCTGTCGGTGCGCTTCGACGCGATCGAAAAGCAGTTCGGCCCCGTGCGCGTGCTGCACGGTGTGAGCTTCGATCTCGCGCCCGGGCGCATCTACGGCCTCCTGGGCGAGAACGGCGCGGGCAAGTCGACGCTCATGAAGATCCTCGCCGGCTACGAGCGCGCGAGCGCGGGCACGGTGTCGGTGGGCGGCCAGCCGGTCGCGTTCGCCAGTTCGCGCGACGCCGAGGGCGCGGGCATCGTGCTGATCCACCAGGAACTGAACCTCGCGGATCACCTGAGCATCGTGCAGAACATGTTTCTCGGCCACGAAAAGCGCCGCGGCCTGCTGCTCGACGAGCCCGCGATGCGCGACGCCGCGCGCACGCGTCTTGCCGATGTCGGGCTGCACAGGCATCCCGACACGAAGGTGCGCGATCTGATCGTCGCGGAAAAGCAGCTCGTGGAGATCGCGAAGGCGATGCTGCGCGAGGCGCGCCTGCTCATCATGGACGAGCCGACCGCGACCCTCACGCCCGCCGAAACGCAGCGCCTCTTCGCGCTGATGGCGCGGCTGAAGGAAGACGGCGTGACGATCGTCTACATTTCGCACAAGCTCGACGAAGTCGAGCGCGTGACCGACGAAGTGATCGTGATGCGCGACGGCCGCTTCGTCACGCGCTCGCCGACGGCGAAGCTCACGCGCCAGCAGATGGCGAACCTGATGGTCGGCCGCGAAGTCTCCGACATGTTTCCCGCGAAGCCGCCGCTGCCCGCCGGCGCGCCGGTCGCGCTGTCCGCCGAGAACATATCGGTGCCCGGCTGGGCGCACAACGTGAGCTTCTCGGTGCGCGCGGGCGAGGTGCTGGGCTTCGCCGGGCTGGTCGGCGCGGGGCGCACGGAGCTGTTCGAATCGCTGATCGGCGTGCGCAAGCGCAGCGCCGGCCGCATCGCGCTCGACGGCCAGCCGCTCGGCGCGGGACGGCCGCGCAATCCGCGCGACGCGATGACGCACGGCATCACGTATCTGAGCGAAGACCGCAAGGGCCGCGGCCTGCACGTCGACATGGCGCTGAAGGACAACCTCACGCTGATGACGCTGGAACGCTACGCGCATCCTTTCGTCGACGGCACCGCCGAACGCGAGGCGCTGAAGAAGGCGGTCGCCGACTTCGGGATCCGCACCGGCAATCTCGCGAGCCGCGCGCGCATGCTCTCGGGCGGCAACCAGCAGAAGCTCGCGCTCGCCAAGTTCCTGCACCCCGACCCGCGCGTGATCGTGCTCGACGAGCCGACGCGCGGCGTGGATGTCGGCGCGAAACGCGACATCTATTTCCTGATTCACCGGCTCGCCGCGCAGGGGCGGGCGGTGATCGTGATTTCCTCCGAACTGATCGAGCTGATCGGCTTGTGCCATCGCGTCGCGGTGATGCGCGGGGGCGAGCTCGTCGCGACGCTCGGCATCGAACACCTGACCGAAGAGAGGTTGATCGCGCATGCGACCGGCACACACTGAAGGCGTCGAAACAAGCAGCCGCATCGGCGGATTCGCGCGGCGGCTGCACGGCATCGGGCCGTTGCTCGGACTCGTCGCGCTGTGCATCGGCGGCACGCTGCTCAACGGCGACTTCGCGACGCTCGACAACGCGATGAACGTCCTCACGCGCACGTCGTTCATCGGCATCATCGCGGTGGGCATGACGTTCGTGATCATCTCGGGCGGCATCGACCTGTCGGTCGGCTCGATGGCCGCGCTGATCGCGGGCAGCATGATCTGGATGATGAACGGCCTGAAGGCCGGCCTGGGCGGTCACACGTTCGCGCCGCTCACCATCGTCATGCTCGGCATCGTTCTAGCCCTTGTTTTAGGGGGTCTTTTCGGTTTCGCGCATGGTCTTCTCGTGACGAAGGGACGCATCGAGCCGTTCATCGTGACGCTCGGCACCCTCGGCATGTTTCGCGCACTGCTCACGTGGCTCGCCGACGGCGGCGCGCTCACGCTCGACAACTCGCTCGCCGATCTCTACGGACCCGTCTATTACGCGAGCCTCTTCGGCGTGCCGGTGCCGATCTGGGTGTTTCTCGTCGTCGCGGCGGGCGGCGCGCTCGTGCTGAACCGCACCGTGTTCGGGCGCCACGTGCAGGCGATCGGCTCGAACGAGCAGGTGGCGCGCTACGCGGCGATCCGCGTCGATGCCGTGAAGATCGCCACCTACGTGCTGCTCGGCCTGTGCGTGGGCGTCGCGACGGTGCTGTACGTGCCGCGCCTCGGCTCGGCCACGCCGACCACCGGCCTCTTGTGGGAGCTCGAGGCGATCGCGGCGGTGGTCGTCGGCGGGACGGCGCTCAGGGGCGGCGAGGGGCGCGTGATCGGTACGGTGATCGGCGCGATCCTGCTGTCGGTCATCAGCAACATCCTGAACCTGACGAGCATCATCAGCGTGTATCTGAATGCGGCGGTGCAGGGCGCCGTGATCATCTTCGTGGCTTTCCTGCAGCGTGGCCGCCGTTGAAACGTGAGGCGCGGCTGAAACATGACCTTTGCGCAGTGAATTCATAACCAGGCGCGCGACGCGTGCTGAAAACTGGAGACATCACCATGAAAAAAGTGCTTCGCGCGATTGGCGCCCTGACGCTTGCGACCTGCGCGCTCGCCGCGAGTCCGTTCGTGTCCGCAGCCGACAAGGTCATACTCGGCGTGTCGATTCCCACCGCGACGCACGGCTTCACGGGCGGCATCGTCTGGTGGGCCAACGAAGCGAAGAAGGAGCTGGAGAAGGCGCATCCGGACCTGAAGATCATCGTGAAGACGGCGAGCGGCGCGCCCGAGCAGGCCAACCAGTTGCAAGACCTCGTGACCGTCAACAAGATCAACGCGCTCGTGATCTTCCCGTTCGAATCGGCGTCGCTCACGCAGCCGGTCGCACAGGTGAAGAAGAAGGGCGTGTACGTGACGGTGGTGGACCGCGGCCTCACCGACACGAGCGCGCAGGACGCCTATGTCGCCGGCGACAACACCGCGTTCGGCAAGCTCCCCGCCGAGTACCTCGCGAAGCAGATGGGCGGCAAGGGGAACATCGTCGCGCTGCGCGGCATTCCGACCACGCTCGACAACGAGCGCTGGGCCGCGTTCGAATCGGTGATGAAGCAGTATCCGGACATCAAGATCCTCGATGCGAAGTACGCGAACTGGAACCGCGACGACGCGTTCAAGGTGATGCAGGACTACCTCACGCGCTTCAAGCACATCGATGCAGTCTGGGCCGCCGACGACGACATGATGGTCGGCGTGCTGAAGGCGATCGATCAGGCGAAGCGCACGGACATCAAGGAAGTGTTCGGCGGCGCGGGGTCGAAGGAGGCGGTCAAGCGGATCATCGACGGCGACGCGCGCGTGCAGGCCGACGTCTCCTACTCGCCGAAATTCATCTACGACGCGATCAAGATGACGGCCGATGCGCGCCTGAAGGGCGAGAAGCTGCCGCCGACGACGATCATCCCGTCGGTGCTGATCACGAAGGACAACGCGAAGCAGTTCTACTATCCGAACTCGCCGTTCTGAGTCCGCCCTCGACCACGCTTGCGCACATGGATCGAACGAGATGAAAACCATCAAAGGCCCGGCGATATTTCTCGCGCAGTTTCTCGGCGACGAGCTTCCCTTCGACAACCTCGCCCATCTCGCGTCGTGGGCGAAGGGGCTCGGTTACGAGGGCATCCAGGTGCCCGCCGATCCGCGCCTGATCGACCTCGAAAAGGCGGCGGCGAGCGACGCGTATTGCGACGACCTGCGCCGCGTGGTGGACGACGCGGGTGTGTGCATCACGGAGCTGTCGACGCATCTGCAGGGGCAGCTCGTCGCGGTGCATCCTGCCTACGACACGCTCTTCGACGGCTTCGCCGCGCCGCACGTGCGCGGCAATCCGGCGGCGCGCACCGAATGGGCGATCGCGCAGATGAAGCACGCGGCGGCGGCGTCGCGCCGGCTCGGGCTTTCGGCGCACGTGTCGTTTTCCGGGGCGCTCGCGTGGCCGTATGTGTATCCGTGGCCGCAGCGTCCGGCGGGTCTCGTCGAAGCGGCGTTCGACGAACTCGCGGCGCGCTGGCGCCCGATTCTCGACGCGTTCGACGAAGCGGGCGTCGATGTCTGCTATGAACTGCACCCGGGCGAGGACCTGCACGACGGCGTGACGTTCGAGCGCTTTCTCGCGGCGGTGGGCAATCATCCACGCGCCAACATCCTCTTCGACCCGAGCCATTTCGTGCTGCAGCAGCTCGACTATCTGCAGTTCATCGACATCTATCACGACCGCATCAAGGCGTTTCATGTGAAGGATGCGGAGTTCCGGCCGAATGGGCGGCAGGGCGTGTACGGCGGCTATTCGGGCTGGGCCGAGCGCGCGGGCCGGTTCCGTTCGCTCGGCGACGGGCAGATCGACTTCAAGGCGATCTTCTCGAAGATGGCGCAATACGATTTCGCGGGCTGGGCCGTGCTCGAATGGGAGTGCGCGCTGAAGCACCCGGAAGACGGCGCGCGCGAAGGCGCCGTCTTTATCCGCGATCACATCATCCGCGTGGCGGCGCGCGCATTCGACGACTTCGCCGGCAGCGGCGCGAATCGCGAACAGCTTCGCGGCGTGCTCGGCATCGGAGACAGAACATGAAACGGCGTCTGCGGCTCGGCATGGTCGGCGGCGGCGATGGCGCGTTCATCGGCGCGGTACATCGGATTGCGGCGCGCATCGACGACCGCTTCGAAGTCGTGGCGGGCGCGCTGTCGTCGAACCCCGAGCGCGCGGCGGCGAGCGCGGCGAGCATCGGCCTCGCGCGAAGCTACGCGGATTTCCGCGAGATGGCCGCGGCCGAATCCGCGCGCGAGGACGGTATCGATGCGGTCGCGATCGTTACGCCGAACCATCTGCATGCGCGCGTCGCCACGGCGTTTCTCGAAGCGGGCATCCATGTGATCTGCGACAAGCCGCTCGCCGTGTCGCTCGACGAAGGCGAGGCGCTCGCGCGGCTCGCGCGCGGCAAGGGCCTCGTGTTCGCGGTCACCTATACGTACACGGGCTACCCGCTCGTGCGCCACGCGCGCGCGATGGTGCAGCAGGGTGCGCTGGGCGACGTGCGGCTCGTGAACGTGGAGTATGCGCAGGACTGGCTGTCGCTGCCCGTCGAGCATCAGTCGAACCGGCAGGCCGCGTGGCGCACCGATCCGGCGCTGGCAGGGCCCGCGGGTTGCCTCGGCGACATCGGCACGCACGCGTATCAGCTCGCGGAGTTCGTGACGGGGCAGCGGCCCTCGGAGGTGTCGGCGGAAGTCTCGACGTTCGTCGAGAACCGTCCCATCGACGACCACGTTCAGGCGATGCTGCGCTACGCGAGCGGCGCGCGCGGCGTGCTCTGGGCGAGCCAGGTCGCGGCGGGCGAGGAGAATGCGCTGCGTCTGCGCGTGTACGGCACGAAGGCGGGCCTCGCCTTCGACCAGCAGAATCCGAACGAACTGTGGTTCACGCCGCTTGGCGGCGCGGCGGAGCGCATCACGCGCGGCCGGGTGCAGGGCGCTGAAGCGCTGCACGCGACGCGCGTGCCGGCGGGCCACCCCGAAGGGTATCTCGAAGCGTTCGCGCAGCTTTATGCGGATGCGGCGTCGCAGATCGAGGCGGCAATGGGCGGCGACGCGCCGCCGCCCGAAAGCGCGCTTCTGACCAATGTGGACGACGGCGTCGCCGGGCTGCGGTTCATCGACGCAGTGCTGCGGAGCAGCCGGGCGAACGGGGGGTGGGTGACGCTCGGATAAACAGGGCGGTCTCGCAACGAGACCGCCCTGTTCAGAACCTCACGCCCAATCCGCGTGAAAACTTCCCTTCTTGTCCACCCGCTCGAACGTATGCGCGCCGAAGAAATCGCGCTGCGCCTGCACGAGATTCGCCGGCAGCCGCTCCGAGCGGTAGCTGTCGAAGTAGGCCACCGCCGACGAGAACGCCGGCACCGGCACGCCCGCCTTCACCGCCGCCACGACCACGTCGCGCAGCGCATCCTGATACTTGGCCGCGATGTCGCTGAAATACGGATCGAGCAGCAGGTTCGCGAGCGCCGCGTCCTTCGCGTACGCGTCGGTGATCTTCTGCAGGAAGCGCGCGCGGATGATGCAGCCCGCCCGGAAGATCTTCGCGATCTCGCCGTACTGCAGGTTCCACTTGTAGTCGTCCGAAGCCGCGCGCAACTGCGCGAACCCCTGCGCATACGACACGATCTTGCTCAGATACAGCGCGCGCCGCACTGATTCGATGAACGCGCCCCGATCGCCGTCGAACCTGGGCTCAGGCCCGCTCAGTTGCTTGCTTGCCGCCACGCGCTGATCCTTCAGCGACGACAGCACGCGCGCGAACACCGCTTCCGTGATGAGCGGCAGCGGCGCGCCGAGATCGAGCGCGTTCTGGCTCGTCCACTTGCCGGTGCCTTTTTGCGCGGCGCGATCCAGGATCACGTCGACGAGATCCTTGCCGGTTTCCTCGTCCTTCTTCGAGAAGATCTTCGACGTGATCTCGATCAGGTAGCTGTCGAGCTCGCCCTTGTTCCACTCCACGTAGACCTTGCCCAGCTCCTCGTTCGAGAGGCCAGCGACGCGCTTCAGCACGTCATAGCTCTCGGCGATCAGTTGCATGTCGCCGTATTCGATGCCGTTGTGCACCATCTTCACGAAGTGCCCGGCGCCGTCCGGGCCCATGTAGGCGACGCACGGCTCGCCATCCGGCGCCTTCGCGGCGATCTCGGTGAGGATCGGGGCAACGAGGTCGTATGCCTCGCGCTGGCCGCCGGGCATGATCGACGGCCCCTTGAGCGCGCCTTCCTCGCCGCCCGACACGCCCGTGCCGATGAAATGCAGCCCCGACTTCGCGAGGTCCTGGTTGCGGCGGATCGTGTCGGTGAAATGCGTGTTGCCGCCGTCGATCAGGATGTCGCCCTTTTGCAGCAGCGGACGCAGCGCGTCGATGGTGTCGTCGGTGCCTTCTCCCGCCTTCACCATCAGCAGGATGCGGCGCGGCGTTTCGAGCGACTCGACGAACTCTTCCAGCGAGTAGGCCGGCACGAGCTTCTTGTCGGGATGTTCCGCGATCAGTTCGTCGGTCTTCGCGCGGCTTCGGTTGTACACCGAAACGGCGTGGCCGCGGCTCTCGATGTTCAGCGCAAGGTTGCGGCCCATGACGGCCAGGCCGACTACGCCGATTGCTTGTTTGCTCATGCTCTCTCTCCGGATGTCCGGCGCGCCGGCGGATCGTGGCGGGCAGCGCGACGGGTGAAACGTGGCTAACGGGGCGACGCTCGCGTAACGGCCGGTTTCGGTGAAACGGAGCGGTCGGGCAGAGCCGCTTCCGGTGTCGCGCGCGAGGCGCGCGATGGGTGCGAAGCGCGCAGGGCAGGCATGAGCGCGCGACGCCCGAAACCGATTTCCGCGCGAGCGCGGACGGACCCGAGATTACCACTTTGACCGGCGTCTGGCAGATGCTCCGCACGCTCGCGGACCATGCTGCAACGCCGCGAGGAGCCCGTGCGGGCCGCCGCGTCATATCGCCCGAGCGTCGCGCTGGCGGCCGGACTAGAATGGACGTCCCCCGCCCGCGTACCAGAAGAGGCATGGCGCTTCGTCGACCACCGCATCGTCACCACTACTCGGTCTATGTGATCGAATTGTCCGGTTCGGTCTGGAACGAAGCGCGTTTTCGGCGCGCCAACCCGGACTACGTGCCGGGCATGCCGTTCGTCTACGTGGGGATGACGGGGATCGATCCGGACGTGCGCTTCGACAAGCACAAGGCCGGCATCCAGTCGAACCGGTTCGTGCGCGATTTCGGGCTGCGGCTCCTGCCGCGCCTTTACGAGGTCTACAACCCGATGCCCTACGAGGGCGCGCGCGAGATGGAAGTCGAGGTGGCCATTGGTCTGCGGGAAGCGGGATACGGCGTCTGGCAGGCATGACATCAACATGGAGCGGGATATGCGGATTCTGGTAGTGGGCGCGGGAGCGATCGGCGGGTACTTCGGCGGGCGTCTTCTCGACGCGGGCAGGGACGTGACCTTTCTCGTGCGCGAGCGGCGCGCAGAGCGCCTCGCGCAATGCGGGCTGAAGCTGCGCAGCCCGCTTGGCGACCTCGTGCTCGAATGTCCGCCGACCATCCTCTCGCGCGACGTCGACAAGCCGTTCGATCTCGTACTGCTGAGCTGCAAGGCGTATGACCTCGAAGGCGCGATCGGGTCGGTGAAGGGCGCCGTCGGGCCGGACACGGTGGTGCTGCCGCTCCTGAACGGCATGCGCCATCTCGACGTGCTCGACTCGCACTTCGGCGCCGGCCGCGTGCTCGGCGGCCAGTGCGTGATCGCCGCAACGCTGGATTCGGCCGGCGAAATCGTTCATCTGAACAATCTGCATTCGATCACCTTCGGCGAGCGCGCGGGCGGACGTTCGGCGCGCGTCGACGCGATCGCCGCCGAGTTCGAAGGCGCCGGCTTCGACTTCAATGTGAGCGATGACATCCTTCAGTCGATGTGGGAAAAGTGGGTGTTCCTCGCCACGCTCGCGGCGGGCACGTGCCTGATGCGCGCGCCGATCGGCGACATTCTCGCGGCGCCGGGCGGCGAGGCGCTGCTGCTCGGCCTCTTCGACGAGTGCAGCGGCATCGCGGCGGACCACGGCCACCGGCCGGGCGAGGCGAACACGGCACGCTCGCGCGCGATGATCACGGAGAAGGGCTCGCTGATCACGGCGTCGATGCTGCGCGACCTCGAAAGCAATGCGCCGATCGAGGCGGATCACGTGATCGGCGACCTGCTCGCGCGGCGCAAGGCGCCCGTCGCGGGCGCTTCGGTGCTGGCCGTTGCGTACACGCACCTGAAGGCTTACGAGGCCCGGCGCGACCGGACGGCGAAAGCGGGCTGAACGGGGCTCGCCTGAAAGGCGGGCGGCGCGTTGCGGCGGCGCAATCGCGCGTCCGCTTTCGCCCGCCTTCCGTATTTCGTACACGCGACCTACGCGATCCTTTCGCGGACAAAAATTCGGCTTCGCGCGCGGCGAATGGCATCGAATGCCTGGAAAACGCGCGGCATCGGCGTTACGCTTGCCGCTTTTTCCGAGCATCCGCGAAGCCATGCCACCCGATGCCCCGCAGCGCCCGCCCGCCCGCATTCCGACCCTCGCCGAGATCTTCACCGGCTTCCTCGCGCTCGGCCTCACGGCCTTCGGCGGCGCGCTGCCGCACGCGCGGCGCGAGATCGTCGAGCGCCGCAAGTGGCTCGACGCCGACGAGTTCACCGATCTCCTCGGTCTCTGCCAGTTCCTGCCGGGCGGCAATGTGATCAACCTGTCGGTGGCGGTCGGCATGCGCTTTCGCGGCGTGGCGGGCGCGCTCGCGGGGCTGCTCGGGCTGATCGTCGGGCCGACGCTGGTCGTGATCGCGCTCGGCGTGCTGTATCAGCGCACGCACCACGACCCGCGCGTCGAGCATCTCTTCGCCGGACTGGCGGCGGCCGCGGCGGGCCTGCTCGTGGCGATGGCGGTGAAGATCGCGTGGCCGCTGCGCAGGAAGCCGGAGATGGCGCTGATTGCCGTGCTGGCGTTCGTCGCGATAGCGCTGCTGCGCTTTCCGCTCCTTCCCACGATGCTCGTGCTCACGCCGGTCTCCATCCTGCTCGCCTCGAAGGTGCGCCGATGAATCACGATCTCGTCTCGCTCGCCGCGATTTTCAGCCAGCTGTCGCTGCTCGCCTTCGGCGGCGGCAATACGATCCTGCCCGAAATGCAGCGGCAGGTCGTGGAAGTGCACCAATGGATGTCGAAGGCCGATTTTTCGGCGCTTTTCGCGCTCGCGCAGGCGGCGCCCGGGCCCAACATGATGGTCGTGACGCTGGTCGGCTGGCACGTGGCGGGCTGGCCGGGCGTGCTCGTGAGCTCGGCGGCGAAGTTCGGGCCGTCGTCGCTGGTGACGATCGCGGCCATGCACGCATGGGAGCGCTTCAAGACGCGTCCGTGGCGGCGTTTCGTGCAGGCGGGTCTCGTGCCGATGACGGCGGGGCTCGTCGCGGCGAGTGCGTCGCTGATCGCGCAGGCGTCGGACCGGAACTGGACGCTCGGCGCGATCACGGCGGGCGTCGCGGTGCTGGCGTACAAGTCGCGGCTGCACCCGCTGTGGCTGCTGGCGGCGGGAAGCGTGATCGGGCTCCTCGCGCTCGGGTGGTCGTGAGCAGCGTTTCGCCGGTGCGGGCAGGATTTCTGCTCCTCTGCTGTAATGAGCGACCTGATCATCGACTGCGATCGAGGAAGCACGAACCATGGCAAGGACCACCCCAATGACTACCGAATACGCCCGCACGGAGCCGCCGCGCGCCGACATCGACGACCTGGCGGGCCCGACCGTCGTCGAATTCGGGACCGACTGGTGCGGCTTCTGCCGCGCCGCGCAGCCGCTGATCGCGCAGGCGTTCCAGGAGCATCCCGGCGTGCGCCATCTGAAGATCGAAGACGGCAGCGGCCGGCCGCTCGGCCGCTCATTTCGCGTGAAGCTCTGGCCGACGCTCGTGTTCATGCTGGACGGCAAGGAAGTCGCCCGCCTCGTGCGTCCGCAGGACACGTCCGAAGTACGCGACGCACTCGCGCTCATCGACAAGCCGCTCTCCCGCTGACCGCCCTAGGGGCCTGGATAAAGGCCTAAGGGTTATCTCCGATACGCCTCTCGCCGAGCAAACTTGTATGATGACCTTATCACCTAACAAGCATCGGCGAACATGTTCGAGAAAATCCCGGCGCGGGCGTTGAGCGACACGGTCGCGCAGCAGATCCAGAAGCAGATCGAGAAGGGCAGCTTCGCGACAAGCGGCAAGCTCCCGACCGAAGCCGTGCTCGCGCAGGAATTCGGCGTGAGCCGCACGGTGATCCGCGAGGCGATTTCGCGCCTGAAGAACGAAGGCATGGTCGAGCCGCGCCAGGGCAGCGGCGTGTTCGTGGTCGAGCGGGCGGGCATCCGGCCGTTGCGCATCGATTACGCGCAGGCGGTCGAGCCGGGCTCGGTCGTGCAGATCCTCGCGCTGAGGCGTGCGATCGAGGCGGAGGTGGCGTCGGAAGCCGCGATGCGCCGCACCGACGCGCAGATGGCCGACATCGACGCCGCGCTCGCGAAGATCGGGACGGCGGTGGCGGAAGGCGAGGACGGCGTGGCCGAGGACGTCGCGTTTCACCGCGCGATTGCGAACGCTACCGGCAACCCGTACTTCCTGAAAACGCTCACCTTTCTGAACCAGTATCTCGAAGCCGGCACGCTCGTCACGCGCAAGAACGAGGCGCTGCGCGAGGATTTCTCCCGGCAGGTCCGCGAGGAACACGCGGCGATCGCCGCCGCGATCCGCGCGGGCGACCCGATGGCCGCGCGCAACGCCGCGCAGACGCACCTCTACAACGCCGCCCGCCGCCTGGCGGAAGCCGGTATCCGCTAACGCAGTATCCAGAAGGGAATCGACATGTCCAGAAATGTGGGAGTCATCGGCCTGGGCGCCATGGGCCTCGGTGTCGCGCGCTCGCTGTTGCGCGCGGGTTTTGCCGTCCATGCGTGCGACGTGCGCGCGCCAGTGCTCGAAGCGTTCGCGGCCGAAGGCGGCATCGCGTGCGCGTCGCCGGCGGAAATGGGCGGCAAGTGCGATGTGGTCGTGACGCTCGTCGTCAACGCGGCGCAGACGGAAACCGTGCTGTTCGGCAGTGAGGAGAAGCCGGGCGCCGTGGCGTCGATGAAGCCGGGCGGCGTGGTGATCGCCTGCGCGACCGTCGCGCCGGCGTTTGCCGTCGAGCTCGGCAAGCGCGTGGAAGCCGCCGGCCTGCAGATGATCGACGCGCCGGTCTCCGGCGGCGCGGCGCGCGCGGCATCGGGCGAAATGACGATGATGACCTCCGGCCCCGCCGCCGCCTACGCCGCGTCCGAAGACGTGCTCGCCGCGATGGCGGGCAAGGTGTATCGCCTGGGCGACGCGCACGGCGCCGGCTCGAAGGTCAAGATCATCAACCAGCTGCTCGCGGGCGTGCACATCGCCGCGGCCGCGGAGGCGATGGCGCTCGGCCTGCGCGAAGGCGTGGACCCGGACGCGCTCTACGACGTCATCACGCACAGCGCGGGCAATTCGTGGATGTTCGAGAACCGCGTGCCGCACATCCTCGCGGGGGACTACACGCCGCTTTCCGCCGTCGACATCTTCGTGAAGGACCTGGGCCTCGTGCTCGATACCGCGCGCACGTCGAAATTCCCGCTGCCGCTCTCGGCGGCGGCGCACCAGATGTTCATGATGGCCTCGACGGCCGGCCACGGCGGCGAGGACGACTCCGCCGTCATCAAGATTTTCCCGGGCATCGACGTCCCGAAGGGAGCAAAGCAATGACCCAAGCGCTGCTCGGCTGCATCGCCGACGACTTCACCGGCGCCACCGATCTCGCCAACATGCTCGTGCGCGGCGGCATGCGCACGGTGCAGACGATCGGCGTGCCCGCCGCAGGGACGAAAATCGAGGCCGACGCCCTCGTGGTCGCGCTGAAATCGCGCACGATCGCGCCGCAGGAGGCCGTCGAGCAATCGCTCGCCGCGCTCGAATGGCTGCGCGCGCAGGGCTGCCGCCAGTTCTTCTTCAAATACTGCTCGACCTTCGATTCCACCGACCGCGGCAACATCGGCCCGGTCGCGGAAGCGCTGCTCGACGCGCTGAAGGACGATTTCACGATCGCCTGCCCGGCGTTTCCCGAGAACGGCCGCACGATCTTTCGCGGCAACCTGTTCGTCGGCGACGTGCTGCTGAACGAGTCGGGCATGGAAAACCATCCGCTCACGCCGATGACCGATCCGAACCTCGTGCGCGTGCTCGGGCGGCAGGTGAAATCGAAAGTCGGGCTGATCCGCTACGACACGATCGCCAAGGGCGCAGAAGCGGTGCGCGAGCGGATCGCGGCGCTGCGCGGGGAAGGCGTGCGGCTCGCCATCGCGGATGCCGTCTCCGATTCCGACCTCTACGTGCTCGGCAAGGCGTGCGCGGACCTGAAGCTCATCACGGGCGGTTCGGGCATCGCGCTCGGGCTGCCGCAGAACTTCGGCCAGCTGTCCGACACCGGCCACGCCGCCGACCTGCCGGCCATCGAAGGCCGCGCCGTCGTGCTGGCGGGCAGCGCATCGAAGGCGACGAACGCGCAGGTGGCCGAGTGGCGCGCCGGCAAGCCGGGCTTTCGCGTCGACCCGATGGCGCTTTCGCGCGGCGAGAACGTCGTCGAGCAGGCGATCGCGTTCGCGCAGGAGCATCGCGGCGAACCCGTGCTGATCTACGCGACGTCCACGCCCGACGAAGTGAAGGCGGTGCAGAAGGAACTGGGCGTCGAGAAGGCCGGGCATCTCGTCGAAGCGGCGCTCGCGGCCATTGCGAGCGGATTGCGCGATCTCGGCGTGCGCAAGTTCGTCGTCGCGGGCGGCGAGACCTCGGGCGCGGTCGTGCAGGCGCTCGGCGTGCAGTCGCTGCGCATCGGACCGCAGATCGACCCGGGCGTGCCGGCGACGCAGTCGATCGGCGAAGCGCCGCTCGCGCTCGCGCTCAAGTCGGGCAATTTCGGCGGCACGGATTTCTTCGCGAAAGCGCTGAAGTCGCTCGACGGAGCGGCATGAGCATGGCGAGCACGAACGAAAGCCGCATCCGCGAGGAAATCTGCGAGACGGGCGCGAGCCTCTACCAGCGCGGCTACACGGTCGGCAGCGCGGGCAACATCAGCGCGCGCCTCGCCGACGGCTGGCTCATCACGCCGACCGACGCCTGCCTCGGCCGCCTCGATCCGGCCGCGATCGCGAAAGTGGACACGGCGGGCAACCACGTCTCGGGCGGCCGGCCGTCGAAGACGCTCGCGCTGCACCGCAGGATCTACGAGAACAACGCCGACGCCCATGGCGTCGTCCACACGCATTCGACGCATCTCGTCGCGCTGACGCTCGCGGGCGTCTGGCGCGAGAACGACGTGCTGCCGCCGATCACGCCCTATTACGTGATGAAAGTCGGCCACGTTCCGCTCGTGCGCTACCGGCGCCCGGGTGACCCCGCGGTCGCCGAGGAAGTCGCGGCGCTCGCATCCAGCGTGCGAGGCGTTCTGCTCGAGCGGCTCGGGCCGGTCGTCTGGGAGCGATCGGTGTCGCAGGCTTCCTGGGCGCTGGAAGAGCTGGAAGAAACCGCGCGGCTGTGGCTCATGACCGCCGCGCACAACACGGCGCAACCCGAGCCGCTCACAGAAGCGGCCATCGAGGATCTGCGCGCAACCTTCAACGCGCGCTGGTAATACCGACCTGCGCAGCGCGGTGCATGCCACCGCGCTGCAAGCAATCCCATCTGGAGACAACGAAATGAGCCTTGAACAAGTGGTGCCGGGCGGCACCCGGGTAACTGCTGCCGATCTGCCGACGGCCGACGAAACGAAACGCACCTACGCCAAGGTTTTCTGGCGCATCGTGCCGTTCCTGATGCTGTGCTACGTGGTCGCCTATCTCGACCGCGTGAACGTCGGCTTCGCGAAGCTGCAGATGTCGCAGGACCTCGCGTTCAGCGAAACCGTGTTCGGCCTCGGCGCCGGCATCTTCTTCCTCGGCTATTTCCTGTTCGAGTTGCCGAGCAACATGCTGATGCACAAGATCGGTGCGCGCATCTGGATCGCGCGGATCATGATCACCTGGGGCATCCTTTCGGCGGCGTTCGTGTTCGTCAAGACGCCCACGCAGTTCTACGTGCTGCGCTTTCTGCTGGGTCTCGCCGAAGCGGGCTTCTATCCGGGCGTGATCCTCTACCTGACGTACTGGTTCCCGTCGCACCGGCGCGCGAAGATCGTCGCGGTGTTCATGTCGGCTATTCCGGTGTCGGGCATCTTCGGCAATCCGCTTTCCGGCTGGATCATGCAGTCGTTCGCGGGCCACAAGGGTTTCGCGGGCTGGCAGTGGATGTTCCTGATCGAAGCGATCCCCGCCGTGCTGGTCGGCATCGCGACCATCCTCTATCTCGATAACGGCATTCGCAGCGCGAAGTGGCTGACCGAGCGCGAAAAGCGCCTTCTGGAAGACGAAATCACCGCGCAGCCGCAGCACGCGGGCGACGGCAAGAAGCATTCGCTGCGCGCCGTGTTCGCCGATGCGCGCATGTGGTGGATGTCGCTGATCTACTTCGCGTTCGTGACCGGCCAGTACGGGCTCACGTTCTGGATGCCGACCTTCATCAAGTCGACCGGCGTGACCGGCGCGTTCAACATCGGCCTCCTGAGCGCGATTCCGTTCCTCGTCGCGATCGTGGTGATGAACGTGCTCGGCCACAGCGCGGACAAGCATCGCGAGCGCCGCTGGCACCTGATCGTGCCGGCGCTGGCGGCGGCGGTCGGCTTTTCGATCGCGGCGTCGTTCGCGGGCAACACGGTGGTGTCGATCATCGCGCTTTCGCTCGCCGCCGCCGGCGTGCTGACCTGCGCGCCGCTCTTCTGGTCGCTGCCGACAGCGTTCATGTCCGGCGCCGCCGCTGCCGCCGGCATCGCGATCATCAATTCGATCGGCAATCTCGCCGGTTTCGCGAGCCCGTATATGATCGGCTATCTGAAGGACCTGACCCACAGCACCGCGACCGGCATGTACGTGCTGGCCGGGATGCTCGTGATCGGTTCGATTGCCGTGTGGCTCACGCCCGCGAAGCTCGTGAACCGCTGATCCGAAGATCAACCGAGGCCGAATTCACAAGGAGTCGATGCAATGCCCCGCTTTGCCGCCAATCTCACGATGATGTACACCGAGCACGCGTTCCTCGACCGCTTCGCCGCCGCGGCGAAAGACGGCTTCAAGGGCGTCGAGTTCCTGTTTCCTTACGATTTCGCCGCCGCGGACATCAAGTCGCGGCTCGAAGCGAACGGGCTCACGCAGGCGCTGTTCAACGCGCCGCCCGGCGACTGGGCGGCGGGCGAACGCGGCATCGCGTCCCTGCCGGGGCGCGAGGAGGAGTTCCGCCGCGCGCTCGACCGCGCGCTGGAATACACCGCCGCGCTCGGCAACACGAAGCTGCACGTGATGGCCGGGCTGATCGCGCCGGAGCAATCGCGCGAAAAGCATCGCGCGGTGTATCTGAAGAACCTGGAAATCGCGGCGGGCGCGGCGAAGTCGGCGGGCGTGACGATCGTCATCGAGCCGATCAACACGCGCGACATTCCCGGCTTCTTCCTGAACCGCCAGGACGACGCCCAGGCGATCTGCGACGAAGTCGGCGCGCCGAATCTGCAGGTGCAGTTCGACTGCTATCACTGCCAGATCGTCGAAGGCGACCTCGCCGTGAAGCTCAAGCGCGACATGAAGCGGCCGAACGCGGGCATCGGGCACATCCAGATCGCGGGCGTGCCGGAGCGTCACGAGCCCGACATCGGCGAACTCAACTACCCGTATCTCTTCGAGCTGGTCGACTTGCTCGGCTATGAGGGCTGGATCGGCTGCGAATACCGCCCGCGCGCGGCGACCTCCGACGGCCTCGGCTGGCTCAAACCCTATTTGCAACGTGCCTGAACAAGATCATGAAAATTCTGATTACCGGCGGCGCCGGTTTCCTCGGACAGCGCCTCGCGCGCCGTCTCCTCGAACGCGGCGAGCTCGACGGCAAGCCGATCAGCGAGCTCGTGCTGCTCGACGTGGTGCGCGCCGCCGATTTCGGCGACAAGCGCGTGCGCGCGGAAACGGGCGACATCGCCGATCGCAGCGTGCTCGAGCGCGCGATCGACACCGACACGCAAGCCATCTTCCACCTCGCGGCGATCGTGAGCGGGCAGGCGGAAGCGGATTTCGAGCTCGGCATGCGCATCAACCTCGACGCGTCGCGCCTGCTGCTGGAAGTGTGCCGCGCGCGCGGCCACGCGCCGCGCGTGCTGTTCACCAGCTCGGTCGCGGTCTACGGCGGCACGCTGCCCGACGTCGTGCAGGACGACACCGCGCTCAATCCGCAATCGTCGTACGGAACGCAGAAGGCGATCGCGGAGCTGCTGCTTTCGGATTACGCGCGGCGCGGCTTCGTCGACGGCCGCGTGGTGCGCCTGCCGACCATCAGCGTGCGCCCGGGCAAGCCGAACGCGGCGGCTTCGTCGTTTGCGAGCGGCATCATTCGCGAGCCGCTCAACGGCGAGCGCGCCGTGTGCCCGGTCGACGGCGAAACGCGGCTCTGGCTGCTCTCGCCGAAAAGCGCGATCGAGGCCCTGATCGCGGGCTGCGAAATCGATCGCGCCGCGCTCGGCAACCGGCCGGTGGTCAATCTGCCGGGCCTCTCGGTGAGCGTGAACGAGATGGTCGCGGCGCTGCGCGAAGTGGCGGGCGAGGAAGCCGTCGCGCGCATCGACTGGCAGCGCGACGAGCGCGTCGAGAAGATCGTGGGCAGCTGGCCGGGCGCGTGGGACACGAAGCGCGCCGAGCAGCTCGGCCTGAAGGGCGACAAGACGTTCGCCGACGTGATCCGCGCCTACATCGCCGACGAGCGCGCCTGAAACGGCGCAGGAGCGCGCTTTCCGGGCGTGTTCCTTAAGTCCTGAATCCACACGGCGCCGCACCTCGCGGCGCCGGTCTTCGCGCGCGATGCAAGGTACCTTGCATCAATCCGCGCTACACTCATCTCTTTATTGTGACGAACGGCGGCGCGCACCGCGCGTGAATGGAGCCGCTCTATCGCGCACTTCGCCCACCCCCCTTTCGTCACCCGATCAACACCGCTACGCGCGCGGGAGAACTCCATGCTGCTGCATGAGCTTGTCGATCGCTTCGGCCCGGCGATCGTCTTCGTCAACGTGATGGGCGCGGCCCTCGGGCTGCCCGTGCCCGCGATGCCGACACTGATCGTCGTCGGCGCGTCGATCCAGGTGATGTCGCTGGGCGGTTCGAGCGTCTGGCTGCCGCTCCTTGGCGTGCTCGGCATGGCGGTGGTGGGCGGCGTGCTCGGCGATCTCGTGTGGTTCCAGGGCGGGCGGCGCTACGGCGACCGCACGCTCAAGACCATCTGCAAGCTGTCGCTCTCGCGCGATACCTGTGTCAAGAAGACCGAGCGCTTTTTCGGCCGCTGGGGCGTGCGCGTGCTGCTCGTCGCGAAATTCATTCCGGGGCTCTCGCTCGTTTCCGTGCCGCTCGCGGGCGCGATGGGCGTGCGCCTGCGCACCTTCGTGGCGCACGACGGCGTCGGTGTCGCGCTGTGGGCGGCGGTCGGGCTCTCGCTCGGCGTCACGTTCGCGGCGGAACTCGAACTGCTGTTCGCGCTGATCTCGCGGCTCGGCCGGCAGGCGGTGCTGGTGGTGGCGGTGGCGCTGGCGGCGTACGTCGCGTACCGCTGGTGGCGCCGCCGCATGCTGATGGCGACGCTGGAAAAGGCGCGCATCAGCGTCGACGAACTTTACGCGCTGATGAAGAACGAGCCGCTGCCGACGATCTTCGACATCCGTTCGCCGGAAAAGCGCATGCTCGATCCGTTCATCATCCCGGGGTCGGTGTCCGCCGACGAGCGCGAGCTGCAGAAGATCATCGAGAGCTACGACACGACGCGCAAGATCGTCATTTACTGCTCCTGCCCGAACGAAGTGTCGGCGGCGTGGATGGCGAAAACCCTGCGCACCGCGGGCTTCAAGGACGTCGTGCCGCTTACGGGCGGGCTCGACGCATGGCGGCTCGCCGGCTACGAGGTGTCGTCGGTCACCGAATTCGGCGAGAGCGGCGTCGCGCCGGAGGAACTCGGCGAAATGGCCGCGATGTGTCCGTGGCCGGTGAAGTCGTCGGTGGGTTCCGCGTCCCTGCAGGAAGCTGGTTTTCCACATGGAGATCGTGCATGAGTACAGGTATGAGTGCTGACCCGTCCCGCGAGATTCTTCCCGGCGTGGTGGCCTGGAGCCCGCGCGGGCCGTCGGAAGACCCCAACGTGATGCCGACCGGCGCCAGTTCGGCTCCGTCCAGCGAGGGCGAGGACGCTCCGTTCTCCCCGCTCGAAACCCGCGCTCACCAGATGTTTCCGAAACTGACGCATAGCGAGATCGAGCGCATGCGGCGCTTCGGCACGGTCGCGCACTGGAAGGCGGGCCAGGAGCTGTTCAGGATGGGCGAGTCCGGGCGCGGCATGGTCGTCGTGCTGAAGGGGCTCGTGCGGATCAACCGGCGCGATGCGCTCGGCAACGTGCATCTCATCATCGATCAGCCGCCCGGCCAGTTCCTTGCCGAAATCGCGCAGCTGTCGGGCAAGCCGTGTCTCGTCGACGGCTACGCGCTCGAAGACGTCGAAGGCATCGTGATTCCGCCGGAGCGCCTGCGGGCGCTGCTCGTCGCGGAAGCGGAACTCGGCGAGCGCATCATGCGCGCGCTGATCCTGAGGCGCGTCGGGCTGATCGAGAAGGGTAGCGGGCCGGTGCTGCTCGGGCAGTCGGACGACGGCAGGCTCGTGTCGCTGCAGGGTTTCCTGCGCCGCAACGGCTATCCGCATACCGTGATCGACGCCTGCACCGACCCCGATGCGATCGCGCTGCTCGAGCGCATTTCCGCGTCCACGACCGACTTTCCGCTCGTGATCTGCCCGGACGGCACCGTGCTGCGCGCGCCCAACGAAAACCAGGTGGCGTCGCAGCTCGGCTGGCTGCCGGAATTCGATCCGTCGCATATCTATGACGTCGCGATCGTCGGCGCGGGACCGGCGGGCCTCGCAACGGCGGTGTATGCGGCCTCGGAAGGGCTCTCGGTGGCGGTGTTCGACTGCCGCGCGCCCGGCGGGCAGGCGGGCGCCAGCTCGCGCATCGAGAACTATCTCGGCTTTCCGACCGGCATCTCGGGCCAGGCGCTCGCGGGCCGCGCGTTCGTGCAGGCGCAGAAATTCGGCGCGCACATCGCGATTCCGACCGAGATCAAGGCGCTGCACTGCGACCGCACGCCGATCCAGATCGAACTCGACGGCGGCGAGCGGGTGTCGTCGCACACGGTCGTGATCGCGAGCGGCGCGGCCTACCGGCGCCCGGCGATCGAGGGGCTCGACCGCTTCGAGGGGCACGGCACCTATTACTGGGCGTCGCCCGTGGAGGCGAAGCTCTGCAAGGGCTCGGAGGTGGTGCTCGTCGGCGGCGGCAATTCCGCGGGGCAGGGCGCGGTGTATCTCGCGTCCCATTGCGCGCACGTGCACATCCTGATTCGCGGCGCGAGCCTCGAATCGAGCATGTCGCGCTATCTCATCGACCGGCTCGCGTCGCTGCCCAATGTCACCCTGCATGCACGCACCGCGATCGCCTCGCTCGATGGCGACGACCGCGGCCTGACCACGGTCAACTGCGAGACGCCCGACGGTCCGCTCAGGCTGGACGTGCGGCATCTGTTTCTTTTCACCGGCGCCGAGCCGAACACGGCGTGGCTCGCCAACTGCAATGTGAACGTGGACAGCAAGGGCTTCGTGCTGACCGGTGCGGCCGCCCGCGAGGGTCACGAAGACGCGCTGCCGCTCGAGACGAGCGTGCCGGGCGTGTTCGCGATCGGCGACGTGCGCGCGGCATCGACCAAGCGCGTGGCGGCGGCGGTGGGCGAAGGCGCGGCCGTGGTCGCGCAGATTCACGGGCTGCTCGCGCTGCGGGAGGAAATGGCGCCGGAGTCGCGCTGCGCGGAGCTCCGTGTCTGATCAGCCGCGCGCGTGGCAGACAGCTTCCACGCGATTGCCCGCGGGATCGAGAAGAAAGGCGGCGTAGTAGTGCGGATGGTAGTCGGCGCGCAGGCCGGGCGCGCCGTCCGAGCGCCCGCCATGATCCAGGCCCGCCTGATGGAACGCGTCGACCTGTTCACGCGACGCCGCCTTGAAACACCAGTGCCGCCTGTTGCCGCCGATGATCCCCGCGTCCTCGTAGACCGCCAGATAGCTCGATGCCGTGTCCTCTGCGTCGCAGCGCTCGCCGTAGCCGAGCGCGCCGGGGATGTCGTAGACCTTCCTTGCGCCTAGCGCCTGCATGAGCGCGTCGTAGAACGGGCGGGCGGCGAGTCACGGGTTGGCAAAGCGTAGCGTGAATTCTATCCATCCGTCGCGCGTGCAGGTGGCCGATGCGTGGCCGCCGTGCAGCCGCATGATTGCCTGCACGATGGCGAGACCGAGGCCGCTCGATTCCGTGAACTCGCTGCGGGCAGCGTCGCCGCGATAGAAGCGGTCGAAGAGGCGCGGCAGTTCCGCCTGCGCGATGACCTCGCCCTGATTGCCGACCACGATGCTCGCGCCATCGGCATCCGCATGGCCCGAGAGGCGCACGACGGTGCCGGGCGCCGCGTACCGCACCGCGTTGACGACGACGTTGCTGATCGCGCGCCGGCACATGATTGCATTTGCAACCATCTCGCCGCTGGCGGTTACGTCGAAGGTGATCTGCCGTTCGTCCGCGATGCCTTCGAAATAGGTGCTTATCGTTTCCAGCTCCTCGTGGATGTCGAGACGCGTGCGCTCGATCTGCTGCGTTTCATGATCGGCCTGCGCGAGAAAGAGGATGTTCTGCGCAATGCGCCCGAGCCGCTCCAGCTCCTCCAGGTTCGATTCGAGCACGTTGCGATATTCGGCCTCGCTGCGCGTGTGCGCGAGCGTCACCTGCGTCTCGCCGATCAGCACGCCGATCGGCGTGCGCACTTCGTGCGCCAGGTCCGCGGAAAATTGCAGGAGGCGTTCGTAGCCGGTCGCGAGGCGGTCGAGCATCGCGTTGAACGATGCCGCGAGGCGCTGCAGTTCGGCGGGCGCCTGCGCGACGTCGAGCCGCGTCGACATCCGGCTCGGCGTGATTTCGGCGGCCTTGTCGGCCATCTTCGTGAGCGGCTGCAGGCCGCGGCTCGATACCCAGTACGCGAGCAGCACCGTCACCAGCACCGCGCCGATCACCGTGATCCACACGCGCAGCAGATACGATGCGAGCACGTGCGCTTCCTGCGTCATCACGTGCGCGGCGATGATCTCGACCAATTCTCCGCTCTCGCCGATCTGCGCCTGCGCCGCGACCCAGCGCATGCGCACGCCATCGGCGCGGGAGCCTTCGTAGAGCGCCTCCAGCGTGACCGGGCGCGTGACGGCCACCGCCTGGAGCGGCGGCAGCGGCATGTTCTCGGGATTGACGTTGATGAACGGAGCGACGCCCGTGTGGCGGAAGATGATGACGTCCTGCCGGTCGCCGAGCATCGTTTCGAACAGACGCGGCCGCGCTTCCAGCTCCTTGATCGTGTACATGTCGTGCAGGAGCGAACGGAAGTGCTCGACACGTCCTATCAGCTGATAGTCGGCGCGTGTGGAGAGCGCGCGATTGGTCGCATCGTACAGGGACGCCCCGACCATGCCGACCACGACGCAGACGATCAGCGCGAAGAGGCAGGTGATGCGAACGGCGAGCGAGCGCGACGGCCACGTCGCGCTCAAGGATTCTCTCCGAACGAGTAGCCGATGCTGCGCACCGTGTGGATGAGCTTGATCTCGAACGGCTGATCGACCTTCGCGCGCAGCCGCTTGATGGCGACATCGACCACGTTGGTGTCGCTGTCGAAATTCATGTCCCATACTTCCGATGCGATCAGCGTGCGCGACAGCGCCTCGCCCTGACGCTTGCAGAAGAGATGCAGCAGCGCAAATTCCTTGTTGGTGAGCGCGATATCGATACCCTGACGCGTCACCTTGCGGCGCAGGACGTCCACGTGCAGGTCCGCGATCTGGAACACATCCGACTCGCGCACCACGCCACGGCGCAGGAGCGTGCGGATGCGCAGCACCAGTTCGGTGAACGAGAACGGCTTGACGAGATAGTCGTCGGCGCCGAGTTCGAGGCCATGAATGCGGTCGGTCACGTGATCGCGGGCCGTGAGAAAAATGACAGGCAGGTCACGCTTTGCGCGCAACGCCGACATGATCTGCCAGCCGTCGATGCCGGGCAGCATGACGTCGAGCACGATCAGTTCGTAAGGATGCGCGAGCGCCTGATGCAGCCCGTCGTTGCCGTTGCGAACGAGATCGACCTGATAGCCCGACTCGGTGAGCCCTTTTTTCAGGTAGTCGCCGGTCTTGCGGTCGTCTTCGATAACGAGGATGGTCATGCCCGTGGCGATGAATGGAGTAAGGATATTTTAACGAGCGCGCGCAGGTGCCCCCCGAAAATGACAAAAAAGTCATAGAGCCGTCATGCGTGCATCAGAGGGCCGTCGCTAACATGCCTGCTGGAATCGAGATGCCGGCCCCGATGCGCTACACCCCCTTTCGCGCCGGCTGTTCAACGCATTGCAACACAGGGCGAGACGAACTTGAAGCAGCAGACCGTTCAGCCGGGCTGGGTCCGCGTGACCCACTGGATCAACGCGCTGGCCGTCGTCGTGATGGTGACGAGCGGCTGGCAGATCTACAATGCATCGCCGATTTTCAGCGCGCTCACGTTCCCTGCGGGCATCACGCTCGGCGGCTGGCTCGGCGGCGCGCTCCAGTGGCACTTCGCGGCGATGTGGCTGCTGGTCGCGAACTTCATCGCGTACGTGGTCCTCAATACGGCAACGGGGCGCTTTCACCGCAAGCTGTGGCCCGTCAGCGTAAAGAGCGTCGTCGCCGACGCGCTGGCTGCGCTGCGCGGCAAGCTGGGTCACGACGACCTGTCGCAATACAACGCGGTGCAGAAGTTCGCGTATCTCGCGGTGATCGCCGATCTCGTGATTGTCATCCTGTCGGGGCTTGCGGTCTGGAAATCTGTGCAGTTTCCGATGCTTCGCACGCTGATGGGCGGTTATGACTCCGCGCGCGTCGTGCACTTTTTCGCCATGAGCTTTCTGGTGGCTTTCTTCGTGCTGCACGTCGTGATGGTCGCGCTCGTGCCGCGTTCGCTGCTCTTGATGATTCGGGGACGTTGATTCATGTCGATCCGCAAGATTCTTACGGGCGTATCCGGCCTCGACGCGGCGTCGATCATCAAGGATGCGCAAAAGGAATTGAGGGCGCCCGCGCGGCGTCTTTTCGGCAAGCGCATTCTTACGCTCGGCGGCCTCGCGATGCTCTCGGGCTGCGACCTGACCAACGACAAGTCTGTCAACGCCATGCTGCGCAAGATGTCCTCGTTCAACGACGACGCGCAGGCGCTGCTCTTCGATCCGAACAAGCTCGCGCCGACCTATCCCGAGTCGATGATCACGCGGCCGTTTCCGTTCAACGCGTTCTATGACATCGACGAAGTGCCGGAGGTCGATCCGGCGACGTATCGTCTCCAGGTCGGCGGACTCGCCAGGGGCAAGCGTGTGTGGACGCTCGAAGAGCTTCGCGCCCTGCCGCAGGAAAGCCAGATTACGCGGCATATCTGCATCGAGGGCTGGAGCGCCATCGGCAAATGGGGCGGCGTGCGCTTCGCGGACTTTCTCGCCCGCTCGGGCGCGGACACGACGGCGAAGTACGTCGCCTTCCAGTGCGCCGACAACTACTCGACGAGCATCGACATGCCGACCGCGCTGCACGCGCAGACGCTCCTCACATTGACTTACGACGGCCAGGTGCTTCCGCCGAAGTACGGCTTTCCGATGAAGCTGCGCATGCCGACGAAGCTCGGCTACAAGAATCCGAAACACATCGTCTCAATCACCGTTACCAACCAATATCCCGGTGGTTACTGGGAGAACCAGGGCTATAACTGGTTCGGCGGATCATGAACCGGTTCGATTGTCTTACCGTTACTTCAATGGAGCTTCCATGTCATTTCGCATGAAATTCGGTGTTTCCGTCGCGACGCTCGTCGTCGCTTCCGCGGCGTTCGCGCAGACGCCCGCCGCCAAGCCCACGCGCATCCGCGGCGACATCGTCTCGCTCTCGGGCGACACGCTGACGGTCCACCGGCGTAGCGGCGACACGGTCAAGATCGACGTCAAGCAGGATGTGAAGGTGTCGGCGGTGAAGAACATCAAGCTGTCCGACATCAAGCCCGGCTCCTTCATCGGCACGGCAGCGACGACCGGCACCGACGGCAAGATGACGGCGACCGAAGTGGTGGTCTTCCCCGAGTCCGCGCGCGGCACGGGCGAAGGTCACTATGCATGGGACCTCGGCCCCAACAGCACGATGACGAATGCGAACGTGGATACGGTTGTCGAATCGACGAACGGGCGCGATCTGAAGCTTTCGTACAAGGGCGGCAGCAACTCGGTCGTCGTGCCGGAGAACGTGCCGATCGTCACTTTCCTGCCGGCCGCGCGCACCGATCTGACGGCGGGCAAGAAGGTGTTCGTCGTTGCGGCCCCCGGCAAGGACGGCGAGTATGCCGCGCAACGCATCGTGGTCGAGAAGGACGGCGTCGCTCCGCCGATGTAATGATCCGGCCCGCCCGACCCCCGGTCGGCGGGCTCTATTTCCGGTCAATGCTGGTACCGGTATTCCTGCGTGTAGCCGCCGTATCCGTACGATGCGGCCTTCACATCCTGCACATAGATGTAGCTCTCCTCGTGCAGGTTGCCGAGAATGCGCTCGAAGCCCGCGAACGCTTCCCTGATGTAGCGCGCCTTCTCGTCTTTCGTATTCGTTTCGTCGGTGATCTTGATGTCGAAGTAGAAGCTGTTCCTGTTCTGCTCGCTCAGAAGATGACCCCCGACCACCCAGCTGTCGTGCTCCACGAAATCGATGGCGATGGCCGTCACTTCGCGCTTCTTTCCCAGTATGCGGGTGGTCAGGTCGAGCAGCAGTTCGGAGATTTCGCGCGTCAGTTCGGGCGACTTCCTTGCGCTCACTTTTACGTTGAGGATAGGCATGATCGTTGCTCCGGAATTTAGTTAGCAATGCAACTATAAGAACAAAAAAAATCACTCGATACTGGAACGAACTCCTTTCATCTTCGATACAGCGTCGTCGAAGTGCCCGACGCCCAGCTTCTTCTTCAACCGCCTCGTCACTTCCGCGCTTGCGCCGTTGAGTGCGTCCTTCAGCGACTCGCCGAGCGCCGTGGCGTGAATGGCCGACTCCCGGCCGTCCCGCTCCGTGGACCAGCGCTCGATCAGGCCGAGCTTCTGCAAACCGTCGAGCGTGCGCGTGGCCGTGGGGCGCGAGATGGCAAGACCCGCCGCCAATTCGCTTTGCAGCAGGCCGGGCTTATCCAGTATCGCGCGCAGCAAAAATGCCTGCGACGGCGTAAGGCCGAAAGGCTTGAACGCCTTCGACCATTCACGCTCGAGCACGCGAGCCAGCGCGGTAGTGTTGAAGTAGAGGCAGTGATCGAACATGAAGGCAGCTTAGCTTAAACAAGTTCGCTATGCAACTATCAGGCGATGAAATTCTCACGGCGGGTTCATTGCGCGGTGATCGCAGGCCCGGCAGACTTGCCGTGTTCGCGTTACCATCGATGGTCGCGCACGCGGGCCACGCCCTGCGATTCCCCGCGCCAAAGCCCACCCCGAAAGGAGACTTGCATGAGCAGCACACAATCCGCCTATCCCGACACACAGCTCTTTATCGACGGCGCATGGCGCGCAGGCACGCGCGACACCGCCGTGATCAACCCTGCCAATGAAGCGCAGATCGGACGACTCGCGCTTGCAGGCGAGGCGGAGCTCGCTCAGGCCGCCGACGCCGCCGCGCGCGGCTTCAGCGCGTGGCGCAAGGTGTCCGCGTTCGAGCGCAGCAAGCTCATGCGCCGCGCCGCGCAGATCCTGCGTGATCGCACCGAGCAGATCGCCGCGATCATGACGATGGAGCAGGGCAAGCCGCTTGCGGAAGCGCGCATCGAAACGCTCGCCGCCGCCGACATTATCGACTGGTTCGCCGAGGAAGCGCGCCGCACGTATGGCCGCGTGATTCCGTCGCGCGCGGACGCGGTTCGCCAGATCGTCACGCGCGAGCCGGTCGGACCCGTCGCCGCCTTCACGCCGTGGAATTTCCCGATCAATCAGGCGGTGCGCAAGGTGTCGGCCGCGCTGGCCGCGGGCTGCTCCGTCGTCCTGAAGGGACCGGAGGAAACGCCCGCAAGCTGCGCCGCGCTGGTGCAGGCGTATGTCGACGCCGGGCTGCCCGCGGGCGTGCTCAATCTCGTGTTCGGCGTGCCGGCGGATGTGTCGAAGTATCTGATCTCGCACCCGACGATCCGCAAGATTTCGTTCACCGGCTCGACCGCCGTCGGCAAGCTTCTCGCGTCGCTCGCGGGCGAGCACATGAAGCGCGCGACGATGGAACTCGGCGGCCATGCGCCCGCACTCGTCTTCGCGGACAGCGACGTGCCGCGCGCGGCGAAGCTGCTTGCGGCGGCGAAGTTCCGCAATGCCGGGCAGGTCTGCATTTCGCCGACGCGCTTTCTCGTCGAGGAGTCCGCTTACGAAGAGTTTACGCAGCACTTCGTCGCGACGGCGCGCGCGATCAAGGTCGGCAACGGGCTCGAAGACGGCGTGCAGATGGGCGCGCTCGCCAACGGCCGCCGTCTGGAAGCGATGGAGCGGCTCGTCGCCGATGCGCGCGAGCACGGCGCGAAGGTGCTGACGGGCGGCGAGCGCGTGGGCCGCGAAGGCTTCTTCTTCGCGCCGACGGTGCTCGTGGACGTGCCGCTGAGCGCGCGCATCATGACCGAGGAGCCGTTCGGCCCGATCGCGCCGATTTCGACGTTCAAGTCCTACGATGAGGCGATCGCCGAGGCGAATCGCCTGCCGTACGGCCTCGCAGCGTATGCCTACACGCGTTCGGGGGCGACGTCGGCGGCGGTGTCGAACGATATCGAGAGCGGCATGGTTTCGATCAATCACCACGGTCTCTCGCTGCCCGAAACGCCGTTTGGCGGCGTGAAGGATTCGGGCTATGGCTCGGAAGGCGGCAGCGAAGCGATGGAGCCGTATCTCGTCACCAAGTTCGTGACGGAACATCGCTGATCGAAGGAGGCGCGCGATGAGGCATCGAGCCGCATCGCGCCATCGGTCATGCCCCGGCCGGGATCTTCAACGGTTCGGCGCCGGGCGCGTCGTCCGTTCCGCGCGCGCCCATGTGCTCGAAGAACCGCGTCGCGCGCCGGTCGCCGGTATATGCCGAATTGATGCGCACCCACGGGCAGGTTTCGCCGTTCGGCCGGTAGTAGTTGCCCGGCGCGAGCGTGATGCCGAACTTCAGCGCTTCCTCCACGAGCACAGCTGAATCGTCGATGCCCGGCACCTTCGCCCACACGAAGTTGCCGCCGCTCGGCTCGCCGAACACATCCCAGCCGCATGCTTCCAGTTGCTGCGCGGCGCCCGAGAGCGCGTCGCGCACGCGACGGCGCAGGCGTTCCAGATACTTCCGGTACGTGCCCCGCTCGAGCAGGTTCGCCGCGACGGCTTCGCTGAAACGCGAGCCGCCGAGGCTCGTCAGCACCTTCACATCGACGAGATTCTTCACCAGGCTTTTGCTCGCCGCGAGATAGCCGATCCTGAGCGAGGACGATAGCGTCTTCGACAGACCGCCGATATAAATCACGCGATCGAGCTGGTCGAGCGACGCGAGCCGCTGCGTCGGCACGGCCTGGAAGTCGGCGTAGATGTCATCCTCGACGATGGAGAAGCCGTGTTGTTGAGCGAGCTGGAGCAGCCGGAAGGCGACTTGCGGCGCGACATTCGTGGCCGTCGGATTCTGGAAGACGGTGTTGATGAAAAAGAGCTTCGGCTGGTGGCGCTTGAGCAGTTCTTCGGCGGCATCGATGTCCGGGCCGGTCACGAGACGCGGCACGCCGACGAGCCGCACGCCCTGAAGCTTCAAGAGGCCGAAGAGATTGTAATAGCCCGGGTCCTCGACGAACACCGTGTCGCCCGCCTTCAGCATGAACCGTATGACGAGATCGAGCGCCTGGCTCGCGCCATGCGTGATCATCACGTGCTGGAGATCGGCGTCGATGTCGAGGTGATGAAGGCGCAACTGGACCTGGTGGCGCAGGCTGGTGTCCCCGTACGGCATCGCATAGTCGATTACGCTGCTCACGTCCATCCGCGACGCATGGCGGATCGCCTGCGTGATGCCGTCGACGTCGCGCCACGACTCGGGAACGAAACCGCTCGAGAGCTTCAGCGTCTCGCCAGGGTAGTTGAACTGCTGCAGGATCTGGCTCGATTCTTCCTCGGCAAGCCTGGGGTCGCAGCCGCCGGGGCGGCGATCCTCATCGTCGATATGGCTGGCGACGTAGAACCCCGAACCGTGCTTCGGCTGGATCAGGCCGCGCGAGGCTAGGCGGTCGTAGGCCTCGATCACGGGGAAGCGGCTGATGTGCTGGTCCGCGGCGAGTTGCCGGATCGACGGCAGCTTCGCGCCTGCGAGCACGCGGCGCGAGCGGATCTGCGACTCGATCTGCGTGACCAGCTGATCGGTCAGCGGCACGCCGGTCTGCGCATCGATTTCGAGTTTCATGGCGTGAATCGTAAGAAGAGTTCTGCCGCACGCGCAAACAGTACCGGACGAACTGTTCGCTACTGTGCGCTCGCTCCATTCGATCGCATGTCAATATTGTCGTCAAGCCATATGAAAGCCCGTGAAAGCCGTCGCTTGCCTGTTGGAATCACGAGATCAGGTGAGGCGCCGTCAGGCGACCCTTTTGCAGATGCGCTTCGTCTTGTTTGCTGCAAAGCGTGCGCCGACACGCAAGACAAAAAAAGGCGAGCTTCCGAAGAAGCCCGCCCGGGTTGTTGCCGGACCGCTTGCTTTAGTGCGGATCAGGCACCGGCATGCGCACCGCTGGCGGCGGCCGTTTCCTTTGCAAAGAGGCTCCTGGAAGTCGCGACGTGACTCGCGAGCACCGGACGCAGGACCATGATCGCAAGGAAGGCCGCGGTCAGGTCCATCGCGGCGACGGTGTACAGGACCGTCGACCAGGTTCCGGTTGCCTCCATCATCAGGTTGCCGACCGGGACGAACAGCGCACCGATACCCTTGGCGGTGTAGAGAACACCGTAGATCTTGCCGATGTGCTTCGTGCCGAACGCATCGCCGGCCAGAGCCGAGAACAGCGAGTAGACTTCGCCCCAGGCCAGGAACACGACCCCCGAAAGGATCAGGAACGCATACGGATTGGTGCCGAAATAGCCGAGTGCGATGATGCCGATCCCTTCGAGCGTGAAGGCGATGACCATGGTCTTCTCACGACCGATGTTGTCCGAGATCCAGCCGAACAGCGGACGCGAGATGCCGTTCATGACGCGATCGAGCATCAGGGCGAGCGGCAGGGCAGCCATCACGAAGAAGTGCAGGTCGACCTGGAATTCCTTCACGCCCAGATCCTTTGCAATGACGCCGAGCTGGGCCACGGCCATCATGCCCCCGGTGACGACCAGCACGAACATCACAAGCATCAGCCAGAACAGCTTCGTGTTCAACGCTTCCTTGAGCGTGTAGTCACGCGTGGCCTGAACCAGCTTCTTCGATGCCTTGACCTCATGGGACCGCGGCGAGCGCAGGAACCACGCAGCGACGAAGGCGAGACAACCTTGCAGGAGGCCGAAGAAGAGAAAGGTTTGCTGAAAGCCCGACGACTCGATCATGGCCGCAATGGGCAGGATCGTGGCCGCAGAACCCGCACCGTAACCACCGGCGGTGAGGCCCACCGCAAGGCCGCGGCGATCCGGGAACCACTTGAGCGCGTTGTTGATGCAGGTCGCATAGATGGAACCCACGCCGATGCCGCCAACGGCTGCACCGATATAGAAGCCCATGAGAGAGGTGGCCTGCGCATTGATGCACCAGGACGCCCCGATGAACAGGGCGCCAAAGGCGACCATCAGGCGAGGGCCGAACTTGTCGATGAAGTAGCCTTCGATCGGCGCAAGCCAGGTCTGGACGAGCACGAAGACCGTAAAGGCAATCTGGATCTTTGCGCGTGGCCAGCCGTAGGTTTCCTGGATTTCAGGGACGAACAGGGTCCATGCGTACTGGATATTCGCGGTGGCGATCATGCAGATGACGCCGACGACAAGCTGTATCCAGCGCGTTTTGTCAGAGGCAGGGAGATTCGGGAGAAGCGCCGCCGATGAATTATTCATTGGGCGCTCCTTTAATCGATTGTGCATTCGTACCCGATGGTGCGCACGGATACGCGGGCGCGCTGCGCGCAAGCTTGGCGGTGGCCTCTAGCATTTAAGTTCTCCTAAATCATTGATCTCGATGTTCTCGTGGCACGGTCGCTCACGAAACGGGAAAAACCGTACGCTTACCCTTCGGCATATCGGTTTGCAAAGGGCGTGAAGCGAGCGTTGCCGAACTAGCCTGGCCGCGGCGCACCTACCTGGCGATTTGTTTCCATCACTGTCTCCTTGGCATTTGCTGCCTTTTAATCGGACGCCGGATTGACGTCTTTCTCCTCGCCGATCTCAAAATGTCGAGTGGCAATGGGATACACAATATGTGATATATCTTGTAAGTCAAGTGAAAGAAACGGCAGGGTTTTCACCAGATCGGGTTAGTACTGAAAGAAAATTGAAAGATGTGTTGATATGAGCTTCGCAAGTTGCGCAGGCAAAAAAAAAGCCCGCAGGCAAGCCTGGCGGGCTGAGGCATGGTGCGTGACAGGCGGTCCGCAACACGTAACTGCAGTTATAGATGGAAGCTAAACGTAATGTAAAGATATTTTGTTATTTATTTGAAAGGAACCCGGCACATCGGTACGTCATTGCGGCGAACCTGAACCCTGCGCACTTCGGATCCGAGGTCGCGCGGACGCGCGCCGTCCTCCGAACTCCGGATCACCAGCGACGAGGGTCGCAGGTTCGACCGGCATGGCAGACAGGTGCACGCGGCCGGCAGGTGTGTCGACGTGAATCGCAAGCACCCACGCGTGACGAACAAAAAAAAGAAGGCGCGGCATCGGCCGCGCCTTCCTTCTTCTCCTCGAGCGGGCCGCTTTACTGCGGCTGGCCCTTGTCGTTGGTGCCGAGCGCCGATGCCGCCTTCGCCGCCGACGCCCCCTTCAGATGCGCCGCCTTGTTCTCCTGATGCAGCGTCGTGCCGCCGGTGCCCTTCTTGTGCTTCACGTGCGGTCCCGATGCCGCCATGCCGGAATCGGGGCCTTGCGGCTTGCCGCCCACGCTCGCGGAACCGCCGCCGCCCGACTGCGCAAAAGCCGGTACCGAAAGTGCAAAAGCCAACATGCCAACCACTGCAAACCTGTTCGATCGTTTCATCGGAAACTCCTTTTTGTTAGCGGTCTATGGCCGTCGAAACGACACATCGGGGTAGAAGAAAAGCGACCTCTCCTCTTTTGTCGTGACGCTCCCTCTTTCGCCTGCCTCGTCGTGCGACGCTTGCGCGCCGTATCGATCTGCACGACCTCTCCTCAACGCCCGACGTCCCCCCGTCGTTGACAGCATTCCGGAAGGCTTTCGTGATCGCCGCGAAATCACTCGAAGGCGTAGGGGCCGAGCGTATCGATGGCGATGCCGGTGCCGCGCACGACGCAGGTCATCGGGTTCGCCGCCACCAGCACGCGCAGGCCGGTTTCGTTGGCAAGACGCTGGTCGATGCCGCGCAGGAGCGCGCCGCCACCCGTCAGCACGATGCCCCGGTCGGCGATGTCCGCCGCCAGTTCCGGCGGCGTGTTCTCGAGCGCGCCCTTCAGCAGCGACACGATCTGGTTCAGCGGGTCCTTCAGTGCCTCGAAGATCTCGTGGCTCGAAATGCCCAGCGTGCGCGGAATGCCTTCCAGCAGATTGCGCCCGATGATGTCCAGGCGGATTTCGCGCCCGTCGGACACCGCGCAGCCGATGTCCTGCTTGAGCCGCTCGGCCGTGTGCTCGCCGATCAGGAGACCGTGCGTGCGCCGCATGTAGCTGATGATGGCGTTGTCGAAGGCGTCGCCGCCCACTCGCGCCGACGTCTTGTGCGCGACGCTGCCAAACGCGACGACGCCAATCTCCGTCGTCCCCGCACCGATATCCACGACGACCGTGCCGAGCCCGTCGCGCGTGGAGAGCCCGGCGCCGAGCGCGGCGGCGATCGGCTTTTCGAGCAGCGTCACATGAGCTGCGCCGGCTGCGTGCACGGCCTCGCGGATCGCGTGGCGCTCGACCTGGGTCGCGCTGCTCGCGACGCTGACCGTGACGCGCGGCGAACTCGGCACGGCGCGCGCGGCTCGCGCCGTGCCGATGAATTGCCGGATCATCCGCTGGGTTTCCGCGAAATGCGCGATGACGCCGCCTTTGATCGGCCGGACGCCTTCGATGTGACCGGGCAGGCGTCCCAGCATGCGTTTCGCCTCGGCGCCGACGGATTGCGGCGCGTCCGCCTTCCGCTGTGTCTGACCGGGCTGGCCGATGCAGATCACCGACGCCTCATTGAGCACGACCCCTTTGTCGCGGACGTGGATGCGCGTGTTGGCGGTGCCGACGTCGAGCGCAATGTCCGGGTGGAAGAATTGCCGAAATCGCTGAGTCAGTGCCATGAAATTTTTCTAATTGGAGTTGAGCGGCGTCGAGACCGCCGGCCATGCCGGAGCGTTCACGCCGCGCGACGCGCTCCCGAGCCTGAAACGTTTGCGCGAACGGGCGCTTCCTGCGCCGGCCGTGGACGCACGGCTGACCGCGTCATCGGCGTGACACAAATTCAAAACGGGTTAACGGACGTCCTTCGGGAAACTTGAGGCCAAAGGTACAACCGGGCGATTCGCGGCCTTGTCGGTCAGTGACGCGCCGGTTCGAGCCAGGGAATTGAAAGTGTTTGCCGCATTTGACAGAACAGTTTGGTCAAACTGTTCACAAGTGTGCATTCAATTTGTCGGCGGCTTTCTCAATAATGATCTCAATGGTTCGCGACTCTCTCGACTGCCCGCCGCGGCTGTCACAGGAAACTTCGATGTTACGGGCCAGTGAAGCGTCCCATGGCGCACACAGGAGCAGACAAATGCGTGAAATCCGGACTTTTGAACTCGATCGGCACGACGTTCCGACAGGCTGGTTTATCGACCGTCCGCAGACCCTCAAGGTCACGCACGGGCAGATCTGGCTGACCGTCGAGGGCGAAACGGGTGACATCTGGCTGCGGGCGGGCGAGTCCGTCGAATTGCAGCCCTATTCGACCATCTGGGTGAGCGCGGCGCAGGATGGCGGCCGCTTTTCGATGGCGTCGGTCTCGGCGCCGCGCAAGCTCTGGGTCGAGCGCGTGATCGCGTGGTTTGCCCGTCGTCCGTCGGGTCCCCGGGTCCTGGCGTCGTAGCCGGAGCAATCGGCGGAAAAAAAACCCGGCCGCGGCCGGGTTCAATGTTCCCGCGCTCTTGCCGAGCGCGGTCACCTGCAAAGCTTCGTCGAATTTACGCTGCCAGAAGCGAGCGCAGCACGAACGGCAGAATCCCGCCGTGCTTGTAGTAATCGACTTCGATCGGGGTATCGATACGCAGCAGCACCGCTACGCGCTGCTCGCTGCCGTCCTTGCGGCGGATCACGAGCGTCACTTCCTGCTGCGGCTTGATGTTGTCGGAGAGCCCTTCGACGTCGAACGTATCTTCGCCCGTGATGTTCAGCGACTGAACGCTGTCCGCGCCCTTGAACTGCAGCGGCAGCACGCCCATGCCGACCAGGTTCGAGCGGTGAATCCGCTCGAAGCTACGCGCGACCACGACCTTCACGCCGAGCAGTTGCGTGCCCTTCGCCGCCCAGTCGCGCGACGAACCCGTGCCGTACTCCTCACCCGCGAAGACGACAGTCGGCGTGCCTGCGTCGATGTACTTCATCGCCGCGTCGTAGATCGACAGCTGTTCGCCGCTCGGCTGGTGGATTGTCAGGCCGCCTTCCACGCGCGTGCCATCCGCCTTCACCGGGATCATCAGGTTCTTGATCCGGACGTTGGCGAACGTGCCGCGCATCATCACGTCGTGGTTGCCGCGGCGCGAGCCGTAGCTGTTGAAGTCGGCCTTCTGCACGCCGTTCGCCTTCAGCCACTTGCCGGCCGGCGAGTCTTCCTTGATCGAGCCAGCCGGGCTGATGTGGTCGGTCGTGACCGAGTCGCCGAAGATGCCGAGCGGACGCGCATTCTTCACGGCCGGGATGCTGTCGGCCGGCTGCATCGCGAAGTCCGAGCCGAAGAACGGCGGTTCGGCGATGTACGTCGACTTCGGCCAGTCGTACACCTGACCCGATTCACCCGCGATCTTGCTCCACAGGTCACCGTCCTTCGTGAGCTGCGAGTAGTTCTTGCGGAACGCGTCGGCGTCGAGCGCGAACTTGAGGAGCGCGTGCACTTCCTCGCTCGTCGGCCAGATGTCGCCGAGATAGATATCGCGGCCTTCCTTGCCCTTGCCGACCGGCTCGGTCATGAGGTCGCGCGTGATGTTGCCCGCGATCGCATAGGCGACGACGAGCGGCGGCGACGCCAGGAAGTTCGCGCGGATGTTCGGGTGAATGCGCGCTTCGAAGTTGCGGTTGCCCGACAACACGGCCGCCGCGACGATGTCGTTCTTCGTGATTGCTTCGTTCAGTTCCGGCGTGAGGTCGCCCGCGTTGCCGATGCAGGTCGTGCAGCCGTAGGCCGCGAGCGTGAAGCCGAGCTGGTCGAGGTAGGGCAGAAGGCCGGTCTTCGTCAGGTACTCGGTCACGATGCGCGATCCCGGCGCAAGCGACGTCTTGATGTGCGGCGCCACCGTCAGGCCCGCCTCGACGGCCTTCTTCGCCAGCAGGCCGGCCGCGAGCAGCACGCTCGGGTTCGACGTGTTCGTGCAGGACGTGATTGCCGCGATCAGGATGTCGCCGTTCTTCACGTTGACGCCGTTGGTCGTCGTGTATTGCGCGTCCAGATCCGCCTGCTTCTTCGCGAAGCCGTTTTCACCGACCGGCTTCGAGAACAGGTCCGTGAAGGTGCTCTTCACGTTGCCGATCTCGATGCGGTCCTGCGGACGCTTCGGGCCGGCAAGCGACGGCGCCACGGTGCCGAGGTCGAGCACGAGCGTCTTCGTGAAGTCGATATCGCCGGCCTTCGGAACGCCGAACAGGTTCTGCGCCTTGAAGTAGTTTTCGAACGCCGAGATTTCGGCTTCGGTGCGGCCCGTGCCGCGGAAATAATCGATGGTCTTTTCGTCGACCGGGAAGAAGCCCATCGTCGCGCCGTATTCCGGCGCCATGTTGCCGATCGTCGCGCGGTCCGGCAGCGAGAGCGAGGCCGTGCCTTCACCGAAGAACTCGACGAACTTGCCGACGACCTTCTCCTTGCGCAGCAGTTCGGTCACGGTCAGCACGAGATCGGTGGCCGTCACGCCTTCGCGCAGCTTGCCCTTCAGTTCGACGCCCACGACGTCGGGCGTGAGGAAGTACACCGGCTGGCCGAGCATGCCGGCCTCCGCTTCGATGCCGCCCACGCCCCAGCCCACCACGCCGATGCCGTTGATCATCGTCGTGTGGCTGTCCGTGCCGACGAGCGTGTCCGGGTAGTACAGGGTGTCGCCGTTGTCGGCCTTCTTGTGCACGCCGCGCGCGAGGTACTCCAGGTTCACCTGGTGCACGATGCCGACGCCCGGCGGCACGACCTTGAACGTGTCGAATGCCTGCATGCCCCACTTCATGAACTGATAGCGCTCGTTGTTGCGCTGGAATTCCAGTTTCATGTTCAGATCGAGCGCGTTCGGCTCGCGGAAGTGATCGATCTGCACCGAGTGGTCGACGACCAGATCGACCGGCACGAGCGGCTCGATCGCCTTCGGATCCTTGCCCGCGCGCTTCGCCACACCGCGCATCGCGGCGATGTCGGCGAGCAGCGGCACGCCCGTGAAGTCCTGCAGCACCACGCGTGCGACGACGAACGGGATTTCGTCGGTACGCGCGGCGCTCGGCTTCCAGTTCGCGAGTTGCTGAATGTGCTCCTCGGCGATCTTCTTGCCGTCGTAGTTGCGCAGCACCGATTCCAGCACGAGGCGGATCGACACCGGCAGGCGTTCGATCTTGACGTTCAGCGCGCGGCCGAGTTGTGGCAGCGAGTAGAACTTGCCTTTGCCGGAGCCGCTTTCGAATTCCTTGAGCGTTTTGTGGAGATTGTGGGCCATGACTTTTTTCCGTGGGTATTAAACGAGAAAATACCTGTGCAACGTTTCTGATTCGATTGACTAGATCACGTACAGATCGACGTATTCAT
>NZ_JFHC01000072.1 GCF_000698595.1 Caballeronia glathei | reverse complement strand
GGAATTCGTTTTTCGGGGGCAAGCTCATCGCGCAGCAGGCGCACCGTGAACGGCTGCCGTTTCCGCGGCAGCGAATGCGAACTCGCGGGTTCAAAGACGCCATCGCTGCGCCAATCTTGTCGGAGAACTAGCCCATCCATACTGTCGTGCGTGTCCTGGACGCCGTCTCTGTTTCACTCCTGGCGGGTCGACCTCGCCTGGTTTTCAGTATGCACTTACATCGCGCCCCAAGTCTTGATACAGTGAGGTTTCTATCCTAAAAGACCGCCGGATAAACGGCTTACGGAGACGTAAATGAAATTTTTGCAATGCCTTACATCATCAGTCATCCTTACATTGCTTTCTGATATGACCGGGACAACATCCGCCTACGCCGCGGCGCCCGTCAAGCTGGTCACAGAGGAAGCGATGGTGGCATCGCCGCAGCCGGGCATCAAGATCTATGTGCGCAACAAGCGTCCGGCCAATCAAACGCATTTTGACGCCACTCACACGCTTGTGTTCGTCCACGGCGCCACCTATCCCGCCAGCACGGCATTCGATCTCGAACTGAACGGAATGTCGTGGATGGATTACATGGCGAGACGCGGCTTCAATGTCTACTTGCTTGATCTTCCCGGCTACGGGCGTTCGACGCGTCCAGCGACCATGGACCAGCCGGCCGAAGCCGGGCAGCCCGTGGAAACAACTGCACAAGCGGTGCAGGACTATGCCGCCGTCGTAGATTGGGTGTTGGCACGCCAACACCTGAGCAAGCTGGATGTCATGGGATGGTCGTGGGGCACAACGATTGCGGGCGGTTTCGCGGCTGCGCAGCCGGAGAAGGTGAATCGCCTGGTGCTTTACGCACCTGTCTGGATCTCACATGATGCTCCGCCAACGGGCGACGCTGCCAAACTCGGCGCCTATCGCATGGTCACTGCGGAGATGGCGAAAGAGCGCTGGTACAAGGGCGTGCCGGAGGACAAGCGCGCCGACCTGATCCCGCCCGGCTGGTTCGACAAGTGGCAGCAGGCGACGTGGGCGACGGATCCGAATGCTGCATCCGCCAGCCCGCCGGCCCTGCATGCGCCCAACGGCGTGACGCAGGACATTCGCGGCTACTACATGTCCGGTAAGGCGACCTACGATCCGGGCGAGATCACCGCGCCGACACTCATGGTCCAGGCGCAGTGGGATCAGGATACGCCGCCTTACATGTCGCAGGCATTGTTTCCGCTGCTGACCCGTGCGCCGTGGAAGCAATACGATCTGATCGGCGAAGGGACGCACACGGTCATCATGGAGAAGAACCGGCTACAGCTGTTCAACGCCGTGCAAAACTTCCTTGAGCAACCCGCGCCGCGTTAAGCCCGGCTTGTCGGGGCGCGCAGGGCGATTTCTTGGTATCCCCACGTCATCCTCGTCACGCATCGCCGTGCGAGTGCGCTGTGTCGAGCAACGTCGGCCGATGACTTGACGCGCAGCACGCGTGCAGAATTGGCCGCTAGACCCTCTGAAGCGGCCGTTCACGTCGCGTTAGCTCCAATGGCGGGAGACGGTATCCGGTCCTAGGAGTCGCGCGGAAGCGGCCATTCGCTGGGCGCGGAGCAAGCGTTCGTCGACGCTTTCATCACGGACCGTCTGCGTGACGAGCATCGCTAAATCTTGCGGACCAGTCGCATTCCGCAGTTTCGGCTTTGGTGTGGATAGGCTGCCGGATGTCTGGCACCGACTCCTTTCGGCGTCGAATTGGGTTTCCACGCGCGCAATACTTGGGCACTAACGGAGGGAGGCTGAGTGAAAGAACCGACGGTGGAAGAGCGGATTCGGATACGGGCCTACGAGCTTTGGCAACGGGACGGCAGCATGGAGGGATGCGCAGACGAGTACTGCCGACAGGCTAGAGAAGTGATCGAGCAAGAACTCCGCGAGGAACAGGCGGATTCCCCGGCGCGCATCGGAGACCAAACCTAAGAAAGGCGGGGCAGCCACCGCACAGGTGCATAACTGACTGGTGATCGAGATGGATGCGTGTTTGAGGCGTTGATTACTCGATGGCCGCACAAGACTCTGGTCCGGCCTTCTGTTGGGCGAGACGCTGCGCGCTTCGCATGCTGCCGAAATAGCCTCTTGCTCCGTCCTCGCTCTTCCGTGCTTCACTACTTGGCGAGTATCCACGTGCCGAACCGTCCTTCGGGCATTTCGAGGCACAATCCCAATATGCTTCTACACGGATAGGCCATGGAACGTCGACCACTGCTTCCTCCGTTGAATCCCGCCCGGGCGTTCGAGGCGACCGGACGCCTGCTGAGCATTTCCAAGGCCGCTGACGAGCTGGCCGTGACGCCCGCCGCCGTCAGCCGGCAGGTGCGTACGCTCGAAACTTACTTGGGCGTCGATCTGTTCGAGCGGGTGAAAGGGCGGCTGGAGCTGACGGCGGCGGGCGCGCGGTATCTGGCGGAACTCATGCCGCTGTTCGCATCGCTGCGCGAAGCCACCGACAGTCTGCGATCGTCCGAGCGGCGTGCTCGCGTGCTCAAGATCCGCTCGCCTGCGACCTTCGCGGTGCGCTGGCTGATTCCGCGTCTCGCGAGCTTTCATCGGCTGCACGAAAACATCGACGTGCAACTCACGACATCCCCGGCTCCGCTGAATTTTGCGCGTGAGGACATTGACGGCGGCATTCAGCTAGGCGATGGCAAGTGGCCCGGCCTGCGCGTGCAACGTCTGATCGCGAACGAGCTGGTGCCTGTTGCCGCTCCTTCCAGACAGGTCAAGGCCCGCTCGCAGTTGCAGGGCGAAACGCTTCTGCACACGTTCGCGCGCCCGGAAGACTGGACCTTGTGGATGAAGGCGACGGGTCTTCCTTTGAACGGGCGACGCCGCGAGATGCGCTACGAAACGTCGCTGCTCGCGTACCAGGCGGCGATAGAAGGGCACGGTGTCGCGATCGCGCAGAAGGCGCTGGTGCGTGGCGACCTGGAAAGCGGTCTGCTCGTCGCACCGTTTTCATTCGAGCTCGATCGCGGGCATCACACTTACTACTTCGCGTGGCCGACGGCGCGTCCGCAATCGGATGCATTGAAGATTTTTCGCCGATGGCTGCTTACGTTGCTCAGCGAATAGCTCTGACGAGCCGCTGACCCTTTAACAAAAAGGCAACGGCTCGTTTCCAAATTGTAGATTGTCCGGTAGGCCGGTGAGTACCTATTCTCGTCGGCATGATTCGTCGCGGTGGCGAGTCACGAGACAGGACAATCAAAAATGCCAAGAGACAGCCTCAACGGCGTGCGGGTGATCGATTTCTCGCACGTCCTCGCCGGACCGGTCTGCTCGATGACGCTCGCCGATCTCGGCGCGCACGTCGTCAAGATCGAGCCGCCCGACGGCGAGATCGGGCGGCGCATCGGGCCGCCGTGGATAAGCGGTGAAAGCCCGGCCTTCATCAGCGTCAACCGCAACAAGTACAGCGTCGCGATCGATCTGAAAACCGATGCAGGGCGCGAGGCCGTTCGCCGCATGCTGCTGGAGGCGGACGTGCTGGTCGAAAACTTCCGGCCGGGCGTGATGGCGTCGATGGGACTTGACTTCGACGCATTGCGGCAACTGAATCCCCGGCTCGTCTACTGCTCGATCTCCGCGTTCGGCCAGACGGGCGCGAATCGCAAGCGGCCTGGCGTCGATGGCGTGATCCAGGCGGTCAGCGGTCTGATGAGTACGCTCGGCACGACGAGCGCCGAGCCGCTTAAAGTCCCGATCCCCGTCGCCGACATGATGGGCGGCTATCTCGCGTCGATCGCGATTCTCGGCACGCTGCATCAGGTTCGCACCGGCGGCGGCGGGCAGCATCTCGACGTGAGTCTCTACAACGCGACGCTGATGCTGCAGCAAATCGGCTTCGCTGCGTTCTTCGCGTCCGGGAGCGAACCGGAAAAGACCGGCAGTGCAGCGCCTTACGCGTGCCCGAACGAAGCGTTCCGAACGCAGGACGGCTGGATGATGGTCGTCGCCTACCATCCGGAACGATGGCGCGCGTTATGTGAGGTGCTCTCTTCGCCGTCACTCGAAGCGGATCCGCGATTCGCCACCAACGACGATCGCGTGCGCCATCGCGCGACCCTGCATCACATACTCGCCGCGCGTTTCGTCGAACGCACGACTGCGGATTGGATGGAACGGCTCGCGGCGCGCGACATTCTGTGCGCGCCCGTCGCAACCTACGGCGATGTCATCGAAACAGCGGAGTACGCTGAATGCGGACTGGAGCAGACGATCGATCATCCGGTCGCGGGCACCATGCGCACGCTCGGTTTCGCGCTCGGTCCATCCGATCGCCCGAGCGCGCCGGATTTGCCCGCGCCGCTGACGGGCCAGCACACGCTGCAGATGCTGGAGCGATACGGCTTCGCTGAAAGCGAGATTGCGGGCCTGCTGAACGCGGGCGTCATCCGCGTGGGCCGCGCATCGTGCGAAACCTGCGATGAAGACCGCAAGGTGAGCGCATGAGCACCGCGATGATCCGGAGCGAACGACGCGGGCGGGTCGCGCTCGTGCGTCTCGCGTCGGACAACCCGCTCAATCCGCTGACCGACGCGTTGATGGATCAACTGATCGACGTCCTGCTGCGCAACGAAGCCGACCCGCAGGTTTACGCGACCGTTTTGACAGGGTCCGACACGGCTTTCGCCGCCGGCGCGGACATCGTCGCGATGTCGAAGCTCGATTACGCAAACGCATTCTCGGATGACTACATCGGCCGTAGCTGGGAGCGCATCCGCACGGCCCGCAAACCCATCATCGCGGCGGTAGGCGGCTATGCGCTCGGCGGCGGTTGCGAACTGGCGATGATGTGCGACATCGTCATCGCCGCGGAGGACGCGCTCTTCGGTCAGCCCGAGATCAAGCTCGGCATCGTGCCGGGCGCGGGCGGCACGCAGCGTCTGCCGCGCGCGGTCGGCAAATCGACCGCGATGCTCGCGTGTCTGACCGGCGAGCCGCTTAACGCCCACGAGGCATTGGCTTACGGACTCGTGTCGAAGGTCGTCGCCCGCGAGCGGTTGATCGACGAAGCGATGCGCGTCGGCGAACAGATCGCGCGTCATTCGCTGCCGGTCATCGTCGCGATCAAGGAAGCCGTCAATCGCGCGTTCGAGTCGTCGCTGTCGGAAGGACTTTTGTTCGAGCGACGGCTATTTCACGCTGGCTTTTCGCTCGCCGATCAGAAAGAAGGCATGGCCGCGTTTCTGGAACGCCGTCAGGCCGCATTCCAGAACCGGTAGTGGGCGGGAAAACAATCAGGAGACTTCTTCGTGTCAACTCATCCAAATGATGCCGGTTCACTGCTCGAATCGTCCGTCGATGACGGCGTGCTCACGCTCACGCTCAACAGCCCGAGCGACGGCAACGCGCTGAACGTCGCGATGACGGAGGCGCTGTCGAAGGCGCTCGAGCAGATCAACGACCGGCGCGACGTGCACTGCGTGCTGCTGCGTTCGTCGTCGGCGCACTTCTGCACGGGCGGCAATGTGAAGGACATGCAAAGCGGCAGCGATCTCATGAGCGGCAGTGTCGAGGAGGTACGCGACCGCCTGCATCGCAGCCTGCACAGAATCACGCGCGCACTGAGCGGTTTCGATGTGCCGTCGGTATGCGCGGTGAATGGCGCCGCAGTCGGAGCGGGCTGCGATCTTGCGTTGATGTGCGATATCCGCGTGGCGAGCACAAAAGCCGTGTTCGCAGAGAGTTTCTTGCGGCTCGGACTGGTGTCGGGCATCGGCGGATCGTGGTTCCTCGCGCGGATCGTGGGCTATGCGAGGGCGCTGGAACTGACGCTGACCAGCGAGTTCATCGATGCCGAAGCGGCGCTGGGCCTCGGCATCGTGTCGAAGGTAGTGCCGGAGGACGCGCTCGACATCGACGCCCGGTCGCTGGCGAAGCGCATCGCGCAGAACCCGCCGACGGCGCTGCGCATGGCGAAGCGGCTCGTGCGCGAAGCGGCCGATGCATCGCTTGCGACGACGCTCGAAATGGCGGCAAGCGTGCAGGCCATTCTGTTGTGCGGCCGCGAGCACAAGGAGGCCGTCGGCCGGTTTCTGGAGCAGCAGGCGGCGAAGAAGCGCGCACACATGTGATGCGCCGATACGGCCACCGCGTCGATCGCGCGGGGCCTCATAAACTGAATCACAGGAGACGACCATGTCCACCACTTCCGGAGCCCGCAATTCAAAGCCCGGCATGCTGCTGATCATCGCGACATCGAGCCTCGGAACGATGCTCGAGTACTACGATTTCTTCGTCTATGTCGCGCTGACATCGACCTTGACGCACTTGTTTCTTCCATCGACGGACCGGACCGTCGCCGCAATGGCGGGCGTTGCCACCTTCGGCATCGCGTATATCGCGCGGCCGTTGGGCACGATCATCTTCAGCCCGATGGCCGACCGCATCGGACGCAAGAAGACGTTCGTCATCACGCTCGCGATCATGGGCATCGCGACAGTAGGCATTGGCTGTCTGCCGACCTACGCGATGGCCGGCTTGCTCGCGCCGATAGGACTGGTCACGCTGCGCGTGGTGCAGGGCATCGCGCTCGGCGGCGAATACGGCTCTGCGGTCGTCTACGTGATGGAACATGCGCCCGCAGGCCGAAAAGGCATGGCGACGAGCGTGCTGCAAAGTACCGCGAGCCTCGGACTGTTGCTGGCGCTGGCGATCGTGTCGGCGCTGAAGTTCGCGCTCGATGCATCGGCATTCGAATCCTGGGGCTGGCGCGTCCCGTTCCTGATCTCGGCGCCGATCGTCGCAGTGGCGACATGGATTCGGCTCGGCATGACGGAAACGCCTGTGTTCGCGGAGATGAAGCAGGCGGGCCGTCTGTCGAAATCGCCGCTGCAGGACACCTTGTCGAGCGCGACGTCGTGGAAAGCGATTCTTGTCGCGATGTTCGGCGCGCAAGGCGGAACGTCGGTGTCGCTCTATACGTCGATCGTCTACATGCTGTACTTCTTGCAAAACGTGTTGAAGGTCGATCCTGCGCGCGCGAATCTGTGCCTCGGTGTCGCTATCGTCGTGGCTGCGCCGCTTTATCCTGCATTCGGCCGTCTGTCCGATGCGATCGGCCGGTCGCGTGTGATGCTGATCGGCATCGTGCTGTGGATACTTGCAGCGTATCCTGCGTTCGCGGGCATCAGGACGAATGCGCTCGCAGGCGACTGGGCCACGGTGACGCTGCTCGTCGCGCTGCTGGCCGTGTTGACCGCGATGATCATGGCGCCGCTGCCGGCGTTCATCGCCGAATGTTTTCCGCCGCAAAGCAGGACCACGGGTTTCGGATTGTCACAACAACTCGGCAATGTGATGTTCGGCGGGTTTCTTCCGTTGATCAGTCTTTCGCTCGTCAATCTGACAGGCAACCCGCTCGCAGGCGTCGGGTACTCGATTGTGTCGCTGTTGCCCTGTCTTGCCGTCACGTTCTTCTGGGGACTACGGCAGGATCGGCTCATCCGTCAGCGCAATCGCGAAGTACAGTGCGCAAGCCCTGCGGACGCGGGCCAGTTGCCGGTACGCTGAGTCAACCATGACACGAGGCGCGGCATCGTGATGCCGCGCCTCGCATCGTTCAGGCGAGACCGCTCATCAGCGTGTATTTGACGTGCACATATTCCCCGATTCCATGATGACTCCCTTCCCGCCCGTAACCGGATTGCTTGACGCCGCCGAACGGCACCGAAGCCGTGCCGGCCGAGCCGGAGCTCAGGATCACCATGCCAGCCTCAAGGTTGCGCGACAGCCGGAACGAGCGGCCCAGTTCGCGCGTGAACGCATAGGCGACGAGACCGTATTCGCTGTCGTTGCTGCGCGCGATGACTTCCGCTTCGGTGGAGAAGCGATAGACCGGGACGATGGGACCGAAGACTTCGGTCGAGGCGATCGGCATGTCGTCCGCGACATCGAGGAGGATGGTCGGCGCGTAGAAGAGCCCGCCTTTCGCGTGCGGATGTCCGCCGAGCATGACCTTCGCGCCGCGTTCGCGCGAATCGTCAACGAGCCTGGCGACCTTTTCGATGGACGCGCGATTGATCAGCGGTCCGACGACGAACCGGTCCTGCAACCCTTGATCGACCGGGATCGCTTCCACGAGCGCCTTCACGCGTTGAACGAACGCGTCATGCACGTTCGCCTGAACATACACGCGGTTCGGCGAGATGCAGACCTGCCCGCTGTTTCGCAGCTTCGCGGACACGAGCGCTTTCGCGGCTTCGTGGAGATCGGCGTCGTCGAAGACGATGAACGGCGCGTTGCCGCCCAGCTGGAGTTTGCTCGCGACGACCCGGGCGAGTTCCCGATTCCTGACGAGCTTACATTCCTTGGGGCGACGGGCACGATCCCAGGCAAGCGCATCGGCCTGATTCGCCCGATAACCTTGAGCTCCACCATTTCGCCCGATCTCCCGGCTGATGGTGGAAGGTGCTCGGCCGAGCCGACTGGCCACCGAACGAATCGAGTGCCCAGCTACCAGCGAGCGCGATATCTCCTCGCGCTCGGCCAGCGTCAACGCCAGTCTGAAACGACGTCGCAGTGCCGGCTGTATTCCGCCTGTCTCCGCCAGAATTACCTGTATCGATGAGTGATTCCGATCGAACAGTTGCGCAATATGCTGAAGCGATTCGCCCTCGCCAGAGTTCCCACATTAACGCTTTCTGGCTCTCGCTGTAGTAAGATCCGGGTCCGGTACTTCATCTGCAACACTCCCGCTGCTCACGCAGCCTCCATTGCGTTGCATCGACCGGTTGAATCCGCAGTTGACTTCTGTCCTGCGCGAACGGAATGCTAGTCGATGCGTTTTACGAGAATGTCAGCAAGGCGAAGATGGAGGGGACGTTACTCGATTCCCATGAGCGAGACGAAGACGTTGTATTGGAATTTCCTCCTTATAACAGCCAGCTCATGCATGTCGCCTGCTTGTGGTCTCGATGGAGCGCCCCGGGCGAGACAGACTTGCTCTCTTTCGCGGCCATCACGGATGAGCCGCCGCCGGAGGTCGCTGCAGCAGGTCACGACCGGTGCATCGTACATATCAAGCCCGATAACATCAATGCGTGGCTGAATCCGGACGCATCGGATTTGGCAGCGATGTACGCGATTCTTGACGACAGGGACCGGCCTTACTTCGAGCATAAGCTGGCTGCCTAGCAGTGCCGGGGTACCGGAACAACTCTTTACTCGACATGCGAATGCCACGCGAGGACCACTTGTCCATACGACGTCTTGAGCAGGCTCGTCGCTTACTCGCGCTTGCGCAGACTGGCCTGCATTACACGATGGACGTCTTCGACCGGGAGCGATATGGGGAGAGAGCGACGCTTGCCCAAGAGCAAATCGCTGAAATCGCTTCAATGGATGCGGGCAAGGTGGCCGAACTCTTCGCATTCGAGACGGGATACGCGAACCCAAAGCTCGACGTAAGGTGTGCTGTCTTCAACGAGACCAGTCAGATATTGCTCGTTCGAGAGGCGGCAGATGGCCTTTGGTCTCTGCCCGGCGGCTGGGCTGACGTGGGATTATCGCCAGCAGAGAATGCGGCCAAAGAGGTCCGCGAGGAAAGTGAATACACGGTCAAGATTGTCCGCTTGCTCGCCGCCTGGGATAAAGCAAAGCATCGCCATCCACCGTCAGTCTTCCTCATCTGGAAGCTCGTTTTTCTTGGTGAGCTTATGCAAGCTGGGGAGGTGGTCGGTGCAGAAACCGACGCCGTCGAATTTTTCAGTCTCAATGACCTCCCTCCGCTGTCGCTGGGTCAGATAGTGCCCGAACGTCCGGCTCGCCCGGCCCGCGAAAATCGTTGAGGTTCGCCATAACGAAGTCGGCCGCGCGAATCGCTTCGAGATTCGCCATGTAGATCCCTCGAGCTGCTTCTAGCGGGTGAAGAGAAGAGGGCACATCGCCGTCCAAGCGATACAGGCCGACAAACCCCCGCTCGCGGGAGAGCTGCTTTAGGTGTTCGCCATGCGCCTTCGCGTCGACGCGAAAAACGTCAAAGCCGGCGAGATCGGCAACACATCTACAGCGACACCGGTGTGGCGGTCGTTCCGGACTATACCGACGCCCGGCCGGCGAACTATGCCACCCTTATTTCGAGCTTCATCCGCCACGCGACGGCGCCGAGGTGCCTGGACCATGGCGGCGGCAATGGAAGACTGACGGCACTGTTGCGGGAAGGTGGCGTCTACGGCTACAGCTGGGATCCGATGGATGGGAGGCGCCTTGCCGTCTGGCTCATTCGATCTCGTCACTGCCTTCGAGGCGCTGGAGCACACACCAGAACCAGTGACGACCATGGAGCGGGCGCTCGGATTACCCATCCGGTGCGACGTGATGCTGTTTTCGACGTTGTCGATCGATCATTTGCCACCGCGTGCAATGGACCACTGGTACATCGCCCGCGCAACGGGCATGTCACCATCTTTACCACTCAGACCTTGCAAATGCTTTTTGGGACATCGGGTATCGGGTGCATCACTTTAATCGGAATCTTCATCTGGCGATCAAGGAGACGCCGGACTGGCTCCCGTTCGCGCAGGGAGTGGAAGGCGGGGCTTGTAAATGTCGGGCAACCAGCCCTGAACTGCCGGTTGCCCGACCGCCAACCTCAAGCAACCAGCTTTTCCGCCAACGCCGGTTCGGCTATGCGGCCCAGCGGTTTGACCTTGAACCACGCAGCGTACAGCGCCGGCAGAAACACCAGCGTCAGCACGGTACCGACGATCGTGCCGCCGATCAGGGTGTAAGCCATCGAACCCCAGAACACCGACAGCGTAAGCGGGATAAACGCCAGCACCGCCGCCAGCGCGGTCAGAATCACCGGGCGTGCACGCTGCACCGTGGCCTCGACAACCGCGTCGTACGCGCTCAGCCCTTGATCCGCGTTGAAGTGGATCTGGCCGATCAGAATCAGCGTATTGCGCATAATAATGCCCGCCAATCCGATCAAGCCGAGAATCGAGTTGAAGCCGAACGGCTGGTTGAACAGGAGCAGCGTCGGCACGACGCCTACCAGCGCCAGTGGCGCGGTCAGCAGCACCATCACCATCGCCGAAATCGAGCGAACCTGGAAGATGATGACGATCATCATCAGGATCAGCATCAGCGGAAAGACCGCGGCCAGCGCCGTGTTTGCCTTGCCGGCTTCTTCCAGTGCCGCGGCGGTCTCGATCCGGTAACCGGCCGGCAGGGTCGCGACCAATGGCGCCATCTGCGCGATCAGTTGCGCTGACACGTCCGGCGGCTGCAGCGCTTCGTCGATGTCACCGCGCACGGTGATCGTCACGAGGCGGTCGCGGCGGCGCTGAACCGGATTTTCCATGCGCACGTCGACCTTGCCGATCTGGTCGAGTGGAATCTTCTCGCCTTTATTGCCTACCAACGTGAAGGCGCCGAGGCGTGCGGGATCGAGCCGTTCGGCGCCGGCACTGCGCGCGACGACGTCCACCGACCGGATGTCCTCGCGGACCTGGGTGACTGGAATACCCGTCAACAGAAACTGCAGTTGCTGCGCGGCGTCGCTGGAGCTGAGTCCGAATGCGCGCAACCGGTTCTGGTCGAGCACGAAATGCACGGTGGGCGCGCGCTCGCCCCAATCCGTATTGACCTGCCGCATCGCGCTATTCGTCAGCATCAGCCGGCGCAGTTGCCCGGCAATCTCGCGCACCTTGTCTTCCTGCGGGCCCATTATACGAAACGCGACCGGGAACGGCGAGTAAGGTCCGAACACAAGTTGAGTCACGCGCAGACGCGCATCGGGGGCAAGGCCGTCGGCGATTGCGCGGCGCGCGCGCTGCTTGAGGGCGTCGCGCGTTTTCTCGTTGTCGGTGAGCACGACGATCTTCGCGAACGATGGATCGGGCAGCTCCGGCGCCATCGCAAGATAAAACCGCGGGGCGCCCTGCCCGATGTAGGACGTGACCAGCTTCGCTTCGGGCTGCTGCTTCAACCACGCTTCTACTTTCGCGACAGCGTTGCTGGTTGCGTCGATACTGGTGCCTTCCGGTAGCTGCACTTCGATCAGCATTTCGGGTCGATCGGACAACGGGAAAAACTGCTGCTTGACCGCACCCATGCCCAGAAACGACAGCAGGAACAGGCCCGCCACACCCGCCACGACCTTCTTGCGATGTTTGACACAGCCTTCGATCAGGCGGCGCAAGCGCTGGTAGTTCGGGGTGCCGTAGATCGCGGCATGCCCGCCATGGACGGGCTTGATGTCGGGCAACAGCTTTACGCCGAGGTACGGCGTGAAGGCGCCCGCCACCACCCACGAGGTCAACAACGCAAACGCGACGATCCAGAAGATATTGCCCGCATACTCGCCCGCGGTGGAAGCCGCGAAACCGACCGGCATCAGGCCAATTGACGTGACGAGCGCGCCGGCGAGCCGCGGCGCCGCGGTCGTCACCCACGCCTGCGACGAGGCCTTGATCCGGTCGTAGCCTTCTTCCATGCGCACCACGATCGTCTCGATGACGATGATCGCGTCGTCCACCAGCAGGCCCAGCGCGAGAATCAGCGCGCCGAGCGTGATGCGATCGAAGTCGCGCCCGGTGGCGAGCATGATGACGAATACGCCGGCCAGCGTGAGCGGCACCGCCGCAGCGACCACGATGCCCACGCGCCAGCCGAGGCTGACCAGGCTGACCGTGATGACCACGGCCAGTGCGACGAAGAACTTCAGCATGAACTCGTCGTAGGACTCTTCGATATTCGCCGACTGGTCGGTGATCTTCGTAAAGGAGAGTCCCAACGGCAATTTCGCCGAGATCGCCGCCGCTTCCGCGGCGAGCGACTTGCCGAGCGCGAGACCGTTGTACCGGTCCTGCATCACGACGCCCAGGAGCAAGGCCGGCTCGCCTTGGCCGCGGATCAGGAAAGTGGCCGGATCTTCGTAGCCGCGCTTGACCTCGGCGATGTCGGCAAGCTTCAGCGTGCGCCCGTTTGCGACGATAGGCGTGTCGCGAATTCGGTCGAGGTTATCGAATGCGCCGTCGAGGCGCACCTGAATCTGCGGTCCGCTGGTTTCGATCGAGCCGGCCGGCGTAATCGCATTTTGCGCGTTGAGCGCCTGAAAGATGTCCTGCGGCGCAACGCCGAGCGTGGCAAGTCGGGCGAAAGAAAATTCCACAAAGATCCGCTCGGGGCGCTCGCCGATGATGTTGACCTTCTTGACGCCGCGCACGCTCAGCAGGCGTTGGCGCAACGTCTCCGCTTCGCGGACCAGCAGACGGTGCGGCTCGCCCCTGGCCTTTAGCGCATAGAGCGCGAAGGTCACGTCCGAGTATTCGTCGTTGATCAGCGGTCCGATTACGCCGTGCGGCAACTTGGCCGTCTCGTCACCCAGTTTCTTACGCGCCTGATAGAACTCTTCCTGCACGTCGGACGGCGGAGTAGCATCGCGCAAGGTCAACGTCATGAAGGCGAAGCCCGGGCGCGTGAACGTCTCGGTGCGTTCATACCAGGTCAGTTCTTGAAGGCGCTTTTCGAGAGGCTCGGCGACTTGATCCTGCATTTCCTGAGCAGTCGCGCCGGGCCATGCCAGCGCAACGGTCATCACCTTGACGGTGAACCTGGGATCTTCGGCGCGCCCCAGCTTCAGAAAAGCGAAGATCCCGGCGCACGAGATCGCGATGATCAGAAACAACGTGACCGCGCGCTCGCGCACCGCCAGCGCGGAGAGGTTGAAGCCCTTCATTCGGTGCCTCCCGCCGCGCCGACGACGCGTACGACCTGACCCTCGTGCAGCATGTGCGCACCCAGCGCGACGAACCGGTCGAGCGGCTTCAGTCCGGCGCTGATGGTAGCCGTCTCTTCGCTAATGCGCTGCACCTGCACCGCATGCCACGTCACTTTGGCGGGCGCGCCGGCAATCAGCCACACGCCCGGGCCCTGACCCTTGTCGTATATGGCCGCGAGCGGTACGGACACCGTGGGATCCGCCCCCGCGTCGGGTAGCGCGATGGTCACCGTGGCACCTAGCGGCGCCGCAGCGGCACGGCCCTGCAGCACGTATCGCGCCTCATAAGTGCGGGTCTGGCGATCGGCGGTATCGGACAATTGCCGCAGCACGGCCTCGCCGGTCGTGGCGCCAGCGCCGTATAGCGTAGCGCTTGCCCGCGAGCCGATCACCGGCCTGAGCGTCTCCGGCAAGTCGACTCGTGCTTCACGCGGCCCGGAGCGGGCGATCCTGACGACCGTCTGCCCTGCGGCGACGACCTGCCCCGGTTCGACGAGCGTATCCATCACGACGCCGTCCGCATCGGCCACCAGCAGCGCGTAGCCTGCTTCGTTTCGGGCGACGTTCGCCTGCGCCTCAGTGGCGCGCAGATCGGCGCGCGCGGTCTCGGCAGCCGCCTTCGCCTGATCGTAGGCCGAGGCCGAAACCGCGCCCGCGCCGACCAGCTCGCGATAACGCTTTTCGTCCGCGGCAGTTTGCTGAACGCGTGCCTGCGCGGCGGCGACGGCTTCGTCGCGCGCGCGGGTGGCCAGCGTCAGGTCGGTCGCGTCGATGCGCATCAGCGGCTGGCCGCGTTTGACGGCCTGACCCGCGTCCACCAGACGCTCGACGATCTTGCCGGCGACCCGGAACCCCAGATCGCTTTCGACGCGCGCGACCACGACACCGGTAAATGACCGACTGCCCTGGTCGAACGAGTTGACGGTGGCGAGGCGCACCAGCGCGGCCTCGGTTCGGGGATCGACTTGCCGGTCAGGGCTGCATCCCGACAGCGCGAGGACTAGCGCGGCGGCAAGCAGCGAGGGCGTCGCGCGGCGAGCAGGGGACATTTACACCTCTCCGGATCAGTGAGAGGCGTATTTTTCTATGAGTGACCAAATATGTCAATAGTCACAAATCGCTGCATCGAAACTCAGGGCACGAGGCTCCGCAGAATCAGGTTGACGATTTCGCGCGGACCATGCGGCAGCAGATCCAGGTTGTACTGCAGCAGCAGCGGATTGGTGAAAGGCTGCATCGCGAGCAGGATCGCCCGCACCAGTTCGTCGATCGGCGTCTTGCGCTCGAATTCGCCGCTTTCGCGCCCCATTCGCACAATTTCTTCGAGCAATGCCTTCAGCCGTTCGTCGTGGTCGCGCGAAGACGGCCATTTCTCGGCGACGGAATAGGCGGTGATGTCGTACAGCCTGCGGTCTTCGAAAAACTGCTCGACGGTGGCCGCGGTAAGCGTGTCGAACAGGCGCCGCAGCCGCTCCGTGGCACTGCTGCCACCGGCCACGTTGTGATCCACCTTCGCCATCATCGTGGCGAGATTTTGCGCGCAGATCGCTTCGCCGATGGCCTGCTTGGAGTCGAAGAACTTGTAGATGTACGCCTTCGAAAAGCCGATCGCCTTCGCGAGGTCCGACACTGTCGTCTTGCCGTAGCCGTAGTGGCTGAAGTGCTCACCAGCGGCTTCGATGATCTGGTGGCGAATGCTGTGTTCCTGCGGGCCGCGCTGCCCGCTCGGTGCCTGAATGCTGTCATTCATGTTGTGGTTGCCTCGAAAGTCACATGTTGACAACGCGTGACCAAATTATACAATAGTCACAACACCAACGGAAGTTTTGCTTATTTTGAGGCGCTTGCATGGCTGCTGCCAAACGGTATTTTTCTTTGCTCGCTGCTGCCGTGTTGGCAGGCTGCGCGGTCGGGCCGGACTATGTGCGCCCCGACGCAGCGATGCCGGACCGCTTCATCGGTCAGTCGGCAATCGAGCAGCGCGGCGCGACGCAGACGGCCGATCTCGCGCAATGGTGGACCGGCTTCGGCGATCCGCAACTGGCCCGCTATGTCGCGCTTGCGCTCGAGCAGAATCTGGATCTTGCCGCGGCTCAGGCGCGGGTGACGCAGTCGCGCGCGTCGCTGCGCTATGCAACCGCAGGCTTGCTGCCGTCGGGCTCGGTCACGGCGGCGGCGGCCTACAACCATCAATCGCTGAAGACGCCGCTAGGGCGGTTGCTGAACGAGGTACCCGACTACGATCGGAACGGCGAATACTATGAAGCGAATTTCGTCGCCAGTTGGGAGATCGACGTGTTCGGCGGCGTGCGGCGCGCTCGCGAGGCGGCGCAGGCCGAATATCAGGCGTCGCAGGCCGGCGTGAGCGCCGCCCGTCTCGCGGTTGCCGCGCAAACTGCCGACACCTACGTCGCGATTCGCGGGCTGCAAAGCCGGCTCGCGATCGCCCAGCAGCAGGTCCAGACCAGCCAGCGTCTCGCCGATATCGTCAAGCTGCAGTTCGACAAGGGGCTCGCCGCCGAGCTGCAGATGAAGCAGGCTGAAGGGGCGGTCGCGCAATTCGCCGCGAACGTGCCGGTGCTGGAAACGAGCCTCGAAGCTGCGATGAATGCGCTTGACGTGCTGCTCGGCGCACAGCCCGGCACGCATCGCGCGGAGCTCGAAGCAGAAGCGCCGATTCCGGCTGCTCCCGGGCTCGCCGCCGCCGGTTCGCCCGCCGAGCTGCTGCGGCGCCGGCCCGACCTGATCGTCGCGGAGCGGCGGCTGGCGGCATCGAATGCGCGGGTCGGCGTCGCCGTGTCCGAGTACTTCCCGAAAGTTTCGCTGGCCGCGCTGGTGGGGTCGGCGACCACCACCGCTGGAACATGGTTCGGCAACGGTGCGAGCCAGGCACAAGGGATCTTCGGGTTGCGTTGGCGGCTGTTCGATTTCGGCCGGGTCGATGCGGAAATCGCTGCTGCCAAAGGCGCGAACGCTGAAGCGCTTGCCGCTTATCGTCTCGCGGTGCTGCGCGCGTCGCAGGATGTCGAGGATGCGTTCTCCGCATGGAACAAGCGCGAAGCACAAGAAAAGATTCTGGCCGGTGGCGAGGCGGCGTTGAGCCGTGCACGCGACGCTTCGTTGGCCGCGTATCAGGGCGGAACGGTCAGCCTGATCGAGGTGCTCAACGCGGACAGCAGCCTGCTGCAAACGCGCGATGTCCGCGCGCAGGCACAGGTCGAATCGGCCAGCGCGGCGATCGCTTCGTTCCGTGCGCTGGGCGGCGGTTGGAGCGCGCCCGATGCGGCTGCGGTGGCGCAGCTTTCGCGATAATTAACCGCGTCAGAAAAAAGCGGCGACAGAAACAGAGCAGCGGTGAGTGAACAGGAAAAGCATCACGCTCGATAAGAGCGGCGCGAACGATGCCTCGCGTCATCGACGTACACCAGCAACATGCATTGCGGCGCCCGGTCCTCGAACCACGCATGCTCGCTGCCGTCAATCTGGGTCAGTTCACTCAGGCAGGCGCGGCGTGCGCGTGGCTGGTAAACCTTCGGTGGCCGCTGTCGACGCGGCACCCACGGCCCGGCGTCGGTCATCAGCCGGCGCACCGTTTCCTTGGCCAGCCGAATGCCGTGGCACTCGTACAGCTTCTCGCGCGCCAGCGTCGGCCCAAAGTCAGCATAACGCTCGCGAATGATCGAGCGTGCCCGCTCGGCCGTCACCGCGTTCAGTCGGTTGTTGCCGGGCTTCGAGCGCCGACGCGACACGAGACCTTGCGCTCCGTGTTCGCGCAGTCGCTCGACCAGCCGACGGATCTGTCGGCTGGTCAACTCGAGTCGTTGCGCCGCGCGCCACGGCTTGAGCTTGCGATGGACCGAGGAACGACCATAGATTACAACTTAGCCGCTACGTGTCAAAACTACGCTAATTATCATTATGTCAATTGGCGTCGGCGGCGGACACCTTCTCCATTTCCGAAGTACGGGCGCCGACATGATGCGCATTTCGGCGAGCGAGCGCGCCCGTCAGTTTCATGCAGTCAGATGCAGCAAGCACTATCCCGTTCGATAGGCTCTCGTGGCGTACCGCGTTCAAGCAGAGCGGTCATCATGGCTGCGCCGATAGCGCAACTCCCGTTGACTGCGAATGGCCGTAACAAACACGGTGTCCAACTCAGGCACAAACCGATACAGTGCCAGGTAACCGCGGGCACCGTTCGATATGACCAGCTCGCGCATTCCGCGAAGGCTTTCAGCTGGCCGTCCGATCAGTGGACTCGACTGCAATATGTCGAGCGCGCACACGATATCGTCAATTCGTTGGGTCGCTTGGTCAGGGGTGTGCTCGAAGAGAAAATCAAAAATTCGATCGAAATCCTCGCGAATCTCTGGCGCCAGAATCAATCGCGCCATTTTTTGACCTTCGGCGGTACGGGCCCACTTCCGGCAGCCCGTCCGCGAAGATATTCACGCATGTCGGTCCACTCAATTCCGATGCCTGTTTCCAGCATGCTCGCCAATCGGGCGTTGCCGTCGTTGAGAAATCCGCGCCGCAATTCCTCGTTGGCAACTCTTTCCGCGATCGCTTCCAACATGAAGCTGTGCGCCGTCGTCCCGGACTCTTCCGCGAGTTTTGAGACGCGGTCGCGAAGGTCCGGCGGTAGACGCAGCGTAGTGGTAGACATCTCGACCTCTTGAAGTGTCACAACTGTGCTACATCATACGCACTCCATCCGCTTTTGCAAGTGCACGGTTTTGCGCAGGTCGTTCTGGGGTGAGGTTGAAAACGGGGACACATTAGTTGATGTAAAGTCTGTCAATGACGTATGTTTGATTATTTGAGTCGCGTGCTTTGCAGCTGAGTCCTCGACCGTGTCTCACTCTTTGTGGCACGTTCTGTACAACCGGCTCGAAAGAAACGGGCATCCGCAACGCGACTGCCCCTCACACAGCGGTCTCAGGCCACCTTGATGTTCGACGTTTTAGGAAATGCCTGCTTGCGCCAGTCGCTCGATTGCGGAATCGGAAGTCCGAGGTTCTCGCGCAGCGTCGCACCCTGATAGTCCTTGCGGAACAGCCCGCGCCTCTGCAGTTCGGGGACTACCATGCGCACGAAATCCTCATACGCGCCGGGCACGTGCGTCGGCGCGATCACGAAGCCATCGACGCCGCCTTCGACGAACCATTGCTCCATCTGATCGGCCACGGTCTTCGGCGTGCCGCAGAACACCGGAAACTCCTCGATGCGGGCGCGCTTGGAAAAATCCACGAAATCACGCACCGAAGGATTTTTCTTGCCCGATGACGTCACGACGCGGTCGCGGAAACCGGTCCAGCCGGAGATCGCCGCCATCTCGGCATCGCTGAACGGATCATCGTAGCCGCGCTTCGAGAAGTCCGTGTTGAGCACTTCGCATAGCAGCGCGAGCGAATCGATCGGCTTAGCGAGCGAATCGATATATTCGCGCTCCTTCTGCGCAATCTCGTCCGACTCGGCGACGATCGTGTAGCACGCGGTCGAGATCTTCACGTCGTCGGGGTTGCGGCCCGCGTCGGCGAGCGCCTGCTTCATCTGGGCGTACTGCTTCTTGCCCACCGCGAGATTCGGATAGACGACGAAGATGAGGTCCGCCCAGCGCGAGGCGAACTGCTGCCCGCGCCCGCTCTGCCCCGCCTGGATCAGCACCGGATGGCCCTGCTGCGAGCGCGGCACCGTGAACGGTCCGCGCGACTTGAAGAAGCGCCCGTCGTGATCCAGACGATGCACCTTCGAGGGGTCCGCGAAGCGTCCGCTTTCCTTGTCGAGAATCAGCGCACCCTCTTCCCACGTGTCCCAGTGGCCCATGACGGTTTCGACGAACTCGTCAGCGCGGTCGTAGCGCAGGTCGTGCTCTAGATGCGAGTTCTGGCCGAAGTTCGCGGCCTCCGAGTCGTTGAGCGACGTGACCACTGCTGCTGGGCTGTCTTGACGGCGACGAAGCGCATCGGAATGACCAGCTTCAACGAGAGATTCATACCTTGAGACCTTAAATCTCTAACTAGCCTGTACCAGGAGACTTCAATCTGGCTTTGACACAACAACTGTCCGCTTTTAACCAACTTGAGTGCTCTCCATTGGATCGGTCACGCTCACCTGGTGCGCGGTAGGCACATCCGTTCTAAGGATTTACCCTAGCAGATATTTGAATACCTGCAACGACCATAAATATATTTATATTGGCCACTGGTATAAGGATATTTTTTTGGGTACCTTTGCAGCGATCGAAGCGGCGCATCGGACCGGTTGCGCACTCGGCAACCGGAATGACGAATCGAGCCTTAAGGAAATCACTCATGTGGGATGTTGCGGTAATCGGCGCCGGGCCGGTCGGAATGTTCACTACGTTGGCATTGGCGCGCCAGGGTTGGCGCGTCGCATTGTTCGAGTCGTATCGCCAAGTGCCCACCGAAAATCGGGCCGCGACGATTCACTCGTCGACACTGTCGTTGCTGGACCAGGCGGGCCTCATCGACGACGTGCTCGCACAAGGCCTGCGCGCCGATCTCTTCCAGTGGCGCGATTTCGTTTCCGGCGAAGTGGTCGCTGAATACGACTTTGGATTGCTGCGCGATGAATGCGCGTATCCGTTCGCCGTCCAGCTCGAACAGCACAAGCTGGTCAACCTAATCCGCCCGCGCCTCGACAGGGAGCCGCGCGTACGGTACTTCGGCGCGACCACCGTCGAGCGCTTCACTGAACACGCCGATCGAGTCGTGCTCGATGCGCGCAACGACGACGGTCCGCTGCAATGCGAGGCGCGCTACGTCATCGGCTGCGACGGCGCGCGAAGTCTGGTGCGCAAGTCGCTCGGAATCGAATTCGAGGGCTACACGTTCCAGGAAAAATTCGGCGTGGTGACCGTCAAGCACGACTTTGCCGAATCGATGGGCTTCCAGGTGCGCAACTATCTGTCCGACGTCGACTGCTGGTTCGGGATCTTCAAGGTGCCGGGCGACAGTCCCGAAGGCGTTTGGCGCACCACCTATCCGCTGCAACAGGACCTGCCGACCGAGCGGGAAGCCGCGCTCGCCGAGGTTGCGCGCGTATATCGTCGCTACCTGCCGTGCGCGCTCGGCGCGACCGTCACCCAGGTCAATACGTACAACGTTCACCAGCGCGTCGCCGCGCGCTTCCGGCAAGGCCGCGGGTTGCTGGCCGGCGATTCGGCGCACGTCAACAATCCGCTCGGCGGCCTCGGTCTGAACAGCGGGATTCATGATGCGGTGAATCTCGCCGAGAAGCTCGACGCCGTGCTCGGCGGGGCGTCCGATGCGCTGCTCGATCGCTACGAGCGGCAGCGCCGCGGTCCCGCAATACAGTACGTGCAGGCGCAGTCGATCCATAACAAGAAGGTGATGGAGGAGCGTTCGCCTCAGGCCCGCGCCGCAGACCAGCAGGCGATGCGCGCGACAGTCGCCGATCGTGACGCACATCTGAACTATCTGCGCCGTGCATCGCTGTGGACGATGCTCAATGACTCGCTGAGGATCCAATGAGCGTCACGCCCTCCCCGGTTTTTCGGGCCGACGCGTGCGCGGACCGGCTTGTCCTAATCAGCGGCGGCAGCAAAGGCATCGGGCTTGCGTGCGCACATGCCTTCGTCGGTGTCGGCGCGCGCGTCGCGCTAATCGGGCGGGATCGCGCCGCGCTCAATGCCGCCGTCGAAACACTCGGCGCGGCGCGGGCCTTTGGTCTGGAGCACGACCTGAGCTTGCCGGACAGCGTCGACGCGGTGCTCGCGGCGCTCGAGAGCCGGGGCGAAACCGTTGACGTCCTGATCAATAGCGCCGGTAGTTCTGCGGCCGGTCCGTTCCTGACGCTGCCCGACCGAGTGTGGGAAGACAGCTTCGCGCTGAAGATCATGGCGACCGTGCGACTGGTGCGCGCGGTGCTGCCCGGCATGATCGCGCGCCGCGCCGGGCATATCGTGTCGATCGCCGGAAACAGTGCACTCGGCCCCGACGCGACGATGCTGCCAAGCGTGATGGCGAACACGACGCTAATTGCATTGACCAAGGCGCTTGGCGACGCCCATGCCGCCGACGGTGTGCGCCTGAATTGTGTGAACCCCGGGCCGACGATGACCGGCCGGCTGCGCGGCATTATCGCCGCGGCAGCTTCGCGCGAGCAGGTCGAACCAGCGGCGATCGAGGCGCGCCTGCTGGCGAAGACGCCGTCGCGCAGGTTCGCCACGCCCGACGAGATCGCCGCGACCGTGGTCTTCCTGTGCAGCGGCATCGCGCCGAATCTGGTCGGCACCAGGTTGACCATCGACGGCGGCGCGACCCGCTAATGCTGCACCGCCCCGTTGCCCGAACTTCCAGTTACATGACAAGGAGTCCTATCGTGTCGGATACCACCGGATACCGCGCCAATATCGGCGTGATCGTGCCTTCGTCGAACACCACCGTACAGCCAGAGTGCGACGACCTGCGTCCCTACGGCATCACCAACCACATTGGCCGCGTCACAGTGAAGACCGGCAGCATCGCCGATCCGGCCGCCTATCGGGCGCACGTCGAGCTGATGCGTCAGGGGATCGGCGGCGCAATCGATCAGTTGACGACCGCGCCGATCGACCATCTGATCATGGGCGTGGCTATCGAGACGTTCCAAGGCGGCTACGAAGGCGCCGCGCGCTTTCGCGAGCTACTTGAAGCGCAGGCGAAAGTCCGCGTGACGTTCGGCTCCGAAGCGCTGGTTGCCGCGCTACGCAAGTTCGGCGCGCGCCGCATCGCGGTGTTGACGCCGCACCAGCCGGAAGGCGACGCGATCGTGCAGACCTACTTCGAGGAAGCCGGCTTCGGCGTGGTCCGGTTGCTCGGCCTCAAATGCGCGAAGCCGACCGACATCGCGCGCGTGCCGCGCGCGACGCTGGCCGCCTCGGTTCAGCAATTGAATGGCGACGACGCGGACGCGATCGTGCAGGTCGGCACCGCGCTGGCAATGGCGCCGGTGGCGACCGCCGCCGAACTGATGCTCGGCAAGCCGGTGCTGGCGATTAACCCGACCTCGTACTGGCATGCTCTGCGCATGCTCGGTCACGAGGACCGCAGCGATCGCGCCGGCCGTCTAATGCGCGAGTTCTGACGCCACCGATGCCTGCCCGCGCCTGATGCGCGGCCCTTTCCCTTTCCTTCTGCCCTGCCGCCTGCCATGACGCCTGAACACACCCTGAACGTCACCGCGCTGATCGATCGCTCGCGCATCTCACGCATGCAGTACGCGATCTTCTTTCTCGGCGCGCTCGCGTTCGGGCTCGACGGCCTCGACACGCAGATCATCGGCTACATCGCCCCATCGCTGCTGGCCGCCTTCCACGCGCCGCGGGCGGTGCTCGGCGAGCTGTTCTCGTCGGGCCTAGTCGGACTGCTGATCGGCTCGCTGGCGATCGGGCCGTTCGCCGACAAATTCGGCCGCAAGCGCGTGATTATCCTGTCGGTTGTGAGCTTCGGCGTGTTCACACTGATTTCCGCGTATTCGTCGACAATCGGCGAGCTGGTGATGTGGCGTTTCATCACCGGACTCGGGCTTGGCGCCGCGATTCCGAACATCATGGCGTTGGTATCAGACTACTGCCCAGCACAACGGCGTGCGACCGTCATTATGCTGGTGGCCGCCGCCAATGCTGCAGGCGCCACCCTCGGCGCGTTACTGGCGGGTCAGCTGCTGCCTCTGTGGGGTTGGCGCGCGATGTTTTACTTCGGCGGCATTGCGCCGCTCGTGCTCGCCGTGTTTCTGTGCTTCTACCTGCAGGAATCCCTCTCGTGGCTGATCGTGCGCAAGCGCGCGCCCGAACTGGTCAAGCACCTCGCCGCGCAAATCGGCGGATCGCTCTCCGGCGCGCGCCTCATTGCCGAGGGCGAGCAAGGAGTCGACTACAAGACATTCCTGACCCGTTACATGCGCGAGCCGCGCAACATCGTCAACACGCTGGCGATCATGGTCATTTACTTCATGGTGATGTTCGAAATGTTCTTCATGTCGAGCTGGATCACCACCGTGCTCGTCGAGAACGGTTTCCCGATCCGCTCAGCGATTCATTCTTCGAGCCTGTTCCAGACAGGCGGCTTCGTCGGCATGATCTTGATCGCGTTCTTCGCGGCCGGCAAGGACATTACCCGCTTATTCACGGCGATGCTGATGGCGGCTTGCGCAGCGATCGTTGCCACTTCGTTCACCCTGCACGGCTCGCCGCCAGTGATCAGCGCGATGCTGTTCATCACCGGATTTTTGCTCGTACCGTGCCTGCCGGGCGGCTCTTCGATCGTCGGGCGCACCTACCCCGTGGCGATCCGCGCGACCGCTTTTGGCGCGGCGTATGCGGCCGGCCGTCTCGGCTCAGTGTTCGGTCCATTCTTCGGACAGAAACTACATGAGCTGGGCCTGTCAAGCGAGACAATCTTCCTCGCTTCGGCGCTGCCATGCCTGATCGCCGCCCTCGCCGTGCTGGTCGTGCACCATAACACGACCCGTGATCCGAGCGGCATGTTGCCAGTCGTCAAATAAATTGCGCTGCGCAGGACCGTCCTCCCCGGACAAAGCTGCGTATGACGCATTAAGCAGTACGAACCATGTTAACCATCGTCCCACTCTGGCAACAAAGACCGCCCTACCCAGCCGAGACCATGAAAAACAAGATCCTACTGGCAGCCATCCTGCCGGCCTTCGGTGCCTCCGTCGCACACGCGCAATCGAGCGTCACGCTGTACGGCGTGATCGACGAAGGCGTGAACTACATCAGCAATTCGGCCGGCCATCGGCTCTACAACATGACCAGCGCAGTTGTCAGCGGCTGGGGCGTGACCGGCGCTGAGGATCTGGGTGGCGGCTACAAGGCGATTTTCAAGCTCGAGAGCGGGTTCGAGCTGAACAATGGCACGCTAGGTCAAGGCGGTCTGATGTTCGGCCGCACTGCGTACGTCGGCATGTCGAGCCCTTATGGCGCGGCGACGTTCGGGCGGCAATACGATCTGGTCGAGGACTACGTCGCGCCCATTGCCGCGCTGTCTGTGTTCGGCGTCTACACAATGGGCCACCCGGGCGGCGTCGATGACATCAACCACACCAATCGCATCAACAATGTGATTCGTTACGAGACTCTGAATTTTCGAGGGTTTCGTTTCGCGGCGATGTACAGCCTCGGGGGCGTGGCGGGGTCTTTCTCGCAGAACAGCGTCGTCGGTCTTGCCGCCCGTTACGGACATGGCCCGTTCACCGCGGCGGCTGCCTATTTGCGCGCGAAGGACCCGAACGACTCGGTGTGGGGCAGTGTCGGCGACGCCGGCTCGAAGTCGCCGCTGACCGGCGGCTTCTTCGTCTCGCCTGTCTATGCCGGGTATGCATCGGCCAACGCGTATCAGGTGATCGCGCTTGGCGGCGCCTACCAGTTCGGCCCCGCGACGATCGGCGCTGTCTACACGAATACGCGCTTCGAAGATCTCGGTACGCTGAGCACCGGCAAGCTGAATCTGTACAACTATCACGGCAACGCGCGCTTCGATAGCGTCGAATTGAGCTTGCGTTATCTTGCGACGCCGGTAACGCTAGGCGCCGCCTACGACTACACGTGGAGTGACGGCCCGCGCGAAGACATCGGTGCGCACTATCACCAGGTGTCGTTGATGGCCGGCTATCTGTTCTCGAAAAGAACCGAAGCGTATCTGGGCGTCGTGTACCAGCGCGCGGGCGGCACCGATTCGACCGGCCAAGCGGCGAGTGCATCGATCATTGGATTGACCGCGGCCAATTCGAACACACAGACGGCGGTGCGGGCCGGACTGCGGGTGCGCTTCTAATATGAAGACGGCTTCAGCCAAGCAGTTCGCGCGGGAGGTTAGCGATCAGGTCGGCCACGCTGCGTGCGCCGTGGTCCGGGCTCAGATGCCGTTGCATCGCGCGTGCGGCGCTCTGCGCGTCGCGCGCGGCGATCGCATCGACGATTTCTTGGTGCTGAACATACGACGCCTGCACTCGGTTCACCGCACCGAAGGCATGCCGGCGGTAAGCGCCGGTGCGCGCGCGCATGCGCAGGATGTCCTGACGCAGATACGGATTGCGCGAGCCGTGATAAAGCTTTTCATGGAATGCCAGATTGCCGGCCTGCCAGCCTTCCGCATCGTCGGCATCAACCACGCGCTTCAGCGCTTCGTGATGCAGCGCCAGCTCGGTGCGCTCGCCCTCGGTCATCCGTTCGCACGCGAGCCGCGCGCAGAAACCCTCGAGTTCAGCCAGCAACTCCCACATGGCGAGCAACTGCTGCACGTCCATCTTCGCGACGACCATGCCGCCGCGCGGCAGCGCGCCGAGGAGCCCTTGCGCCTGCAACTGCAGCAACGCCTCGCGCACCGGTGTGCGGGACACTTCGTAGCGATTCGCCCATTCAACCTCATCCACGGGATCGCCTGGCAGCAGTCGCCCATCGCGCACCAGTTGCTCTATCTCCTGACGGATCTGTTCACTGACCTTCAAATTGATGCCTCTTGCAAAAGAATTCAGTGGCTGAATTGTCGCACCCTTTTTGATATACGATACGATATCGTAAATATATTTATGAAGATGATGAGAACTTTATGAGTGAGGAATGGGGAGACGAAGCGAACAGCGGCACGCGAGCCGCACCTGTCAATGCCCGCAGCCCGCAGGCAGCGACAGTGCCGGACGCGCGCGCGGTCACGGCCGCGTTCAACGCGCTCCGCGCGGGACTGCCGCCCGGCCGCGCTGAATCGCTGGCGCGCGCGCTGGGCCGTCTCGCACCGGACGCTTACCCCGGTACTTCGGCGAGCGAATCTGGCCGCGCAGCCGTCTGGCCCGGCCGGGAACCGCGCACGGCGGACGAATACGACGCGGAGTTCGACCGGCAGTTCGAAGCCGCGCTGCGACGATTGGCCGGAGCCGGTCCGAGGTGCGCTCGATGACCACGCGAGTCGAACTGCCCGCGACCCTCGCCGGCCTGCAGGCCGCACTGGCCCGAGGCGATTTCAGCGTTGGCGAGGCGCTCGCTGAGCAACATCGCCGTTGCGTCGAGAACGATCGCCTCTGGCATGCCTGCGTGGCAGGGACGGTGCGCCCGCCAGAAGTCGATGTGCCCACGACGACGCTGCTGCCGCTGACCGGCACCGCCCTTTTGCACAAGGACGTGTTCGATACGGCGAGACGCCGGGCCGGCTGCGGAGAGGGCGCCGCAACGAGAACTGAAGCAGCCGGGCAAGACGCGATCCGCCCGACCGCGCCGGTGCTGCTCGCGTTGTCCGCGGCCGGCGCCACGTACTCGGGCGCATTGACCCTTGCGCAATATGCATGTGGCGCGACCGCGGAGAATCCCGCGCAGGCGCGACCAGTCAATCCGCTCGACAGCCTGGCGATGGTCGGCGGCTCGTCGAGCGGCAGCGCGGTCGCGGTGGCGGGCGGCCTGTGTTACGCGTCGCTCGGCACCGATACTGCCGGCTCGGTGCGCATTCCGGCGGCGAGTTGTGGCGTGGTGGGCCTGAAGACCACGCCGGGCGCGGTGTCTTCCGCCGGCGTCATGCCGCTCGCGACGTCGCTCGATACCGTCGGCGTGCTCGCACGCAGCGCCGCCGATGCCGCCCGCGTGTACGCCTGTGCTGCCGTCGCGAGTCATCCTCAGACGCTAGCGAGTCCCGTGCCGGCGCAAACAGCGCTGCGCGTCGTCAGTGCGTATCAGGATGATGCGCTCGATCCGGAAGTCGGCGACGCGCTGGAGGCGTTCGAGGACACACTCGCGCGCGGCTGCGCGCCGAGCGTCACATTGCACCGAGCCGAGCCATCGGCGCGAGTTCACGCGAGCCGACGCGATGCATGGTCACGCCGCGCGCAAGTGATTCTGCATGCGCAAGCTGGTCGCCTTCATCAGGCGCGCCTGCGCTCGCAGGGTATCGACGCACTGTCGGCCCCGATGCAAGGCGTCGTGCTGCCCGGCATAGCGCTCCCCGCTGCCTGGGTCGAATCCGCGCAGCGCGAGCGCCCGGCGGCGCTCACCGAGGTGCTGTCCGCGTGTTTCGGTGCCGCTGATGCGTTGCTGTGCCCGGCCTTGCCGATCGTGTTGCCCGACTGGGAAGTCGTGCATACCGATGGCGCGCGTTTCAAGGTGCAGGCGTTGCTCGCGCTGCACCGTCATACCGCCTGGGTGAACTACGTCGGTCTGCCGGCGGTGGTGTTTCCAATCGGCTCTGATAGTCGTGGCCGTCCGATCGGCGCGCAGTTGATCGGACGCCCCTTTCAGGAATTGCTGCTGCTCGCGTTGCTTGCGCGTCTCGAGGCCGCCGGCATCGCGTCGCGGACTGCGTGGTCCGCATGTCGCTCATTCGACCGCGCGATTGCTGCGGATCTTCCATCGTTCGTCTCGCCACCCGAGCGGCCCGTTCATCGCCATCAGGAGTAGTCATGCCCAAGATTTGCGCCGCTGCTGCGTTATCGCGTTTCCGTGTTCTCGATCTGTCGCGCGTGCGCGCCGGCCCGACCTGCGTGCGCATGCTCGCCGATTTCGGGGCGGATGTGATCCGCATCGAACCGCCGCCCGGCATTGATCCGAACGAGGCGATGTTCGCCGCCGATCGTCTGTCGGGAGATTTCCAGAATCTGAATCGCAACAAGCGCTCGCTGACCTTGAACCTGAAGACGCCCGACGGGCTCGCGGTGTTCAAGCGGCTCGTCAAGGATGCTGATGTGGTGGTCGAGAACTGGCGGCCCGACGTCAAGCACCGCCTCGGCGTCGACTACGAAGCGCTCGCCGCGATCAACCCGCGCATCATCCTCGCGAGCATTTCGGGTTTTGGCCAGGACGGCCCGTACGCGAAGCGCCCGGGCTTCGATCAGATCGTGCAGGGAATGGGCGGTCTGATGTCGGTGACTGGCCTGCCGCACCAAGGACCCGTTCGCGCCGGGCTCGCGGTCGCCGATTCGAGCACCGGCCTGTACGCCGCGGTTGGCATCCTGATCGCGCTCCTCGAACGCGAGCAATCTGGGCGCGGCCAGTGGCTGCATGCGTCGCTCCTGCACACTCAGATCGCGATGATGGACTTCCAGGCGGCGCGCTATCTGAACGAAGGCGACGTGCCCGTGCAGGTCGGCAACGATCATCCCACCAGCTCGCCAATGGGTCTCTTCGAAGCCTTCGACGGGTATGTGAATCTCGGCGCGTCGGGCGAAGGCAATTGGAAGCGCTTCTGCGAATCGCTCGACATGCCGCAATGGTCCAGCGATCCGGAGTTCGAGACGGAGAAGCTGCGCGTGAAGAATCGTAATCGATTGAATCACGAGATCCAGCAGAAGTTCGCCGAGCGTCCGGTCGCGCATTGGGTCGACACGCTGAACGCCGCCGGTGTGCCGTGCGGACCAGTGTACACGGTGCCGCAAATGTTCGAGGATGCGCAGGTGCGGCATCTGCAGGTCGAGCAGGCTCTGAAGACGCCGGACGGCGTCGATCGTCACTACATCACGCAACCGGTGCGGCTCGCGCGCACGCCGGGAACGCTGGCGCGATGGGCGCCGGGCTGGGGCGAGCACACGGACGAGTTGCTCGCGGAAGTCGGGTTCGACGCGGCTGCGGTCGCGCAACTGCACGAGAAGGGAGTGGTATGACCGAGAATCGCAACAAGCGGGACGCCGATCGCGACCCGCCCGCAGCCGGCACGGTGCGCATCGAACGCGACGGCGCGATCGCGCATGTCGTCCTGTCTAATCCCGCCCGCTACAACGCGATGTCGCTGGCAATGTGGTGCGGCCTCGCCGACGCGCTCGATGCGCTCGGCACCGAAGCCGACGTGCGCGTGATCGCTTTGCGCGGCGACGGCGACAAGGCATTCGTCTCCGGCGCCGACATCTCCGAATTCGGCGCGCAACGCAGCGATCCGCGCGGCGTCGCAGCGTACGACGAAGCGGTCGAGCGCGCGCAGCGCACGCTTGCCGATATCCCAAAGCCAACGGTCGCGTGCGTTCGCGGCGTCTGCATGGGCGGCGGCATCGGGCTCGCACTCGCGTGCGACCTGCGCTTCAGCACCGTCGACTCACGCTTCCGTATGCCGGCCGCGCGGCTCGGGCTCGGCTACGCATTCGTCGGCATGCAGCGCATCGTCGGCCAGATCGGCGCCGCCGCCGCAACCGAACTGTTTTATCTGGCTCGCACGTTTGATGGCGCCGAGGCCATGCGTCTTGGCATCGTGCATCGCGCTCATGAACATGACGAGTACGCAGACGCGTGCGCTCGCTACCTCACCGATATCGCCGGCAATGCGCCGCTGACGCTGCGCGCAGCGAAGCTGGCGATCCGTGAGGCGCAACGGATGCCGCTGGAACGCGACGTCGACGTGGTCGATCGCGCGGTACGCGCCTGCTTCGACAGTGACGATTACCGGGAAGGACGCGCCGCCTTCGCGGAGAAGCGGCCGCCGCGCTTTCGCGGCGCCTGACGAACCGGGGCCGAGGCACGCGCTTTTTCTGCCACATCCTTGCGAACATGGAGAATTCCGTGAAGTCCCTGCTGCAATCCATCTATTCAGGCCTGCTGGCCCTGTGTGTCGCGCAGCCGGCATTTGCGCTGGCGCCCGAGCCCGCCCCCCTGCCGCAACCGCTCACATTGACGATCGGCTACGTGAAGGTCGGCCACCTCGCGCCGATGCTGGCCATTGCCGACACCCTCAAGAAGCTCAACGTGATCGTTAAGTCGGTCGAGTTCGTCCGCTACGCGGATGCGCGCACCGCGTTGCTGTCGGGCAGCATCGACATCGGAGCGGTGGGCCCCGGCGATCTCCCGATCGTGCTCGCACAAGGCAACACCAATCTCGTCGGGCTGACCGGCGTGGCGGCTTCGTCAAAATATCTGGTGGTGCGCACGGGGGTGCAGATCAACGACTGGAAGGATATTGCTGGCAAGCGCATCGGTATCGCGCCGGGTTCGGCTGTGTGGTTCCAGTGGGCGGCGACGCTTGCCGAGAAGAACATACCGTACAAGTCGTTCACCGCGGTCAATATCCAGGGTGGCGGCACCGCGTTCGTGCAGGCGCTCAAGCGCGGCGACATCGACGCGTTCCTATGCTGGGAGCCGTTCGAGTCCCAAGTGGTGGGCGCAGGCGATGGCTATTTCGCGAAGCGGATCGAGTACGGCCATTCGAAGGCGGTCGGCGCCGAACTCGGCATGCTGGCGGCCACGAGCACGGCGATGAAGACCAAGCGGGACGCGGTGCAGCGCTTTCTATGGGCGTATCTGCACGGGCAAGATGCGCTCTCGAAAAACCCCGAGGCGTTTGCACAGGCGTACTCGCGCTACGTCGGCCTGCCGCTCGACGTGACTCGTCCTTCGGTCAGGCTGATCCAGCTCGGCGGGGTGCTCGACGCGGCGCAGATCAAGGCGCAGGCGGCGGAGTTCCACAAACTCGGCGTGATCCCGAAGGACGTCAGCAACGAAGTCGGCCAGTATTTCGACGACTCGCTGGTGAAGGCTCTCCAGCATGGAGGCACTTGACGATGAAACTGAACGCCTTACCTATCCACCCGGCGAAGCCGTCCGGCCAGCCGGCGCGCCTCGTCGCGCGACGGCTGCTGCGCGCCATGCTCGGCGCGTTAGCGCCGCTCGCGATACTCGTCATCTGGCAATGCGTGGCGAGCAATTCGCGCGCCCTAGCCGGCCTTTTGCCTGCGCCGCTGCAAGTGCTCGACGCGTGGCGCATCTGGATGACCGGTAGCGATCCGTTCGGCATGAATGCTTATGCGGGCACTTGGCTGTCAAACCTCGCCTACTCGGCGACGCGCGTCGGCGAAGGCTTTCTGCTCGCGTTGCTGGTGGGCATTCCGCTCGGTCTCATGATCGGCTGGAGCCGCTTGACCGCGCGGATGATCGATCCGCTCATCCAGGGCTTGCGGCCGATCCCGATCACCGCCTGGCTGCCCTTCTCGATCGCGGTGTTCGGAATCCGCGACATGGGCTCAATCTTCCTGATTTTTCTTGGCGGCTTTTACGCGATCGTCGTCAACACGACGCAGGGCGCGCGCGAACTCGACCGCAACCTGGTCCGCGCAGCGCTGATGATGGGCGCACGTCCCGCGCAACTCTTGCGCCGCGTGGTGCTGCCGGCGGCGATGCCGTCGATTTTCACCGGATTGCGCATCGGACTGGGCATCGCGTGGACTGCGGTGATCGTCTCCGAGATGGTCGCGGTCAAGTCTGGGCTCGGGTATGTGCTCTGGGATGCGTACTACGTGGGCCGCATGGACATCGTCCTGGCCGACATGGCTACGATCGGCGTGCTCGGATACGTGAGCGACCGCATCCTGGTGCTGATCGCAAACCGCGCGCTCGTCTGGCGCGCGCTGCAAAGTCATTGAGGACACAACCATCATGAGTACCGCTGCAGCGCCGACCATCGATGCGCACCGCGTCGGCAAGGTCTACGTGGGCAAGACGCCGGTCAAGGCGCTGGTCGACATCAACCTCGAGGTTAGACAAGGCGAGTTCGTCGCCCTGCTTGGGCCGTCTGGCTGCGGCAAGTCTACCCTCTTGAACCTGATCGCAGGCTTCGAGCCGGTCAGCGACGGCGAGTTGCGCGTTGCCGGAGCGCCGGTCGCCCGGCCCGGGCCCGATCGCGGTGTGGTGTTTCAGGACGCAGCGCTGTTCCCGTGGCTGACGGTTTGGCAAAACGTGATCTTCGGGCCGAAGACGCAGGGCGTGCCGTGCGCAGAATACGAACCTCGCGCGCGAGAGATGATCCAGCTGACCGGACTCGCCGATTTCACGCATCATTTGCCCGTTCAACTGTCCGGCGGCATGCGGCAGCGCGTCGGCATTGCGCGCGTACTAACGATGGGATCCAAAGTGCTGCTGATGGACGAGCCGTTCGGCGCGCTCGATGCGCAGACGCGGCTCACCATGCAAGAGCTGCTCCTATCGGTCTGGCAACGGCTGTGCACTACGATCATCTTTGTCACGCATGATATCGACGAAGCGGTCTTTCTCGCCGATACGATCTACGTGATGTCAGCACGCCCGGGCAGCATCGCAAGTCGCATCGAGGTGCCGCTCGCGCGACCCCGCACGCTTGAGGACACGACGTCCGCCGAATTCAACGCGCTCAAGCGCGACATCCTGCATCAGATCCGTCACTAAACCGTTTCCTGATCCGATTATCATGGCCAATCCCCGCACACCCTATTTTTTTTCGACTGAACGCCCATCCCTGACCGCGCCGCCGGGCGGCCCGATCATCGCGCATGTGGTGGTCAATGTCGAACACTGGCAGTTCGAGCAACCCATGCCGCGAACCATCATCCCGCCGCCGCACGGCAAGGAAACCGTTCCCGATGTGCCGAACTTCAGCTGGGCCGATTACGGCATGCGCGCCGGGCTGCCGCGCATGATCAAGGCGCTGGTCGATCGCGGACTTCCGGCGTCGACCAGCTTCAATGCCGGGGTGATCGACGCGTATCCGCGCGCAGCCGAGGCAATGCGCGATGCCGGATGGGAATTCATCGGCCACGGGGTGCATCAGAAGTCGCTGAACCACGGCGGATCGGAAGCCGATGTGATCGAGCAGACGCTCGCGAAGATCGGCGCTTTCACGGGCACGCGTCCGCGCGGCTGGCTGAGCCCGGGACTGCGCGAAACCGTCGACACGCCCGAGTTGCTAAAGGCGGCTGGCGTCGAATACGTGTTCGACTGGGTAATTGACGATCTGCCGACCTGGCTGCACACCGAACGCGGGCCGCTTCTCTCGATGCCGTACAACCTTGAGCTGAACGACTCAATCATCTACGCCGTGGAGAAGCATCAGTCCGACGAGTTCCTGATGCGCACCGAACGCACGCTCGAGCTGTTCCGTCGCGAGGCGCGCAAGCAACCGCGCGTGCTGACCGTCGCATTGCATCCGCATCTGATGGGCGTGCCGCATCGTTTCGGTTCGCTCGAGAAGATTCTCGACCTGCTAATGAATACACCCGAAGTGAGCTTCATGACCGGTAGTCAGATAGCCGACTGGTATCGCGGCCAGGGCGGCGCTTACTAAGGGCCGTCGCCGATGGACGATTGATTACCTGGCGCTCGCTGAGTGGCTGGAGCTGAGCCGGTGGCAGGTCGAGCGTCTGGAGAATCGCTACGGAGGCGACGACCGCGCTTCGGGGCTGATTTCACAGCGCCGCAGCCGCCCGAGCAATTATCGCGTGGCCGAAGACCCACGCTCGCCGTACGACCGCAGGTAACGGCTGCCCATCGCCGCGAGACTAATCCATTGCCATCGGATAAGAAGGCAAACCGCCACAATCGCGAGGCCTGCCGTGCCCGCCCACCAGAAACCGCGCGCACCGATGAACGTAGCCGGCATGACGTGAAAGACGTCGAACCCGGCCACGTAGCCACCATCCACGCCGATGCCCATCGAGGCGACCGCATATATTATTGCTGGCATCACCGTGACCTTATCAGCTCGCAGCGCGAACGCAGCGTTGTGCTGTATCGCTTCGGCCAATTGATAGAACGCGACCGCCTGCACGAGCGGCATAGCTGCGGCCGCCACTCGGAGATCCGATCTGTACGCCGCAACGATCACGACGCTCGCCATCATTACGATGGGTAGATGACATGAGCGCACGAAAATGCGGCGAGACTGACACCTGTGCGCGACAGAGTTCGCGCGGCTGCGGGTTTTTTGGCGCCGATCTTTTGCGATACCAGCGTCAACGCTGCGATAGCAATAGAGAGCGGCACGATGTACAACACCGCACCAAGGTTCGATGCGATCTGGTGTGCAGCTAGTTGAACCGCGCCGGGGCGTCCTATGAACAGCGTCATGCATGTGTAGGACGAAACTTCAATCAAGCTTGACAGCGCCATCGGAATGCCGAGCACAAGCATCGCGCGCAGGTGGCACCAGCGCGGTCGCGAGAAACGCCTAAATATCGCGAACTGCCGTAGAACGGATGCCGCGACATCACGGTAATACATGCGATCGCTGAGAGCCACGTGGTGACAAATGTGGCGAGTGCGGTACCCGGGCCTCCGAATTCGGGCAAGCCATCCCCGCCGCGTACGAACCACAAGTTAAGAAGAAACTTCGCGCATGGCTTTAACGCTGTGCTGTCGACGTAACTCGACATCGGGAGAGCGAGGCTTCTCTGGTCGCCTGTTACCTGGGAACTGTTGGGGGCCGGAAAAGGTCCGTCGTTTGACACAATGGTGGGAGTTTTCCTATGCGTTATCTGCGGCGCCGCTAGAGGCCAGATGAAAGTTCGCCCCCTGGAATAAAGCGGGGCCGTCAGGTGTTATCAAGGCTCCGGACGTAGCCCGCGCCGCCTCGTCGAGGGGTGTTGCTGCAACGCTCGCGTTCATCTGCATGAGCTGTTTCCACCTGAAAAAAGGAACCGATTGATGCTGAAGTTCAGTTTCGACAAGTCACGTTTTATCGTCAGTCCGCTCGCCGCCGCCATGCTCTTGTCCGCCGCGCTGCCTTCGCACAGCGCACCGGCCGATGGCGGGGCGTTTCTCCCGCTGCTGGGTATGACGGTCGCGCGCCTGCATATCGCGCGGCAGGTTGCCTTGTCGAAGTGGGACTCGCAAAAACCTGTCGAGGACTTGCCGCGCGAGGCGGGAGTGATCAAGGCGGCTGCCGAGGAAGCGCGCGCGCTCGGCGTGCCGCCGCGGCTTGCGACGCGCTTCTTCTCCGACCAGATCGAAGCCAATAAACTTGTGCAATACGGGTTGCTGGCCCAATGGCGTCGCGACGGCCATGCGCCCGATGACAAGCGCGTCGACCTGAAGAAAGACATTCGTCCGGAACTGGACAGGCTGCAGCAAGGGTTCATCAAGGCGCTTGCCAACACGAAGGCGCTTCGCGCGCAGTCGGATTGCGGCACGCAACTGGCGCGTGCAACGCAGGCCTATGTTGCAACTCATGCATTAGATTCGCTGTACGCGGTGGCCATGGACCGCGCGCTTGCGCGCGTGTGCGAAAGTGAGTAAAGGCGCGTCGTGCGGCTGTTGCGGCTTTCGGGGCGGCCGCACATGTGGCAGTCATTAGCCGGACTTACTCGACAGTATGTCTTAAGCGGCCTGGCGGTGCAAAGTATGTTCCGCATTGCCGGGCGCACTCAGTTTCGCGGCTCCGTGTTAGGCCCGGATTTAATTAGCTACGAATGGCAACATAGGCTACGACTTCACGTTTTCTTCGAGCCGATCCTTGATGAAGGCGCCGCAGATCCGTCATGATGATGCAGGGGTCGCAGTGAAGACCTCAAACGGTGAATGAAGCGCATGGGGTGGCCGAGGTCGACTGTTCAGAGTGTCAGCGATGGCGTCGAGTTCAACCCGACTGTAGACCGATAGGTCCGTGCCCTTGGGCAGATACTGACGCTGCAGCCCGTTAGTGTTCGCGCAGGCGTGGTGCTGGCCAAGGACTGCGCGGATCGCAGAAGTACACATTCACGCCGGTCGCGGCGGCGAGCTCTTAATGTCGCGACATTTCCTTGCCCTGGTAATTTGCTCGACCGACTTCGTCTAGTTTCAGAATTGAACATAGCCGGGCGGTAACCGAGAAGATCGCAAGCTACCACCTCGATTTCCGCTCATCGACTCAGGAGCCTTGAGTCCCTTCTTCAATGCGGACATTCACCACAGCGGTCAGCCGATTTCAGGTGAGGCGCTGGCTGAACCGCGCTGCGCCCGAATTTTGCCGAGGCGCTATTTTCTTCGGCCGCTCGCGTGACGCCTTACCCGGACCTCCCCGCGCGTCTTAACGCAATTCGGACTCTGACGGTTCCAGCACGCTGCGCAACTTACCGAGAAGCCAGTTAAACAATGGGTTGGTGTGCCGGTAATAGTTCCACGTGGGATGCTGGCGGGCACCCAGGATGCGCTTGAACTCGTAGGAAGTGGCACCCAGTTCGATTTCCGCAAAGCCTTCGCGGATGCCGAATTCTACAGCGCGGATGAACATGGCGAAGTATAAGCCATGGTTGTAACTCTTGCCGTAATCCAGACCGATATAGCGGTTGACCAACTTGCGTCCCTTCGCGATTAGTTGGGTGAAGCCGATCAGCTCGTCTTCCAGAAAAAACATTAGGTAGTGGCTAAGCTCGCGCGTGTTGAAAAAATATTCCAACGTCAACCTCTCGAACTTCAGTTCGGCCTTTTGATAAGTGTTCAGGTACAGTTGATATACCTTGGCAACGAGGTGCTCTGGCAGTGTCACGGATCGGCGTAAAGGCGCCGGGGATGATCGCCGTATGGCGCCAGTTGGAAGTGGTGTCAAACGCGGATTCGAACGGCCTCAAGAATGCGGTTTTTACTGGATTTTGCAACGGCGATTTCGCCGTTTTCAGGCATCGGTTTGGGCTTGCGGAAGCTCTCGCCCTCGATGACGATGCGATAGGCACCGTGGCGTAGCCGGTCAAGTGTCGCGGCGCCGAGAACCCGGTTGTCGGGGAAGGCATCGCCCCATTCGCTGAGGTCGAGATTGGATGTCAGGATGGTAGCCGCCCGCTCATACCTGGCCGCTACCAGGTCGTGGAAGTCTTCGTCGTGAGGCGCACGCAGAGGTTTGAGCGCGAAGTCGTCAACGATCAGCAACGGCACGCGCACGAACTGCTGGAACTTGCGTTCGTAGAGGCCCGTGGCGCGGGCCGCATGCAGTTTCCTGATCAGATCGGTTTGCGTGACGAACAGCACGTCACGCCCCTGACGTGCAGCGCAGTGGCCCAGTGCCTGGGCAATGTGGGACTTGCCGACGCCTGTTTGACCGACCATCAGGATTGCCACCTTCTCGTCGATGTAACGACCGGTGGCGAGATCGTGGATGTGCGCGCGGTTGAGCTTTGGCAGCCGGTCGAAGTTGAACGTCTCCAGCGTCTTGCCGAGCCCGAAGCCGGCGCGCACGAGACGCGCGCCGAGCTTCTTCTGGTCCCGCCGCGCGACTTCATCATGCAGGAGCATGGCGAGGAATTCCGTGTAGGCGAGCTGTCCGTCGATCGCCTGACGGTTGCGCTGCTCGAGCGAGTCGAGTACGCCGGACAGGCGCAGTTGCTTGAGGATCGTATTCAGTTCGGGACTGGGATTCATGATGTTCAATGCAGGAGAAGGGAGTGGAGGTCACGACCGAAGCGGCCGCCGTTCAGATAGGTGTCAGCAGGAGCCGTCGACGTTTGCGCCGATGCCGCTGTGGGCTGGCTGTCCAGTCCCTTGTCGAGGATGGTCTTGACGGTGCGGTACTTCGGGCTCGCGAATGCAAGCGCACGCTCACACGCGGCGTCCAGTCGCTGATCGCCGAACTTCTCGCGCATACGGACAACCCCCTGCGCGCCACGCAGGTTCACCAGCACCGTGTCGTTGAACATCGCGAGAACCAGCGCGTGACAGGATGGCCCGATCTCCTTGGCACGAGCCAGGCACCACTGCGGATCGTGTTCGAGCCATGCCTGCGCCGCCGGCGGCTGGTGGTCACGCACCGTGTGGCGATCACCTGCCTTGCGCAGTCGCGGATGGGTTGCAATGAGTTCGTGCTGATGGAACAGTTGTACAACCGTATCGGTGGATTTGAGCCAGAGGCTCTTGCCAACCAGCGTGAACGGCACGGAGTACAGCGCCTTCTTGTAGACGACGTGTCCGTCCGTATGCACCTTGACTTCGCTCCATACAGCCAGCACCGGCGCAACGTCAGGCAGCGTCGTGAGCAGCGGCTTCTCGATGGCAAAGCGCGCCAGCGGCTGCTCGCGTGTCGTGCCATGTTCGCGCGTGCTGGCCTGCTGCATGATCCATTCGCGCAACTGCCGGTTGGCATCGGTCAGGTCGCGGAACGTGCGCAGCGGCACAAAGGATTTCTTGACATATTTGACGCCCGACTCAACGATTCCCTTCTTCTGCGGATCGTGCGGTGGACATGCGTCGATCCGGAAGCCGTATCCCTCAGCGAGCGCGGCGTACGAGCGCTGGACCTCCGGGCTGTACATGCAGGCTCTGGTGATTGCACACTTCGCGTTGTCGATAATGACGCGACCCGGGCAGCCACCGATCCACTCGAAGGCGCGACGGTGGCAGGCCAGCCATGTCTCGACGGTCTGGTCGAGCACGAGCTCGACATACTGGTGCCGCGACCAGCAGAGGGTCATGACGAAGAACCACGTCTTGATCTGCGCGCCCGATTCATGTGCCAGTACCGGCCCGGCGCCGAAGTCGACCTGTGCGGCCTCCGCTGGCGCAAACTCAAGGATCGTTGTGGCCGGCACGCCGCGTTCGGCCCTCGGGCCCAGCAGGATACGGCGCACCGCCGAGTAGCTGCCGGTATAGCCATGGTTGCGTTTCAGCGCGTGGTGAATCGTTGTGCCCTGAACGCCGGCGTCATGCCAGTCACGGATCTGCTCACGAAACGGCTCGAGCGGGGACACGCATGTGCTCGGCAAATGTGGAGTGCGGCCAAACACGCCGGCAATCACGGTATCGTCAGGCAACGGCTGCCCGGGATTCAGCCAGCCGCGCTCGTCGGCCATACGACAAACAGCGGTCAACTTCTTGCCCCATCAGGCCGCTACGCCCGATGTCGCGATCGGAATCGCCTTGCCGCATGCGGACAAGGACTTGACGGTACTCAAACAATTCGACCCGCGCACCGGTCAGTGAGAAGT
>NZ_JFHC01000071.1 GCF_000698595.1 Caballeronia glathei | reverse complement strand
TGACAGCTATCGTGCGGACTCGGGATGGCACATCGACGCATTCAAGCGTTCAGGGGCTCGGGCATCACGGAAACAAGCCCAGCGCCGGTGATCCGCCTAATTAACCATAGCAGGTAGGCTGCAGGGCCAGTAGATCGAAATCGACAACAATGACCGCTCGGGCCATGCGTGCCAGTTCTGCCATGTCCTGACACGTCCGGAACATCGCTCGAAGACAAGGGACGCACGACACGGCCCGACCGCTGGCGTTGACGAATGAGCTGACGGACCTAGTCTGCATCCGAAGGTCCGATACCTGGACGAAGCCCTACGTTCGAAGTCCGCGCGAACGCGCGGGCCAACGGCCCTACATCGCCGAACCCGGTCCGACATTGAACGGCCGCCGGTCGGCCGCGTCGGTCAGCAGTGTCTGCCTTGGCAGAGTGCATTAATCGAATGGCCGAAATTTCGTCCCGCCACCAAAGACGGTATCTGCTTTCTGGCAAGTCTGTAACAAGCCCTCTATCCTAGAGAGGGTAGGTCCAAGCTCGCTAAACATTTGTCACCGCAACATGCCGACGATAGATTTGCTCGGTGACTACGCAGGTTTTGCGGACGCTACCCTTTCTTCGTGAGCAGATCGATGGCACTGGCGTGCGCAAATGCCGGTCCTCTACTGGAGACGACCATGAAAAAGGAGAGAAAGACGGCTCGGCAAATTCTGTCTGAGAACCCTCGGGAACTGATCTCAGTCGGCCCCGCTGACGCCGTGCTAACTGCGCTGCGTCTGATGGCCGACAAGGATGTCACAACCGTGTTGGTGTTGCACGGCAGCAATCTTGTCGGCATCCTGTCCCAGCGCGACTACGCTCGCAAGGTCGAACTGGCCGGCCGCAGCGCCGCCGAGACGAAGGTAGACGAGATCATGACTAACCAGGTGTTTTACGTCACGCCCGAGCACACCTGTGACCAGTGCTTGGCGTTGATGCATACCAGGCGGATCCGGCATCTGCCGGTCGTCGATTCCGGGCAGATTATCGGCGTGCTGTCCAACAGTGACGTCCTCGAGGAACTGATCCAGGAGGACGAACATTTCATCAGCATTCTCGAGCATGACATGCGCTACCTGACCATCGATACCGGCGGCGCCTATTAAGCATTCGCGCGCCGAGAAGCATGGACGTGGTGCCCCTCCAATCAACCTTGGGTGATCTCAGGCAGCCTCCCCATCCAGAAACGCCTGACCACTTTGGACAAGAAAAACCACGGGCGCCAGTATTTTGGGGACTTCAGCCATAAACGACCTGCCAAATCCGTTCGACAGCGAGCAGGACGGACATAAGGGCTACCTGGAAGGTCCGTTGTTTGAGCAGAGAGGCCGCCTGAATAACCGTGTGAGGGCGATGGCGAACGGCCGCAGATGGCCGAACTCCGAAACCCGATCCAGCGACGGGCCACGCTTTCTTCCCAGTCAACCCGCATGCGGTAATCTGCTGCGAGCACAGCGCCCCGACCGTAGCTCGGTTTTGGTCATTCACTTCGCAATCGTCCCAGTACCGCGGCGGGTCGCGATGTTGCGCATAGCGTAGATCGAGCCACACGGACCGTCTGGTCTTGGTACCAGTTTGAGCAGACCGGATCAACGATCCTCTCAAGGATTCGACCATTCGCCGGTTATGCAAGCATTCCCTATCATGTACGGGATTTCGCCGTTTCCGATCCTTATCGCGACAGATCCAGCCCGAGCGCATTGGCGAATGCTTGCCCTGATTTCGCCACGACGATCGAGCGATGGACGCCGGGGGCTGCTCATCAGGTGCGGGAAATCCAGTTGCCGTGCAGTCCCTGCGGCACGCGCTGGGGCATCTCGATCACGGCGACGGGCGGCTCCTCGATGCAGCGCGCATCCAGCAGCACCAGGTTGCTGCCTTGGCGCACCGGATCGTAAGTGAAGGCCGCCAGGTAACCATCGTCCTCCGTACGACCGCCCGGCTTTGGCACGAAGGCGGCCTCACCAACGATCTGGTTGCCCAGGTCATGGCGCGTGTATCGGCCGGTCTCCGTGTCAAGCTTGAGCACCGTGTTGAACACCGCCGGGGGCGGGTTGACCTCCTTGAGCGAGGAAGTCAAGGTGGGCATGTAGACGAAGCGAGTGGGCAGCGCCTCGCGCAGGTGATTAAAGCGCGGGAATTCGGTGATCTCGTTCGAGAAACCGGCTACCTTGAAGTTGCGGCGCGCCGGATCGATGGTCATGCGCTTGAATGTAGGGATAGGGCCGTTCACCAATGCAAATTTGTCGTGCTGCACATAGTCCACGACGATCTGCCGGCCGCGCTCGAAGCCGTTGGCGAAGTGGAAGACAAAAAACGGCTCACCTTCGATCCAGATGGGGTCGCCGCCGTCCAGCGGCAACAATGCGATCCGCATGCCTAGATCAGGACGCCATTGCAACATCGACTGGCCCGCTTTCGCCGCCTGGGCGTCGAACACCGCGGGCCCGGCGATGAGAACCACGTAGTGCTCTGTCAGGATGAAGTCGTGGATCATCGTCGGCATCGGCAGTTCCACGGATCTCGTGTTCACCAGCACCCCGGAAGCGTTGATGCGATGAAACTTCACCGTCGGCGTGCGCCAGCTGTATTCGAGCGCATAGAGATCGCCCGTGCGCGGGTGGTGCCGATTGTGAGCGCCCAGGCGCAGCGGTTCGGAGCCGCCTGCGGTCCACTCGCCGAGGGTGTCCAGTTGCACGCTCATCTCGTAGCTGGTCGTGGCCTCGTTGAGCGCGATCAATCGGCCGCCGTGCCGGATGATGTTGACGAAGGCGCCGTTCTTGAGCTGCGACGGAACTTCACCCGGAAGGAACACGCCGGCATCGACGGGCACCGGATGCGTGAAGCTGCCGAAGACCGCCCGGCCGGCGCGGCGTTCCACCGTCAGGCTTTCCGTCGTCACGAAGCGGTTGCGGTAGTGGGCCTTCCCGCTCTCGATGTAGACGGCATGGATCATGCCGTCGCCGTCGAGCGGATAGGCGTAGCCGATTGGCTTGAACTCCGGGTTAGGTCCGTTGCGCATGTAGACACCGCGCAAGTCGGCGGGAATCCGCCCCGAAATCACCCGCAGGTCGCGAGCGTCGACCTCGCGCTGCACCGGAAGGAAGTTGCCGCTGAGGTGCGGATCGTTTGAAACCCAAGGCACATCTGCCGGCTCGTCGGCCCTGGCCAGAGGCCACAGCGCATGACTGCCGATGAGCGCCGCGCCGCAGACGGTCAGACGATGAAACGAGCGACGTGTAAGTCGAAGCGACATGCGGAGCACCTCAGTGGATGGAGTCAGTACGCTCCCTGTCGGCGCGGCCGTCAGGGGAACCCAAGTGTCTTGTTGATTCAAATCCTGGTCGGGATGATCCAGTTGATGCCGCTCACCCGTTGCTGAATCGCAGCGGGTGACAGAACGGGCAATCTGGCCTCCAGCCTTGTCCGGCGCGGGCTGCGGCCCTTCCTACGCTAGCAAATGCCGTGAACATGTAGCAATCAACGAACGTCAACACCAGCCGCTGCGGGTCACTGTGAGCGCCCTCACCCCGAGCCCCTCGAGTAGCAGCGTCGCTGTGAGTACCGCTAACCCGGCGCCGAGCGCGAGGACCGGCACGTCAACATCCGAATTCTTGAGATTCTTCATTCGAATTCATCTGATGACATACTGGTTGAGCGTTGAGGAAAATTCCGCATGATCGACAGCGGTACCCAGCATGGGTGCTGCGCCCGCAATCAACCGTGAACCAATTAAACTCGATGTGAATTAGATTGTCAAATTGAGATTGACTGTCATTCCGACATGAGAAACTGTCTGACATGATGTGCTTCGCCAAAGCCGGGGTAGCAGGACAAAGCCCTTTTTAGCTTCCGCCAGTTTGAAGAGAGGAAGCTGCTCGAATGGAAAATCTTCGGCGAGTCCCATGACATACGCCATGCCTCCACATGTCATGAACCACGGAACATGCTGGAGGCCATGACAGCCATTCGCACGATGGCTTTGAGTAAAATGACGCTGAACTCCGGTTGCATCATGTGCCGAACGGGCTAGCTTTTAGGATAGGTACGAGTGAAGACAACATGGCAACAATAGATCTGGAACGACGCGCTGAGATCGGACGACTAAAGCGGGAGAAAACGCGGGCAGCACTCATCGACTCGTCGTTGAGAGTCGTTGCACAGTTCGGATTTGAAGCGCCGACACTCGACGATTTCATCGCCGCCGCGGGTGTTGCACGCGGCACGTTCTACAACTACTTCCAGACGAAGGAGTCACTATTCCTCGCAATGGCCGGTCACGTAGCCGATTCGGTGGACGCAGAGATCCTGCAGCTTTTCAAGGGCATCGATGACCCGGCCCAGCGCATTGCCATTGCAATACGGCATTTCATTCGTATCAGCAAACGCAATCCGGACTGGGGATGGGTGTTGGTGCATACCTTACCGGATACGTCTGGCGGCTGGAGCGAGGGAATGCGACGCGGGGTACTCGCGGATATCCGCCGGGGGCGCAAGCTTGGCCGATTCAAGATCGCATCGGTTGAAGCGGCTGTCGCGCTGGGCATCGGCACCTTGGGCGCAGCAATCCGGGCGACCCTCGTTGAGCGCACGTCGGCCAGCTTTCCGAACGCCGTTGCTGCAATGACGCTGCAAGGGCTGGGCATGGTCCGCGAAGAAGCGGAAGAAATCGCTACGATGCCATTGCCCGAAGTCGACAGGCAAGCCTAGTACATCGGGGCACCCCACTTGGCAGATGGTAGGATGTGCCCAGGCTTGACATAGTCTTGGCGACGCCTCTGAGGCGGTTGTGGGATGACCAAACGGTCGAAAAAGGCATACTTGCCGCAGCCGAAGCGGCGCACGGCTGCCAACCAATCTGTGCCCCTCGTTTTGCAGGGCCGAGAGCGGGATATTGCTCTGATCGAGCATCTGATCGAGCGGATCGATCAGGGTGGATCGACACTGGTTATCAGCGGTGAGCCCGGGATCGGGAAATCTGCGCTTCTCGAGGTGGCCAGTTATCGAGCGCGTGAACACGGGGTCACCGTATTGACGATGACCGGCGTCCTTGCCGAAGTCCATTTGCCGTTCGCGGCACTCGAGCAGGCACTGCGTCCGCTTATGAAGCGCGCGGCGACCCTGGTCCCTCGCCAGCGATCCGCCTTGCTGGCGGCCCTCGGCAAGTGCGACGACACAGGGGCGCCGGATATCTTTCTGGTGGCACTCGCGACGCTGACTCTCCTGACCGAAAGCGCAACCCGTAAGCCTATCCTGCTCGTTGCTGACGATGCCCAGTGGCTGGATCAGGCAACGTTTGAAGTACTGGCTTTCGTCTCGCGCAGATTGAGTTCTGACCCCGTCGTTCTCCTTGTGGCCATGCGCGATGACTTCAACCGTTCGCTCGGCGACGCTTCCACCCTAAGGTTGCGCCTTTCAGGACTCGACGAGGCCGATGCCGAGCGCCTGCTGGATACCCACGCCCAGGATCTCTCGGCCGACCTGCGCAGCCGCTTTCTCAAAGAGGCATCGGGCAATCCTTTGGCGCTTTTGGAACTGCCTCGCGGCAAGCGGGCCGCGGAGGCTCAAGATACGCCGTGGCTTCCCCTGACGGAACGCCTGGAGCGAGCCTTCTCCAGTCGTTTGTCCGATCTTCCGGATGCGGCGCGAACGCTGCTGTTCGTGGCGGCGGAAAACGACGGGACCTCGCTCCACGAAATCCTCTCCGCCGGCGAAGCAGTACTCGGCGAGCGCGCGGGAATCGACGCCCTGGCGCCGGCGATCGCCGCCAAGCTGATCGAGATCGATGGAACGGAGGTGCGGTTCCGGCACCCGCTCGTTCGCTCCGCGATGCATCAGGCGGCTGATCTGGCGACGCGCCAAAGAATTCATGCGGCGCTCGCGGCGGCCATTCAGGATCAACTTGATCGTCGGCTATGGCATCGTGCGGCAGCAACCATCGGATGCGACGACGAACTCGCGGACGACTACGAGCGCATGGCGGCGAGGGCGCTGCGCAGGGGCGCAGTGGCGATGGCGATCGAGGTTCTTGAGAATGCGGCGCGACTGAGCAGCACGGCGAGAGCCAGGAGTGACCGCCTTTTGCGGGCTGCTGAACTTGCCGCCGATCTGGGTCAGCCGGAACTGCTGGAGCGTCTGCTGCGGCAGGCCGATGTGGACGAATCGGATCAGCTCGCGCAGGTACGGGTCGGCTGGTGTCGAGAGATAAGCCAGCCTCCTTCGATCAATGATCCCGGAAAAATCCTGGCTCTGGCTGGCTTCGCCGCCCAGGCCCACGCCGCCGGCGCGAAGGATCTGGCGGGAAATCTCCTGTTGCGCGCCGCGCAACGCTGCTGGTGGAGCAGCGCAAGCGGCGAACTCCGCGCGCGAGTTCTCGCTGCGGCAAACGGACTTGAGTTGCCGGACACGGACCCCCGCTTGATCGCAATCTACGCCTACGTCGAACCGCTTCGTTTGGGAGGCGACTTGCACGTCAAGCTCCAGCGGCTTTCTGAAACAAGAGATGGCGATCCTGCCGATGCGCGCATCCTCGGCAGCACGGCGAATGTCATTGGCGCCTTCGACCTCGGCGTGAGCTTTCTCTCCGAGTCCAGCGCCGCGCTGCGGGAACAGGGGCGGCTCGGCGACCTCGCGCGCGTACTTTTTGCGCAAGGGTGGGCCGAGATGGAGGTCGGCCACTGGACGAGGGCGATGCGCGAGGTCGAGGAAGCCGTCCGCCTGGCCGAAGAGACAGGTGGGATCGCGTGGATCGCCGCGGCTACGATCGTGAAAGCCAGGCTTGCAGGCATGCAAGGTAATCTGGAGCAATCCGAGGCGCATGCGGCGGAGGCGGAGCGCCTGATTCTATCCATCGGCGCCAGCTTTTTGCTGGCGTTGTTGCAGATCGCGCGAGGTATATCGGCGATCGGAGCGGGCCGGCATTGGGAAGCGTACGAACAGCTGCGGCGCCTTTTCTCCCCTGCCGACCCGGCCTTCAATTCCGATCTTCAGTTCTTCGGGCTCGCGGATTTCGTGGAAGCCTGCGTTTTTTCCGGCAATGCGGAGGCGGCCCGTGGCGTGATCGAGGAGATGGAGCATGTCTCGGCTCCGATGCCAGTGCCGTGGGTCGAGACGATGCTGCATTATGGCAAGGCGCTGCTCGCCGAGCCGGCGGACGCCGAGCGCCTATTCCTGCAAGGCCTGGGGCCGGCCGCGAAGAACTGGCCGTTTTTGCGAGGACGCCTTCTCCTGGCTTACGGCGGATGGCTGCGTCGCCAGCGCAGGCCCGCCAACGCAAGAGCTCCGTTGCGCGAGGCTCGCGATATCTTCGATGCGCTCGGCGCTTCGCCCTGGAGCGACCGCGCGCGCGAGGAACTGCGTGCTTCGGGCGAATCCAGCCGCCGGCGAACGGAGCGTGTATGGGAGACGCTGACCCCGCAGGAGCTTCACGTCGCGCAGCTCGCTGCTGAAGGGCTTTCGAACAAGGAAATTGGTATCAGGCTGTACCTGTCTCACCGAACTGTTGGATACCACCTGCACCAGATCTTTGCGAAGACCGGGATTACGTCCCGGTCTTCGCTGGGCTCTATTCTTGCCGACGTTGAAAACCGAGGAGATTGACGGCCGATCTGTCATCGGACTGGTCATTTGACAGAAGCGGGCGCCCCCTTCTCCCGAGCAAACTGCACCACTCCATACAAACTTTGGAGAGGATGACCATGAAGCTCGTGTTTTCACTCGCAACAATAACCCTAGGAGCAGCTCTCATGACGCAAACCGTCTTTGCGGCCCCGGATGCCGCCACCGATCCCCGGATCGCCCCCGAGGTTCGCGCCTTCCTGCAAGAAATCAATAAGGATTCGAGCCCGTTCTGGGAACTCCCCCAGCCAAAGCCACAAGAGATCCTGACAGCGCTTCAGAACAAGACCCCGGTCGATATGTCCGGGGTGAAGACGACCGAGCAGACCATCACCCAGGATGGTCAAACCGTGAAGATCTATATCATGAAACCCGAGCAGGTTACCGGGAAGCCCGGCGTGCTGCTGTTCATTCACGGCGGCGTCTGGATCGTTGGGAACTTCCAGAACCATCAGCGTCTGCTGCGGGATCTCGTGGTCAACTCCGGCCAGATCGGCGTGTTCGTCGAGTACACGTCCTTGCCCGAGGCGCGCTTCCCCACTCAGCTCAATCAATCCTATGCCGTGCTCAAGTGGGTGGCGACCCACGCCGACGAGTTCGGCGCGGACGGCAGCCGGATCGCAGTGGCCGGCAACTCGGTGGGCGGCAACATGACCGCGGCGCTGACGCTCATGGCCAAAGACCGCGGCGGCCCGAAGATCAGCTACCAGGTTCTGATGATCCCGGCGACCGACGCCAGCGTGGACACCGCGTCTTACCATCAATACGGCACGGGGCGATTCCTGGCCCGCGCCTTCATGAAGTACGGCTGGGATCTGTACGCACCGGATGCTGCGGAGCGCAGTAACCCCTATGTCTCGCCACTGCGCGCCAGCTTGCAGCAACTGCATGGACTTCCGCCGGCCCTGGTCGTGACCTCGGAAAACGACCCGTTGCGCGACGAAGGCGAGGCCTACGCCCGCAAGCTCAAGGAGGCCGGGGTTTCCGTGATCGCTACCCGTTACAACGGGATGATCCACGACTTCGTCCTGTTGAACGGCATCCAGACGGACCCTGAGCCCCAAGCCGCGATCCGTCAGATGTCTGCCGAGATCAAGACCCATTTGACGCCCTGATCCAAATCTGTGAGCAAGAAGGCGGCGCCGGTCGCCGCCTGCTCGCCGGTGCGATCGTAGGGTACATCGCACCGGCCTCCCTTTTCCTGAACCGGTGCGCGTTTGGGCGCGCCGGCGCACTCCTCTTCTTCGAACTGCTGCAGTCTTCGGGTCACAGTGTGCGACATTGCTGACTCGGCACGTCGGCCTCCAAGGATAACCAGATGGAACCCGCGACCATAGCCATTAATCTGGCCAAGCGCGTTTTTCAGATCCATTTCGTCGATCCTGAGTCGGGCGCAATTCACAGTTTCCACAGTTTCGATTGAGCAAGGGCAACAACGCAAACGGCTCAGCGGCAAATGCCGACGCCGCCGCTCGCGCCAGATCTGGCTCGATTCGCATCAGGCATCATGCATCGCGTCAAGCGGACCGTGCCCGTGCCGGATTCGCGGCTCCCGGTCCCAGCAGAGCGACGCTCTCCGCCAAGCCGCGTGTCACTGCGGCCATGCGAACATAGTCCAGCGTCGCAGGGACGTCGTGCGCCGTGTGGTAGTGCGGATTGCGCAGGTAGGCGGTATCCGTCACCATCACGGCCGGATAGCCCTGGCGCCAGAACGAAGAGTGATCACTCGACGCGACGCCGGGCACCCACCATGGAAGCGCCGCCGCCTCGAGCGGAAAATCGGATGAAGCCTGGAACGCGTCGACAAGCCATCGCAGCCGACGCGCCCAGCGAAGATTGGAAACGAAACCGATAAAGTTGCCACACTCTGGATAAAAGCGGTGCAGCAGAGGCGGATACGTTTGAGTGCCCGGTTCGTCGCGATAGTAGCCCAGCATCTCGAGTGAAAGCATCAGGCGGATGCGGTCCCCGCGCTGCCGTGCTGCCCTCGCGTACCTCAGGCTACCCATGTCGCGGCGGAAGAAAAAGGGCGCTTCCTCATTGACGAACGCAACGCAACGCACGGTGTACCGTGGCGGGAAAGCCCCGAGCATGCCCGCGATTTCGAGCAGCGCGGCGACGCCGCTCGCGTTATCGTCGGCCCCGGGGCTGTTGCGCACGGTGTCGTAATGCGCGCCGAGCACGATGATTTCATCAGCGTGAACGGAGCCTGCGAGCGCGACTTCGATGTTGGCGCAGGGAACGCCTTGAACCTGATAGTTCTGACGGGTCGCCACGCAGCCGCGCCCGGCCCATTGCTGAGAGATATAGTCTGCAGCCGCATGCAACGCGTCCGGCCGAAACACGTTGCGTTCGCCGATGTCCCCCGCCAGCACCTGCACGTGGCGCTCCAGCGCCGCAGCCAGATCGAGGATGCGCGAAGTCCGCATGCAATTTGCTCCTTCCCGTGGCGAACAGGAATCGCGATCGGCGTTTCTGCAAGTTCGCGTCTCTGAAACACAGAGCGACGGTGCTGAACGCGGTACCTGCAGCATACCGGGGGCGGGTCAGAAAGCGTGGACCCGCGGCATTGCCCTGGCCGGGCCACCGCGATAGATAGTGGAGCGACGAAGTGGCAGACGGGTCTCGATAACGGCTTCTTATCGACTCCATTCTAATCCCGTCTTGGACGGCCGATGTCGTGCCCGGCAGAATGGGAGTGGCTGCACCAGGACAGGCACGATCGCCGGGGGGCGGCGAACGTTGCTCACGGCTTGCGGCAACGCGCGCATCAAGCCGATGAATCAGTCAGATCGGAGAGCATACATGGACGTGCTGATCGTAGTGTCGATCGTCATCCTGGCATCGGGGGCTTTCGCTACGTTCCCGGTGGCGGCGTTTCTTCCCCACAGTGTCCTGATCCGGGCTGACAAGCACGGGCGTTTGTCCGGACTCGGAGACGAGGTGGCGTGGGGCGCGAAGTCATCGGTGGCGGAACGCCATCTCGAACCAGCGCGAGCCAGGCATGTCAGCCCAGTTTGACTTCTCCCGGTGGCTTGCCGGTCTTCGCCGGGCTACTGAACTGCTCGACGCGCGACAGTTTCTTCAAGGGCGCTCGCAGCCGTGCCAGCCGGACATGGTCCGCTTGGAGAAGTTGCGTGACCATTTCGAACAGCAAGCGCACTTCCGCACGCTCATGGAACTGACGTGCGCGGACGTGATGCGCAGTCCCGTCACTAGCGTCACAGGCGACCAGCGTATCGAAGATGCACTGGCTTTGCTCGACAGGCGCCGCATCAAGCTGTTGCCTGTAGTCAAAGCCGGAAATCGGCTGATCGGCGTCGTCACGCGCGTGGATCTCGATCCCATGGGGCACATCGGGCACGGGTCGCGAAGCGACCGCGCTGCGAGGGAATGGAGGTTGTCACCGGTTCGCAGCGTGCTCTCCACCGCTGTCGTAACGGTTGCTGCGACGACGCTGGTAGCAGACGTCTTGCCGCTGTTCACCTCGAAAGGACACCATCACCTGCCCGTCGTGCTCGACGATGATGAAGTCATCGGCATGCTCACGCAATCCGATATCGTCGGGATCATGTGCAGCAACAGAGTGCCCTGACGCCTAGTCGTGCGTTGTTACCCGTCACAACGCAGAGAACGTGGTGGCGGTCGTTGCACCATGCTCGCATACGCGCTTCGGGTCACCGTTTTGACGCGCGTCCCGAGAAATCGTCGAGGCATGCCGACCGATGCTTCTGGCGATCTCGCGATACCGCCGCACTTCCTCACCTTCGTGTCGCGCTATCCGGCTCATCCAGCAATGCCAATGCTGGCCGCAGGATGCCTTCCAGCAGCGGGCGCTCCTGCCTGGTCCGCGCAAGGACGCGCACGCCGACCAGCACGCCCAGCAGCAGACGGGCGACGTCCTTGGGTGACAACCCGGTGTTGATCGTCCCGTCGAGCTGGCCGGCTTTCACGCAGCGATAAAAGAACGCCTCCATCTGCTTCGTAACGTCAGCGACGACCTGCTGAAACTCGGGATCGTGAGGAGCTACTTCCAGTGCCGAATTGAAAATCAGGCAGCCCTTACGCTGCGGATCCTTAAGAGACATCGCGATGATTTCATCGAAGAAGGCCTTGATGGCCTCGCGCGGTGGCAGGTGTCCTTCAAAGCGGCGCACCCGGTCGCGAAAACTCCGTTCAACATATTGAGCCAGCGCCTTGCGATAAAGCGACCGCTTGTCGCCAAAGGCATTGTACAAGCTCGGGCCAGTGATGCCCATCTTGTCCGTGAGTTCGCGCATCGAAGTGGCTTCGTAGCCGCGCAACCAGAAACACTCGATTGCCGCGTCGAGCACTGCCTCTTCGTCGAATTCTCTGGGTCTTGCCATCTTGCCAAGTGTCGTTGTATCTGGCGTCTTCCGCGTGTGAGCACGATCATCAACGCAAATGCGGGTTGCCGCAACTGGGATTTCAATCTATTCTATAACGGTCAATCTAAAATGGGTGCTGGTCCGGTGAAGCCGCTGCAAACAACGTGCCTACGGCCTTGATGACCGCTGCGTGCACCATGCTCGCCTCACCTGCCGCGTTCCGCGCGAGCAGGTATTCAGCGACAGCGCCTCATCGCAGCGATTGTGCTTTGCGAGAATTCGGCAGCCTATGTTCCCGCCACAATGACGAACCCTGACTCAAACGTCTCCATCAACGAGCGACCACCGTTATGATCCGCTTTTATTTTCACCCGACGCCCAATCCTGCCAAGGTCGCCCTGCTGTTGGAGGAGGCGCAGTTGCCCTATCAGGTCATACCGGTCGATACGAGCAAAGGCGACCAGCACAAGCCGGAATTTCGGGAGGTCAATCCCAACGGCAAGGTGCCGGCGATTGTCGATACGGACGGGCCTGGAGGAACGGAAGTGCGTGTGTTCGATTCGACCGCGATCCTTCTGTATTTGGCAGAGAAGACTGGCAAGTTCCTCGGTGCGTCAACCGACCGGCCGGAACTGTTGTCGTGGCTGATGTTGATCGCCACCGGCGTGGGGCCATTTTCGGGGCAGGCAGTTCATTTCCAGTACGCGGCGCCGGCAGGGCTCGACTACGCGATCAACCGTTATCGCCGCGAGGCGGAGAGGCACTACCGGGTGCTGGATCGTCACCTGGCCGGACGCGAGTATTTCATCGGCGCCGAATATACGATCGCGGACATGTCGGCCTGGGGCTGGCTCGATCGCGCCGCGCGAGTCCTCAAGGGCGAGGACGTTCCGCTAGCGGCTTTCCCGAATTTGAAAAGCTGGTTCGAGCGTATCGACGCGCGACCGGCGGTCGTGCGTGCGCGCGCCGTGGGACAGGACCATGCATTCAAGCGGGTCAACGACGAAGAGACAAAACGTGCACTGTTTCCCTCGAATTATCCGGACGTGGTTCTCTAAGACCAACTGCCGCGACGCAATCTGTCGGTACGGTACAGGCTCGTAGGCAGAACAGATTCAACGGATGGCCGTGATCTCCAAGGCCTCGAGTCAAGACAGAAGAGCTTCGAAACACGTGTCGCTAATCGAGTCATCGAAGGAATCACAGCATGAAGATCGCGATCCTGGCAGCCGGAGGTGTCGGCGGATATTTCGGCGCGAGACTCGCTGCGGCAGGATACGACGTGACGTTCGTCGCGCGTGGCAAGCATCTGGCGGCGATCAGGAAGAACGGCTTGCGCGTGACGAGCCCTTTGGGCGATCTCGTGATAGAGCATCCAAAGGTCGTCGAAGAGATCGACTCGATCGGCAAGGTCGATCTCGTGCTGCTCGCCGTGAAGCTATGGGATACCGAAGCAGCGGCGCGGTCGCTCAAGTCCGTAGTCGCGCAGGGGGCTGCGGTCGTCTCGTTTCAGAATGGCGTTCAAAAGGACGACGTCCTCGCGCGCCATCTGCCGAGAGAGGCAATCATCGGCGGCGTGTGCTACATCGCCGCAGTGATTTCCGAGCCCGGTGTGATTGCCCATAGCGGCACGATGCAGAAGCTGGCGTTCGGCGAGTATGACGGAACACGATCGGCGCGCGTCGAAGCGTTCGATCAAGCCTGCCAAAAGGCGGGCATCACGACTGAAGTGAGCAGGGATATCCGTCGCCTGATCTGGGAGAAGTACGTGTTTCTGGTCGGGCTATCCGGAACGACCGCATCGATCCGCAAGCCGATCGGTCCCATCCGCGAAAATCCCCACACGCGCGCCTTTCTGCTCGATGTCATGCACGAAGCGGTCGCAATTGGTCGAGCCAAGGGAGTGGCCCTTCCGGAGAATTACGCCGAAGACCGCCTGGCGTTCTGCGACAGTCTCCCCGCAACCATGACCTCGTCGATGCATCACGATCTCGAACGCGGCAACCGCATGGAACTGCCATGGCTCAGCGGCGGCGTAGCGGATTTCGGCAAGGCGCTGAACATTGCCACACCCAGAAATAGCGCGATCGCGGACATTCTCGAACTATATGCAGCGGGCACACATTAGTTCGCTCCTGCGCCAACGGGCAACGGCCACCAGGGCCAAGCCGTAGCGCCTTTGCACACGCTCACTCGCGGTATCGTCCAACACGCCCCATTGAAGGAGACCCGAACATGACCTCCTCTCCCCTTGCGATCCGTTCGATCAGTGCGGTGGCCGTGTCCGTGCCCATGCAAAGACCGCTAGGCACCAGCGCGCAAACGATCCGCAGCGCCCCCCTGCTGTTGCTCACTCTGGAGACGAACGGCGGAGTGCTGGGTCGCTCGTACGCGTTCTGCTACCTCGAACCAGTCGCACGTGCAATGCAGTCGATGATCGGCGAGCTGGACAAGTTCCTGGCAGGCCATCCCGTTGCGCCGGTTCAGCTTGCGAAATCGCTCGCCCGTTATTTCAGGCTGACCGGTCTGTCCGGTCCGCTCTGCATGATCGCATCGGCCGTGGATGCCGCGGCATGGGATGCGCTGTCGACTGCCGCGAGCATGCCGCTCGCCGCGCTCCTCGGGGGCGCACTCGAACCCGTGAGAGCGTACAACAGCAACGGCCTCGGCCTGATGTCCCCTGCAATGGCCGCCGACGAAGCAGAGGCACTGCTTGCGAGCGGTTTCCTCGCAGTGAAGATGCGCATGGGAAGACCCACGTTCGATGACGACCTCGCTGCGGTTCGCGCCGTGCGCAAGCGCTTGCCGGATGATGTGAAGCTGATGGTGGACTTCAACCAGGCACTGAGCTTCGCCCAGGCAATGGAGTTCTGTCCACGGCTCGACGGAGAAGGCATTTACTGGATCGAGGAGCCCATTCGTCACGACGATTTCGCGCACGCCGCGTTGATCGCGTCGAGCACGACGACGCCGCTCCAGCTCGGTGAGAACATGATCGGCGTTGCGCCACTATTCGACGCGCTGAAGTGCGAAGCAACAGATTACGTGATGTTCGATCTCGATCGTATCGGCGGCGTTTCGGGTTGGCGCCTTGCGTGCGGGCTTGCTTCGGCGGCCGGACGCGAAGTGTCCTCTCACCTCTTTCCGGAGGTGAGCGCGCATTTGCTTGCGGCCACGCCGACCGGCCATTGGCTCGAATACGTCGACTGGGCCAACCCGGTACTCGAAGAATCGCTACGCATCGAGAACGGCATGGCCCTCATACCGGAGCGCCCGGGCAACGGAATGACGTGGAACGAGGACGCGGTCCAGCGCTACCGGCTTGGCTGAGTGATCGACGGCGATTGCGCGAGCCGGCGCGCACGGAGTGGTCCTCCTGGCGGCCGTGGCCTGATCGAGCACTTCCGCGATGCAGCCGACATCCTTACTCCAGCTCGACACCCGCTTGAGCCCTGAAAGTGGCGGAGCCACGCTGCAGCAGCCGGCCGGGACCAGGCCATTCGCCACTCAACCTCTCTTTGGATACAAACATGAAACAGATCAAAGGCATCGTATTCGATCTCTATGGAACGCTGTACGACGTGCATAGCGTGGCAGAACTGTGCAGCCAGCATGCCCCCGGGCGGGGGCTTGAAATCAGCCTCCTCTGGCGCCAGAAGCAGCTCGAATACACGTGGCTGCGCAGCCTGATGGGACAGTACATCTCATTCGAACAGGGCACCGGGGACGCTCTCGTCTATGTGAGCAATCATCTCAAGCTCGACTTGTCCGCAAGGACGCGCGCCGAGTTATGCGACGAGTATCTGAAGCTCAAGCCGTATCCGGAAGTGCCCGCAGCGCTCGAAACCCTGCAGGCGCTCGGCTTGCCGCTCGCGATTCTCTCGAACGGATCGGCACATTCGATTCACAGCGTCGTAGGGAACTCCGGTCTGGAGCACCGCTTTGCGCATCTGATCAGCGTGGACGCCGTGCGGATCTTCAAGCCTCACACCACGGTGTACGAACTGGCGGAGAAGCACCTGGGACTGCATCGCTCGGAGATCATGTTCGTTTCGTCGAACGCATGGGACGCGTCGGGCGCGCACCATTTCGGTTTCCAGGTCAGCTGGATCAATCGCAGCGGCAACACGTTCGAGGAACTGGGTGCGCGTCCCGATCATGTCCTGTCAGGTCTCGACGAATTGCCGGACATCGTGCGGCCCGCGTCGACCGAGCAATAAGCGCCCCAAAAAGACTCGCTCCGAACCTCCCGGTGCATGAGGCCGAGATCGCAGCCGGCGATAGCCTCAATCAGAGTGAGCGACATCGGCATGGACGCGGTGATACTCGTCGTCATCGCGACGACACGGTCAACCACCAGCCGCCGGTCAGTGCCGCTATGGTTTGTCCAGGACCTGCTCCAGGCGATCTGCGTTTGCCTCGCATGAGCGGGAACCAGGAGCGCGCACCGCGCAGGAGCACCGTGTGTCCCGGTATCCGCCCGGAAACCGGGTGTATCGCGTAGCGCGCGTCGATGCCTTTATCGAACCGCTCGCCGGTGCGTTCCTTCAGCGCGTGTTGCGTGAGCAACGCGAAAGCGTCTCTCTCACCGCCACGGCGCCATCGCCTGAAACACCCCATCCCGTCTGACCAGCGCATGAAACAGCGCCGCCGCCAGATGCACGACGATCAGCGCGAAGAAGCACAACGCGAGGAACCTGTGTGCATTCCACAACACCGTATGCAGCTCATTGCTATGCGGCAGAACCGAAGGCAATCGCACGCCGAACACCACGACCGGATAATCCGCCGCCGACAGCATGCCGTACCCCAGCAACGGCAGCGCGATCATCAGCCCATAGAAAGCAAGATGCGACAGATAAGCCGCGAGCTTCATCGGCACCGGCATGTCTGCGGGCAGCGGCGGCGCGCCGCGCACGAGCCGCACGACCAGGCGAATCAGCGCGAGCACGAGTATCACGACACCCAAAGGCTTGTGGATGGACACCAGTGTCAGATAATCGGGCTTGACCGTGGACACCATGCCCACGCCGATAAAAAGCATCGCCAGAATGCAGATCGCCATGACCCAGTGCAAGGCGCGCTGTAGTGGCGAGAACCGCGTGTGGATCGGGTTCATCACTTGGCTCCTTCCGCCGTGGTGTGCGGATAGTCTTTGTCCTCGGCGGTCCTGCGGTTGAACGAAACCGAATAGGCGGCTGAGCGCGCGGCGGGAAACGGGTCGTCGGAGACGCGCATGCCCGGCGGCAGAACGGTGGGATCGAAGTTGAGATCGCGGCACGGCCCGTCAGGCTCGGGCTCGATGGCCTTCACCACCAGCGTTCCCGCCTCCACCGTGCGCCGATCCTCCGGCCAGGCCTTGCTCGGATCGGCAGTCGGGTCGCCCGCATTGGCGACGGTGACCATCATCGACCAGCGCTGCGGCGCGCCGCCCACGCGCTGTGCGATGTCCGCGTCAAGAAAATCGGCGCCCCGCTGCTTCAATTCGTCAGCGGATAGATTCTCGGGCTTAACCGCTGGCACGAACGACCAGCGCACGGTTTCGTCGCGCCCCTCGGCATTCGTGAAAACGAAACTGTTTAGGCTGTTGTAGCGATCCTCCGCGTAGGACGCGGTCCACGGCGCGCTGCCGGCCCATGCGCCGAACGCACCAATCTCCGGGTGAGCGGCGGCGAAGTTCTTCATCGCGTTCGGATCGTCCTTGCGAGCGAGCGCACGCTGCAATTCAAAGAACGCCTGCGGCGTGGCCACGGGAAAGATTGGCGCATCGATCATCGCGGAGCGCCACTCGCTGCCGTCCGGCATGACGATGCGCAGGCTCAGGCCACGCACTCGCGCCATGGCGTCCGACGCTTTAGCGTCCGCTGTGGCGAGATTGAAGCGCCCCGTGACCGGATAGGTGCCGGCGGCGAACATCCGTGCTTTGGACAACTGCGCGGCCCCGCCATTGGATTCGAACTCGCCCGTGAAGCAGATGCCCTTGGCGTGGTTCCGGCGAAAGCCTAGCGCCGGGCCCCCGGGCGGCGCCAGACTGTCGACGAGCTTCGCGGGCGTGAGCCGTCCAGGCGAAAGCCAGCCCGCCGTGTACACGAAGGCCGCTACCAACGCGGCCACGACAACGGCGATGACGATCAGCGAACGGACATTGGATGCGGGGGAATCGGGTCTGCCGGCCATTGGATTCTCTCGATCAACGATTCAGCTAGCGCCTAATCTATCAGCACCGCGCGAATCGTGCACGCCCATGACTCTGAGGCTTTTGAGGCATGGGTGCCGCCGTCATGCGTGCGCGCTTTTTGACTAGCCCTGGGCCCGCTACGAAACTACATTCATTGCAATCAACGACATGCTTTGCGTGACGGCCCCGTCGACCGGCGCGGTCCGCGGATAGTGCACTATAAGGGTGCAGCAAGTTCGATGGACATGGACCGCCTGCAACTCATTCCTAATCCAGTTCGCTCTACGATACTAGTCTTCCTCGGTCGCCAATCGTTGGAAGTTCATTAGTTCGGATAGCGGTGTTCATCGGACCGCTAGTAGCGGTCGCTAATTTCGCTGCACGCGCTCAAGACTATACTGCTGCGACACCTGCGCGGCAACGTTTTGCCCGAGGCGGCAGCCGACGAGACTGAGCATTAGATCAAGCGGCGCGGTACCGCCCGCGCTCGTCAGGCGATCGCGGTCGATCACGAACAGTTCGTCTACAAAATGCACCCGGGGAAATTCCTTGTGCAGCTCGGACAGGCCTTCCCAATCCGCGGTGCAGCGGTAGTCGTCGAGCAACCCCGCCGACATCAACGCGTACGCGCCGGTGCAGATGCCGCCGAGAGGCAGGCCCTGCTGCGCGACATCCTCGAGCAGCGCCCTGACGCTATTATCCACCGCGCTGCGGATCCCGGTCCCGCCGCAGACGATCAGCACATCCGGCCTCCCCGCTTCTTCAAGCGTGCGTGCCGGTTTGACCGCGATGCCGTTGCTGGCGCGCACCGGCACACCATCGGGCGTAAGAATCGACCATCGATAATGCTGCGCGCGACCGACGCTATTCGCCATGCGCAACACTTCGACGGCGTTCGTGAACGCGATCATCGAAAAATTGCGCAGCGTGAGAAAGCCAAAATGCGCGAGGCTTTCCAGCGGCGATTCATTCGTGGCTGACGTCACGTCACTCTCCATCATGCACAGGTATGTCTGGTCGTCGTCGCGAATCGTTGGTCATCTTCGCGACGGGGTGTTGCTCTCTACGCGTCAGTTCTGCGCGACTGCCCGCTCACGTCGCAGGCGCATCACGTTTCGCAAGCCTGCGAAACGCGGGGTCGCGGTATCGCCGGGCGAGCGGCCGAAGCTCTCGGTGATACGATCCAGAATGATCGCGAGCAGCACGACCGACAGGCCGCTCTCAAAGCCCAGTCCGATATCCAGACGCTGAATACTGGCCAGCACATCGTTGCCCAGCCCGCCCGCACCGACCATCGACGCGATGATCACCATCGACAGGGCGAGCATGATCGTCTGATTGACGCCCTGCATGATCGACGGCAACGCGTTCGGAAACTGCACCTTGTAAAGCAGTTGCCACGGTGTGCAACCGAACGCCTGCCCTGCCTCGACGATCTCACGGTTGACGTGACGAATGCCAAGGCTCGTCAACCGCACGGCGGGCGGCATCGCAAAGATGACCGTCGACAGGATGCCGGGTACGCGTCCGAGGCCGAACAGCATCGCCGCAGGGATCAGGTAAACGAAGGCCGGCATCGTCTGCATCAAGTCGAGAAGCGGCCGCACCACTGCCGCAACGTACTTGTTACTTGCGGTCCAGACGCCGAGTGGAATGCCGAGCAGCAAACTGATCAGGGTCGACGAGAACGTGAGTCCCAGCGTAATGACCGTCTGGTCCCAGAAACCGGTCGCATAGATCAGCAAGAGCGCCAACGTGGTGAAGAACGCGAAGCGCCACCCGATCCGCCACAGCCCGATGCCAATGAAGAACGCCATCAGCGCCCACATGGGAATCGCTTGCAGGCTATGCTCGATCAACGCGGCGAAGCTCTCGATTGCCCTTCCGATCGAATCGAAGGCGCTGGCATCGTGATCGAGCAGATAGTGAACGGACTGGTCGACCCAACGGCCAAGCGGAATGATTTCAGACAAGGGAGCCTCGATTGCGCGTGAGAACCTTTAGAACGACAGCCTGATCCACCGACCCGCAGTAGCGCTCTTCTTCATCGACGACAGGCAATGCGGTAGCGTTCGAGGACACGCGCGACATCACATGATCGAGCGACGCGCTGCGCGAAATGGACTCTATCTTGCGAAGTGACGGCGAAGCATGACCGGACGCATCGCGCGTCACGAAGCCGCGAATCCGCCGTTCGGCGTCGAGTACGAACGCATAGCCGGCGCTGCCGTTGAGCGTCGTCGCGACGCTCGACGCGTCCAGATTGCGCATCAGAGGCACGCGGTTGGTCTGCATCACGTCGCCAGCGGTCAGATAGCGGCTCGTATCGACGCCTTCGAAGAATGCCCGTACATAGTCGTCGGCCGGGCTGCTGATGATCTCATGCGGTGTGCCGATCTGTACGACGCGTCCGCCTTCCATAATTGCGATCCGGTTGCCGATGCGCATCGCCTCTTCGAGGTCGTGAGACACGAACATGATCGTGCGCCTCTGGTTCTTCTGCAGTTCGAGCAGCACGTTCTGCATCTCCTTGCGCTTTAGCGGATCGAGTGCGGAAAACGCCTCGTCCATGATCATCAGCGAAGGATTGACGGCAAGCGCACGCGCCAGGCCGACGCGCTGCTGCATGCCGCCCGACAGCGCGGATGGCAGCTTCTGAGCGAACGCCGCCAGACCCACTTGCTCGAGCACGTCGAGGGCACGCTTCTCACGTACCTTGCGGTTCATGCCGGCCACTTCGAGACCGAACGCAGCATTGGACAGCACCGTACGTTGAGGCATCAGCGCGAACGACTGGAACACCATGCTCATGTCGGTACGCCTCAGTGACGTCAGTTCGCTACGGCGTACTGCGGCAATGTCACGGCCATCGATCACGACCTTGCCCGCGGTCGGCTCGACGAGCCTGTTGATCAGGCGGATCAGCGTTGACTTGCCGGATCCGGACAGACCCATCAGCACGAAGATCTCGCCTTCCTGAACGTCGAAGGAAGCATTGTGCACACCGACGATCTGCCCGGTTCGGGCGAATATCTCGTCCTTTGTGACACCGCGCGCGAGCAAGTCGCGAGCCGCGCCGGGATTGTTACCAAACACCTTGCAGAGAGCTTCGACCACGACTTTTGGGGAATTCATCAAATTCATGTCCTCGTGGTGCAGGCGCCAGCCTGCACCGTGTTGCTCCGTGACTTGGCCCGTGGCCCGTGCAAACACTGAAGCTGATCGCGCCCGAAGGAGCTTGCAGCAGGGCTCGGCCGCCCGATGCCTTTTGCGCAACCGGCGGCTGCACACGCCGTCGATCAGCAGGGATACCTGAATCAAGCCGCCATGATTTGAACGGGACGCACGCATCACCCTATCTGCGCGAATGCGGGACACATGGATATAAGGCAAGTGCGTCTGGCTATCGACGTCAGGCGGGAAACACGAAGCCGGAAAGCGTCACTGCGCGCCAGCAACCCAGCTATCCACGCGATCCCCGTGCGCGGAAATCCACGCATCGGCCGCAGCCGTCGGCTTGCTGCCATTCTCGGTAGCCAGCATGACGCTATCGATCTCACCCGGTTTCCACTGGAACTTCTTGAGGAAGGCAACCACAAGCGGGGCCTTCGTCTCGAGCTGCGGGTTGACCACGCTATCAACATGTTCGGCGCCGCCGAACACCTTCTTGGGATCGTCCAGGAATTTGAGTTTCCACTTGCCAAACATCCAGTGCGGTGCCCAGCCTGTCACGACAATCGGCTTGTCCGCTTTCATCTGGCGAGCGAGTTCCGCCGTCATGGCACTGCCCGAACTCGGCATCAGCGTGAGACTGAGGTTATAAGCCTTGATGGCATCGTCGGTTCGCTTCATCACACCGGCACCCGCATCAATTCCAACGATCCGGCCATTGAAATCGGCCTTGTGCGCTTCAAGATCGGCTACGCTCTTCTCGGGCAGCGTAGCAGGCACGACCAATCCAATCTTCGCATCGGGAAAGTTTGTGCCAAGGTCGGTCACCTTCCCTTTGAACTGTTCCCAGTAGGCGCCATGTGTCACCGGCAGCCACGCTGACAGTGTCGCATCCAGATCACCTCGCGCCACACCCTGCCACATCACCCCTGCCGCCACGGGGACGAGTTGGACCGGATAGCCCAGACGCCTCTCGATGACGCGTGCCACCACGTTAGATGTTGCAACACTGTCATCCCAACCTTCGACATAGCCAATCTTGATCGTCGGCTTATTGGCTTCAGCCGCGGTGACGGTTGTCATCGTCGCGACGAGCGCGGCGCCTAACGCACTGCACAGCAACTGCTTCTTGAAACCCTTCATCTTCGTTTTCCTTTGTTTGTGGACCATGCGGCCGAAACGACCTGGCTGGAACTCGCCAGATACCACTCTCTCGCATCTGCCTCTTGGCGATCATACGGGCTATCCGGAAGCCGTTGAGCAGGATGCGGAGCCAGCAGAAAATATGATCTCAACACGGGGTGGTGCGGCGATGAAGTGCACGACGGCCTTGTTTGAGGGAGCCCATGCAGATAACGGGAAAGCGTGATTCGATAGAGGCCCGCAATGCCTCGGCGCCTCAAGCTGCATCGCGCTGAGGCAATTCGATACCACGTGACCACATAGCACGGGCAAGGTTGGCATCCGTTGGTTCGCTCAGGATGGCGCTGCCGCGCCACTTTACCGGCATGCGAGCGAACTCTGCGATGCTGCTGAAACCTTGGCCTCGATAAACGCGATGAGATGCGCCCCCGGTTGCGGGAGTAAGGAAACCCAGTTGGCGCGCGTCCACTATCAAGGCGTCGGATTGTCTGGCCGACTTGCTCGCCGCGATCGCCCCGGCTATCGGGCCGAAAACGCGTGTCCAGTGGCAGCAGACACTCGCGTCGTCGAAGATTGCAAACAGAAACGCTGCGTGGCGTGCGGCGTAGAGACCGCCTTCATGATGAACAACCGGGATCAATAAACGTAACAAGGCACTGCCCTTCATATCGTTCTTGCACGCTTTCATTTGAGCAAAAGAGGCGTCAAGTCGCCGATAAAGATCGGATGCAATACATAAAAATCTCGTCAACACAGATCCGATGCCACAACCCTGAGGATCTGGTCAGGCGCGCGGCGCGACCCGTCATGCATGGCCCATGTCGTTGTCGCTATAGTGCCTGGGCTTCAGACTCTGGTCCGCAGTCGGCAGCATCGGCACACTCGCGAACAGACTCCCGGAACCTGCCACGCGCACATTGCAACCTTCGACGCCAATTGAGGATAGGGAGCCGTTGGACCGGCACATCTCGCTTGTCAGTCGTTGGCGTGGAGCGAGACTGCGCGGCATTGCGAATCGTATGAGACAAGCAAGCGATATAAACATCGTATCAATAAGGTCATCCGGGCAATCGGCATGACACTCACTCCAGACGTGCTTTCGCCGCTCCGACGATCGAGATTGAATTCCCCTGTATCCGCTGAGCCAGCAATCAAGAAAGCGCTGACGGGCAGAGTCAATTGCAACCATACGCCTCTGCCCTGGCCCACTGCGGGTTGCGCGGAAGATGGAACAAATCCATGCGGCTATTTCGCAAACACAAAGCAAATCACTGAAATGCTCGTATAGCCCCTCGAATACCAACGTTCACAACTCATTTGAAGTGGTGATCGTGGGCGTACGCGTCGACAACCAGCGGGCTGCCTCCGTACTGCTCGCAGAAGTCGCGAATCCGCGCTTGCTGGGCTTTGTACGACGTGTCAATCTCGTCAGTCGCGCCGGCCGAAATGTAGCGCTTCTCGTCGGCGAAGAGCTCTTTAAGCAGGCTTTGAGCCCGCTCATTCAACACGGTGTGTCCATACCTGCGCACGGCCTGATGCAATACCGGCCAGCGGTTGTTGTCCGTACGCCGAAAAAACTTTAACGCTGAGTCGACCATGAGCAGGACGACGTGATGCGACGGTGCTTCCAGGCCACGCGCGGCCCAACAGGTCTTGTTGTCTTCGACCAGCGATGCGTGGAAGGCTTCGAAGCCTTCAGGCGTATTTATTGCGTCGAAGTCGAACTCGGCAGCTTTGAATCGTTTGACTAACCGCGCGACCCAAGCTTCATAGGCTTCCTTCGGGACGTCCGTCGATTTGATCGAGATCGCACGCCAGGCTGACTTGTCGATGCCGCCAAAGGTATCTTCCGGATGCGTCGCCAGCCAGTTTTCGCCTTGCGGAACGTAGGTCTCGTAGTGGTCGGCAATCTTTCTATTAATCGTCATTGCGGCGCCTCCTGTCGTGTGCTGGGTCGTGGCGTTGGTCAAAGCGGTGACGGACATCGGTCAGGTCGGGGCCAACACGGTCGCCATCAACTATATCGTGAACACCTCGAACGCAAAAAGTTGAACGGCCCGCCCTGCCCCACGCGCCCCAAAAAGCCCGTGTGATGAGGCTTTGCCTGTTTCGACTCGTCAATTCTAGTGGCTCCCACCGCCTACCCGAATTGGGAGACCTTGCTTGAAACCGACAGGAGCAGAAATTGGGACCGGACTTACCCGCTTACATTCGGGCGCCGACCCGGCACGACAAGAAATCTCAGGTGGAAAGAGTCATCCGATCCCCTTTCGGTCGAACTCGCACAAGCAGCACATCTATCTGAGTGTTGGGCGCTCTTGACGCGGAGCGGGAAACGCCGATCAAGATTCGCCAAGACAAGTATCTGAACAACGTCGTCGAGCAAGATCACCAGGCGATCATCGACTGCCTCCGGACGCAGTCCACGTCTCACTATCATTTGCTTTGCGGAATGAAACCCGGGCTGCCGGTCTTGACGACTTCGTTAAACCTCTGCCTTGTCTGAATCCGGTTGATCTCGTCGAACGCGTCGGCCGGAAGCGCGGAGATGTCGAAATTCTCGCGCGCGCGAGCCGCAGTCTTGGGCGTAGTGAGCAAAGCCCCGCCACGCTGCAGCGCCCAGGCAAGCAGTACCTGTGCCGGCGTCTTTCCAATTCGCGCGGCAATCCGGGAGATGACCGGGTCCTCGAGCGGCCCCGGCCTTATTCCGTGACCCAATGGCGCAAAGGCCAAGAACACGACCCCGTTCTCCTCGCAGAACTCCAGAAGTTCCGTTTCTGGAAGGTACGGATGTGCTTCGACCTGCACCACTGCTGGCTTGATTCGTGCCGATTCATACAAGGGCCGCAACTGGTTCAGACTGATGTCGGACAATCCGATGGCCCGGCATCTTCCACGGTCGACCAAGTCTTCCATTGCCCTCCACGTGTCGAGCAAAGTCACGCCCTTATCGTAGATGACACTGCCGTTTTCGTCGCGCGGGTCCTGCTCGTCTCCTGGTTGAAATGCAAACGGCGTGTGAATGAGATAAAGGTCCAGATAGTCAATCCCCAACCTTTCAAGACTTGCATCGAAAGCGCGTTCGACCCGCTCGGGACGATGATTGGAGTTCCACAATTTTGTGGTCACAAAGATGTCTGTGCGCGTGATCCCTCCGGCGGCAAGCCCTGCCCGCAGGGCCTCGCCCACCTCACGCTCGTTCCGGTATCGCTCGGCACAATCGAAGTGTCGATATCCGGCTTCCAGCGCGTCTCTGGTGGCACTGATAGTCGTAGCCGCATCGGAAATCAGCGTGCCGAATCCGACGGCGGGCATACGGCCGCCACCGTGATTAAGCACTATCCTTGTGCTCCGAAAATCGGAAGGCTCGATCATGACGACACCTCCACACTATCTCGCGCCCAGCGACGAAGGACCGGCGCTTGAGCGCGTGTTGGCAACGCCAGGTCCATGAACAGAAAAAACGTCAACGTAATTGAGTCGGATGAGCGCTTCATAGCGAATCCCTTGCTAAAGAGTTCGTGGGTGCCGACTGCGTCTCGTTGTTTTTAGGTATGTGAAGTGCCGGCTCCGCGTTGACGAACGCGACGTAGTCGTGACCGATCACGTGCTGATACATTGCATCGGCGTGCGCGTCGGTGCGCGTCGAAAACGAGTACACGGTCTGCAGATTGACTTGACGTCATTTCGGGTCCGAGCCGTACGGCGTGTTGCTGCCATTGCCGACATGGCCGCCGTCTAAGTGTAGGCGATGCCCAGCCCAGGCGCAGGCCTCGGTGCGTATCTCCCGTTAAGCTCGAAATTGTCGAATCGCATGGTGCCGCTGATGTTCCCGCTGCTCCGGCTGAACGACGTCGTGCCCGGATACTGGCTGTGCGTATCGACAAAGCCGACCACCGCGGGACCGAACGTGTAGTCCGAGCCCGCGCCGAACGTGCGCAGAACGTCGGCGCCCAACCGGAAGCCGCCCGTTTCAGCGCGTCATCACGCGAACACGCTCCACAGCGCGAGCGTCATTGCAAGACCGACCACCGACACGATCGTCTGCAGGATCGACCAGACAAACACCGTCTGTTTGAGCTGCAGCCCGAAATACTCGCGGACCATCCAGAAACCCGCGTCGTTCACGTGACAGAAAAATACCGATCCAGCACCGATCGCCAGGGCCAGCAGCGAATTGTGGGTCGCGCTCAGTCCCACGACGACCGGCGCGACGATGCCCGCCGTCGTAGTCGTTGCGACGGTCGCCGAGCCGGTCGCCTGACGCAGCGCGACCGCGACGAGCCACGCGAGCAGGATCAGCGGCAGATGCGTGCTGACTGCGATCTTGCCGATCGTCGAGCTGATGCCGGCGACGACAAGCGTCTGCTTCAGGCCGCCGCCCGCGCCGATGGTGAGCAGCAGCGCGGCAATCGGCGGCAGGCTCTTGCGCAGAACGGCGCCCACGCGCTCGCGCGGCATACCTCGCGACCAGCCCAGCGCCACGATGGCGAACAGGACCGTAAGCCCGAGCGCGACCAGCGGTTCACCGAGAAAATCGAGCGTATCGAACAGAAGTGTTTGCGGTGCGAGCAGCAGTTTCGCGACCGTGCGTCCAAGCATCAGTACAACGGGCAACAGAATCGTGATCAACGAGATCCCGAAGCCGGGCAGGTCCGTTTGCGTCGCTTCAGACCGGAACAGCTTGCCCATCTCTTCCGGTTCGGCCACGTGCATCCGTTTCGACAGCGCGATGCCGTAAAGCGGACCGGCTAGGATGACCGCCGGAATCGCGACGATCAGGCCGAGGCCGAGCGTGATGCCGAGATCCGCGTGCAGCGCACTGACCGCGATCAGCGGGCCCGGATGCGGCGGAAGCAGCGCATGCAGCGTCGTCATGCCGGCGAGCGCGGGGATCGCGATGCGCAGGATCGGCTGCTGCGAGCGGCGCGCCATCACGAAGATGATCGGCACCATCATCACGAGGCCCACCTCGAAAAACAGCGGCATGCCGATGATGATCGCGACGAGCGCCATCATCCACGGCAAGCGGCTCGGCGTCGAATGTTCGAGGATCGTCGATACGAGCCTGTCGGCTGCGCCGGAATCGGCCATCAGCGCGCCGAGCATTGCCCCGAGCGCGATGATGATGCCGACATCGCCGAGCAGCGCGCCCGCCCCTTTGCTGAACGCGCCCGCCACGGCGTCGAGCGGCAGCCCCGCCGTGAACCCCGCGGCGAACGTACCGACCAGGATCGACAGGAACGGCGCGATCTTCAGCGCGCTGATGAAGACGATGATCAGTGCGAGTCCAAGCACGCACGAAAGAATGAGCCGCGTGTCGTGCGATGACCACGGCGTGAAAGGTGTCGTCAGATGCACGGGGGTCCCTTTGTCAAAGTTGAAGATCGGTCGCGGCGGTCGATGCGTTCGATGGGTTCCTTCGCTCGCGCGTCGTGCTTCGCCCTGCCGCGAAGTCGACGTTGATTGTAGCGAACGCTGAATAATCACGACGAAATCGGCTGTTTCCGCCAGCACTGGACGGCCATGTAGCTCCTTGGAACGACTGCAACCTCTCGGGGACAACCCGGATTGCTTCGATATCTTTGCTCGCATATCTTTCTACATCATACGTATGACCTAGAGAGAAAACCGTGGCAACACTACACCGGCAGGTTCTCAACCAGATGGGCGAGCAGATTTGCGCAGGCAAATTTGCACCGGGCGACATCCTGCCCGCCGAACCCGTGCTCGCGGAGCAGATGAACGTGAGCCGGATCACCATCCGCGAAACGATGAAATCGCTCTCCGCCAAAGGCATGCTTCAGGTGCGCCGCCGCCACGGCACGATCGTGCTTCCGCGTTCGCAATGGCAGCTATTCGACCCGGACGTGATCACCTGGCGCGCGCGGGCGGGCGCCATCGACGACGACCTGATTCAGGACTTGATGGAACTCCGTCTGATCATCGAGCCGAACGCCGCCAGGCTTGCGGCGAAGCGCGCGACGGAAGAAGACCGCATCGCCGTGCGGCGCGCCTTCAAGGCGATGGAACGCGCCGTCGCTGGCCACGGCCAGTACGTGCCCGCCGATCTGGCGTTTCACGGCGCGATCCTGACCGCTTGTCACAACCAGTTCGTGCAGCAGATGCAAAACGCGCTTTCGGCAATTTTGCGCACCAGCTTCGAACTCAGCTCGGAGATCGCCGGTGGCCCGGCGCGCTCGCTGCCGATGCACGAAGCGTTATGCGTCGCGATCGAGCAAGGCGATCCGGCTGCGGCCGAGCAAGCGGTCCTCACGCTCATCCAGCGCGCGGAGAAGGATTTCGAGGACCGCGCCGCGTTGACCCGGACGGTCAACGACAAGCCCGTCTGACATACCGATCAGCAGGACATCATCGCGGCCCCGTACCCGGCCGCGACGGGCGCACGCACGCCTATTTCTCGAGCATCCGCAAATGGAAAAGCACATGACACAGTTATTCGATTTGAGCGGCCGCACCGCGCTCGTCACAGGTTCAGCGCGCGGCATCGGCTTTGCGCTTGCCGAAGGGCTGGCGACCGCTGGCGCAACCGTGATCCTGAACGGTACGCGCTCCGATACCGTCGCCGAGGCGGCCGGCCGGCTCGAAAGCAAGGGTTTCAAAGCGCTGGGCCGCGCATTCGACGTGACCGACGAACACGCCGTCGCCGACGCCTTTGCGCAATGGGACAAGGACGGCGTGCAGGTCGACATCGTCGTGAACAATGCGGGTATTCAGTTCCGCAAGCCGCTCGTCGAACTCGAACTCGCCGACTGGCAGCGCGTGATCGACACCAACCTGACGAGCGCGTTCATCGTCGCGAAAGAAGCGGCGCGACGCATGATTGCGCGCGGCACGGGCGGGAAGATCATCAACATCGGTTCGCTCACGAGCGAGTCGGCACGCGCAACGGTTGGTGCCTACACGGCGGCCAAGGGCGGCATCAAGATGCTGACCCGCGCGATGAGCGCCGAGTGGGCCGCGTCGAACATTCAGGCGAACGCGATCGGTCCCGGCTACATCCTCACTGACATGAACAAGCCGCTCGTTGAAAACGCGGCCTTCGATGCGTGGGTGAAGAGCAGCAACCCCTCGCAGCGCTGGGGAAGGCCGGAGGAGCTCGTTGGCACGGCGGTGTATCTGTCGTCGCCGGCATCGAGCTACGTGAACGGTCAGATCATTTACGTGGACGGCGGCTGGCTCGCCGTGCTCTGAACTCAATTTCTCGACGGGAATAACACACAACCAGAACGACTCCCGTCGTTCAACCCTCGTGCGCCCTGCGCACCCGGAGACATCATGGAAAGCGTCAAACCCGTAGCAACACAAAGGTGGTGGTATCTGATGCCCATCATCTTCATCACGTACAGCCTCGCCTACCTCGACCGCGCGAACTATGGTTTCGCAGCTGCAGCGGGCATCGACAAGGATCTGGGCATCACGCCCGGCATGTCGTCACTGATCGGCTCCCTCTTCTTTCTCGGCTATTGCCTCTTTCAGGTGCCCGGCGCGATCTATGCGCAGCGCAACAGCGTCAAGAAGCTTATCTTCTTCAGCCTGATTCTGTGGGGCCTGTGCGCCGCGGCAACCGGCATGGTCAGCAATATCCCGATGCTGATGACATTGCGATTCGTGCTCGGCGTGGTGGAAGCCGCCGTGATGCCGTCGATGCTGATGTACATCAGCCGATGGTTCACGCGCAGCGAGCGCTCGCGTGCGAACACGTTCCTGATTCTCGGAAATCCCGTGACGGTGCTGTGGATGTCGGTCGTGTCCGGCTATCTGGTGCACAGCTTCGGCTGGCGCGAGATGTTCATGATCGAAGGCCTGCCGGCGATCGCATGGGCAATCGTGTGGTGGTTCACGGTGAAGGACCGCCCCGCTGACGCACCGTGGATGACCGACGCCGAAAAGGCCGAACTCGATGCGCGCCTCAAGGCGGAGCAGGCACACATCGCGCCGGTGCGCGACTACAAGTCGGCGTTCCGTTCTTCGATCGTGCTCAAGTGCTGTGCGATTCACGCACTCTGGAGCATCGGCGTGTACGGTTTCATCATGTGGCTGCCGTCGATCCTGAAGCAGGCCTCGACAATCGATATCGTATCGGTCGGCTGGCTCGCCGCCGTGCCGTATCTCGCCGCCATTATCCTGATGCTGCTCGCCTCGTGGCTTTCCGACAAGACCCGCAATCGCAAGCTCTTCGTCTGGCCGCTCCTGCTCATCGGGACCATTGCGTTCGTGGCGTCGTACCTGATCGGCGGTTCGCATTTCTGGATCTCGTTCGCGCTGCTGGTCGTGGCAGGCGCGGCGATGTATGCGCCGTATGGCCCGTTCTTCGCTCTCGTGCCGGAGCTGATTCCGAGCAACGTGCTCGGCGGCGCGATCGGCATCATCAACGCATGCGGCGCGCTGGGCGCATTCTGCGGTTCCTGGGTGGTCGGCTACCTGAACGGCGCGACCGGCAGCCCCGCTGCTTCGTACATGTTCATGGCGGCCGCACTGCTGCTCTCGGTCATTCTGATGATCACCGTGCCTGCGCATTCGAATCAGCGCGTGAAGGACGAGGGACCGCTCGCCGTTGGCCGCACGTGAAGCGAATTCGACCAACACCTCTGGCAGACTGAATATGGCAACCCTCATCACCGATGTTAAGGTCATCCTGACCGCGCCCGAAGGCATCAATCTGATCGTCGTGAAGGTGGAGACGAATCAGGACGGCCTGTACGGTCTCGGCTGCGCGACGTTCGCGTATCGGCATGTCGCGGTCAAGTGCCTCATCGAGGAATACCTGCGGCCGCTTTTGATCGGACGCAATGCCGAGGCGATCGAAGAGCTCTGGCAACTGATGCACCAAAACGCCTACTGGCGCAATGGCCCGATCGAGAACAACGCCATTTCTGGCGTCGACATGGCGCTGTGGGATATCAAAGGCAAGCTCGCGAACATGCCGCTCTATCAACTCTTCGGCGGCAAGTGCCGCGAAGGCGTGCCGATCTACCGTCACGCCGACGGCCGGGACCTCAACGAACTGTGCGAAAACATCCAGCGGTACCGCGAACAGGGCATCACGCATATCCGCTGCCAAAGCGGCGGATATGGCGGAGGCGTCTACGGCAAGGCGCCCGCGGGGGCTCCTCAGGGCGCCCCTGACGGCGTGTACCTGGACAGCCGCAAATACATGCGCGAGACGCTCAAGCTCTTTGACGGCATCCGCAACAAGGTCGGCTTCGACGTCGCGCTGTGCCACGACGTGCATGAGCGGCTAAAGCCTGTCGAAGCGATCAGGTTTGCGTGCGAACTGGAACAATACGACCTTTTCTTTCTGGAAGATGCCATCGCGCTCGAAGAAGGCGAATGGATGCGTCAGCTGAGAGCGAAGACAACCACCCCCCTGGCGCAGGGGGAGCTCTTCAACAATCCATCTGAATGGCGCTTCCTGATCACCGAGCGGCTGATCGATTTCATTCGCGTTCACCTGAGCCAGATCGGCGGCATCACGGCCGGGCGCAAGCTGCAGATTTTCGCGGAGCAGTTCGGCGTGAGGACCGCCTGGCACGGCCCCGGCGACATGTCGCCGCTTGCGCACGCGGCGAACATTCACATCGATCTGGCGTCGCGCAATTTCGGCGTCCAGGAGTGGTCGGGGACGGAGCCGCCGAACTTCGTGATCCAAGAGTTGAAGGGCCAGAAGGCTGCGTTGCTCGATGTGTTCCCTGGTCTGCCCGAATTCCGCAACGGACACGTCTACGCGAACGACAAGCCCGGACTCGGCGTGGACATCGACGAGGCCGAGGCAGCGAAATATCCGTGTGAGAACACCGCGACGACGTGGACGCAGACACGGTTGAAGGATGGAACGCTGCAAACACCGTGAGAGTGATGGCGCTGCTACTAACTATGGTGTCCCATTCCTGCAGTAGGCCGCAAAACCGGGGCGTTCCCCCAGCCGTTCGAAATAATTCGATACCGCGGGGAAATGGGGATGTTCGAAGGGCGTGCTGAACCAGCGATTCACTGACAGTCCCACCGGAATGTCGGCGAGCGAGAATTGCTCCCCGGCGACGAAGGCACCCGTCGTCTCAAGCCGGCTATTCAGTATGCGCATGTGCCTGCCCCAGTTTCCGAGCGACTCGGCAATCTGGTTCGCGTCCACGTGGGCGGGCGACTTCCTGACCAGGCCCAGAAATGCGTAGCTCCATGACCGGTTCAGGTCGGTTGCCTGCCAGTCCATCCACTGATCGATCGGCGCCCGCACCACCGGGTCGGCGGGATACAACGCCTGGCCGCCATAGCGGGAAGCCAGATAGCGAATAATCGAGTTCGACTCCCAAAGCACGAAGTCTCCGTCCTTGATGACGGGTACCAGCCCATTGGGATTCAACGAAAGGAATTCAGGCGTATCGGCTGGTCTGAAGCCCGTTCCCCAATCCTCCCGCTCAAAGGGAAGGTGCAGTTCGGCACACGCCCAGAGCACTTTGCGGACGTTGATGGACGACGCTTTTCCGAGGATCTTCAGCATGCGAGGCCGTTGTGAAAGTCGACCCGGCGAGTCTAAACATGCAAAGCGGTCGGGGCAATACACAGTTCGGTGCACGGAGCGCCTGGGTGAAAGCTTTCACCCGTTCAAGGAGCTGCACGTCAACGGCGGCGAGGCTGCGCGGCGGGAGATCCCCCGCCGCCGCCGCATCCCTAGCCCTGGATGCCAGCCCGACGCGCCGCCTCCTGGACACCGCGCACCGCGGCAGCGGTGACGACACCTGTTACCAACAGGCCCACCACGCCGAGCAGGATCGCGTCGATGCGGCCCAACGTAGTCGTGGGAACCACGTCGCCGTACCCGATGGTGAGCGCCGTGATCGTGCAGAAGTAAAGCGTCTGCCCAAGGGACGATGGCGCACGGTTCGCTGCTTCGATCGGTCCACCCGCGTAATACATGCCGACCGAAAGCAGGACGAAAATCGCCAGCAGCCCGGCGAGGATCGCTCGCAGATACCAGATGGTCCTCGCAAATTCCTCGAACACGTGGCGAGCCTGCAAGGGGCGGTCCGCGGCTTTCCTGGCATTGTCCATGATGGAACCTCTCGCAATCTCGTGAAAGAGCCTGCAAACATGTCCGGTCCTGAAAGGATGCAGACAGAAGGCCGGCCAGCGTCACCTTCGGACGACGGACGGCGTATGGTCACAACCTTGAAGCGCATCTCGCCGCCACCCGGGGCGGGCTATCGGCTATCGCACACGGCCGGGCTGATCGAGAAGCTGGAGCATCAGGCACGCATACAGGGTCACGGCAACGAAAAGGCCCATGCGCACCGCGAAGGCACTATAGACATCCTTGCCGGCCACACTGTCCTGAACCGACTGACCGAGCAGGATAATGAGGGTGACGAGGCTGTTCAGCCAGAAGCCGGGACGGTATCGCTGCGGCCTGACGGAATAGAGCTTGCGCGCCATCAGCAGGCCAAACAGCAACATCCACAGGAAGAACATCCATAGATGGGCGGAGAGCCTCAGTGCAAACCAGAACACGATTGCCAGCAAGCCGCCGAACAGCGTGGACCCGAGAAGTTCGCGTGCCGCGCCGCGAGCCGACGTCGTGCAGCTTTGCCGGCCAAGACTGACGGACTTCATGATGATCGGCATGTAGCTGGCGGGATCGGTCAGGGCGAGCAGGAAGGCGGGCATCACCACCAGTGCGGCGCGCAATGCGATCCGGCCGGCCTCGGCATCGGGCAAGGCCGGGGCAGCAGGCTGTGCGCGGCCCCTCGCGGGTTCGGGAAACAGCCAGTGGCTGACAGCCAGCACCACCACGGCAAGCAGAAGCCCTTTGACGAGGGCGCCCACGACCGTGACGGCCAGTTGATAATCGGCGGTGCCTGCTGCGGAGATCATCGTGAGCCCGGCCACCAGAAAGGTCGCGATCAGATTGTTTCCTCCGCGCAGACCATAGCGGAAAGCAAGGAAAAGACCCAGACCGATCAGCAGCACGCCAGAGGCAGGGTAGTGGCGCAGCAACGGGATGAGCAGCAGACCGGAGCCGGTGGTCAACATCACCACCAGCGCGAGGCCCAGCGCGGCCTTGAGCGACAGCGGCCGGTCGAGCGTGGCAAGCAGAAAGACGGCGAATACCGGGGCGACCACCGGAATCGGCAGGTCGAGACCGAAACTGGCCGCAAGGCACAGCGCGGTGCCGCTTGCGAGGCGTAGCGGACGCTGGCTGAGAGGGTCACGTTCCCTGAACATGGTCGCCATCAGTAGACGTAGGAAAGCCAGCTCATCAGACGCAGGAACACGCGGCCCGGCAGGTTGAGCGGATTGCCCGGCCTCGGAAACGCCATGACTTCCGCCTGCCCGCCAATACGGATGCCGCGAAGCGAGGGCGCCGCACCCGGCGCAAACTCGACGATCACCGGGAAACGTTGCGCCGGACGCAGCCAGTCGCGGCTGTTCTGGACGGTCGGCAGACCGCCGGGCGGCGTGCTCTGGCCGTCGCTGACGCCATACCCCACGCTGCGAACGCGTCCTTCGAATATCTCGCCCGGCAGCGCGTCAAGCACGATGCCGACCGGCGTGCCAGGCTCGACATGCCCCAGGTTGTTTTCGGTCATATCCGCGCTCACCCAGACATCGCTCATCGAAATCAACGTCATGACGGCTGCGCCGGCAGCGGCGAACTGGCCGACGTCGGTGCGCAGATCGGTGATCAGGCCGGCCGAGCGCGCGCGTATCCGCGTATTGGCCAGGTCCAGTTCCGCCTTTTTCACAGCGGCGGAGGCGCTGCGCAACTGCGCGTTGTCCGCATCGCCGCCACCTTGCTGTTCGCGCGCGCGCTCCACCTCGGCGCGGGCGGCGGCGACCTGACTCACGGCCTGTTCGTGGGTGGCGCGGGCCACCTCGAGGCGGCGCAGCGACACGGTACCCTCGTCTTCGCGGTACAGCCTCTCCAGACGCTCGCTATCCTGACGCGCCTTGACCTCGTTTGCGATGGCGGCGCGCAACGATGCCCGCGCCGAATCGATGCCTGCCGTGCTCGCGCCTATCTGACGGCGTATCGAATCGAGGTCGGCACGTGCACGGTCGAGCGTGATCTGGTACTGCAGCGGATCCACTTCGAACAGGACGGCACCGGCCTTCACTTGCTGATTGTCGTGCACGAGCACCCGGATCACCTGCCCCGACACTTCCGGGGCCACCGCGACCACGAATGCCTGCACCCGCGCCTGCTGGGTGTATGGCGTGAACCGGTCGGCGAGCAGGTACCAGACGAGGCTCACTACGATCACCACGACGACCCACTTGACCCCCTTGCCTGCCGGATCGGCGGCGGGCGCTGGCGTGTCGGGCGGCGTCGTTGCCGGAGGTTTCGGTGCCTCACTCATCGGGATTTCCCTCCGGCAACGCCTGGCGTGTCGTCACGGACGGCGGCTTCGAATCGTTCAGCAGATCGCCCCAGTTGGTGCGTTGCTCCATCTGTTCACGGGTCGCCGCGTCGACGAGCGGCTCGCCGGTATGCCAGCCGCCGCCGAGGGCCGCGTAAAGGGTAATCAGGCTGGACACGGCATTGCCGCGGTTCACCACATAAGCGTCCTGCTGGGACGAGAGCGCACGCTGCGCATCCAGTACCCGCTGGAAGTCCGAGTATCCCTCGCGATAGATCGTATTGGCGAGCGTCAGCGAGCGCAGCGCGGCGAGTTCCGCGTCGCGCAGGATACTTTCGCGCTGCAGTGCCGAGACGAGACTCGTGGCGGCATCGTCAGCCTCGCGCGCGGCCTCGCGCACGGCATTCTGGTAGGCGACGATCAGCTGCTGCAGACGCGCGTCCTGTACCCGCACGTTGTTCGTAATCCTGCCATGGTCGAACACGTTCCAGCTCACGGTGGGACCGCCGACGAGCGCCAGCGTGCTGGGCGCGCCCGCCACCGAAGTGGCGGTCCAGACCAGGCTGCCAAGAAGGGTCACGGAAGGATAGAGATCGGCCTCGGCCACGCCGATCAGCGCCGACTGGGCAGCAACGTTCAGTTCGGCCGCGCGAACGTCCGGACGGCGCAGCAGCAGGTCGGCGGGCACGTCCTGCAGCACCGCGCGGTCGACGAGCGGGATCATGCCTTCCTTGCCCGGCTGCGCCTCCAGTTCGGGCAGCGGACCTGGCGGGCGGCCGATCAGGGCGGACAGCGCATGGCGGGAAAGCACGATCTGGCTCTCGAAATTGGGAATCGTGGCGAGCGTGCCCAGATACTGTGTCTTCGCCTGCTGCAGATCCAGCTCATCGCTCTCGCCGCTCTTGAACAGACGCTGGGTGATCTCGAAGCTGCGCTTTTGCAGCTTGGCGTTGTCGCGGGCGATGCGCAGGCGCGCTTCGGCCGTGCGCAGGGCGTAGTAGGTGTTGGCCACCTGGGCGTGCAGCAGCACCAGCACATCGTCATGGTTGGCTTTGGCGGCAAAATAGGCGGCATCGGCCGACTCGATCGCGCGGCTGAAACGCCCCCAGAAATCGAGTTCCCAGCCGACGCTGAAGCCCGCGCTGTATTGCAGGAATCCGCCCGAATGGGGGCGGTTTCCGCCGGAGCGCTTTTCATCGCCGTACAGAACTTCACCGGTGATCTGCTGCACTTGCGGGTAGCGCCCGCTCAGCGCAATGCCCAGTTGAGCGCGCGCCTCCACCACGCGCAGCCCGGCGATTCTCAGGTCGGCGTTGTGGGCGTCGGCTTCGGCAATCAGACGCTCGAGATTCTGGTCCTCGAATACCTGCCACCACTGCCGGGCGTCGGGCTGTACGCCCTGGGCGGTGACCTGCGCGATGGGCGGGCTGCTCCAGTGTTCGGTCCAGGCCTCGCGCTGGGGATGAAAGTCGGGCCCGAGCTGGACGCAGCCACCGACGCACGCCGCGCCGATCAGCAGCAGGCGTTCGGGGCGGGCGAAGCGCGGCACGGCACGGCCCTCGCGGTATCAGGACTGCTTTTGCTCTTGCGTCACCTCCGCTTTCGGCTGGTCCTCCACCCATCGCCAGAACAGTTGATAGCCGACTGCAAGCGCCACCGGACCAATGAACAGCCCGATCACGCCGCCGGTGACCATGCCGCCCAGCGCGCCGATCAGCACGACCGGCATCGGCACGTCGACGCCGCGGCCCAGCAGCAAGGGCTTGAGTACGTTATCGGCAAGTCCCGCAACGAAGACGTAGATCGAGAAGACGATCGTCGCCGCGCTGACACCTTCGGTGGCAATGACAAAGGCGATTACCGGAATCGTGATCAGCGTGGCGGGCAATTGCATGATCCCGAGCAACAGGACCAGGAACGCCAGTACGCCAGCGGCGGGAACACCCATCACGACAAAAGCAACGCCTACCAGCAGCATCTGGATGAACGCGATACCCACCACGCCTTGCGCCACCGCGCGGATGGTCGCGGTACACAGTTCGGTGATCGCCGGGCCGTTCTCGGGGCCCGAAATGCGCGAAGCGATCTGCACTGCGCTGCGATGCCCCGCTTCCCCGTAAGCCATGAAAATTCCCGCGACGATCACGGCAACGAAGAAGAGCAGCAGCCCCGCGCCGAGGCTCGTGACCGTCCCCAGCAGCACGACACCGACCCCCTTCAACTGAGGGGCGAACTTCATCACGAGACCGGTCAGGTCGGTGGCGGCCTGCATCCAGAATTCGTACAGCCGCTTGCCCACCAGCGGCCAGGCCGCTACCGACTCGGCCGGCGGCGGAATCTGGAAGGTGCCGCTCTTCGCGATGTCAATCGCACGCTCCAGCGAGGCGGCCATCGCGTTGCCCAGCAGCCACGTCGGCACGAGGACGATGATGAAGGTAACCAGAACGATCAATGTCGCGGCATGGCCGTCCTTTTTGAGCACCCCGCGCCTGAGTCTGACCTGCAGGGGATAGAGCGTGATCGCCAGGATCAGGGACCAGACCATCAGGTTGAGGAACGGGTAGAAGATCCGGAAGCAGAAAATCACCAGAACCGCTATCAGCCCGGCGCGGATCAGTACATCTAGCAGCCCGCGGGAGAGCGCCTTTTCGGAAGTGAGCGTCGGCAACATCGATTGCCTCCTTGCAGGTCAGTGGCAGGTGTTGGAGCCATATACCAAACTTGCAGTCAAACGTATCGAGCCGCCACGATGCGACGAATCCGTCTCCATCGACGATGCAGATATTCGACGCCCCGTCATGACGCCCGGGATGCAGCGTTGCCGACGATACCCGGCTCCGCGCCACCCGGATGCAGCGCGTGCGCATTCTTGACGACCTGCGGCTCGGCCGCGCAGACCAGCAAGGTCTCGCGCGGCTCCGGATCGCGGAAGAAGGTGACGAAATACCGGGGATTCCCCACGCGCAATGCGACATCCATCCGCGAATCGTCCTTGAAGCCTCCGATGCCGGGACCCTGCCCCGCACGCTGAACGATGATCAAGCCTTCTGAGGTTGGTGCCGTGCACGATGACTTCGCGGGTTCGCGCAATCGCGCTGGCGATCCCGTAGTGAGTAGCGCCCTTGCCGTAGAAGCGGTTGCGTCCCCGGGACGCTGCAGCGTGGGCGAGGTCAAGCACGCGCCTTTCGGCCCGCGCTCGCGCGACATCGGCGACGACGATCTTCGCGCCCGGGATCGACACGGCTGCACAACGAGCCGCCGATCCGCCAACCGGTCCAGCGCCGACGATGACGATCTTGGGTTGCCGCATGGCGTGCTCCCGTCGTGCCCGGACAGTCGAACACCTGCTCCAGGCGCCAGTCCGTCCACCCAGCCAATGTGGTTCGATGAATCAGGTGCAGGTCACCATTCTTTTTCGAAGAAGAGGCGAACTTGATGCCCGCCGCTCGGCGAAACGACTGCAAAAAGGCTCGGGCGCCGTGTTGACGAGGATTGAGGCGCATACGGGCCGTTCACATCGGGCCGAACGGGACAAAAGTACGTCAGTTCTAGAATATGACTAGCGCGCGCCGGCAGGTATTGGACTTTGGTCCAATGTCACGGGGAGCGGCAGTCGACCAGCCACGGAATCGCGCGTGTTTTCTCCGACGGAGTGCGCGTACTGCCTTCGCGGCGGCAGCCCATGCTGGCGCGATACCGCGCCGGGGAGGCGCACCGTCGCGCCGGATTCTTCTCACCCAAGCCGACGTGGGTGCCAACCCCAGGCGTTTGTGGGTCCGGCCGCTGTTGTTGCGATAGCCGGGCCTCGCTGGGCTGGCCTCGTTGCAGAGTTGCTCATACGAGCACTCCGATTTCGCCGGACGCGAATGTGGGACAAGACTATGTCCGAAATCGGAGTTGAACATCCTGAAGATATCGAATGTCACCGGAGTCGAGCCGGAGGCGAAACGGTGGCCGGCCAGTCGGAAGAATGAAGTGGCTGCGTCCATGCCAGAGGCGGCGCGTGCAGGCCGGTCGGCAAGTGAACCGAGAGGACCGATCGCACTTGAAATCCTCGCGAAGTGACATATGCTGCTGCCATGATCTACGCTTGTCCGCTTTGCGTAGCAAGTTCCAGACAGAGAGGCCGCCGACAGGCGCAATGCGGCCCGACAAATCCCGAAAGGCGCCGATGCAGCGCACCCGTCACACTCCACACTC
>NZ_JFHC01000070.1 GCF_000698595.1 Caballeronia glathei | reverse complement strand
CGATGCCCACGAGTGGCAACTGGCGCTCGCAGCACTCGAAGCCGGGAGGCAAGCATGAGCGACACCACCATCACCCAGAAGCCGCGTCTGAAGACGTCCGCGATGATCGCCTCGATTGCGGGCGAAGGACAGGTCACGCGTTCCGCGCCGTTCGGGCACGCGCTCGCCGAACTCGCCCGCACGAAGACCAACGTGGTCGGCATGACCGCCGACCTCGGCAAGTACACCGACCTGCACATCTTCGCGAAGGAGTTTCCGGAACGCTATTACCAGATGGGCATGGCCGAGCAATTGCTGATGGGTGCGGCCGCCGGTTTGGCGCACGAAGGCGCGCAGCCGTGGGTGACGACCTACGCCGTGTTCGCGACGCGCCGTGCATACGACTTCATGCACCAGGCGATCGCCGAGGACAACCTCGACGTGAAGATCGTCTGCGCGCTGCCCGGCCTGACGACCGGCTACGGCCCGAGCCATCAGGCGGCGGAAGACCTTGCGCTGATGCGTGCGATGCCCAACATGACGGTGATCGATCCGTGCGACGCGCTCGACATCGAGCAGATGGTGCCCGCCATCGCCGCCCACAAGGGACCGGTGTATGCGCGCCTCTTGCGCGGCAACGTGCCCGCCGTGCTCGACGAATACGACTACCGGTTCGAACTCGGCAAGGCCAAGCTGCTGCGCGACGGGGCGGAGGTGCTGATCATCTCCTCGGGCATCATGACCATGCGCTCGCTCGAGGTCGCGAAGGCGCTGGAAGCGGACAACGTCGGCGTGGCCGTGCTGCACGTGCCGACCATCAAGCCGCTCGATACCGAAACGATCCTGCGCGAAGCGCGGCGCACGGGCCGGATGGTCGTGGTGGCCGAGAATCACACGGTGATCGGCGGCCTTGGCGAAGCGGTCGCGACCACGCTGCTCACGGCCGGCGTCACGCCGACGTATCGTCAGATCGCGCTGCCCGATGCGTTCCTGGCCGCGGGCGCGCTGCCCACGCTGCACGATCGCTATGGCATATCGACCAATGTCATGGCCGATTCCATCAAGGGATGGCTGCGCTAAGAACGAGCCCCGATCCTGAAGGGCCAGCCTGAGAGACCGGCGGTGCGGCGCTTCAAGCGCCGCACCGCCATTGCGTGACATGCGGATGTTCCCTCCGACCTCTGACGACCGAGTGCGCTCAGTGCGCGCCCGCCGCTGCGGCACCGCCGCCGCCCTTCGTCGGCCGCGTGATCCAGATGAGCGGAATGATCAGCACGTAGATGATGGACGAGATGTAGAAGATGTCGTTGAGCCCCATCATCGCCGCTTGCGTGTTGACGGTGTAATCGAAGAGGGCGCGTGCGGAATCGACGTTCAGATGCAGCAGCGAGCGCGTCAGGTCGATCTGATGATTGAACCCCGGGTTGTCGATGCTTGCCTGCTCGGTGAGCCGCACGTGATGCAGCACCGTGCGGTTGTTCCACTCGTTGCCCGCAATCGACGTGCCGACCGCGCCGCAGAACACGCGCGCGAAGTTCGACACGCCCGCCGCCGCCGCCAGCCGCTGCGGCGGCTGCCCCGACAGGATGATCGATGTGAGCGGCACGAAGAAGAGCGCCATCGGGATGCCTTGCAGCAGCGTCGGCAGTACGAGATGCCACGTATCGATCGAGATCACGTAGTTCGTGCGCATGTAGAACACGCCCGCGAAGCCCACGAAAGAGAGCGTCGCGACGGCGCGTGCGTCCCAGCTCTTGAGCACGCGCCCGATGACCGGCGAGAGAAGCACGGCGAACACGCCGAGCGGCGCGGTGACGAGCCCCGCATCGAGCGCGCGGTAGCCGAGATATTCCTGCATCCATTGCGGCAGCAGCACGAGGTTGCCGAAGAACACGCCGTATGCGACCGAGATCGCGACCGTGCCGCCCAGGAAGTTGCGCTGCGCGAAGAGCCGCAAGTCGACGATCGGGTCCTCCTCGGTCAGCTCCCAGACGAGGAAGAACGCGAAGCTGATGAGCGCCGTGATGCCGAGCGCGACGATCACGGGCGAGTTGAACCAGTCGAGGTCGCGGCCCTTGTCGAGCATCACCTGCAGCGAGCCCACCCAGACGATCAGCAGCCCGAGGCCGACGATATCGATGGGCGTCCTGCGCGTGGGCGTCTCGCGCTTGCGGTACATCATCCACGTGACGGTCGCGGCGAACACGCCGACCGGGATGTTGATGTAGAAGATCCACGACCAGTTGTAGTTGTCGGTGATCCAGCCGCCGAGGGTCGGGCCCGCGATCGGGCCGACCGTCGCCGTCATCCCCCACAGCGCGAGCGCTGATGACGACTTTTCCTTCGGGTAGGAGCCCAGCAGGATTGCCTGCGAGAGCGGGATCAGCGGCCCCGCGACCGCGCCCTGCACCACGCGCGCGACGAGCAGCACCGGCAGGGTCGGCGCGATGCCGCACAGCCACGACGTGAGCGTGAACAACACGATCGCGCCGACGAAGAGCCGGATCTCGCCGATGCGCTGCGTGAGCCAGCCCGTGAGCGGAATCGACACGGCGTTCGCAGCCGCGAACACCGTAATGACCCACGTGCCCTGGTCGACGGAGACGCCGAGGTTGCCCGAGATCGTCGGAATCGCGACGTTCGCGATCGACGTGTCGAGCACGTTCATGAACGTGGCGAGCGCCACCGCGATCGTCGCGAGGACGAGCCGGCCGCCGCTCAGCGGGGGTAGGGGAGCCTGTGCCAGAGCCATGGAAGTCGAGCCTTGTGCTGTATGTTGTGACGAACCGTTTGCCGGGCCGGATGCTGAAGCACGCCGCTCATGGCGCCGTCTGCGCCACTTGCGCGGTCTGCGCGACCTTCGCGACCTTCGCGATCGCGCCCTTGCGTGGTGCGTCGTTCATCACGGCGCCGCCGTTTGCGGCATGGTCGGCCCCGTGCCCGGCGTTCGCCGCGATGATGCGTGCGATTTCCGCGTCGGCGTCGTCGCCGTACCGGGCGAACACATCCGTCTGGTACTCGGTGGTGGGGGCGTTGGCCAGTTCGCTACCGCTCTCGTCGTGGATGTCCACGTCTGCCTGCATCGACAGCCCGATGCGCAGCGGATGCTGCGCCAGTTCCTTCGGATCCAGCCCGATGCGCACCGGCAGCCGCTGCACCACCTTGATCCAGTTGCCCGTCGCGTTCTGCGCGGGAAGCAGCGAGAACGCCGAGCCCGTGCCCGCCGAAAACCCGATCACCCGGCCGTGATACACCACCGACGAGCCGTACGCGTCCGCCGTCAGTGTCACCGGCTGCCCGATGCGCATGCGGCCGAGCTGCACTTCCTTGAAGTTCGCGTCGACCCACACTTCGTTGAGCGGCACGACCGCCATCAGCGGCGTGCCCGGCGAAACACGCTGCCCCACCTGCACGGAGCGCTGCGCCACGTAGCCCGTCACCGGTGCCGGCAGCACGTTGCGCGCGTTGGCCAGATACGCGTCGCGTACCCGGGCGGCGGCGGCCTGCACGTCGGGGTGGCGCGCGATCGTCGTGTCCGCCGTGAGCGCGCGATTTGCCGCGAGCTGCTCGCGCGCCGCGTCGAGCGCGGCCTGTGCCGTTCGCACCGCATCGTGCGCATGCGAAACGTCTTCCTGCGAGACGGCGCCCGTCTGCTGCACCGTCAGGCGCCGGCGCAGGTCTTCCTGCGCGCGTGCGAGGTCCGCTTCGCGCACGGCCATCTGCGCCGCGTACTGGTCGTCATCGACGAAGAGGCCGCGCACCTGGCGCACCGTCTGCGCGAGCGTCGCCTCGGTTTGCTGCAGCAACACGCGCGCGTCGGCGGCGTCGAGTTCAACGAGCGGCTGGCCTTCGCGCACCGTCTGCGTGTCGTCGGCCTCTACGGCGATCACCGTGCCGGTGACTTGCGGCGTGATCTGCACGACGTTGCCGTTCACGTAGGCGTCGTCAGTGCTCACGTGAAAGCGCGCCACACGGAAGTAGTACATCGCGTAGGCGATCGCCGTGACGAGGATCACGACGACGAGGAGCGCGATCAGGCGCCTGCGCCGGTGGTGGTTCGGGTCCGGCTGCGGGGCCGCCGCCGGTTGCGGGGGAGGAGTGCTCATGGTCAGGCTCCGGTTTCTCTATAAAAGTGTTATTGGTTCAGCGAGGGATGCGCGACGCGCTCTCGGGCTCCGTGGCCGTCGCAGCAGAAACCACGGCCTGCGCTGCCGGCGCTGATGCGGCGGCAGCGCCCGCGGCGTCGGCGGGCGGCATCGCAAGGCCGACGGCCTGTGCATCGAAGCCGCCGCCCAGCGCGCGGATCAGCGCGATCTGCTGGTCGCGCCGCTGCATTGCCAGGTTCGTCACCGTCTGGTCCGCCGCGAGCCGCGTGTCGTCCGCCTGCAGCACCTGGATCTGCGGCACGAGCCCCGCGCGGTAGCGCACCACGGCGAGCTCGTACGCGCGCGTCGAGGCATCCAGTGCCTGCTGTGCGTCGACCAGTTGCTGGTCCGACGAACGAATCGACGAAATCTGCGTGGCCACCTGCGAGAGTGCATTCACGAGCGTCTTGTCGTAGTTCGCCACGTCCGCGTCGAAGTCCGCATAGCGGCCCTTCAGCTGCGCGCGCAGCGCACCCGCGTCGAAGATCGGCAGGTGGATGGCCGGACCCGCTTCGATCTGCCGGCTCGACGCCCGCAGGAACCGTCCCCAGCCGAGCGCATCGAGGCCGATGCTGGCCGAGAGATTCACGTCCGGGAAGAACTCGGCCTTCGCCTCCTTCACGCCCTGGAGCGCCGCCTCCACCTGCCAGCGCGCCGCCACGATGTCCGGGCGCCGCGCGATCAGGTCAGCCGGCAGGTTGTCGGGCAGCGCGACCGGCGCGTTCGCGCCGAGCGCCGGCTGCGCGATCTGCAGTCCGCGGTCCGGTCCCTTGCCCAGCAGCGCCGCGAGCTGGTAGCGCACCACCTCGATCAGACCGTCGAGCTGGCTCAGCGTCGTCTTGCTGGTCGCCACGTTGCCGCGTGCGGTTTCCTGCTCGACGTTCGTGTCGAGCCCCGCGGTGACACGCTCGTTGGTGATACTGCGGATCGTGTTGCGGTCGTCGATCTCGCGCTGCGCGATGTCACGCAGGGCATAGAGCTGCGCGAGCTGGTTATAGGTGGACGCCACCGAGGCGGCCAGCGTCACGCGCGCCTGCTGCAAATCCGCATCGGCTGCCTTGCTTTGCGAGACTGCCTGCGCAAGCCGTGCGCGGTTCTTGCCCCACAGGTCCAGATCCCACGAGGCGCTGGCGAGCACGCTGTTCTCGCTGTACCAGGTGCCGCCGAACGGCGGCGGAAGGAGGTTCTCCGAAAGCAGCAAGCGGTTCCACGAATAGCTTGCTCCCGCCTTGGGAAAGAGCCCGGCGCGCGAGGACTCGATATAGGACGAGGCCTTCGCCAGTCGCGCCTGCGCCTCGGCGATCGAGGGGCTGCCTTCGAGCGCCTCGTCGATCAGCTTCGGCAACTGCGGGTCGCCGAACTGCGTGGCCCAGTCAGTCGAGGGCCACGGGGCGCCTTCGGCTGGCAGGCTCTGCGCGGTGGCGTACTGCGTGGGCGCGGCGATCTGGCTGTCGCTATGGATGCCGGCGTAGTTCACGCAACCCGCCAGCGCGAGGGCGAGAGCGGCGGCTACCGGCCGCGACGCGCGGCGCGGACCATCGGCGAACACGGACCTGAAACTGAAAGGAAATCTCATCGCTCGACTCCCGTTCGGCTTTCATCAGCGGCGGCTAGTTCATCTTCGGCAGAGGTCATGACGAGTGGGCTCCATACGATGTGTGCATTGGTTTGCGTCTCGCTGGCCGCGAACCGGAGGTCTTCCGGAAAGCGGGCGAATTGCGTCGATGCAGAGCGTACGGATTCCCACCTGGCCTTTCTTTAATCTGACAACGTCATGTTTTCTAATCGCACGGTGAAGGCAGGATGAAGGCATGCGACCGGCCGCGCCCGAGCGCTGGCATCAAGTACGAAGACTTGTTGAGCCGCTTTTGGATGGGGATTCCTGACAGGCCGCGTGACGAGGGAACGTGCCGCGGCTTTCGCGAGCCGGGCATCTGGCGCCGCCGCGCTTGCTCGCGGCGCCTCAATTGCGCCGCTTATCGGGGCTCGGCGGGGGACGTTGGTTCTGCATGCGGTGCTTGAGTCAGCCGTTCGTGCACTTCGCGAGTCAGCGACTCGATTCGCTCGGTGAGCTCGCGCGTCACCTCGGTGAGACGGGTGTTCTGCTGCAACAGCAGGGTGAGCTGCCCGGTCTGGTGGACGAGTTCGAGCTCGCGCTGCCTGGACGCCTGCGCGAGGTCTTCCCGATGATGGGCATCGGCCGCCGCCAACGCCTTGTCGCGATCGGCTTGCCGTGTCTGCGCAAGCAGAATGAGCGGCGCAGCATACGCGGCCTGCAGACTGAAGGCGAGGTTCAGCAGAATGAACGGGTAGCGGTCGAAATGAGTGAAGCCGAGCAGGTTCGCGGCCATCCACACGCCGACGATCACCGTCTGCGCGACAAGGAAGGTCGGCGTACCGAAGAAGCGCGCGAATGCTTCGGCACGCAGCGAAAGCCAGTCGTTGCCGAACACGCTGGACAGGTGCGCATGCGGCGCCTGAAAGCGCAGGGGGTGGTCGGCAGGCGCTCCGCTGCGGATGGATGGAATGTCGCGTACATCGGCCATGAAGGTATTGTCGAGCGAAGGGTTAGGGACCTGCCGAATGTAGCGATCCATCCTGACGCATCGATTAGAAAACGCACGCAGCTTTTCAAAAACGCACGGCAGCAGCCGTGCGGGGCCACGCTCTTGCGACGTGTGCCGGGCGCGACTTCTCCTCGCGGTTCGTATCGTGCCGCGCTTCGCCCGGGCCCGTACTAAACCTTCATATAGGTTGTTACAACCCAATGGGCGGCATGGCCGTCCTTTCGAACGGCTAGTCGTAGCAGTTTCGTTTGACTAACTTTGAGTCGTCGCGGCGCAGGCATTCCGGCCGCAGCCTGATCAATTTGTCAGACGAACCCTCATGACCACACTGTTGCTCACCTATCCCGAAGCCGATGCGAGTGCAGAGATCGCCCCGCCGCGCATTCCCGGTTCCATTCACACGGAGGAACAATGGCGTCGGCCGAGCAGGCATCAGGGCGCGTCACGTCATCATCGGGGCAGTGTGATGGTGGCGCGCTGGACGCACGACGGCAGCCGCCCGCTCGAAGTCGCCAACCACGGCAGCGAGTCCGATCACTGTTTCGGCCTGATCCTGAAATGCGCGTCCCTGAGTTTCAGCTACGCGGGCCGCAGGCTCGTGCGAGGGCAGGTGCCAGGCGGCGCAGTGCAGGTCACGGCACCGGGCGTGCCAGTCAGCGCCGTCTTCGAGTCGCCCGTGGACGTCCTGCATCTGTTCGTCTCCCAGCAGGTGCTCGCGGAGTGCTACGAAGATACGTTCCAGCGTTCGCATGCCGGCGACATCGTGCTGGACAACCCGGGGCTGATCCGCGATCCCGCGATCGAACGGCTGGGGCAGGCCCTTGTCGTGTCGCACCTCAGCGACGCCGCCGTGGGCAAGGTTTTCACGGACAGCGTGTGCCTCGCTATCGTGTCGCGTGTCGTCGCGCGCCATTTCGCCGCGCCGAACGGGCAGGGCCGGGAAGTCGCCGCGCTGCCCGGATGGCGAATGAATCGCGTGACCGAGTATATCGACGCTCACCTGTCCGATCCGATCACGCTCTTCGATATGGCGGAGAGGGCGGGCCTGACACGCATGCACTTCGCCGCGCAGTTCCGGCGCGCGACGGGCTTGCGCCCGCATGAATACCTGCTGCGCCGGCGTATCGAGCATGCCCAGCGCCTCTTGATCGACCCGCAGCAAAACATCATGGACGTCGCGCTGCATTGCGGATTCCGCTCGCAGGCGCATTTCACGACGGTGTTCAAACGCTTCGTCGGCGAAACGCCCCATTCCTGGAGAAAGACGAGGCTGGCCTGACGCGTCGATTCATTTCCTTCAGGCGCCCAGCAAAAGCAATTTGATCAGGTAGCTCATTTAAAGGAGTCTCAATATGATGGCGAATGGAAGCATCGACGATCCGTGGGCGAAAACCATCAGCCTGTTGTCGCGCCTTTCGGCGGGAACGAAGGCCGGCGACATCCTGCCGAAGATAGCCCGGGCGCGTCAGGCCGTTGAAGCGGGGCACCGCGACGTTGTGGTCAACCTGATCGACCGGCAGTCTTCGTCCACGGTGACGATCTCGTGGCGCGACCCGACGCGAGGCTGCTACGGCGACCAGGTGTGGTGTGCGTCGCGCGCCCGCATCGCCGGCATCTGCGCGATGAGCGGACACCCGATCTATCCCGGCGATCAGGTGTACCGGCCGCGTGCGTCCCGGCGTGCGCCGCAGAACGCCGCCGCGATGATACTGACGTCGGTCCTAGAACATGCACAAGCCGCCTGACGACAGTCCGTTTTCGCGCGGCTTGCGCAGGCTCATCGTCGTCGTGCTGACCGGTGTCATGGCGGGACTCACCGGTCTCGCCCTGGCGACCCTCCTGCACACGCTTCAGCATCTCGCGTATGGCTATGACCTCGGCACGATATTCAGTGGCGAGAGCTTCCTCGACGGTGTGAGCACCGCGACCCCTGCACGCAGGGTCGCGGTGCTCGCCGTTTGCGGCGTGGTCGCGGGAGCGGGCTGGTGGGCCGTGTATCGCTTCGGCCGTCCGCTTGTCAGTATCGCGAAGGCGGTGCATGGTCCGCAGCCGCGCATGCCGCTCGTCACAACGGTCTGTCATGCGCTGCTGCAGATCGTTACGGTCGCACTCGGTTCGCCGCTCGGGCGCGAAGTCGCACCGCGCGAAATCGCCGCGGCGCTTGCCGGCGCGCTCTCCGAACGTGCCGGCCTTACGCTCGAAGAGACGCGTGTGATGGTCGCGTGCGGCGCGGGCGCCGGCCTCGCCGCGGTGTATAACGTGCCGCTCTCCGGGGCGTGCTTCGTGCTGGAGGGGCTGCTTGCCACGTTCGGCTGGCGCGCGCTGGTTCCGGCCGTCGCGACTTCGGTGATTGCGGCGCTCGTCGCGCGCACGGGTCTCGGCAATCTTCCCCAGTACGCGGTGCCGCATTACGCGGCCACGGCGTCGTTGATGTCATGGGCGGCGCTGGCCGGTCCGGTCTTCGGAGCGGCGGCCTTTGCCTTTGGCAAGCTGACCGCTTCGGCTCGCGCAAAGGCGCCTCGCGACTGGCGACTCGCTGTTCTGTGCATCCTGAACTTCGCTTTCATCGGCTTGCTGGCAGTCCGCTTCCCGCAACTGCTCGGCAACGGCAAGGGACCGGCGCAAGCCGGTTTCGACGGAACGATAGCGGCCGGAATGGCCGCCGTATTGCTCGTCTTGCGCGTGCTGATCACCTGGACGAGCCTGCGCGCGGGCGCAGGAGGCGGCCTTCTTACGCCGGCGCTGTGCAATGGCGCATTGCTCGCGATCGTACTGGGCGCTGCATGGTCGGCATTCTGGCCAGGAACGCCATTGGGCGCGTTCGCGGTCACCGGTGCGGCCGCTTTTCTCGCGACTTCGATGCGCGTGCCGTTGACGGCCGTCCTGCTCGTCTTCGAATTTACTGAGCCGGCGCAGTCGTTTCTGGTACCCGTGATGATTGCCGTCGCCGGATCGGTGGCGGCGTCAGAGGCCATGCGCCGTGCCATGGCCGCGCGTGAGAAATCCCTCTTGCCCGGCGGACAGCGAGACGGCGTGAAGGCTTGAGCCTCGCTCGACGCCGCGACGACCACCGGCTCGTTCCGGGTCATCGTATCCGACCCCCGACCGCGAAAAAAAAGCGCCGCTCATCGAGCGGCGCTTCTTCGACTTCATGCCTGACCGCCTAGCAGCTCGCTTCGGCCAGGAACCACGCGCGGCGTTGCGCTTCGTCGATCCAGTTCTCCAGCAGGCTTGCCGTAGCCACATCGCGATACTGGTCGCACACGTCGTGCGCGTCGAGCATGAACGCCGCGATGCGCAGGTTGTCCGCCTTCAGCTCGGCGAGCATCTGCTCGGCCGTGAGCACTGGCAGTTCATTGTCGGCAAGCCGCTGAAAGCGCACGATGTCGCTGATCGAGCGCAGCGTGGTTCCGCCGATCTTGCGTACGCGCTCGGCGATGTCGTCAGTGATCGCGAAGCTCTGCTGGCCCTGCTCGTCGAGCATCAGGTGATAGTCGCGGAAGTGCGGGCCGGACATGTGCCAGTGAAAGTTCTTCGTCTTCATGTACAGCGCGAATACGTCCGCCAGCAGCGGGTTGAGATGCGCGCAGATGTCACTGACGGCGTCTTCGCTGAAAGGCAGACTGGCTTCGCTGGTCGACGCGTTGATAAAGGCAGTGGCGAACGGCATGGTGACTCCTTGGAGGTGTGGGGCGACAACAAAAGACGGGGGACTGCACTGAGCGGGCTCATGTCAGTTCGTAATGAGCCTCGACGGAAACGGGCGGTGGCACCGGCTGGCCGCACATTTCGAGCAGCGAGCGTTCGATGTGACGGACGATCGAGTCGAGTGCGAGACTGTTCGGCGAGGTGCCGAAAGGCTCGGCGATTTGCGCGGCTATCGCTTCGAGCGCGAGCAGCGTGTACGACAGGAAGACGGATATGAGCGGCGTGACGATGCCGATCGAGTCGATGAGGCCGAACGGCAGCATCAGGCAATAGGTATACACGGTGCGATGGAGCAGCACGGCGTAGGGGAAGGGAATCGGCGTGGAAGCAATCCGCTCGCAACCGCCGACCACGTTCATCAGTTCGTCGAGTTGCCGGTTCCAGGTCCAGGCAACCGTTTGATCGACGGCGCCATCGTGCACGAGACGGGCCAGCCGCTCCCGCAACTCGTGCAGCACCGCGGCGGCCGGATAGTGCAGCTTCGCGCGAGGCAGCAGTTCAGCGGGCGGTTCCGTATGCCGCAGTTGATGCTTGAGAAGAATCGAGAACGCGATCACGCGGCGCACGAACTGAAGCCGGTCGAAGCCGGGATAGGTCTCCGGCACGTGGCTGATGACCGTGGAGACGAGCGAGCGCGAACCGATCAGCGCGCCGCCCCACAGCGCGCGAGCCTCGATGTAGCGCTCGAAGCTCGCGTTGTTGCGAAAGGCAAGAAAGATCGCGAGCGTGAGGCCCGTCAGCGTGAACGGCGTAGTGTTCAGCGGTATCTTCTCGCCGAACAGCGTGCCGTCCGTGACGAGCGCCACGATCGAAACGAGCGACAGGAACACGAGTTGCGGAACGATCGAACGCAGCACCGAGCCGTCCCAGACGAACAGCATGCGAAACCAGTTCTCACGCGAGCGAACGATCATTGCTTACTCCCCCGCGTGGGCACCGCCGATGACTTTGCCGCGGAAGATGTAGTACTGATAGAGGTTGTAGCCGATCATCACCGGAAAGAGCATGCCGATGCCGATGAGCATGAAGACGAGCGTCGTCGAGTCGGACGCGGCCTCGATCACGCCGAGCTTGCCCGGAATGAAGTCGGGATAGAGGCTGATCGCGAGACCCGCGAACGACAGGATGAAGAGCGCCACCGACGCGCGAAACGGCCCGTGCGCGCTGCCCAGATAGAGCGATGCCATGATCAGGGCGAACGCCAGCGCGGCAGCCACACCGAGCGCGATCAGCAGATGCAGCACGCCGGGTTGCGACCAGCGGTCATGGCCCACGCTGCTGAAGAGCCAGGTCGCCGCAGTCAGCAGGACCGCCGCGGCGACCGTCAGCATCGCGCTCAGGAGCGCAAGGCGCCGCGCCCATTGCTCGATGGCGCCGACGGTCTTCTTGACGAGATACGTCGCGCCCAGCAGGGTGTAGCCCGCCACGACGCCGATCGCCGACACGGCGGTGAACGTGGCGCTGAGGTGCCCGGGTGCGAGGCCGGTGATGACCTTGCCGAGCACGACGCCTTGCGACGCCGCCGCGATCAGGCTGCCGATGCCGAACACCTTGTCCCAGAGCGGGCCATGATCGACGCTGTGGCGGAACTCGATGGCCGCGCCGCGCATGATCAGTCCGGCGATCAGTACCATGACCGGCAGATAGAGATCCTGCATCAGCAGCGCGTAGGCGGCGGGAAATGCGCCGAACAGGCCGCCGCCGAGCACCACGAGCCACGTTTCGTTCGCGTCCCACACATGGCCGATCGACTGGACCATGACGTCGCGGTCGCCGCGGCGTCCGCGCAACAGGGTGAGAATTCCGACGCCGAGATCGAAGCCGTCAGTGACGACATAGAAGACGAGCATCAGGCCGAGCAGGCCGAACCAGATCAGGGCGAGCATCGAATGAGTGGAACTGTCCATGAGCGACCTCGCTGTCTAGTAACCGGTGATGGATGAGGCGGCGCGTGCCGCGACGACGGGGGGCGGCGTGACGGTAAGGTCCGGTCCGGCGCGCAGCCAGCGGCGCGCGAGGACGAAGAACGTCGCGAGCAGCACCACATAGAAGGCGAAGAACATGATCATGCTCATCGACACCGACGACGCCGCGACCTTCGACACCGCATCGCTCGTGCGCAGCAGTCCGTAGACGACCCAGGGCTGGCGCCCCACTTCACGCACGATCCAGCCTGCTTCCACCGCGACATACGGCAACGGAATGCACAGTACCCACGCGAGCAGCAGCTTGCGTTGCTGGAGTAGCGCGGCTAGGCTGCCGCGCGCCTTGCGGAGCGCATAGGCGGTCCAGAAGGCGAGCAGCATGAACGCGAAGCCGATGCCGGCCATGACGCGGAATGCGTAATAGAGGAGCGGAATCATCGGCGGCTGGTCGGCGCGCGGAATATCCTTCAGGCCTTTTACCTGGCCATGCAGCGAATGCGTGCCGATGACGCTCAGCAATCCCGGCACTTCGACCGACCAGTCGTTGCGCTGCTCCTTCTGGTTCGGCCATGCGAGCAGCGACCATGCAGCACCCGTGCCCGGCTTGTTGGTGTCCCAGTGCCCTTCGATCGCCGCGCCCTTGGCCGGCTGTGTTTCGAACACGCTGACGCCGCTCGAATCGCCGAGCCAGATCTGCAGCGGCGCCACGAACACCAGCACCGTCAACGCAATCCTGAACGAGCGTGCGAAGAACTCGGGGTGGCGGCGGCGAAAGAGGTTCCATGCGGAGATGCCCGCAATCACGAACATGCCTGTCTCGATCGCGGCGACCCACATGTGCGAGACGCCCCACGCCATGTCCGGGTTGAAGATGGCGGCCACATAGTCGGTCACCACGATCTTGCCGCCGACCACGGCGATGCCCGACGGCGTCTGCATCCATGAGTTCGCGACCATGATCCAGAACGCCGAGATGCTCGACCCGAGCGCGACCATCGCAGTGGCGAACAGGTGCATGCCGCGCGACACGCGCCCCCAGCCGAGCAGCATCACGCCGATGAAGCCCGCTTCGAGCATGAAGGCCATCGCCCCTTCGAAGCCGAGAATGTTGCCGACGAACTGGCCGCTGTACTGCGAGAAGCCGGCCCAGTTGGTGCCGAACTGGAATTCCATCGGAATGCCGCTGACCACGCCGACCGCGAAGTTGAGCACCAGCAGCTTGCTCCAGAAACGCGCGTGCCGGTAGTAGCTCACATCGCCGGTCCTGAGCCAAAGCACTTCGATCAGGAGAAGAAACGCGGAGAGACTGATCGTGAGGATCGGCCACAGGATATGGAAGATCGCGGTCATCGCGAACTGCGCGCGCGACAGGTCGAGTACGAGATCATGCATGGTGGTCCACCTCGTGCTGAATGACGACCGCGCGAGTAGCGGAATCGGGACCCACGGCCGCCGCGCGCCGCACCTTCACGGGCACCGACTTGTACGAAGGCGTGCGGCTTTGCGGATCGAATGCATAGAGCGGCACGAGCGGATTCACTTCGGGGTAGTAGGCGCCGCAGCAGCCGTCGGGCAGCGAGTACTCGATCACCTTGAAGCTGCGAACGATGCGCTCGATGCCGTCGGTTGCGAGCGCGACGATATCGACGCGCTCGCCCGGATGCAGGTTGCGCTTTTTCAGCTCGCGCGGATTCATGAACAGCACGTCGCGCTGGCCGAACACGCCGCGATAGCGGTCGGAGTGAGAATAGAGGGTGGTGTTGTACTGATCGTGGCTGCGCATCGTGGTGAGCCACAATGCGTCAGGATCGTCGTGATACGGGTTTTCTTCGAGCCCCTTGAACACGAGGAAATTCGCGCGCCCCGTGGGCGTCGCCCAGATGCGCTCACGCGCCGTCGATGCGAGATGAAAGCCGCCCGGCACTCGAATGCGTTCGTTGTAGGCCTGAAACATCGGGAAGACGGTTTCGATCGCATCGCGAATGCGGTCGTAGTTTGCGACGAGGTGCTCCCAGGGCACGCGCGATGCCTCGCCCAGCGTCGCGCGCGCAATGCCCGCGACGATCGCCGGTTCGCTGCGCAGATACGGCGACGCGGGCTCGTTGCGCCCTGCGGACGCATGCACCATCGACATCGAATCCTCGACGGTGATGGACTGCGGGCCTTCGGCCTGAATGTCGATTTCGGTGCGGCCGAGGCACGGCAGGATCAGCGCGTCCCTGCCGTGCACGAGGTGGCTGCGGTTGAGCTTCGTGGCGATGTGCACGGTGAGATCGAGCTTGCGGATCGCCGCCTGCACGCGCACCCAGTCGGGTATCGCCGCAGCGAAATTGCCGCCGAGCGCGATGAAGACCTTCGCGTCCCCGCGCATCATCGATTCGATCGTCGCGATCACGTCGTGACCGTGGCCCGACGGCGGCGTGAAGCCGAATGCGCGCTCGATGCCTTCGATCAGTTGCGGCGACGTCTTCTCCGTGATGCCCACCGTGCGGTTGCCCTGCACGTTCGAGTGACCGCGCACCGGACAGATGCCCGCGCCTTCCCGGCCGATATTGCCGCGCAGCAGCGCGAGGTTGGCGATCTGCTGCACGTTCTCCGTGCCGCGATGATGCTGCGTGAGCCCCATGCCGTACACGAGGATCGCGTTCTTCGCGTTCATGTAGATCTGCGCGGCGTTCGTGATGTCGTCGCGTGACAGACCCGATTGATGCACGATCGCGTCCCAGGTCGTTGCGCGCAGATCGGCGAGCAGTGCGTCGATGCCGTGCGTGTGGCCCTCGATGAACTCGATGTCGAGCACGCGCGGCAGGTCGGCGGCAAGCGCCGCGTCGTCGGCTTCGACGATCGCCTTCATCATGCCCTTGATGGCCGCAACGTCACCGCCCACATGCACCTGATAGAGAAACGTGCTGATCGGCGTGAAGCCGAGCGTCGCCATTTCGACCGGGTCTTGCGGCGACGCGAAGCGCTCCAGCGCACGCTCGCGAAACGGATTGAACGAGACGATCTTCGCGCCGCGCCGCGACGCCGAATGCAGGTCGCTCATCATCCGCGGGCTGTTGGTGCCGGGGTTCTGCCCGAAGATGAAGATCGCGTCCGCGTGCTCGAAGTCTTCGAGCAGCACGGTCCCCTTGCCGACGCCGATCGACTGCGGCAGGCCGACGCTCGTCGCTTCGTGGCACATGTTCGAGCAGTCGGGGAAGTTGTTCGTGCCGAACTCGCGCACGAAGACCTGATAAAGGAACGCGGCCTCGTTGGATGCGCGGCCGGACGTATAGAAATCGGCCTGATCGGGATGATCGAGCGCGTTCAGGTGCTTCGCGATCAGCGCGAACGCGTCGTCCCATTCGATCGGCAGGTAGCGGTCGGATGCCGCGTCATACGCCATCGGATGCGTGAGGCGTCCAGCCATTTCTAGATCGTAGTCGTCCCACGCGGTGAGTTCCGACACGCTGTGCGCGGCGAAGAACTCCGGCGTGCAGCGCTTGGCCGTCGCTTCCCATGCCACGGCTTTCGCGCCGTTTTCGCAGAACTCGAACGACGACGTATGCTTGGGATCGGGCCACGCGCAGCCCGGACAGTCGAAGCCTTGCGGCTGATTCATCTGCAACAGCGTCTTGGCGCCCGAAACGGCCACGCCCTGGATCGCGAGCGCTTCGCCCGTTGCCTTCAGCGCGCCCCAGCCGCCGGCCGGTTCGCTGTAGATGCGGATTAGCTTCTTTCTCTTGCCCATATCGATTTCCTTTAAGCTCGTCGCGAGCCGTTGGACGCCATGATCGGCGTACGAAGCGTTCTGCTCTTGCAAAAACGCATGCGGGTTTCGAATCTGCACGCGCGCCCGGCGTGCGCAGGTGTTGTCTGCTGGTTTGCGGACGCTCGTTCGCGCTTACGTGCGGCTGCCGCCCGACATGCTCTGGAATACGCCGTCGCGGCGGATCCACGCATGCACGAGCGCGGCGGCGAGATGCACGAGAATCAGCAGGAAGAACGCATAGGCAAAGAGGCCGTGCAGGCGCCGCAACTGGCCGTAGACGATGATGTTGTGCGGCAGGATCGGATACAGGTCGAAGCCTTTCCACATCACGACCGGATAGCCGCCCGCGGACTGCATGGCCCAGCCGATCAGCGGCATCGCGATCATCAGCCCGTAGAGCACGTAATGCGATGCCCTGGCCGCGGCGGCCTGCATGGCCGGAACGTCGGCGGGCAGCGGCGGCGGGCGATGCGTGACACGCACGCCGAGACGGATCACCGCGAGGATCAGGATGGCGATGCCGATCGGCCGGTGCCACGCGAGCAGTTCCGGATAGCGATCGTTGACTGTCGACACCATGCCGGCGCCGATGAACAGCATCGCGAGGATCAGCGCGGCCATGAGCCAGTGCAGGATGCGTGCGGGCAGGACAAAGCGGTCGGTGGGGCCGTTCATTTCACTTCTCCCTTGTGTTGCAGTTCGAGCGTGATCGCATCCGGGCGCGGGCCTTCGGCCGCGCGTCGCTGGAAGGAGACGGAGTAGGCGGCAGAGCGTGCGGACAGCAACGGATCGTCCGAAGGCGCGACTCCTTCCGGCAGGATCAGCGGGTCGTAGTTGAAGTCGCGGCAATGGCCGTCTTCCTCTGTGGCGATCTTGTCGAACACGAGCGTGCCGGCGTCGATGCGCTGGTGATCCGGGCCCCAGGCGATCGTCGCGTTATCGGTGCGGTCGCCGGGATTGGCCGGCACGAGAATCATGTGCCACTTGACGGGGCCTTCGTGAATGCGCTGCAGGAGATCGTCGAAGAGAAAGTTCGGCGGCAGCGTGTCCGCATTGCCTTTCGCGAGCGCCGTGAACGGCTGCTCGGGCTCGAACTGCCAGCGCACGAAGCGCGTCACGCCATGAGCGTCGGTGAAGCGGAACGCGTTGATGCTGTAGTACGTGCCGTTCGCGAAGCTCGATGGCATCGGCGTCTTGCCGAGGTAGTCGAAGAAGCGCTGCGTCTCGGGGTGCGTCGAGAGAAACGCCTTCATCTTTGCGGGATCGGGCTTCATCGTGGCCGGGTCGGGCGTCGAGGCGGTCTCCAGCGCGATGAAGTCGGATGCGTTCGACACCACGAAGACGGGCGTCTGGTCGAGCGCCATGCGCCATTCGCGGCCGCCGGGCAACTGGAAGCGCATGCCGAGTCCGTGGAAGATCTGACCGGCGTCGGCACCGGTCGGCACGCTGCCGCCCGTATTGAAGCGGCCGATCACGGGAAACGATCCCGTGGTGAACAGCGCGGCAGTCGATAGCGCGCTGCCCGCACCGTTCGAATCGAAGTGGCCGCCTACGCAGATGCCCTTGGTATGGGCGCGGCGAAAGCCGGGGAAGATCTTGCCCGTGTTGCTTTGCAGCGCGTCGACCATGACGGAGCCGCTGATGCGCGCCGGCGTGAGCCATCCGCCCGTCCACGCGAACAGGAGGGCGAGCACGACGACGACGAGCGCGATCGCTGCGAGCGCGGGGAGCGGGTTGCGCGACGGACTGGGAGATGGCATCGAATGACCTCCGTGAGGGCGATTGCGGGGAGCAATAAGGCGGCCGGCAGGACACCTCAGCGGGGCGCGTCCGGATGCCGTACGGGTTTTTACCAAGTATGCTGGGATGCATTTCGCTGCTTGTTTGCGATAGCACGGCGAGTTTCGTATTCACACGGCGCGGTCGTGGAAACATCGATGCGGTCGCCACGCGCGGACACGGCGAACGTGGTTCTGCGAGCACCCGAACGGTGCAATCGAAGCAGGCGCCGATCGCGCGCTCGTCATTTGCTCGCCAACATGACGAAACCGTAATCAGCGCGACGGAATGCGGTAAAGGCGCGCCGCTAGGATCGGGAGGTCGTTCGAACCATCAACCCCGCCGGCGCCGCTGCAATGAACAAGCGTTGCGACCCGCCGGCAAGATCCGCGCGAGGTCGCTCAATTGCTCCGACGCCACCGCCTTTCCGAAGCCGTGTTCATCAATGTCGCGCTGCTGCTCGCAGGCGCGATCGTCGCCGCGCTGTACGCCTGGTCGGGCCTGTACGATGTGTCGGCCGCATCCGGGCATAACCCGGTGGTTGCCTGGGCATTGCACGCCACCTACGAGCAGTCGCTTCACAGGCACGCGAAGGACATTCACGTGCCGCCGGACCTGATGAGCGCCGAGAACGTGCGCGCTGGCGCGCGGCTGTACAGCGAGACATGCGCGGTGTGCCACGGAACGCCGGGCAAGGCGCTCAGCCCGATCGGGCAGGGCATACTGCCCATGGCGCCGACGCTGCTCGCGGCGACGCGCCGCAACAATCCGCAACTGATGTACTGGGTCATCAGGAACGGCGTGAAGATGACCGCCATGCCGGCCTTCGGCAAGACGCAGTCGGACCAGGCGATCTGGCAGGCGGCCGCGTTTCTTTTCGACGCGCGCGGCATCACGCCCGAGCGCTATGCCGCGCTCACCAGTGGCGGCGCGGGACATCAGGCGGCGCCGAAAGCAGCCCAGTAGGGCGCGGCATGGCGTCATGCCGTGCCGTTCATCGGTCTGACGAATCGGTTACGCCCCGGTTCGCGGCCAACGGTAAGATTGAGTTTCCGCAAGCAAAGAGGAGCAGCGGCAATGCGCATCCTGGTGATCGAGGACGAACTGAAGACGAGTGCCTACCTGAAGAAGGGGCTGGAAGAATCGGGGTATCTCGTCGATGTCGCCACTGACGGCGGCAGCGGCCTCGTGCTCGCTCAGGAAGAAGACTACGAAGTGATCGTGCTCGATGTCATGCTGCCGGGCATGGACGGCTGGGCGGTGGTGAAGGCGTTGCGCGCGACCAAGACGACGCCCGTGCTGTTCCTGACCGCACGCGACGACGTGACCGACCGCGTGCACGGCCTCGAACTCGGCGGCGACGACTATCTCGTCAAGCCGTTCGCGTTCGTCGAACTGCTGGCACGCGTGCGCACGCTGGCACGGCGCGGACCGCCGAGGGAAAGCACGGTGATCACCGTCGGCGACCTCGAAATGGACATCAACCGGCGGCGCGTGCGGCGCGGCACGACGCGCATCGACCTCACCCCGCGCGAGTTCGCGCTGCTGCAACTGCTTGCGCGCCGGCACGGCGAAGTCCTGAGCCGCACGCAAATCGCGTCGTATGTGTGGGACATGAATTTCGACAGCGACACGAACGTCGTCGAGGTCGCGATTCGCCGCCTGCGTGCGAAAGTCGACGACGCGTTTCCGGTCAAGCTGATCCACACGGTGCGCGGCGTCGGCTACGTGCTCGAACCGAAGGCGACGGGCTGATGCCGCGCCGCTCGCTCACCGCGACGCTCGCGCTCGCGTTCGCAGGCACGACCCTCACCGTGTTCGTGCTGGTGGGGAGCTTTCTCTACATCGCGCTCGATCATCAGGTCAAGATTCAGGACGATCTCGACATCGTGCTGGCCGCGCGCCATACGCGGCGGCTCACGCAGGAGCTCGACGCGCTCAGCGCCGTGCACGAGCACGAGGACCGCCTGACGAGCCTCGTGCTCGGCAACGAAGCGCTGTCGATGCAGATGACGGACCCCGCGGGCCACGTGCTGATCGAGCACAACACGGCGAATACGGCCGCGGCGCCCGGCACGGAGACGCCGCCCGGCAAGCGCGTAGCGGCGTCGGCGCGCATCACCGACGAGGCGATCGTGGAGTGGCGCGCGAAAAGCGGCGCGCCGGTCCGCGCTGTCTCGGCGGACGCCATGCTGCGCGATGGCACGGTTACGCAGATCCTCATCGCGCGCAACATGAGCGACCGCTGGCGGCTTCTCGACCGCTATCGCGACAAGCTCTACATCGCGGGCGCGGCCGGTGCGGCGCTCGCATTTCTGCTGAGCTATCTGCTGATACGCGCGTCTCTGCGGCCGCTGCGCGAGGTTGCCGCGAGCGCTGCCCGCGTGACCGTCGACCGGCTCGACACGCGCATCGCCGTCGCCCGGCTGCCGCTCGAGCTCGATACACTCGTCGCGTCGCTCAACGCGATGCTCGAGCGCATCGACAGCGGATTTCGCCGCCTCTCGCAGTTCACCGCCGATCTTGCCCACGACATGCGCACGCCACTCAGCAACATGCGCGGCGCCACGGAGGTCGCGCTCGCGCGGCCCCGTTCGGCCGACGACTATCAGGCGCTGCTCGAGTCGAATCTGGAGGAATGCGACCGCCTGTCGCGCATGATCGAAAACGTGCTGTTTCTCGCACGCGCGGAGCATCCGCAGTTCATGAAGAACACGCGCGAATTCGACGTCGGCGAGGAACTGGGGCGCATTGCGGAATACTTCGAAGGCCTCGCGGAAGACGCGGGCGCGATCGTGCGCGTGGACGGAGGCGGGCGCCTGAAGGCTGACGTCGAGCTTTTCAGGCGCGCCGTCAGCAACCTGCTGGCCAACGCGCTGCGCTACACGCCGCGCGGCGGCAGCATCGTGCTTCGCGCGCATGAGGAAGCGCACAGCCTGCGCGTGATCGTGGAGAACGAAGGCAGCCCGATCGACGCCGCGCATCTCGAACGCATCTTCGACCGCTTCTACCGCATCGACCCGTCGCGCACGAACCAGCCTAAGGCGGGCAACCCCGGCGGCGCGGCGGGCCTCGGCCTCGCCATCGTGCGCACGATCATGGAACTGCATGGCGGCACGGTACACGCCGAAAGCGACACCGTCAGCACGCGCTTCATCCTGACGTTCCCGCGCGGCTGAATCATTGCGTGGCGGCGACCGACATGTCGCCGTTCCATCCACCGCCCAGCGCCTTCAGCAACAGCACGCTCGCGTCCATGCGGCGTGCCGCGATCTGGTCGGCGGTGCGCTGGTTGGTGAGCGCGATGGTCTGTGCGGTGACCACGTCCAGATAGCTGACCGCGCCCGCGTTGAACCGGTTCGTCGTGAGCTTGAGCGACAGGTTCGCCGCCGACGTGGCGCGATCCTGGCTGGCGGCTTCTTCGGCAAGGGAATTGAGCGCGGACAGGTTGTCCTCCACTTGCTGAAACGCGACGAGCACCGTTTGCCGGTAGTCGGCGACGAAGCCGTCGTACTGCGCATTCGCGCCCCGCAGGGTCGCGCTGCGGCGGCCGCCGTCGAACAGCGTGCCGACGAGTTGCGGCCCGATGGACCAGAAGAGGCTCGGCGCCGTGAGCCACGGTGCGAAGAACGAGCTTTCGAGGCCCGCGGTCGCGGAAAGCACGAGGTCCGGGAAGAACGCGGCGTGCGCTTCGCCGATCTGCGCATTGCCCGCCGCGACGCGCCGCTCGGCGGCGGCGATGTCCGGGCGCCGCTCGAGCAGTTGCGAGGGCAGCCCCGCGGGAATGGCCGGCACCGCGAACGACTCGACCTTCGGCGGCAGCGTGAAGGTGGATGCGGGCTCGCCGGTCAGCGTGGCGATGGCGTGCTGCAACTGCGCGCGCTGCACGTCGATGTCGGTGTCCTGCGCACGCGTGGTTTCGAGCTGGGTCTCGGCCTGAGCGACGGCGGACGCGTCGATGGCGCCGTCGTGCAGCTGTTGCTGGAGCACGCGCAATGCGGCGCCGTAGGCGGTCACGGTGTCGTCGAGCAGCTTTTTCTGCGTATCGAGCGAGCGCAGGTCGAAGTAATCGACAGCGAGATCCGCCGTCACCGAGAGGCGCACCGCTTCGAGGTCCGCGGCGCTCGCTTCCGTGCTGGCGCTGGCGCCCGCAACGGCGTCGCGCACGCGGCCGAACAGGTCCGGTTCCCAGCTTGCCGCGATGCCGGTCGAATAGTCCGGCACGGTCTTGCCCGCGAGCGAGTGGCCGACGATGTTCTGCGACGTGCGAAAGCGGCTTTGTGCGACGCCTGCCGTCACGGTCGGAAAGAAGCCGGCGCGCTGATAGTCGACCATCGCCCGGGCCTGCTGCAACTGCGCGACCGCTTTCTTCACGGTCTGGTTCGACACGTCGATACGCGCTTCGAGGCGGTTCAGGTCGGCGTCGTTGTAGACGGTCCACCAGGGGCCGCGCGGCGCGCCGTCGGCCGGAGCGGCCGTGGTCCATCCGTTCGCGCCCGCGTCCGATGCCGCGCTCGCCGTGCCGGCAAAGTGCGCGGGCACCGCGACCGCCGGCGGCGCATAGGGCGGCAGCGTCGAGCAGGCTGCGAGAGCGCTGGCGGCGCACAGCGCGAGCGCCGTGCGCGCAAAGGGAAGGGGGGTGCGGGTTCGCTGCATCGTCGGTTCCTTTGGGAGGCGCATCAGCCGTGCGTGGCGGGCGCAGGCGGTGCAATCTGCACGAGTTCGCCCGCGGTAATCGCATCGCCGGGGTTGTCGATCACGCGATCCGTTGCGGCAAGGCCCGTCGTGATCTCCACGTGCGTGCCGAAGTCCCGGCCGATATGCACGGTCTTCAGCGCAGTCTTGCCATCGCTTCCGGCGACGGCCACCGTCACGCCGTCCGGGCGAAACAGCAGCGCGCTGACCGGCAGGTCGAGTGCGGGCGCCGCGGTTTTCAGCAGCAGGTGCACTTGCGCGTACGCACCGGGCATCAGCGCACCCGCGCGATTGTCCACGTCCACTTCCACGCGCAGCGTGCGGCTGACGGGATCGATCGCACCGGCGGTGCGCGCCACCGTCGCGGCAAACTGCCGGCCCGGATACTGCTGCACGGTGAGGTAGACCGCGGTATCCGGCACGACATCCTGCGCATCGTTTTGCGGCACGTCGACGAACACGCGCAGCTTGTCCGTCTGCTCGACATGAAAGAGCTCGCCCGACATCGCGGACGCGCCGGGCGTGCCGCCCGCCGTCACGAGCGCCCCCACATCGACGTTGCGCGCGGTCACGACGCCATCGAACGGAGCGGTCACCTTCTCGAACGACACCAGTTCCGCAAGACGCGCGACGTTTGCCTGCGCAGAGGCCAGCATTGCCTGCTTGGCCTGCATGTCGCTGACCTTGGTGTCCGTGTCCTGCTGCGAGACGGACTGCGTCGTCAGCATCTCCTGCCAGCGCTGCGCGGTGCCCTTCGCATAGGTGTAGTTGGCCTGTGCCGTCTGCTGGTCGGCACGCGCCTGACGCAATTGCGCATCGAGATCCGGTGCATCGATCTCGGCAAGCGTCGCGCCCGCCTTCACGTGCGCGCCGATGTCGGCGTACCAGTGTGAAAGGTATCCGCTCGTTCTCGCGTAGATGGACGCCTCGGCGAACGGCATCACGGCGCCGGGGAGGTTCAGTTCCTGTTCGGCGGGCGCGGGACGCGGCGCGACGACCGACACGGTCAGTGCCCGCTGCGCCGCGGCTTGCCGGTCGAGCGCGCGGCTCGCGTGCAGCCGGGGGACGATCCCGGCAACCAGCAGCGCGGCCGCGAGTGCCGCAAGTGCGAGCGGTCCGGCGAGCCGCTTCTTGCGCGTAAGGGTCGTGCGCGCTGTGGCAGACGCGTTCGAATCGTCTGTTGCCGGCGCGCTGGCGCGATCGGATGAATCGTTCATGGCGGACTGTGTCGACGGGTTCATTGGGAAGACGCGGGCGTGTGCGAATCGAGCGCATCGCGGGAGTCATGCGGCTTGCGCCGGGCGGCAAGCCACGCGTGCACCATGCCGAACACGACCGGCACGAAGAGCAGCGTGGAGACCGTGCCGATCGCGAGACCGCCGATCACGGCGCGCCCGAGCGGGGCGTTCTGCTCGCCGCCGTCGCCCAGGCCGAGCGCCATCGGCAGCATGCCGATCAGCATGGCGAGCGCGGTCATCATGACGGGGCGGAAACGGTTGAAGCCCGCATCCGCCGCGGCCGCGAAGGGCGCGGCGCCCGCCTGCAGCGACTCGCGCGCGGTATTGATGACGAGAATGCTGTTCGCGGTCGCGATGCCGATGCACAGGATCGTGCCGGTCAGGGCGGGCACGCTGAGCGTCGTGTGCGTGGCGAAGAGCATCCAAGCGATGCCCGCGAGGGAGGCGGGCAGGCCGCTGATGATGATGAGCGGATCGAGCCACGACTGGAAATTGACCACCATCAGCAGATAGACGAGCGCGACGGCGAACACCAGTCCGGTGGCGAGGCCGCTGAACGATGCGTTCATCGACTGCACCTGGCCGCGCATCACGATCGACGAGCCGGGAGGAAGCTGCGCGCGGGCGTCGTCGACGAGCTTTTGCACGTCGCTGGCGACGCCGCCCAGGTCGCGATCCTGCGCCGACGCGAAGATGTCCAGTACCGGCTGCACGTTGTAGTGCGAGACCACCGCCTGCTGCGTGCCGCGCGACATCGTGCCGAGCGAGCCGAGTTCGTTCTGCGGGCCGGAAGCCGACGCCTGCGAAGGCGTGGTCAGCGGCACGTTGGCGAGCGCCTGCAGCGAGTTCACGTCGTACTGGGGCATCTCCGCCATCAGCGGATAACTGACGCCGTTCTTCGGATCGAGCCAGAAATTCGGCGACGTCTGCGAACTGCCCGACAGCGCGATCAGCAGGTTCTGCGCGACTTCGCGCTGCTGCAGCCCGGCCTGAAGCGCCTTCGTGCGGTCCACGTCCACGTTGATCGCGGGTTCGTCGCCGGGTTGCTGGATGCGCGCGTCCACGAGTCCCCGCACGCCGCGCAGCTTCGCGAGCAGCGCATTCGCGACGACGCGGTTCTGCGCGAGCTTGTTGCCCACGATCTGGATGTCGATCGGCGCGGGCAGCCCGAAGTTGAGAATCTGGCTCACGATGTCCGCCGGGAGAAACGCGAAGGTCACGCCGGGGAAAGCGTGTGTGAGCGTGTTGCGCAAGGTCGCGACGTAGTCCGCGGTCGGGCGATGTCCCGCCTTCAGCGTGATCATGATGTCCGCGTCTTCGGAGCCGATCGGGCTCGACGAGTCGTAGGTGAGATTGATGCCGCTCACCGGTACGCCGATGTTGTCGAGGATCGCCGCCTGCTCGGCCCTTGGAATGACGGTGCGGATCTTCGCTTCGACTTCATCCGTGATGCGCGCGGTCTGCTCGATCCGGGTGCCTGTCGGCGCGCGCAGGTGCAGGCGGATTTCGCCCGTGTCCACGGCGGGAAAGAAGTCGCGTCCGGTGAACGGCACGAGCGCGAGCGAGCCCAGGCAGAGGAGGAGGAACAGCGGCAGAAAGCGCCGGCGATTTGCGATCGCACGTTCGAGCGTCACGCGATAGTGCCCGCGAAGCTGCTCGAAGCGCCGCTCGAACGCGGCCTGAAAGCGTGCGATGCGTGCGAAGGCGCCATGCGTTGCGCGTTCCTTCGACGGCTCGCGCATCAGGTACATCGCGAGCGTCGGAACGAGCGTGCGCGAGAAGAAGTACGACGCGCACATCGCGAACACGACGGCCTCCGCGAGCGGCACGAACAGATACCGCGCGACGCCCGAGAGCAGGAACATCGGCACGAAAACGATGCAGATCGACAGCGTGGAGACGAACGTCGGAACGGCGATCTCGCCGGAGCCGTTGAGGATGGCGTCGTGCAGCGGCTCGCCGTTCTCAAGGTGATGCGTGATGTTCTCGATCGCGACGGTCGCGTCGTCGACGAGAATGCCCACCGCGAGCGCAAGGCCCCCGAGCGTCATGATGTTGATCGTCTGCCCGAGTGCCGAGAGCGCCACGAGGGACGTCAGCACGGCGAGCGGAATCGACACCGCGATGATCAAAGTCGCGCGCCAGCTGCCGAGAAAGAGCAGGATCATCAGCGCCGTGAGGCACGCCGCGATCAGCGCCTCGCGCACGACACCCGAGATGGCGGACTTGACGAACACAGACTGGTCGGAAAGTGCCGTGATGTGCAGCGCCTTCGGCAGCCCGGCTGCGATGTGCGGCAGCAGCCCCTTGACCTGATCGATGATGGTGAGCGTGGACGTGCTGCCCGTCTTCTCGACCTGAAGGAGCGCAGCGCGCTTGCCGTCGCTGCGCACGATGTTGGTTTGCGGCGCGTAGCCGTCGCGAACATGCGCGACGTCGCGCACATAGACCACGCCGTCCTTGACCGTCTTGATCGGCAGATCGTTCAGCGCCGCGACGCTCGCCGTGCTGCCGTTCATCTGCACGTTGTATTCGCGTGCGCCGATCTTCGCCGTGCCGCCGGGCAGGATGAGATTCTGCGCGTTGACGGCGTTGACGACGTCGATGGGCGCGAGCCCCTTTGCCTGCAAGGCGCGCGGATCGATATCGACCATGATCTGGCGGATCTTGCCGCCGAACGGCAGCGGTACCGCCGCGCCTTGCACCGTCGCGAGCTGTGTGCGGATGAAACTGTTGCCGAGGTCGTAGAGTTGCTGTTCGGGGAGCGTGTCGCTGGAGAGGCCGAGTTGCAGGATCGGCACCGTGGACGCGCTGTAGGTGATGATGTTCGGCGGCAGCGTGCCGGGCGGCAGGATGCGCAGGATCGACGCGGAATTGGCCGCGGCCTCGGCGATGGCGCGATTGATGTCCGCGCCCGGATGGAAGAACACCTTGACCACGGATACGCCGTTGAGCGACTGCGACTCGATGTGCTCGATGTCATCGACGTCCGAGGTCAGCGCGCGCTCGTAGTTCGACGTGATGCGCTGCGCCATGTCTTCGGCGGAAAAGCCGTTGAACGACCACACGATGCTCACGACCGGAATATCGATGTTCGGGAAGATATCGGTGGGCGTGCGCAGGATCGCCAGCGGCCCGCCGATAAAGAGCAGGATCGCGAGAACGATGAACGTATACGGCCGCCGCAGAGCGAGCCTGACTATCCACATGACAAGTTCCTGGGGATGCGGGGAGGAATGCCGAAGCGGCGCGCGAATTCACGCCCTTGACTTCATGACCGAGAGTGTGGCTGCGCCGCGCTTACCCAAAAGTGACCGGTAGATTACAAGTCCGTTAACTACGCAGGCATGGGGGCAGAACGCCGTGAGGAGACGGCGTTACCCGATCGACCGGTGGCACGGCTTCTGGAACGGAGAGGGGCTCGAAGGGGCGCTCACGCGCACGGACGTGCCGGACCTCGACAAGATCGCGCTGTACGTGTGCGGCGGAGCCGTGTTGCCCGCGGGGCGTGTCCGTTGCGCAACTGCCGCAGGCGGTTCACGCGGCAGGGCGTGTAGCGACCAAGGCCGCGAGCGTCCGAAGAACCGCGCGGAGCCGGTTGCGGGCTCCGGCGGGCGAGCAGCGCTAGCTCAGGCAGGGTATGCCGGCTTGTATGCGCATGCCCGGATATGTGCCGCGATGTCGTCCGGGCGCGGCACGCGCGCGAGGTTCTGGTCGAAGATGCACTCGGCGACCCGGGTCGCCACATGCAGCGATGCCTCCAGGATCTTGCTTTGCGGCGGATAGATCAGCCCGGTCGCGAGGCTCTCCTCGGTAACCTGCTCTGCCACCGCCTTCGCCGCGACGATGAACATTTCCTCCGTGACCCGGCTCGCTTCGGTTGCGAAGACGGCCATGCCCACCGCCGGGAAAATGTAGACGTTGTTCCCCTGCCCGGGCACGAACGTGCGGCCTTCGTATTCCACCGGCGGGAACGGGCTGCCGCTCGCGAAGATCGCTCGCCCCGACGACCAGCGGTACGCTTCCTCGGCCGTGCATTCGGAGCGCGAGGTCGGGTTCGAGTACGGGAAGATGATCGGACGCTCGTTGATCGACGCCATCGCCTCGATCACCTGCTGATTGAACAGCTTGGGCACCGTGCTGACGCCGATGACGCCAGTGGGCTTCAACGCGCTCACTGCGTCGGCGAAGCTGCTGACGGGCGCATGGTCCACGGCGAACGGCTTTTGAAAGTCTGCGAGATCCTGGCGGGACTTGACCATCAGCCCGTTCACATCGAAGAGCGTGTTGCGTGCACGGGCCGCGTCTATTGTCAGGCCTTCCAGGGCCATCGCCTGGCTGATGAGCTCGGCGATACCGGTCGCGGCCGAGCCGCCGCCGAGAAAGAGAAAGCGCTGCTCGGTGAGCTTCTGGCCCGAAATGCGCAACGCCGCGAAGACGCCGGCCAGCGCAACGGCCGCCGTGCCCTGGATATCGTCGTTGTAGGTGCAGATCTTGTCCTTGTATTGGGCGAGCAGCGGCACGGCATTGAAGTTGGCGAAATCTTCCCATTGCACGCAGCATTTCGGATAGCGTTCCTGAACGGCCGCGACGAATTCTCCGACGAACGCGTAGTAGTCGTCGCCGCGCACGCGCTCCTGACGAAGGCCGAGATATAGCGGGTCGTTGAGCAGTTTGGCGTTATTGGTGCCGACATCCAGCATTACGGGCATGCAGTACTGCGGCGGTACGCCGGCACAGGCCGTATAGAGCGAGAGCTTCCCGATCGGAATGCCCATGCCGCCCACGCCCAGATCGCCCAGCCCGAGAATGCGCTCGCCGTCGGTGACGACGATGAACCGCACGTCCTGCTCCGGCCAGTTGCTCAGCAACTCCTTGACGCGGCCTCGCGCCGAGATCGGCACGTACATGCCACGCGTGGCGCGAAAGATGTGGTCGAATTTCTGGCACGCCTCGCCGACCGTCGGCGTATAGACGAGCGGCATGAAGCTCGCCGGGTCTGACATGACCGTCGCGTAAAAGAGCGTTTCGTTGCGGGCCTGGAGGTCCGACAGGAGCAGATACTTCTGGAGATCGTTGTCGAGATTCGCCAGCTCCGCATGCGTGCGTGCGACCTGCAGTTGCAGCGAACTCACGCCCGGCGGCAGCAGGCCATCGAGGCCATACTGCCGTCGCTCGGACTCGGTGAAAGCGGTTCCTCTGTTCAGGCGAGGGGAACGAAGGAGGTCATAACCGGACAGGCTGCTCTGCTTGCTCATCGAAGGCTCCCTTCAAGTTTGGAGACGGATGCAACTTATGACGTGCCGATCCGGCCGCGGAATCAGGCTGTTGTGCCTGACGGTCCCGGCAGCTTCAGCGGACATGCGGCCAACGCTTCAACTCAACTTCAGCTTCCTGATGCAAATTCGGCGGACGCCCGCTTCTCCCTTCCATGTGAGCGGGGATGAGTCATGGAAAGAGCAGCAATCCACGCTGCACCGGGTCGTGATTCGGCCGTCTGGTTCCAGAGTTATATACCAGGATGCCAGCGCCCGGCCAAATGGTGTTCCGGGGAGTGTCGCGTGGATTCGCAATGGAATAAGCGGGGAGGGCGCGGCGTTATGGCGATGAAGCAGCAGCCCTGCGCGTGATCCGGTTCTGGTCAACGTTGCCAGCGCCTCGATGCGCTGGATGCACGCTTTGACCGGACGACATTCGCGCTGGTGTGCCGCAGGCGAATCGGCTGCTTCGAGCACGGGGAGACCGTGGACGCCACTCGCTCGGGGGCTGCGCGAAACCATGCCTGGTCCGATGAAAAGCATCCCAGTTCCCGGCGGCCGGCCGGACGGGCGGCCGCGACCGCCCGGCATCCCGCCGTTCGTGACGTTCTGGCGCGCGTTGCTTGGATATGTCGCAGCCGTGAGTAGCGCCGCGTCATCGTGCTTTCCCTTGCTGGATCTCGGTCGCGCGCTTCGTGGCGAAACCCCGGCATTTCTCCGGCCGGAAATGCCATTCATCGATTGCATTTGTCGCTTTCTGACTTTCGAGTTCGGCGCCATTCTTGCGGCACTGGGGTTCGCGTCGTTGTGGATCCTGCCGATGTACGTGATCGGGATGGTGCTCGCCCGGCTGTCCGGCATGCGGCGATGGATCTATTTCGTCACACTGGGGACGGTTCTGGCTATCGCGCTTCCGTACGTCGCACGGGCGTCGCGCATGCCGCTCTCGGCCCTCGGGATTCAGGTCGTCGATCTGCGGCTGGCGGTGGTCAGCATGCCGGTCGGGGTCATCGGCGGTGTCGTGTGCTGGCTGGTCCTTCTGGCGACGTATCGTGATTTCTCGAAGCAGCCGGGTGATTCCAGGACCGTTTACGCGCGCTTCGCCAATTTGCCTGATGTATGCATCGATATGCTCGATAAGCGATCCGATCCGTGATGTCCGGAGCCAGTGCTTTGCAAGGAAAGTCCGCCGGTGTCGGCGCAGGGATGAATTTGCTGGTGAAGACAGGGAACCGCCGGGGCCCATCGCCTGTCTTGAGGTCCATATGGGCGCTATGCTTGTGTGATGGCGGCGGCTATGAACTCCATCAGCCATCGCAGGACGTCTCGCCCTTTGATGACGGTATGAAAATTGCTCGATGCCGGTCTACCATGTTCGGGAGCAACAATGAGCTATGTGCTTAGCGACGGAATCGTGAGAATTACGGGTCACTCCGGCGTGGTGACGGAACTGCCGGGAGATGCGCTGCGCTGGGAAAGCCCGTTCGAGGACGCCGACACCGGCGAGCTCGTGCATCTCGCGACGATTGCGGCGGAAGAGTTTCAGGGGAGCGCGGACGACCTCGTCGTCCTGAAAGTGACCGAAACGGAAAGCGGAGGCATTCAGGGAGGCGAGGTCATGATCGATCGAAACGACGGAGACTACGAAGTGGACACGGAGGACCTGACGGTCACGATCGAAGACGATCTGGATATCGGGGAGACCGACGACTAGCGGCTCCCCGAAGTGGTGCGCGCCGCGGCCGAATGCAGGGCGCGAGCACGCACATGTTGGCGCTGCAGCGGGCAGCGGACTCATGGTGCCTGCATTTGCTGTTCGAAGGTCAGTGCGATGAACTCGGCCGGCCCACTGACAGCGACCTGCACCGAGACCTTCAGCAAGCCCGCCAGAATGTCCCCGGCGGTCATGGTTTCACCGAGGCCGACGGCCACGACGAACGCGTCGTCCTGGCTTGCGCCAGCGAGGCCGCCGCGTTTCCAGACATCCGTCAGGAAGTTGCGCACCATGCTCTTGATGGTGATCCACGTTCCGGCTGCATTGGGCTCGAACACATAGGCCCGGCAGGCGAGCATGATCGACGCCTCGATCATCATCACGGTGCGGCGCACGTTGACATAGCGCCAGTCGAGGCTGTTGCCATCGAGCGTACGCGCGCCCCACACCAGCGGGCCTCGTCCTGTGAACGCGCGCACGGCGTTGACAGACTTGCCCTGCGTATCGATGTTGAGATCCCCCTGCTCTTCATCGGAAATCGGAACCGCGGGCGACACGACAGCGTTCACGCTGACGTTTGCGGGCGCCGACCACACGCCGCGCGCGTTGTCGACCATCGTGTAGATCCCGGCGATGCCCGCAGCCGGCGGCAGCAGATTGAGCTTTTTCCGGATTGCCGCGAGGATCGACGGATACAGCCTGCTGACGTTTGACAGGTTCTGGTGCAGCGAGTGAACGTCGGATGCCGGATTCGCGGACTTGCTCCGGTCCGACGTGATGCTTGCCAGCAATGCGTTGAGCGCGTCGATTCTGGTCCTGGCCTTCGGCGACGGGTTCGTGTCGTCGAGGACAGGCGACAGTTCCTGCTTCAGCAAACTGGTCAGGACGTCGAGATTGGCGATCGCGGTGAAATCCAGGTCTTTCTCCCCGACGATCGAGGTCTCGAGCCACGGATAATAGGCTGCACCATACTCAAGGAAGCCGGTGCCGATCGACTCGCGGAATGCGGCGATGCAATCGCCGTCAGGGTCACGGCGATCCCTGTAGCCGTCGCGTATGTCGAGCACGGCGAAGCGGTTGCGCGTGCTTGAGCCGCAGTGCGCCAGCATCGCTTTCTGCACGGCGGCGCAATCCGTGGCCGACAGATGCACGGCTTCCGGCACCACGACGAGGGTCGGTTCCTGTTCGGCGAGCAGCGCATCGATGCCGGTGCTGATCCTGCCGGCGTCGAGGTCGTCGCCGTAGCTGCCTGCCGAAACGATGTAGCACGTACCGCCGCCGTTCTGGAAGAACAGCAGCATGCTGTAGTAGAGGATGTAGGGCGGGCTCCCGGCCTTGAGCACGTATTCGTCAGGCTTTCCGGCCGCGGGGTCGGTCACGGCAAAGTCGCCCGTGGCAACGCCCGCACCCGATTCCACCTGTTCATCGATCGAAAAGCTGGCATTCGGCGCCCCGCCGAAATAGTGGATGAATTCCGCCATGGAGCTGATGCGCCTGGGTTTCCCTGCCAGCGGGATACCCGCGTTGACAGCAAACTCGGTATGGCCGATGAAGGCAGGCACGGCTGTCGCGACTTCCACGACCGAGTTCCGGAAGGCGTTCTTTTCCACGACGTACACACCCGGTGTCTTGAATTGCGCCATGAGGTCACCTTCGGTTGATTGCTGCCGACGCTGTCGCGGCGCATGCCGCCAGGAAGCCTGAGCGCCGCATCAGATGATACGCGCGGTGTGCACGGCCGTCGGCTTTCGAGCAAAAGCGTTGGCGAGGGGCGTCGACGGCGAGTGCGGAATTTGGCCCCGGCACGACGATCCGGCTCCTTCAAGGACACCTCGAACCTCCTGTTCACAGGCCCGCGACTCGCGTGCTCATTTGCTCCTCATTCTTCGTCTCCATAGTGAAGTCCGTGGCAGACAACGTCCTGATCCCTTCAGGCGTTCAAACAACAGAAGGAGGTACACATCATGAAATCGCTTATTCAGATCGTAACCGTTGCCGCTTTTCTTGCTTTGCCGATTACCTCGTTCGCACAGTCGGACGCTCCGGTCACCCGCGCCGAGGTGCAGGCGCAACTCGCGCAACTGGAGCAGGCGGGCTATAACGCCGGCAGCGACCATGCGCAATATCCCGCGGGCATTCTGGCTGCCGAATCGCGCGTCGGCCCACGCGATGCCGCGGCGTCGACCGATTATGGCGGCGTGACGAACGGTACATCGCAAGGCGGTGCAGAGTTTCACCCGCTGTACGATGTGGGGCTGACATCGATCTACTTGCATCACTGAGCGGATCGTTCGATGGTCATCGGGGGTGCGTGGAATCCGCGTGCCCCTGTCGTACTTTCGACGCCCGTGCGTCCCTGTCCGCTGGCCGCCTGCGTCTCGTTGCGCGTGGACCATTCGCCGCTGCACGACGCGCACACCTGCCTGCGCCGTACGTGTCCGTAATGCACATCGATTCGAACGCTATCGTCGCCTTGCGTTCCGGCAAGCGCACGGCGAAGCGGACATCGAGGTTCGTTTAATAATTGTGACACTGGCGCCCTCTAGCATCGCGGCATTTTTTACTTCACCCTTTGATGCCAGGGATCACGCCGATGTCTTCACACTTCAAGGCTTCACGCCTGCACCTCGCCATTGTGGCGGCGAGCGCACTTTCTTTAGCAGCATGCGGAGGCGGTAACGATTCGCCCGCGCCTTCGCAGACCGTCAATACCGCGCCTCCTCCGCCGCCCGATCCGGGCTTCGTCGACTCGGCGCCGGTTGCCAACGTGCCCGCCGTGGTCGATACCATCGCGACGAACCAGCGTGGCGACGCGCGCTTTGCCACGCTCGATACCAATGCGGGCGTGCGCGTGCTCGGCGCGTTCCTGAAGCTGTGGCAGCCGCTCACGGAAGTGGTGGATGCGGGCGTGTCGGCACCGGCGGTCGGATCTTTCCCGGCCGTCGTAACGTCGACCTGGACAGGCCTGCCGAACGACGGCACCCCGAACGGCACCAAGCTGAACCCCACGGTGCTGGACGCGAACATCCAGTTCGCCGCAACCGAGACGTCCACCCGAACCGATGCGCAGGCCGCCGCAGCCTACTTCGACGATCGCCGCGGCAAGGGCTATAGCGTGACGGACGGCATGGGGCCGCTCACGAGCCTGTGGCGCACTGCCGCCCAGCAGACCACGACGATCACGACCATCCCTCCCGAAGCGACCACGACGCTCTTCAACGACACGGGCAACAACACGGGCGTCGGCGGCAGCGCGAACAGCCAGTTCGGCAAGGTGGTCGATTTCATCAACGCGATGGGCAACAATGCGTCGACGGAACCGGCGAAGCGCTTCTACAAATACGCCCGGCCGTACCGCTGGAGCAACAGCGTGATCGTCGTGCCTGCACTCGTGCCCGCCGAGAGCCCGACGCCGACGACCGACGGCGGGTTCCCGAGCGGCCACACCGCTGAAGCGATGCGCGACGCGCTGGCGATGGCCTATGTCGTGCCCGAGCGCTTTCAGGAGATGATCAGCCGCGGCATGGAACTGGGCGAGAACCGTATCTTCGCGGGCATGCATTCGCCGCTCGATGTCAGCGGTGGCCGCGTTCAGGGCGAAGCGTTCACGGCGGCCAATCTCTCGGACCCGAATAACTCGACGCTCAAGCAAGCTGCGTTCGCACAGGCCCACAGCACGCTGATTGCACTCAGCGCCACCAGCGCAAGCACGTTCGCGGCGTTCGCGCACTCGGGCACGCAGGCTACTGACCGCTTCGCCGATCACGCGACGAACAAGGCCAACTACCTGCGGCGGCTGACGTTCGGCTTCGGACCGATCGGGGACACGACCGTCCCGGCCGTGGTGCCGAAGGGCGCGGAAGTGCTGCTCGAAACGCGCCTGCCGTATCTCAGCGCGGACCAGCGGCGTGTCGTCCTGAAGACGACCGCGCTGCCCTCCGGCTTTCCCGCACTCGACGACGCGGAAGGATGGGGCCGCCTGAATCTCTTTGCAGCCGCTGACGGCTACGGCGTGTTCAACGGCAACGTGTCCGTGACGATGGATGCGTCGCAGGGCGGCTTCAACGCGGCCGACACGTGGAGCAACGACATATCCGGCGCGGGCAAGCTGACGCTGCAAGGCACGGGCACGCTCAGGCTTGCCGGGATGAACGTCTACGCCGGCGGCTCGCAGGTGATGGGAGGCACGCTCGAAGCAGACTCGGTACAGGCTTTCGGCAAGGGAGACGTCTATCTCTCCAGCGGAACGGTCGTGAGCCACGCGCCAGGACGCGTCTCCATCGCGGGCGCGTACACGCAACTCGCGGCGGGCACCACGCTCGAACTCGATGTCGGGCCCAACGACCAGGGCAAGCTCGCCGTCACGGGGGCGACGACCATTCTGGGCGGCACGCTGCACGTGAAGTTCGTGAACGGCTTTACACCGCAGAATGGCACGACGCTCGACCTGATCGACAGCAGCAGCCTGCGCGGCCGCTTCTCCACCGTGACAGTCGACGGCTTCAAGGCCACGCCTGTTTATAGCGCGGCAGGCGTGCAGGTTCGCCTGGGTTCATAACGCCGCGCATGCGAGCACGGTGGCGTTCGCCCGGGCCTGAAGCACGTGGATCGATGCCGCATCAGGGCCTCGCGGGCGTTCGCCATCGGCCGGGCGCGGAGGGTCGCTCCGGCTGACCGGAAGCGTTGTCCCGTGCTTTCAGTCTGCCGGTTTCCGTCGTCACGGCGCACGCGCGGCGCGCCGTGACGATGGTTCAGATTCCCGCCTCATGCTCCGTGCTCGTCTTCGGGCCGAGGCGGTCGCTGCTGGTGGGCGCGTGCACGTCCCGCGACGCGAATCCGGCCTCGTTTTCCGGCGGGTCGAACCATTCCGGATGGGCGAGCGTTGCGCGAATGTCGGCTAGACCCGAGGACCAGTGGTCCAGCATCGTGTTGAAGCCGAACTGAAAATCCTTGAAGTGGTTCTCGTACGGCTTGTCCTTGTAGATCAGCTGGACGACGTTGTAGCGCTTGTCAGTCGACATCCGCGCCGCGATCCTGCACCACGGGTCGCGCTCGAGCTCTTCCGCGCTCACGTGGCGCAGCACCTCGCGAAGCGTGCGCCGCAGCAGTTGATCGTGCCGCACGTAGTGCGTGACGGCGCGGGTACGGCTGGAGTACTGGATGTCCTTCGTCCGGCCGTCGACTTGCGCCATGCTCGACGGCAGGTCGCCTTCCGCGCTCCAGAGATCGACCTGAAAGGCGAGCGTGTCGCGCCTCGGGATCTGCCCGAGCACATGGGACAAGGGCGTATTGGAGACGAGACCGCCGTCCCAGAAGTACTGTCCATCCACTTCGACGGCGGGAAATCCCGGCGGCAACGCGCCGGAGGCCATGAAGTGCTCGGCTTTCAGCGTGATTTCGTGATTGTCGAAGAACGTCAGATTGCCGCTCGCCACATTCACCGCTCCCACGCATACGCGCATGCCGCCTCGATTGATGCGCTCGAAGTCCGCGAATCGTTCCAGCGTGCTTTTGAGCGCGCCCGTGTTGTAGTGGCTCGCGTCGGCCACCTTGAGCGGCCAGGGCCCGACAGGCGGCGGAAAGCGCGGCGCGAAGAAGCCGCTTTGGCCTTCCACCAGCGCGCGCGTGGCATACCACGCGGAAAATGCCTGCCGGTAGGTGTCGGAGGTTCCGAACAGGTGCGTCTCCACTTCCGGTGGCCAGAGCCGCAGCGAGGAACCGGGCTGGCAGATGGTCGCCCAGAACTGCTTGAGCGCATCCACGCGGGCCCCGGGCGCATTGCCCGCGATGATCGCAGTGTTCAGCGCGCCGATCGAGATGCCCGCGACCCAGTTCGGATGAATGCCCGCTTCGGCGAGCCCCTCGTACACTCCCGCCTGATAGGAGCCGAGGGCGCCGCCGCCTTGCAGGACGAGCGCGACGGTTTCGTAGTGCCGGGCGATCTTGTCGTTCAGCGTCGACGGGTCGGGTGTCGTTGCGTGCGGCATATGAACCTCACTGGAGTTCGACGATCGGAACCATGACGGTCGCGGTGTGACAGCGCGTGCACCGTCACACCCGGGGCGTCGCCTGCACGCAACCGTCGCGCGCAAGGCCGCGAGCGCCCTGGCGGGAAGGAAGGGACAGCGGGTTCAGCGGCTTCGTGCGTCGTCCGACAGGTAGTCGAACACGACCTCGCCCAGCGCGAGCGTGAGGTCCGCAATGATGTGCCGCGCCTCGACGACTTCCAGCACCGGCAACTCACCGACGGGCGCGAGCGCGTGCGAAGAGAGCGACAGCGAGGCCGGCCCGCCCCACGCGCCCTTGATGTGAATATCCTTCAGGTGATAGCGGACGATTTCGCAGATGCGCGGCGTGCCGTCCACATGCGGAATGATCTTGAGCAGGTAGTTGTCGCCGCTCATCTTCACGCGTTCGGCTTCGGCATCGAGTGTCGTGTGCTTGTAGCCCATGGTGCCGGTCGCGATGCGCACCGGTCCGAAATCGAGCGTCCCCACCAGTGCGTCGATATGCGTTTCCAGCCTGGGCGATGCGAGCTTCTTCGGAAATCCCCAGAGCTCGCGGCCGCCCGCGATCGGCGGATGATCGTCCAGATACATCGCATGCGTGTAGGCGCCCGGCTTGCCCTCGAACTTGACGGGAATGACCTGGCCGCTTTCCGTGTAGTCGCCGAAACCCGTGGAATTCGGCATGCGGATGAACTCGTAGTGGACGAGATCCGTATAGACCTCCAGCGGCTCCGGCACGAGCGCACGCAGCTTCTCGATATCGGTGCGGTACGTGATGATCATGAATTCGCGATCGACGAACACGTACGGTCCGATCGGATAGGCCGGGCTCGCCAGCGGCATCGAAAACGCAGTTCCGCGCACTTCTTCGACTTTCATGAGACCTCCGAAAGCATACACGCGAGAGCGCCGTGAAGAAGCTTGCGGGGGCGCTCAGGGCAGGAAACGGAAGGCACCCTCGAAATCGGCATCCGGATGCCCGGCTTGGCACGACTGCAACCATGCAGATACTCAATCAAATCTCCTGGCCTTGCAATAGGCCGGCTGACATCGAGGCGCGCAGGAAACGCGGCGCAACGTGCGGCCAGGGCCTTGTCGTTGACACCTGCGCCCGCCCGCCGTATATTCCCATTTGGCTATATACAAGGAAGGCTATGCAATGCGTTCAGACGAATTGAGCCGTGCATTTGCCGCGCTTGCCGACCCGACGCGGCGCGCCATCGTCGCGCGTCTGGCTGCCGGGGAGGCGACGGTGTCCGAGCTTGCCGAGCCATTCGACATGACGCAGCCATCCATCTCCAAGCATCTCAAGGTGCTGGAGCAGGCAGGTCTCATCTCGCGCGGCAGGGCGGCGCAGACGCGGCCTTGCCGTCTGGAGGCGGCGCGGCTGAGAGACATCGCGCAGTGGGTCGACGTGTATCGCAATTTGTGGGAAGAGCGCTTCGAGCGGCTCGATGCTTTTTTGCAGTCAACCCGGCCACCGGCGGGGAAAGGAAAGAAGAATGTCCATGAATGACGATCAGTCAGTATTCACGATCACGCGCCAGTTCGCGCTGCCGCGTGCCGTCGTGTGGGAGGCGTGGAGCGAAGCCCGCCAGCTTAAACAGTGGTGGGGGCCAAAGGGGTGTTCAATCGATATCCGCTGCTTCGAGTTCAGGCCCGGAGGGTTCTTTCATTACGCGATGAATTTCGAGGGCGCGCCCACGATGTGGGGCCGCTTCAACTATCGCGAGATCGTCGCGCAGGAGCGCATCGTGTGGCTCAATTCCTTTTCGAACGAACGATGCGGCATTGCGCGGGCGCCCTTTAGCGAAAGCTGCCCGCTCGAAATTCGCAATTTCGTCACATTCGCCGGGCATGCCGAACACACAACCGTCACATTGCGTGCGGAACCGTTCGGCGAGGTGGATGCGGAGCGCGAATACTTCGAGGCATTGCGCCCGTCGCTCGAACAGGGCTATGGCGGCACGTTCGACCGGCTCGACGCATTCCTGCTGCAAGGGTGAAGGTACGCCTGGGTTCAGGACGTGATTCGCAGAGCATGCGATCACAGCGAACGATCGTTCTGCCAGTTGGCCGCGTGCTCGCCGATGATCCTGATCGCGCGAATCAGACGGTCGGAGACGACCGACAGCGTGATGCCAAGGATGACGGCGATCTCGTCATTTCCCAGGCCCTCAACCGCCGAGAGCAGAATCACGACTCGCTCGGCATCGGGCAGGCAGCCGACGGCCGCGATGATCTTGCTGTGCAACGAGGAGCCTTTTGCAGCGATCGATGGCTGCCATTTGGGACCTGTGTCTCGTGCGGGGGCCTTTCCTTCGCGTCGCGCATGCTCCCATGCCGAATGAATCGCCTTGTACAGGCGTAACAGGATGGTAGAGGTCTGACTGGCATTCGAATCGTTCAGCTCCCGCTGGTAGGCTTGCTCTACCAGTCGAGCCGCTTCGCCTTCGTCGTTGGACAGGCGCAGCGCAAAGGCCCAGATGCGGGCGAGGACGTCTTCGTAAGGCGGCAGTCCCGCGTTCTGGCCGTTTTCGACGCGGGCTTCTGCATCTCCCGGTCGCTTGCACTTGTCTTGTTCAGCAAAGTTCATTACAGGGTCATGCATTCAATGGTCCTCTCGCATGACGGATCAGTTCCGCGAATGACCCTTCCGCCGCGTCAAGCGGCCCGCCGTGTAGGAGCGGTGCCTGGGTCGGGCAGTGCGCTTCTCGCGGAGCTGGCTTCGCAGGCCGAGAACGTCTGCGTGTCCCGTTGCCGGGGACAATCGTCATGCGATCGTGTGTCGTCTCGAGGGCACCTTCATGCAGCGCGACACGGCAACGATTCCGGTGTCACGTACCGGCGCTCGACTGGTCATCGTGATCAACGCCCGCACGGGCGGCCTGCGTGGTCTTCCAGAGGAAAAATTATCAGTATCTTCAATGAGCAATCGCTTGCAAGTGAATGGGGACATCAGGCTCCGCCATACGCACGCCGTTTTCTGCCAGCGGTGCAAAGCGGCGCTTATCGGCGGTCGGTGCGTCCGGTCCTGACCTGCCCGAAAGGTCCGATTCGTGCACGTGGACCGGGCATTCGTGACACGTTAGGCCAGCCAGCGAACATTGCCGCAGGGATAACCCCGTGTCCCTGTTCGCCCACTCATACCTGCGTATAGCCGACTCATCCCAGCTCGTTACCCAGGACACCATTTGTTCAATGGAAGCCGCGTCTTCGAGTGAACTACATTGAGCCTGCGGACCGTTCTCCCGAACAAGCCCCTTTGAAGGTTCAGGGTTCTTCCGAGGTGAAGGCGCAGTAAGCATCTTCGCGAAGACGAACTTCTGTACCGGTGTAGGCGCTCCGGTACAAACCGGAAGCGCTGGCAGGAAGCGCCGTCTCGTTGGCCCCAAACGACGCATCGATTCGATTGAAAGTGACTTGTCGGACCCGGATACTTTGGGCATGGACTTCCTCGGACGAGGTCTTCGGAGCGAAGCGACAAGCGGCGTCTGGCAACGTGATACGAAGTGGCCCTTCCAGACACCTTGATTGGCAATCCGAAGTCCAGAAGAGGAAGTGAAGCAATTTGCCAACGCAGCTTCGTCAAGCCCGCGCAGATCGAGCGCGGTGCGACCGGGCGCATCCTGGAGGTAAGCATGAGTACGATCGCCGGCATCAAGATTCCCGACAGCAAGATGGCGCGCGCCGCCACCGAACTCGTTCGCGACACAGAGTCGGATCTGCTCTTTCATCATTCGACGCGCGTGT
>NZ_JFHC01000069.1 GCF_000698595.1 Caballeronia glathei | reverse complement strand
TCTATCCGTCGAACCGGGTCAACCTCAAAACAATGTAGAGATCGTTGAGTGCCGTCACGATTTCTGTTGGGCTTGCGACGCAAGTCTCGGTGCAGGTCGAGGGCGGGTGCATCATCAGCATGCCTTCGATTTCGTCGTCAGGGGAGAGACCGCCGTCGGGTCACACGTTCCCGACGGCGTCGAAGGGTTCGATGAGGAATGTGTGGCACGGGCCGCTCCAGCGGCGCGGTGTGAGTTCGAAATCAGGCCGCGGTGCCTGCGAGGTGCCGGGTGAGGTGATGCACATGTGGGACGCGGCTAGAAGCACTTGAGGCAGGTGTGTTGCCGAGTTCCGCGTCGGCAATACGACCGCGGCAATTGCTGGACAACGAAAGCTGCGTTGTGCACAGCGGCGCATTGCTCAAAGACTTCCCGTCGGCTGGCAGTTCTGCGCTGAGGCACCGCATTCTGCGGCGGTGCGCCCGAGCAAGTCCAGGAGAGTGGATAAGCGTTGTCGATCGTGAACCGACAGACTAGAACGTCCCAATAGGCACTCGATCTGCGATGTCCAATAGTCGCGACGGATAAGCCGCGGGCGGTTAACCAAAGCGTTTAGCGCCTTCTCCAGTTGTCCTATTTCGGATTTCACCATATTCACGTTCGTCTCCTTTATCGATCCGCTGAAAGCCCTGCATGTCATGAGCTGCCTGACTTGCTCACTCAATAACCCGTTCGAAATACGTTAACGACTTTTCCAACACCGCCGAGCCTGCGAGCGGTCAAATACTCTCGCCGGCCACCACAAAGCGCTGCGCAGAGCGCGACTGATACTTGTTCAGAACAGGTGATACGGATCGTTGAATGACGTATCAAATCGGCCACAATTTTCGCGCAAACGTTAGCTCTGACGCGACCAAAGGATCCGTTTCCGTTAGTAAGTAGTCTGTATGCGATTACGGCAGCGACTCAAATTTCTTTACTAGTAAAAACCCGCAGTACGTATTGCAATGATTGACTGAAAGCGCGCCGAACCCTGGCGGATAAGGAGTGCTGGTCGCGATATGAAATTGTCGCCGGCAAAGAGCCGCGCCGGGTCCTTCTCCGATCGACCGTCAACGGCCGGGCCAATAAGCGACCTTCGCTGGCGACCGGGTTTGGACATTCCAGGCGACGGATGGACCCTGGAAGCGGGCGTTGAAAATCGCGGAGATGGAGGTCGCTTCATCGGCCGAGACGCTCCAATCGGCATTTGCGATCGAACGGCATGGACAGCGGGGCTCGCGGCGATGTCGTCGCTGCGGCCGACGCTCGGCGTGCGCGGCGCCTCGATGCAGGCCGTGCTGAACGCGCGATCCAACTCGTAGGGTAGGACGCGTTCGAAGTGATCGTGATGCGCGATTCCGCGGACGCTCGCTAAACATGCCTTCTGCATCTCGATGCCGCTGATCTGGGCCGTGATCTTCGGCGTACTCGCGACGCTGCTCGCGATCAGCGGTCCGCCGTCGTTCGTAAGGCGCTTTCCGTGCCCGTGGGGGATCTGGCTGCTGCTTGCGGGCGCAGGCTGAGCTCACGTGGGCGGTGCTGGCGAACACGACATCGGCGTGCTGCTGCACCGCCCCGGCACCGGCGAGATGTCATCCGGCGTCGCGATCGATCTGGGGGTGCCGATGCCGTTGTCGTGGCCGCCGCTAATCGCCGGCTTCACGCGTTTCGGCCGGCGCGCCGGCGAGACGTTACGCGGCACGCTGCTCGGCTACGGCAATGCGAACGTGTGGTTCTACGCTCCGCGCGGTGTACGGGCTCGCTGCGGGCGGCGGCGACGCGCTGTTCACCACCGCGCTCGCGCAAGCGGGGGGCGGCCTCGCGCTGCTGCTGGTGCTGATCGACGAAACCGACAACGCGTTCGCCGACGTCCACTCGGCCGCCGTCTCGACCGGCACGTTCTGGACCCCCTCGAGCTGCTGCTACTGTCAGCCGCGTACGGCGTGCTGGGCACGGCGATTGCGCTCGCCGTGCCGATGGCGCAGTACCAGAACTTCCCGCTGCCGATCGGCTCGGTATTCGCGCCACTGTTCGGCGTCGTGCGAGTCAATCACGTCATCGTCAGAAAGCGCCGCATCGATGCCGCGGCGCTCACCGACTGGCAGGGCCGCTTTGGCTGCTCGGCGGGCGGCACGTGAGCGCGTTTATCGCGTGGGCGATCGGCATCGCCGCGTATCAGGCAATCAATCAGGGCTGCCGAATCTGGGCGCGACGTCACCCGCACGAGCGATCGGCGCGTTGTGTTATCTCGCGCTTGTCTCGACCCGCAGGCAGGCGCTCGCATAGCCGCGCGCGGCCGGCGCGCGATCAGAACGGCTGGTTCGCGCGCTGCACAGCGGCGGTTCTGCCCCGGTGCAGCGTCAGGAACTGGCCGAGCATCATCGCGGGCCGCTCGATCGCGAAGTGCACGACCGTCGCGACCGGGATGACGAGAAGCGCGGCAGTCACGATGGTGCGCCACATCGAATCGGCCGAAGGTATCAGGTGGACCACCGTCAGCAGCACGACCGCGTGCGTCAAATAGAGGCTATACGAGATCATGCCGAGGAACGCGATCGGCCGCAGCGCGAGCACCGACGCAAAACGCGCGGACACGAGCGAGGTACTGATGAGGCCGGCCGTGCCCGCCGCGACGAGCCAGTCGAATACGCACTGCCCGAGCGCGCTCATCGTGATCGAGAGCACCGAGCGCGACGTGAAGTACAGCACGACCGATATCGCAAACACGATGCGCGTGCGTCCATCCTTCATCAGCCACTGACGCCACGACGCGCGGTGAATCGCGAGCGTCGAGCCGACGATGAACATGCTCAGGTAGTGCAGCGTCATCGGCCAGTCGCCTTCGAAGTTCGCGCTTAACGGTTCGCCGCCTTCAGTCCCAAGTAACACGAACGACAGCCCCGACATCGCGAGCGCGGCCAGCAGCGCCGTGCGCGCGGACACCGGCGCCACTAGAAACACGACCAGCGGCATGATCAGCGAGATGGGCGCCTCGTAAATCAGCGACCAGATGACCGGAACCATCTGATAGGCTTTGAATTGGCCGATAAAAATCAAATGATCGACGATTTCGGTGCCGGTAAATGGCCCGCTCCAGATCTGATTAAACCAGCCGCCTGCCCAATTTACCGATTGCACCGAAATCGCATCGACGATCGAAAAAGTTACGACAAGTACGGCGAGATAGGGCAGGTAAATTCGGCAGATGCGCTTGATCAGGTAATCGTGATATGGCACTTGTCGGCTCGACCGCAATTGCAACGCGAGCACAAACCCGCTCAGTACAAAAAGAAGATGACTGCTTCATGCCCCAACGCCGTCACCCTTAACGGCGATTTCATGATCCAGAATAATGGACCGAGCAGCACGAAATGGTTGACAACCACCATCAGCGCTGCGATGCCGCGTAACGCATCGAGCTGCTGGTAATGCTGGTTGTTCAAAACGCTGGTCTCTTTCATTCGAAAATCCCCGCGGCGTCGAGCAATCAATAAGTAGGCGAAAGGGTTCACAAAAACGGCGCCGCTCTTCAACGCCATTAGAACAAGGTTTTAATTGTTCAGAGGAAAGATGTGAAGTGCTGAATAATTTTCTAACAATTCTGTTTTATTTATGTTTTTGAAGACGGCGGTTACGACCGGACGGCCCGGATATCGCTCGCACTGAGCAAAACGGGGTCAATGCAGGCAGGCGGCACGGATGGCCGATGTGCGCTGCGTTTCACCACTTTGGCGCGGCGTGAGCGCTGAATATTTTTGAATTACTTCCGCTCTATGTCGTGACGGATTTCCCGCGTATGGGCTTCCTGATGGTGAACGACGTACCGGGCGACGCGAGCGCGGAAATCACCGGCCTCGCCGCCAGCGATTCGACGCTTTATGTCGCGAATCCCGCGCGCGGCCGGATCGAGGTCTACGACGCGCAATCGCAGCTGCGCAAGTCGACCTGGCCGGCGCACGATGCTGCGCACCTCGCGCTCGAGCGCGACGGCACGCTGTGGGTGCTGACCGACGCGCGCAGCGGCACACCGCACCTCGCGCACTACACGGCGAGCGGCCAGCACCTCGATGACACGTTGCCGCTGCCGGACGACACGGTCGCGACCGACGTCGCCGTCGATGCCCAGGGACGCGTGCTGATCGCCGATAACGGGCCGCGCCAGCAGGTGCTGATCTTCAGCAAGAGGAACGGGCGCTATCAGGCATGCGGCACGCTCGGCGAGCGCGGCGGGATCTTCTCGGGCGCCGCGGGCCGGGCGGGTCCGCGGCGCTTCAACGGACTGACCGGCGTCGGCGCCGACGCGCACGGCAACGTCTATGTCGCGAGCAACGGGCTCGGGCCGCGTTACGACGCACCGGGCGAGACGTTCGGCGCGTCGCTCGAGAGCTATGCGCCCAACGGCCGGCAGCGCTGGCAGGTGCAAGGTTTGCTATTCGTCGACGGCGCGTGGGTCGATCCGGCGCGACCCGACAGCGTCTATACCGGCAACAAGCGCTTCGAGCTCGATCTGTCGAAGCCGGCCGGGCAGCAATGGAAGTACGTCGGCTTCCTGTCGAACCGCTTCAGGTATCCGCAGGACCCGGTCTTCTATACGGACCGCTGGCCGCCGGGCCTGCCGATCGCACGCCGCCTGAAAGGCCGCACGTTTCTGTTCCTGACGGACATGTACGCGGACCACCTGGCGATCTATCGCTTCGATGCCGCGCATGACGGCGAAACGGCGATTCCCGCAGGCTTCATCGCGGGCGACGAGCGCGCGGTCGCGAAAGTGCCGAATGCGCCGCCCGATGGCGACTGGATCTGGCGCGACGCGAACGGCAACGGCCGCTTCGAAGCCGCCGAATTCAGCGTGAATTCGACGGGCAACCTGCTCGCCCACGGCTGGGGCTGGTGGGTCGATAGCAACGGCGACGTCTGGCGTGCGCGCAACGGCCAAGGCATTTATCGCTTGCGCTTCGGCGGGCTGGATCGGAGCGGCAACCCGATCTACCGCTACGCGGACATGACCGCGTATCCGGTGCCGCCACCGTTCAGCGACGTGCGCCGCGCGATCTACGAACCCGCAACCGATTCGCTGTATGTGACCGGCTATACGCCGCAGGCGGGCGTCGATGCGCGCTACTGGAAGGAAGCGGGGCGCGTGCTCGCACGCTACGACAAGTGGTCGACCGGCAAGCCCGTGCAGCGCTATACGATCGCGCTGCCGTGGCAGACGGGGACGCAGCCGGGCGCGACGGTGATCGGCGTGACGGTCGAGGGCGCGTATGTGTTCGCCGTCGAGCCGGTGGGCATCGTGCACGTATACGACAAGGCGAGCGGCAGCGAAGTCGGCGTGATCAAGCCGGGGCCCGAGGTCGGCCGCACGTCGGGCTTCGTCGATGTCGCGAATGGCGTGAGCGCGGTTCGGCGCAGCAACGGCGAATACCTGGTGTTCGTCGAAGAGGATGCGCGCGGTAAGGTGATGATGTATCGATGGAAGCCGGTGTGAAGCCGGACGTTTCCTATCGCATCGCAGTAGTTGCTCCTTGAGCACGCAACTCCCCTCATCTTTCACTCATCACTACCACAGGCGTGCCGCCGCAGGGCGCTACGAAAGGCGCACCTACGCCTCCCGGAAAGTCAACGACTTGCAAGTAGGCGCGCCACAAGAGCCGTCGAGCGGTGTCGCGACCGCTTTGCGCCAGTCGTCTTTTATGCCTGAGCCGGTAACAGCCTTCTCTTGATTCAGCCCGCGCGCGTTCTTCGGAACACGCAGGATTTTTTGGGGGCATTAAGGCTTCCAACGATAAACAACTATGCCAGGAGCCGTTGTAGTTGTCCTTCGTAACCACGTCCTCTCCGGTCGATCGAAGGTGCGACCGAAGGCGGTTTTCTGGCCGTGCACGGAAGACCGGCTTAACGGCTATCTGCCACAGGAGTTGAGGGTCAGCGTCGCCGCTGCGCTGGCGCGCAAGCGCGTCCCGGTACTGTGTCAACGGCACTCCGGAATTGATACAGTTTTCGCGGCATCGGCACTTCAGATTTACTACACCAACTTGTAGTGTTATTGCGGTGCCGGCCGCTCTCAGCCGGTGGCGTTCTCCCTTGTTGTGGACGATCTTTTCGCGACCAATCCGGCTCGCCCTTTTCTCTCGTAGCCGGTAGCTCTCCCCCTGAATTGCCACGACGTGAGCGTGGTGCAATAGCCGATCGAGCATCGCAGCAGTGAGCGTCGCATCATCAGCGAACGTCTGGTCCCATTGCCCGAACGGCAGGTTGCTCGTGACGATCAGGCTGCCGCGCTCGTATCGTTTGGCGATCACCTGAAAGAAGAGATTGGCCTGCTATCGAATAGCGAGCCCGCGCGAATCGTGATCGTCATGGGTGCCTCCGATGAATTAGCGGAAGATGCTCAATGGAAGGTCCGTTTCGGGCTCAGGCCTGTCCGCGCCTGATGAGCTCGTCGCGATAGCGTTTCTTCAACTGCTTGACCATCGACTCCACCAACTCATTGCCCTGAAAAGGCGCCGCCTTCTGGTCGATGGACGTTTCCACCTGCCGGATGGCCGCCTGCACACTGTCCTGATCGCCCGGCACGACGGTGACGTGGGCAAGTTCCCCGCCCAGCGATTTAAAGACGCGGGACGCTTCTTGAAGTTGCCGCGTCAGCTTGTTCAGTCCGTCGGTTTCGAGCATTCTTCCGTCCTCGTATGGGTGGCAAGAAGGAGAATTATCATACGAAAGAAGCTCGCGGACTATCGTCATTGCGGCGGGCTAGACCTGCGCTGTCGCATTTGCACCAAATCAGGGTTTACTTCGTTTAAGTAAACGCTCACGATGCCGATATGCAATAAATGCTATGCCAGTTTTCGCGATAAGGTAACTATTACTCTGTGCCATTTCGCGTATCGGGGTATCAGTGTGCCCTCCAAGCCACGCGAAATGAGGCGTCAATTTCATGGTTCAAAAGCACAGCCTTCACTGGACGAAACGATTGCCGCTCGCCTTCGTGTTGCCGGGGATGTTGGCGGTTATTGCAGCGGTCACGTGCGCGCACTGGGCTGTCGGGGTGGCGGTCCAGCAACGGGAACGAGCGGTGGCCAGAGACATTGTGCGCCCGGTCACCAGCATGCTCGACAGCCTGCTCGCCCGGGGCGCGCAGGCGTTGCCGCTCGTAGGAGAGCCGTGCGATCAGGCGCTACCTCGGCTACGAGCCGTGAGCCTATCCCTTCCTTATGTGCGGGCCGTGGTCCTCGTCAAAGGCGGCCGCCTGTACTGCTCGTCCACGCACGGTTTGATCGAAAAGCCGCTAGCCGCGTACCTCAAGCCGTCCACGCAAGCCCAACAACTCGGGCTGTTGCCGCAAACACCGTATCGGGCAAACGTGCCGGTTCTGGTGATGTTCGATCGCAGTGGGGACGGTAACGGCCTGCTCTACTTGATCGATCAGGTGTATCTGGCCAACATGCTGTCGCAAGGAAGCTTGGGCAGGAGCAGCCAGTCAAGTCTCGCCGTGGAAGGCTCCGGCGTCATCACCGAAGCCAACGGTTTTGAGCCGCTTTCCAGCAGCGCCTCGCTCGGCGCACTAGGAACGGGCGTGCAGTCGCCCAGCTGGCCCCTGACGGTGATCACCATGGCCAATCCAAGTTGGGTGCTCGGCACCACTGTCGGATTCGATCTGGTTGCGCTTTTGCTGAGCATGGCAGTTCTTGTCGCGGGGTGGCAGTTTCAAGGCGTAGCACAGCGCTGTCGGCTGGTGCGTGCCGCAGCGCGGGCGCTGCGGCGCAACGAGTTCTATCTCGTCTATCAGCCGGTGATCGATATCGCATCACGCCAATGGGTCGGCGTCGAAGCGTTGCTGCGCTGGGACCATCCTCGCTGGGGTCGCCAAGGGCCCGCCGCCTTCATGGAAGTGATCGAAAACAGCGCGTTGATCGGGCCGGTGTCGCTCTTCGTTCTCAGGACCGCGCTGACAGAAGTCACGTCGATCGGCGCACCGGCGTCGTGGCACGTCGCCGTCAATGTTGCGCCCCGCCATGTGCATCAAGAAAACTTCGCCGCCGAGATGGTTTCCGAGCTTGCCGCCATTCCCGCGCGTCCGCAGGTCGTTCTCGAAATTATCGAGCGTGGACAGCTACGAAGCAATGAAAGCGTTTGCAAGGCCTTCTCGACATTGCGCGCCAACGGAGTGAAGTTCGCCATCGACGACTTCGGTAGCGAGCATAGCAATGTCGACCTGTTGCGTCGGTTGCGTTTCGACTTCGTCAAGATTGACCGGCAGTTCGTCGCCAGCGGCGCACAACAGGATATCCAGTTAGTCCGAGGCATTGCGTCGTTTGCACGCCACCTCGATACGGAAGTGATCGCCGAAGGGGTGGAAACGGACGCGCACCACGGCGCGTTAGCGCGAGCAGGCGTACGGCTCGGCCAGGGCTATCTCTATCAACGCCCTTCGCGCATCGCCGAGCTGGCCAGGTTATGGAGTTCGTCGAACAAAAAACCGCCGCCGGCCGTGCACCCGCCCGTATCCCCAGTGGGCGATGCGGCGATGCTTGTTGCGTAGAATGGGTTGATCCTCACCGCTGATAACGCTGCGGTGTTGGTCGAACACTTACCAAAGCTTTCAGTCATAAGACCGGCTCGTCAAAGACGCGGGTGCCGCTGCTGCATCGCAGGCAGATGCGGAACTGCCCGACGCAATGGCCGCCGACGGAGAGGCCCGTTGACCACTGGCGGGGAATTAGCGGCTGTCGGTGTAGAGAACATTTTCGAGGACCAAGGACAGCGAAACGCTCGGACGTTGATGGGCATCCTCGGCGCGAGCGCTATCCGGCCGTAAGTCACGAGGATCGGGGTCATAGTCATCGCATGGGGCGCAGTCGGCCAGTAAGAGACGTTCGCCAGTCAGCGGATGATGACCGCTTGCCAACGGACTTCAGGCGTCGGTCGAATCTCAGGATGTTTCCGGAAGCCGAATCAAATCAAAAAAACAACTACCTGCAGAGCGACGAGGTGAAGCGGGCTCGGCAGATGAGTCAGGAATTCGCCGCGCTCTGACCGGGAGCGCCTGGCAGTTTCCGGTCTCTGACGCCCCCCTTTTCTAACCATGCCTGTGCGATTGTCTCTTTCGGCTGAAGCATTCCACCGGCGGACGCTCAGGCGCACGGCGATGCCGCAACGGGCGCAAAAAAAATGCGTCGTTTGAGCTAAAGCCCCGCAAGGTTTTTGTCGATATCTTTCTGTGAGTATTGCGCTTTCGTTGCTCAGCGGCGCGACAGAATATCCCGAATACATAATCACGCCTGGCACACGCAAATGTCCTCACCGATCAGCAGCATCACCGACGCCCGGTTACCGGGCTTGCAGAGTATTTCGCCTACGTCCGTCAGCGCCGGGCGGAAATCCAGTCAATCGGCAGGGCTGGAGATCGGCCAAGCTGATATCGGCCAAATGCAGGAAGTGCAGAAAATGCTTCAGGCGATTGCTCTGCCGGTCGCGACGGCCAACATCAGCCAGTTTGAGGCTGCCTTAGGGCAGATCGTGCAAACTGCAACCACTGTCGATCCAGCGACCGGGCACCGAGAGATGACGGCCACCGCTGACCGCGAACTGAGCGGTGCGCTTCAAAACTTGCTTGTGGAAAGCGGTTTTCCGGCGCAGCAAGCCCAAGCAGTCAGTGCGAATTTTGGCGAACAACTGGCAAAAGGCGGTTCTATCAGCCTGAATGCAAGCTTCGCCGTGACCTCTGCCGAATCGTCGACGGTAATCGGTTTCTCTAAAGCCTTTATCGGCAATATTGCCGTATCGGCCGGTTATGGGACGACGCTGTCGGCGTCGTCGTCGATAGTCAATGCACGTGCAGGTTCGGTGTCGATAACATTTGATCCCGATAGCGGTGCGTTGTCGGTTTCGCTCGAAAACCAGTGGCTGTCCGCGTCCTCGGCGGTTATCTATGCTGCAACCCCCGGCGCGCTTGCTACTTCCCTCCCACCAGGCAATACGGCAACAGTCGGGCCGGACCAGAATCCTGACGGCACTAACGACGACGGAGGTAGCCGTCTGCGCGGGCTGATCGCCGGACTTGGGCACCCGACGCTACACGGCGTAAGTACGGCACTCGATTTGCTGCGCCTTGCGGCCAGTGCCGCGCAAACGGAAAACGCGGCGAAGGATGCCGGTGCGAAGCCCGGAGATCGGGTGCCGAATCGGAATCATGCCACGCCCGCCACCCTAACGGTGGGTTTCACGCAGCCCCTGTCGATCGCGAGCCACGGTGTAAATGGCGATCTCGCGACGCTATTCAAGCGACCCGACGGCAGTACCGGTGTCGTTTCGTTCGGCCCGGTAAACGTCGAGGCTTGAACAAGGGGACAACTGCAAGCTCTCAAAATACTTCACCGACGACGCCATGGAAAATCAACGAGTTGGTGGTCTTCCCTGATATGCGTAAATGCTGAAACGGGTCGGACCGACAATGAAAATCGATAGGCATATCCAGAAAACGTGAAGCCTTTGTCGTTTTCAGCAAAGTGCAGGTTTGCCATGGTCCATGGCTGGAACCCTTTAAGCCGGTAGCGCCAGCTTTTTTCTGTGGTTAGCATCAGTTGACGCGATTGCCCTAACAGGTTGCTGAAATACCTTCCGAGAGGGGTTCGCAGAAAATTGCCGACCTCATAGGAAGTCCTGCAAGCCGCTCGCGCGACGGGGAGCCACTGGTCGCGGCGGTCGAGCATGCCGAGAGCGGTCAATGAGCCGAGTGCTTGCCGACACCTACCTGAGCAGCTTTCTGCCTACCCACCAGATCCCCAGGGCGACGGGAAGCATCAACCACGGACCCATCCCGCCATATTCCTTGTAGGCAGGCAGGCCGATGACCATCCACAGGATCATGATTTGGATCCCGCTGAATACATTGTCCCAAACGTCCTTATCGTCGTCTTTTTTCATCGTGGTCCCACCTGTAGTTGGGGCGGCCCTAGCCTACCGCGTCTCCGCCCCAAGATATGCGCTGCACCACGCATTTAGTCCCGGACTGCTAGTAGACAAGTATAAGCTTGCGATTTATATTCTGCGTGCCGATGCCAACCTGTTATTAATAATATTATAAGCTGCTTAATCTATGTGCGCGCCAAGCCCAACCCCTATCGGGAGCGAATTTAATCATGAAAAGAACGATCGTCATTTCCAGTGATGAAAATGCCTTCAATCTGATCTCTGAACCTGTTTTTTTACATCAGTGGCGTGACCTGTGCGAAGCATGCTCGTGGGGGACTGTGTTTCAATCCTCGGACTACGTCAAGGCTTGGTATGAAACATTTCGTGAACGATTTATTCCTGTTATTTTAAGCATGGCAGGTTCAAAGGGCCAACTCCGTGGACTCTTTACGCTTGCAATCAGCAGATCAACGGGACAGCTGGTCTACGCCGGCGATATATATGCCGAATATCAGGTTTGGCTTGCGCGCGAAGACGCGAATGATGCTTTCATCTCTGAAGTTTTGGATTTGCTTCGAGAAAAGTGGCCCCGAAAGGTTCTGGTATTGAAATACCTTCCTCCGAGGACGGACCTGGGACCGATCGAAAAGTCAAACTGGATCAAAAACATTTGTTTTTTTAGACCGTCTTCTCGACCCTTGATAGGCCTGGATGCGCAACAACGCGTCGATCAGTCACTGAAATCCAAACAAGTCAAGCTTAACCGACTTAAGAGGATGGGAGCGGTCACATTCATAGAAATCAAATGCGATGAATTCGCGGAGATCTTTGAACATGCGTGGCCTCTGTACGAGTTCCGACAGATTAAACAATATGGTTCAAGTCCTTTTCTAAGGGACGCCGATCTGAAAAGGCTTTGGGTTGCGGTGGCGAAACATTCGGACGCGCTGCACATGTCCGTCCTGAAGGTCGATGAAACGATTGTTGCCTGGTTCCTCGGCCTTCAAGGAAACGGATACTTACACCTGCTTTCGATGGGTTATTCTCCGTTTTACTCACGTCATAGTCCTGCAATGCTGCATATGCTGATGCTGGCAAAGAGGCTGATCCAGGAACGACGCGTCTTCGACCTTACGCCGGGCGGCTCCATATATAAGGACCAACTGGCGACCGCGCATGAAAAAACCCTTACCCTATACTTTATCCCGAGTCTAAGGTCTGCGATTGAATCCCAACAAACGCGCGATCTAGCTGGAAGAGCTGTAAAACGGCTGGTAAGGGTTGCGGTCAAGAACCCTTCACGTGCTCTGGCGGCGGCACTTGGCAGGAGACGAGGCGAGGCGGCCGATCCCGACAATCCGCGTCCCCGCGAACACGAGATCCGCTTTCGTCTTCACAAGCTCAACACGGCGGATTGTGCAAGGCATGATGAACGGTTAGACGCAGTTAGAAAGAATAAGATCGCCGATCTCATACGATATGAGTCGACGCATGCGCAATCACTTCGCGATTTTGTCAGCGAAGCATGGCACTTTATCGATCAAGGAGCGGACGTTTATACCCTCATGCGAAAAGACCGTCTAGCTGCCAGCTGCTGGATAGTTTCTGGAGAGAGGACGGCTTCTGCCGAGTTAGCGAATTCCGGGGTGCCCGCGGGCACGGCGCTTTTAGTCGGCTTTTACGTTCATGCCGATGAGGATGGGGAAAAAATCCTAATTATGTTTATTGAAAAATGGAGGAATGAGATCGCACCCGTTCTAAAAACGACTGAGCTAAATATTGGCATACCCGAAACCGACGCCTTTCGAAGCATCCATGTTTCCGGCGAAAGCGCGCCGCAAATGCCAGTCACCTAAGTAATGAGGCGAAAAACAGGCCTCAAACCGTCGAACAAGAAGCTGGATTCGCGTTTAAATTTCGCAATGCAAAAAAGTTGCGGCCGTAGCCGCGCCCAGCAAGGAACGTTGTTTCTCGAGGGTGTATTTCCGCAGCCTGCTAAAGAACTCAGAGGGCACTGATTGACCACTAATCGGCCGTTCGTCACAACGTTTCGACTGGCTGTGTTGGGTCGACTTCCGCCGATCGCACGGATGTTTCGCCATCGACGCGGTGGGTCGCCTTTTTCCCGTTCGCCGCCGCTTGGCGCGACAACAGACGCGAGTTTCATTGATTGTTTCGGGTGCGCGGCCTGCGTTCGGCGTGATCGGAACGATCAGAGCGCCGTACAGGAATGCGGCCGCCGGTGAAGCCGCTGTGCTCATTCCAACGGACGACATCGGCTTCGTCGACCGAATGGAACTCGATGGCAGCTTCAACCGATACGACAGTCCCGATCTGACTGGCGATGTCTTGCGGCACGTCACCGCCAGCAGCGAGTACAGCCTTGCCGGTAACTTCCCAAACTTTCGGCTCGCCGTGGCATTCGAAACGCAGACGGAAGCCCGTCTCAGAGAGGGGTTCGTCGAGAGCGGCGTCGTCGGCGTACACGAGATCGACTGAGGAATCAGGGTCGAACGAGCCAGTCCAGAGCGTCGCAATGTCGAGCCGGTCAGTGCCTAGAAGTTGTTGTGCGCGGTCGAAGCCGTCTCTGACCTTCGTGACGGTTCGCGACAGCGGGTCAATGAGGTACGAAACGAACACGATCGTCTCCTCAGAAGGATGGATTTTGGCGCTCGAGCTTCGACGCATGGCGATGCCCGAACTCACAGGCTACTGCTTTTTCTGTAAAGTGCGGTACCGGTTGAAGTGGCGGATCGCTCTGGTGGCCTCGCCAAGCTCCTCGTGGATACGCGCGGCGTTGAAGTGAGCGTCGGCAAAGTCATCCGATAGCGCGATGCATGCCTGATAGGAGGAGAGGGCGTCCCTCAGACGGTTGCTGTCCTCCAGGACAACGCCAATGTTGAAGTGCAGGACTGGATCGTCCGGACGATGCTCCAATGCCGCCCGATACACTGCGATCGCATCGTCGTAGCGCTCGGCATCAACGAGAATGCAGCCCAAATTCAGCGACGCGTCGGTATAGCCCGGCGCTTGCGCTAGTGCGTCGCGATACGCAGATTCCGCACCCACCAAATCAGTCGCCTCCAACGCTTCGGCCCGGTAGAACATATCCACCGCTGTGCTCTGTGCGCGTCGCTCGCGAGCCGACGGTGGCTCGTGGAATGATGCAACCGTGCCGCAGGCAGGCTTCGGCTCGAAATCGATGAGAAGTTGCCCCGACTCGGCGTCCCATTGGCGGCTATGTGCGTCCCTGACCGTTATGTTGTTGCCCACCGCAGCGATCCGCAGGCTTGTGAGCGACCCTTCCTTGACCCAGCTTGTCCGAAGATGGTCCAGCGCCCGGACGATCTTGCGGGGAGAAACGCCGGCAGTGCGCAACGAATGGGCGGCGCGAAGGATGACGACATCCTGGAAGCTGAAACGGCGTTCGCGCCGTTCTCCGGTCTTCGGCGAGACAAAGCCGGCCGCGATCAGCCGTTCAACAACCGTGCGCGATACTCCGAGCATGCGCTGCAGCTCGCGCAAGCTGTATCCCTCACCCTTTCGCATGGTCACTTTTTGGATGCCGTCCGGCGGGCGGGGGCGGGCGTCGCCTCTTGAATTGCTGCCCGCCGCACGCCGCGACGGGGCTTGGCGGGTGGGGCTTCCGGTTCCTTCGCTTTCGTCGCCGGAGCGGCTGCTGCCTGCGTGCGGGCGGACGAAGGCGCCTTTTTCTTCAGGCTCGCACGCAGAGCTTCAACGAGGTCGATGACCTCTGCGCCCGTCTGTTGTACATCGGGCGCTGCGGTGATCTTGTTTCCAGCGACCTTCTGGTCGATTGCAGCGAGGACTCGTTCCTTCTCCTCGTCCTCATATGCGGCCGAATCGTAGCCCTCTACCCGGTACTGCTCGATGAGCTGCTCCGCGAGCTGAAGTTCCGACGGCTGGAGCGATGGCTTCTCAATATGGAGATCTTCTTGCGATCGAACCTCGTCAGCATAGAGGAGCTGCTGCATGATGAGCCCGTCGCGGCCTGCACGGACCTGGACCATGTGCTGCTTGCCGCGCGAGACCCATTTGGCAAGTGCGCAGGTTCCCGTTTCCCGCATCGCCTCGTGGAGCAACTGGTACGGTTTGGCGCCGCGCTTGTCGGGGCCAAGGAAGTACGCCTTGTCCATGTAGATCGGGTCGATCGCTTCGGTAGGCATGAACGAAACGATATCGATGGTGTGGCTGGCGCTGGCTTCAAGTGCTTCAAGTTCAGAAGGTTCGAAGAGAACGTACTTGTCTTTCTCGAATTCGTAGCCCTTCACCATGTCGGAGCGCTCGACCACCTGGTTATGCGTCGGGCAGATGTACTGCTGGCGCACCCGCGTACCGCAATCCTTGTGCATTAGATTGAAGCCCACGCCGGACTTGCTTTCGGTCGCGGTAAAGAGCTTCACCGGCACGGCAACAAGTCCAAAGCTAAGCGTCAACGAAGCGATCGAGCGAGGAGCCATGACAGTTCCTGTGAATAGTAGGAAGGGGATGATTCACGCATACGGCACGGCAAGCCAATCTGCGGCCAGCTGCCCGCCGTGCGTCTCACGGTCCATCGTTAACCGGCGCCGCGGGCTTTTGAAAGTCTAGATCCAGTCCAGCTTTGCCCCAAGTTTCGAGAGCGTGTCTTAACGCGGGCCACGTAATCGGCTTGTGCAGGTATCCGTCGAACGACGGAAAATCGTCGCCTCGCAGATCTGTTCGGCCGGTTATTGCGATCATGCAGGCATCCTGGGAGGCGCCAGCGGAGCGCAGCCGCTCGCAAGTTTGTCGGCCATCTCCGTCGGGCAATCCCACGTCGCACAAGATTACGTCGAAGCTGCGAGTCGTTGCATACTGCATCGCAGTCTTGCAGTCATAGGCTACAACGACCGTGTGGCCTATTTCTGTTGCGAGCGCGGCCAAACTGTCTGCTGAATCACGGGCATCATCCACGACTAGGATCTGCATAGAGCCCCCGACAACCGCAACTACGGGCACGCGGCGCGTGCGCATACGGGAAAAGCAAGCAAAATGCCAGCTTATGAGATTCATGCACGCTGCGGGGTTGACCGTGTCAGTCGCCGTCGCGATGTAAATCGTCCCTGTATCATCTTCCCGCAGGAGGTATTTCAATGTGCACCAGCTACGAGGCAAATCCGGCGGATCGCTTTGTCACGTTCAGTCTTTTCCCGAGACCCGATTTCGACCACAAGCGCGAGATCTACAAAGACTATCCGGCGCCGATTTTTCGGAAGGTCGAAGAGCAATACACGACAGACGCCGCGACCTTCGGCCTCGTTCCGCGGCAGCACATTCCGCCCGGCGTGAAGGTGTTCGACACGATGAACGCGCGATCGGAATCGATGGGAGAGAAACGCAGTTTCCGGAGCGCGTGGAACGGATTGCAACTGGCACTCGTTCTCTGTTCTGCGTTCTTCGAGCCGAATTACGAGAGCGGGAAGGCAGTACGTTGGCGCATCGGGATGGCGAACGGCGAGCCACTGGCAATCGCGGGCCTCTGGCGGTCGTGGAAGGAGGCTGACGGTGGTGAGGCCTTGTCTTTCTCGATGCTCACAGTCAACGCGGCCTACCACCCGCTCATGAATCGTTTCCACCGGCCGGGATCTGAGAAGCGTTCGGTGGTGATCCTGCCACCTGATGAGTACGAGTCGTGGCTGTCCTGCCGCAGCACCGATGAAGCCCGCTCGTTCCTGCGGCTGTACGCGGCCGAGGCGATGCGCGCTGAGGCGTACCCACTGCCGCCGCGCACGGCTAAGCCGAAAGCATCGCCTGGAGTCGACATTGCCCAAGCATCGCTGCTTGCGGACGACGGTGGCTGAACGCCACCGGCGTTGGAGTTCCTCTGTGTCCCTCACGGAGAGCAAGGGCCAACCAAACGCCGCCAGCCCCAAGGTTCGTCGTTGGCCGACGACCGGCACGTAGGCCAGGTCGACGGCGATTGACCTCGCGAGGGACTTCTACGATTAGCCTGAGGCTCGTGCGCCGAGCGCGCGCTCGATCTTCTTGTCGGTCTTGTACTGGCTCAGCGCATAGACCGACCAGATTGCAGCAGGGATCCAACCGATTATCGTGATTTGAAGCAGAAAGCAGATGATGCCGGCGATGGGGCGTCCGATCGTGAAGAACTGGAGCCACGGGATAATGATGGCGAGAAACAGGCGCATAGAGTTCCTTTGAGTTGCGACAAGGTTGTTATAACGGCACGTCCGCACGGAACTTGAACCTTCGCGGTTTGAATCCGGTGAACCAGATTTGCCAGCCGTCTTGTGGCGCAAGGCCACTCACTCGACACCGTCAATTGCTGCTGGGCCACGCGCATCCGGATCACGTTTCGCCATATCTGGAAGTGACCGCTCGCGAGCGATCGGAAGCAGCCGCCTCGTTCGAGGACGGATTTGACTAAAGCGGAAGTCCCCAAATGCCGTTAATTTCAGTGAGAGGCAATACCCGCAAAAACCAGTTGCCGCGAAGCCGCGAATGATATACGATATGTATATCATGAAAGCGGAGGCGGAAATGAGTCGAATTCTGATAGACCTGCCTGATGCGCAGGTCGAAGAGTTGGCGGTCCTTGTGGAGGCAGAGCAACGCCCCCGCGCCGCTGTTATCCGCGACGCGATCGAGGCCTATATCGCGCAACACAAGCGAGCGCTTGGGGCTGACGTTTTCGGGTTGTGGAAAGGCAAGAAAGTCGATGGCCTGGAATACCAACAGGAGCTGCGCTCAGAATGGTAAGGGCGCTTTTCGACACGAACGTTCTAATCGACTATCTCAACGGCGTTGGTGCAGCGAAGAAAGAACTCGCGCGCTATGAGAATCGTGCGATTAGCACGATCACCTGGATGGAGGTTCTTGTTGGCACGACGCCAGCAGATGAGGCGGCTATTCGCGCATGGCTTAGTTCGTTTGACGTGATTGCGCTCGACTCTGCCATCGCAAATCGGGCGGTAGAGATTCGCAAGCAGAGGCGGATTCGACTGCCCGATGCGATTGTATGGGCCTCGGCACAGGTAAATTCGATGCTGTTGGTTTCACGCAATACAAAGGATTTTCCCGCGGACGACCCCGGTGTGCGTGTCCCATACAAGATTTAGAGGAACAGCTCATGAAGATTTCTGAACTGGAAGCTTGGCTTGAACGAGAGCCTCGTACGGCGATATCGACAATCGCCTGCATGACCGCGCCATTCCATGACGGCGAGTGTAGTTACCATCGGGTACGCCGATAGGAAAAGTCTCGCATTTTCGAGCACGTCGGCACTTCGCTGTTTGACGCTACGGACGGCATTGATGTAGTAAAGAAAGCACGATTTGCCATAATCGGAAAAGCCCATCGCGGCCTGATCCAGACCAAGGAAGAAGGAAAACGCGAAGGTCGCATCAAACGCGCTCGCGTGCATCGAAGATAGGGATGGTTGAAATGGAGACGTTATTTGCTGCCGATGCGGCTGTGCGGCAAGCAGTACCCGCGGTTGTGCTTCGGCACAGGTCTGCCGGTGTACTGACTTGGGCGCTGCTGCATGCCATTGAGGCTGAGGTCCTCGCCGAAGTGGCGGCCACAGGAAAGCACAGCAGACGGATTCTTGACATGATCCGCGCTCCCGCGGCGCTGGACTATCCGAGCGACGGAAGCCCGGCATCGTTCGAAGGGCATGATTTCGTGCCGATCGTTTTCGGTGTAATCGAGGAAGAGTGGCGTCGTGTCAACTAGGAGAGCATGTTGAAAACCTCTTCGATCGTTGTTGTCGCATTGACAGCTGCGGTGATAGCGGCCCCGCTGGCAATCCATGCCGTTGCGAACTACGAACGTACGGTGGCGGAAAAGCGGTTTGCCGAATTGTCCGTGCAGCAAGACAACGCGCCGGTTACGCACAGGAAGTACGCCATGAACGGAGTTACACGGTACGAGACGTGTGCAAAGGGCTGGTGCACGGAATCTGCGTATCGTGGGGACGTGGACCAGTTCAACGGCCCGATCGAAGCGCGGGGCGGCAGCGTACCGGTCTTCGACGCAAGGGCATGGCAAAGCCGCCGTTGACGACGCCAGGTAGCCACGGAAAGTACGTAAAATGTGGGGAACGCGGGAACCGTAAACGGAGCAGCACGAAAAGATGAAAGCAAAGTATCTCGTCACGATTGGCGTCGGCGGTCTTGCGGTTTTGGCGTGGGCACTGATTGATCCCCGCACTTCAATTCGTTCTGGGCTATCGCCGCGATCGGTGGCGGCGCGGTGACGACCGCAATGGTCTTCATAGACAGCAAGGCCGACGTCTAATCACAAACCGAAAGCAGAGAAAAAAGAACAACGAACGGAAACTCAAATATCGGCGCCGCGGCGTCTAATTCCGCGTCTCTTGCGCAGCGCATCGCCTTTGGTAACCCTATACGTGATGTATCAGATAGTCCCGTTTCTACAAGGCGAATCTAGCTCACCGGGGGCTCATGCGCTCGACTCCATAGCTCGAGTGCTCGTTAGGGCATTCGAGTGGCTTACGCGCGACGCTGGCAGCTACGAAACGGCCGATGATGATTTGAGGCGGGCGCTCGGCACGGGTTTGTACTATTTTTTGGGCGTAGCAGCATGCGGAACGCTCGCAGCAACGGTTCGTCTAGGATTTATCGCAGCAGGTCGCTTCGTTGAAATGGGCCCACGACAATTCTTCCCGGAAGCTGGGAACGCGATTCGTGCTTTCCTATCGGGACGGAGGGCTCTGTAAATTTGTGGCCGCGATTCCCATCCGTGGACAATATGATGCGAGACGAAGCTGATAAGTATCTCAGCAAGCTGATTCCGAGCGGCAACCTGGCGTCCCGGCGTCGTGCCTACTGGTGGTCGGTATCGTACTGGGTTGCCGCCGGTCTCATACTTGCCTCAGTGTGCTTGGGCGCAGTGTCCTACTTCGGCACGAGTTGGGTCTTCGCCGGAGTTGTGAGCGCCACTGTCATGGCCGGATTCTTGTCGGTTACATGGCCGGATTACCCCACTGCGGAGGACGTTGAGCGCGATCGCGGGTTCCGGCGCTCACAGGGCTTACCTGGCGAGAGCAATGACGCCCGACATTGACGCGAAGGATCGCGTCTAGCCGGCAACACGCCGACTACAAGCGTCTTGCTGGCCACGTATTCACGTATTCAGTTGCAACACGGCTTATCGCCATCGGCGAACGAGCGGCCTGACGCGCCACCAGATCCCGTCGAGGCTCGATGCGGTCGCGAGTTCACATCGTCGGGCTCCGCGTTTGACCATAAAGCTGCCGTCCGACGTGAAGCCCATGTTCTTCAACGCTTCGGTCGTGTATTGCTTTTTGAGAGTTGCGTAGATGCGGGTCATGACGGCCGGGCGTCACTGGCGCGACCGGTAGGGGATGGTGCCGAGATGCATTTGAAGTCGATTTTGTCGCCCCTCAGGACCTCCATGGCGGTGCGGTCAACGCGCACAAGTACGTCGCGGCTTGCGTTCGCCTCGTCGAAGAGACGCACGTAGGAGCTGTTCCCCACGCCGTACCACACGGCGCGTACAGCACGCGTTCCCCACATCGCCGTACCGGGCAACTTGCAGAAGCTGACCTTAACGCCGCTGGCGTCAGCGATTGCCGCAAGCTCGTCGTGTTCAGCGCTGGAAAACAGCAGCATCTGACCGGGTGCGGACCGCACGCCGAGATTGACCATCGCCAGATTGAGGAGCGCCGGCCGAGTCGCAACCAACGCACCGAACACGGCCATGGCGCAGATGCTTACTGTGAACCGGACGTCGCGGCGCTGCGCCTGCGCGGGAACGATCAGAAAAATGATCGACGCGAAAGCGCCAACGGTGGCGAAGAACATCAGAGTCGCCTGCATCCGGCCATCGGGCGTCTGATCTCGCACAAAAATCAGCAGATAGGCGAAGGGAAGGGCGACGAAGAACGACATCAACATCATCGATCCGCTATCGACAAACCGGTGCAATCGTGATGCAGGTGGCAAGCCGCGTCCGGCAAGACGATGGTTGCGGACTACAACGATGAGTTTCAACAACCACAAGGCCGCAAACGCTCCACAACCCACTCCAATGAGCGCGATGCACGCAAATGAGAAGGAGGCAGACGCGAGGAAAAAGGCGTCGCCGAGAGAAAGCCCCTCGGGCATGATGCTCTCGAAGTAACAGTAGGCCACGAGCACAAGCCCGCCCAACGCAATAACTACTTTCCAGGCGAGTGCGAGATATGACTCGATCGCGTCGGTGAGGGTCTTGAACACGTCGACGGGTACTTTGTTGTTTGTTTGCATATGACTCGTTGAAGGGTTGATAGCGCGGACGCAACCTTCAGTTGCGTCACTGGTCAGCGTATCAAGAACGTGGCCATGCCAAGGACGGTTGGCTTGCTCAAGAAGCGGGAATTCGAGAGCGGCGTGACGTCGGTTCGCTCGGCGGCGGGAAAAGCGCGGCTCGAATCGCATGTTCGTCAGGTTTTGCCTTCGACTGAAACGGGACTGTCCTGATGTCGACACTCGCAAGATAGGCGTCACGCGTCGCGTCCTTTTTTGCGTTGTGGGTTCGGTCGTTGATGGACTTCTGCCCTACGCTCACCGATCAATGGCGAATCGCTCCGTTGGGTCAATGTCGGACCGCGTTCGGCCACAAGCGGTCCGTCAGTGAGGAAAACGCGAAGTCCGCAATGATATTCGTACCGGCCGTTCAATGCCCTGCCGCGCCTTTGCAAACATCAATTCCATTACGCAATCCAATCCAACGTGGATCTCTCGAAGCACGATCTTGATTGGCCTGCTTGCGAACAGCTGCCTTGAAGCGACCGGCCGCATCGGGATAGGACTTGGCTATCACGTAGCTCTCGTTCGGGATGCGACCTCTGCACGCTCAGATGAAGCACTTCACGCTGCGATGAATATTGATGGCCTCACTTACGCCCATAAAGTATCGACAACCAGGGAATTGATCGCTGCCATCACAAGCAATGCGACATGAAAGACCTTGTTTTCACCGCGAGCCTGACCGTACGCGATCGCATCGGCGCCGCTGGTGCAGCATGGCGCTTTGCGGCAACCGGGCACGAGGTGGCGGCCTATCGCAAGCGCAAGGGCGACGCGTCGCCGTAAGACTGCGGTTTCACTGAACCGGCATCGCATGTCGCTTGCGATAGTCGGCCGGCGTCACGCCCATCACGCGCATGAATGCGCGGCGCAGCGTATCGACGCTTGAGAAGCCGCATTCGGCGGCCACCTGCTTGGGCGCAAGGTCCCGGTTCTCGAGCAGTTCACGCGCGACGGTCACGCGCGCCGCTTCCACCCAGCTCGCGGGCGTCACGCCCACCTCTTCCCGGAACAGCCGCGTCAGGTGACGCGCGCTCACGCCCATGCGCAATGCCAGGCTCGGCACATCATGCTGCTGCCCCGGATGCGCCGCAACCCAACGTTGCAGTTCCTGCAGGGCCGATCGGTTGGCCGCGGCAGGGACCGCGCGGCGGCTGAACTGCCCCTGCCCGCCGGGGCGCTTGAAGTACATCACGAGCTGACTGGCAACCTTGAGCGCGACGTCCCTGCCCAGGTCTTCCTCGACCAGCGCCAGCGCGAGATCCAGCCCGGTGGTCACGCCGGCTGCCGTGCGCACTTTGCCATCGCGCACAAGGATAGCGTCGGCGTCGACGGTCACCGCGGGAAACGACGACCCCAGCCGATCCGCCACGGCCCAGTGCGTGGTCACTCGCCGGCCATTGAGCAGGCCGGCCTCGGCCAGCAGGAAAGCGCCGCGGCACACCGAGCCATAACGGCTCGTGCGCGGGGCCATCCGGCGAAGCCAGTCGAGCAGCATCGGTTCCGCCGGCGCGTCGCCGGCGTGCGGCGCGCCCGCCACCAGCATCGTATGCAGGCGTGGCAGCGCGGTGACCCGGCGATCGTCCTCGATGGTGAGATCCGGTAGCAGCCGCGCGCCCGACGAGGCACGAATCGCACCGCGCGTTACGCCGACGACCTGCAGCCGATAGGCCTCGACACCGGACTGGATATTGGCCTCTGCAAATACATCGAGCGGACCCGAGACGTCCAGCAACTGAACGCCTTGGATCGCCACGAGCACAATGATTCGGGGTGAAGACATATCGTTTTCCTATCCTGTTTCCGGGGTCGCCCCCGGGGGAGCTGTTCGACATCAAGACATTGTCTTATTTCGTCGTATCGTGATCATTGCGGACATACTAACCGGACTTTTATACTCTGGACAACCCCCTCGACAAGGAGTCAGTCATGAGTATCAGCGTAGGCGGCATCGCCATTCCCGACAGCAAACTTGCCCGCGAGATCACCGATCTCGTGCGCGATACGGAGTCCGATCTGCTGTTCCACCATTCGAGTCGCGTCTATTACTGGGCAGCACTGGCCGGACAGCGCCGTGGCCTGAAGTTCGATTCGGAGCTTCTTTATGCGGGCGCCATGTTCCATGACATGGGCCTGACCGTGGAACACGGCAGTCCGGACAAGCGCTTTGAAGTGGACGGCGCCAATGCGGCCGCCGATTTCCTGCGCAGCCGCGGCATTCCGGAACACGACGTGGAGCGCGTGTGGATCGCCATTGCGCTGCACGCCACACCGGGTGTGCCCGAGTTCATGCACCCGGTGATCGCGCTGGTCACGGCCGGTGTGGAAATGGATGTGCTGGGCATCAAGTACGACGAATACAGCGACAAGGAACGCGAGGTGGTGGTGCACGCGCACCCGCGTACCGAGCACGCCAAGGAAGACCTCCTTCAGGCGTTCTACAACGGCGTCAAGCACAAGCCCGACACGGCGTTTGCCAATGTGATGGGCGATGTGATTGCTGACAAGGAACCGCATTTCCATCGCGGCAACTTCTGCAGCGTGGTCCGCTGCTCGCACTGGAAGGGTTGATTAGGTGCGGCGGTGGGGCGTCTGCCGCTCGCTGGCGAATCGTGACAACCAGCGTGGCGCGGCTGACCGGTTTCTCCAGCACGAGATCGATACCGGCGGCACGGCAATGCTCGCGCTGGGTCAGAGTGGCGGTGCCGGAAATGGCCAGGATCGGCATGCGCGGACCATCATCGGGTTCCGCAGTGCGGATGGCCCGCGCGGGCTTTGTCACGTTCACGGAAGCTTTAGCTTGCCTGAACGCACGCAGATCTTCCTGTCCTACTGCCTTCCGAGTGTTCGCCTCAACAGGTGACGCGTTGCCCCACAAATCGCCAACGTGACAAGGCCGTGTGGGGTGGTGCGTTAGTTCAACGCAGTGACATGCAGTTGCGATGCTCAGCTGCAAAAGACCCAGTCCTTCGGCGAGGTATCTTCGGTGCCAGGCAACACTCAACCCGCATGGAACGCGGTGCAGCACCCAGCAAGGATATGGAATTTACTTTCCGTTGACTACCCGCGACATGGTGTTGATCGAAGATTTGCAAGAACTGCTTGCCGCAAGACGGAATTCCGACATGCTCCGAAGTGTTCTTTTTCCCGTCTAGATAGAGGCAAACACAACGGAGTGTTCGAAATGGAAGAAAAGCGTTTTGCAGAAAAAGTGGTGATCGTCACGGGTGCGGGCACTGGCATTGGTGCCGCAACAGCGCGCCGTTTCGCCCATGAGGGCGCGTCGGTGGTGCTGGCCGGCCGCACTGAGGCAAAGCTCCAGCATGTCGCGGATGGCCTAGGTGCCGCAGCTCAAAGTCTCGTTCACGTGTGCGACATGACGGTGCGCGTGGACGTCGAGCGCCTCGTCGAGGCTGCGCTTGCACGTTTCGAACGCATTGACGTGGTGGTCAACAATGCCGGCATCGGCGCGCTGCGCGGCCTGCTCGACGTGACCGACGAGCACTGGCACAGCACGCTGAACACTAATCTGAGCGGTCCGTTCTATCTCACGCGTGCCGCGCTCCCTCATCTGATGAAGACAAAAGGCTCGGTCATCAACGTTTCATCGGTGTGCGGCCAGGGCGCCGATCCGGGCTTCAACGCATACAACGCATCGAAGGGCGGCCTTAGCAATTTCACGCGCAGTCTTGCGCTGGAACTCGGCAAGCACGGCGTGCGCGTAAATGCGGTCAGCCCCGGCATGACGTTTACCGAAATGAATATGCCATTCTTCGAGCAGCAACCTGCCATGCAGCAGGCGTTCGAAAGCCGCATTCCGATGGGGCGCGGCGCGCAGCCTCACGAAGTAGCCGCCGTTATCGCGTTTTTGGCGAGCGACGACGCTAGCTTCGTGAACGGTGTCGACCTGCCGGTGGACGGCGGCGGAAGTGCGTCGTCCGGTCAGCCGCTTTTCATGTAGTCGTGCCCCCCCTGTAAAGGGCGCAAGAGTGCCGCTGCGCTCATTTGCACCGCGCCTCACGACGCAACGTGTCAGCCGCCCGCCGCACGACACAGTCGTTTGTTGACGTCTCCGTCACGCCGCCCGCTCGCCAACGGCGGCTTTCGGAGAGGTGCAAAGACCACTATGGGTCCGATACCGAACAGATACTAAATCGACAGTCTCCGGCTCATGCCGGGTGACTTCGTTCAGGTGAAGTACAGGCTCGCCCCCTTCCCGGTTCACGCCATGAGGTATTGCCGCAGATACGCGCCGTGCGGCTCTCGTTGTCGCGTGCGACTTCAGTCGACCTGCCTCTCGACCCGATGGTACCGCCAGCAGACGGTGGGCTCGCGTTAGCGCGAGGTACAGCAGCCGCTTGTCCTCTTCGATAATCGTGCGAACAGAAGCCGCGAAATGCGCAGATGGCCAGGGATCTCTTGATGTCTCATGGTTCTCCGCGGCCACTCTTTGATGAGGCAAGATGCTTCACCGTGGCAATACGCTATGGATGCGTGTCATGGAGCTAAGCTCATCTCCCGATTGGCGTCACGAGTCGACGGCAGATTGGAAATTTCGTGGGGATTTTGGGGAAGTCGATGAAGAGCTTTCCGTACACTTTGGCGGCAATCTGCGTATCGTTGACTGGGTCGTCCCACGCCTTCGGCGCACCGTCCTGGGCAGACATCAGTGGTTCCTACGCCTGCCGCGGTCACGACGAACATCTCGGTACATATGAGGATCGCCACGACCTCCGATTAAATCCCCATCATTCGGGAAACTCGCGCGGGTATAGCGTTAAGGGTTACTCGGACGGAAAATTGGGGCTCTTTTGAAAACGGAGTGGGTAACGGCAAGTCTGCGGACGACCAGTTCGGCCTTGGGATTTCTTTGAAAAAGCATCTCGACGATTTTCCTCGAAAGCCTTTGACTCTCTGAGGACTCTCCCCGGGCACTGAATGTGAGATGCAGGATGTTCATCTATGTGGTTCCCAAAGTTCCGGATCAAGGCAGCGGTGCTGTGTTCTTCTGATGCGCCTGGATCGCTTGATGAAGGTGTCGCGTGGGAATACTCTAACGAGGGGATGGTTCAACTAATAAAACCAAGAATTGCGTTTTCGTATAGACCATGATGACGACATCGAAATGAATAGCGGACAATGCCGAAGCGGCAGACCAAACTGTCATTGCTGCGAGCAGCATGAAACGCCTGTTTCGCATGCCATGGTTCAATCCTTTTTCAGACGCGCAGACGCGACCGCTCATGGTCAAATTGAAAACATCGATTGTTTCACCGCTCGATCCAACCGCGGAGACTCCGCTTTACCGCCAGATCTATGAGCGTCTCGTGGCGGTCATCGCCGATGGGACACTAAAGCCCGGCGACCGAATACCCTCCGCGCGTGCCCTGATGACTGAACTTGGTCTGGCCCGGGGCACGGTAAATTCCGCGTATGAGCTATTGGCTGCCGAAGGGTACGTCGTCTCGCGAGGTCAGGCGGGAACCATCGTGACGCCCGGCCTCCGGGCGCGGATTCCAACACGCGAAGTGCAGCCGAAGTTGAAGGCCGCGCCAGACGCGCCCAGCTTCCGTCCCGATTCCATCTTGCCGTTTCAGATGGGCTTGCCCGCACTTGACATGTTTCCCCGAAAGATTTGGGCCCGGCTGGGCGCGAACCGTATTCGTGCGACGCAAGCGTTCGACATGGTTCACCCGCCAGTGTGTGGCCTGGAGGAACTGCGCGCGGCTATCGCGACATACGTTCACGTCTCGCGCGGCATCAAGTGCGCCCCAACGCAGGTGTTCGTAACATCAGGCTATCGTCACTCGATCGAACTCATCTCTCACGCGCTTTTCAACGCGGGCGATCAGGTGTGGTATGAAAATCCGGGATACCCGCCGACCCGGCAGTTGATGGGTATGCTGAATCTGGACGGAGTTCCCATTCCGGTGGACGAAGAAGGGATCGATGTTGCCTGCGGCATGGAACTCGCACCGCGCGCGCGGGCGGTGATCGTGACTCCCGCCCATCAAAGCCCCTTATGCGTAACACTTTCGTTGCCCCGCCGGCTAGCCCTGCTGGAATGGGCTGCACAAAACAAGGGATGGATTATCGAAGATGACTACGATGGCGAGTATCGCTATATCAGCCGGCCCTTGCCAGCGCTGAAAAGTCTGGATGGAAACGGAAGAGTTCTTTATGCAGGCACTTTCAGCAAGGTGCTGATGCCGAGCCTTCGACTCGCGTATCTTGTCGTCCCCGGAACGCTCGTCCAACGCTTCGAGCAGGTCTTTCACACGCTTGGCACAGGCACGTCCCACCTCGTTCAGGCGATGGTGGCATCCTTCATGAGAGAGGGGCACTTTGCGCGGCATATTCAGCGAATGCGCAGGCTATATGCCGAACGACGCGATGCAACGGTCGCGGGTCTGGAAAGTGCACTGGGCAACTACGTGGACATTGATGCGCAACCAGGCGGCATGCATTTGATCTTGCGCTTACGCGGCCGCCGGTCGGACCGACGGCTCGTTGCGAGTGTGGGTGAAAACGGCATGTACGCCGAAGCACTTTCGGATTGGGGCGAGGGACGGCAAGTCGGATCGGCGCTGCTCGTCGGGTTCACGAACGTTGACAGTCAGGCAACCGCAGCGCAACTCGGCAAGCGAATCCTGGCGCTGATGTGACCGGTTCGACTCGTGCGCCAAGAATCATGGCATAGCGCGGATGCAAGTTCATGGTCCTTTTGAACTGGACCAAGGTGAGACAAGATGAAGCCTCTTAAACGGTCAATCAGAGAGGTTCTTCATGACACAACGCATCAACTACAGCAAGGCGTCGCCGGACGCGTATCGGGCGTTCGGTGAAGTACATTCGATACTTCAGAAATGCGGCCTTGCGAAGGAACTGATCAACCTCGTGTACCTGCGCGTCTCGCAGATCAATGGCTGTGCTTTCTGTATCGATATGCACACGCGAGACGTGAAGAGGCTCGGGGTATCGGAGGAAAAGCTCACCCTTCTGCAGGTCTGGCGCGACGCCGGCACGCTGTTCAGCGCGCGCGAGAAAGCAGCGATCGCCTGGGCGGAAACGGTCACGCGGGTGGCTGAAACACACGCTCCCGATGAAGATTACCAGGCGGTGGCGGCCGAATTCGATGACAAGGAACTCGCTGACCTCACCTATGCGATCAGCTTGATGAACGCTTTCAATCGTCTGGGGATCGCCTTCCGCACCGCTCCGGCTGCGGCATGCGCGAAAGCCTGACATCGCTCATATCGTACGGAGTTTCACTGATGGCATGGCTACTACTTGGCCTGGCGGGCGTGCTTGAGATCGCTTTCGCCTTTGCGATGAAGGCTTCAGACGGCTTCACGCGACTGACGCCTGGGCTGCTTACGGTCGCGACGGGGCTGTCGAGCGTCGTTCTGCTCTCCGTGGCACTTCGTACGGTGCCGGTCGGGACCGGTTACGCCGTGTGGACCGGAATCGGGGCGGCGGGTACGGCAATCCTTGGCATCGCTTTGCTCGGAGATTCGGCCGCACCGTTGCGGGTGTTTTTCATTCTGCTGATTCTCGGTGGCGTGATCGGACTCAAGTTTGCATGAGCGCGCTCGATACGCCTGTGACCGCCGACCTGACGAAAGTCGGATCAATTTCTTGGACACAGGATTTCTCAAGACTCTTGTAAAAAGCAGCGGCCATAAGGATCGCGCACTAAATCTATTTTCAGCAAGTGCCGGAGTCGCCTCTGGCCGGTTCGGCTCGCAGTTCAACAGCGGAGATTTCGATGACCAGCTATGACCCCAAGATCACAGCAGTTCTTTGCGTGGATCTGTACAACGACTTTCTGAGTGATGGAGGCAAGCTATTTCCGTGGATCAAGGACATCGCCGAAGAGAACAACATGGTCGACAACCTTCAGACGATCGTACGAACGGCGCGTAACTCTGGCGTCACGATTTTTCACGTGCCGCACCATCGTTGGGAGTCGGGTGACTACGTGAACTGGAAATATCCGTCGCCTTACCAGCTTGGTGCCGCTGAGCGCCAAGCCTTTGCAAAGGGAACATGGGGCGGTACGTTTCACAACGAATTTCAAGTGCAGCCAGGGGACATTGTTGCGACTGAGCACTGGGCATCCAGCGGCTTTCCAAATACCGATTTGGATCAACTGCTTAAGAGGAACTACAAGGAAAAGATCATCCTGATTGGACTGCTTGCGAACAGCTGCCTTGAAGCGACGGGCCGCATCGGGATGGAACTTGGCTATCACGTAACTCTCGTTCGGGATGCGACCTCTGCGCGTTCACATGAAGCACTTCGCGCTGCCATGGATATTAATGGCCCCACTTACGCCCATGAAGTATTGACAACCAGGGAATTGATCGCTGCCATCACAAGCAATGCGACATGAGAGACTCGCTGTGAGTGGCGGCGCCGGTAATGTCCAGGATCGGCATGCGCGGACCATCACCGGATTCCGCAGTGCGGATGGCCTGCGCGGGCTTTGTTACGTTCACGGAAGCTTTCGTTTGCCCGAACGCACGCAGATCTTTCGGTCCTCCTGCCTTTGAGCAATCGCCTCAACCAGGTGACGCGTTGCCCCACAACCGCCAACATGACGAAGCCCTGTGGGGCGGTGCGTTAGTTCAACGCCGTGACATGCAGTCGCGATGCTCAGTTGCAAAAGACCAAGTCCTTCCGCTTGATATCTTCGGTGCCACGCAACACTCAAACCGCATGGGACGCGGTGCAGCACTCAGTAAGGATATGGAATTTACTTTCCCTTGCGCCCGAGCAAGTACCGAGGTGAAATGGCGCAATGGCGGCGAACGGCAGTTGTACGACTAAATGCTGTCGTTGCAGCCTCCACCCTTGAACGGCAGTTCCGGGTCGCGTGCTGCCGATCGTCGCCGTGCAAGATCGAGCAGAGCATGCAATTTGCGTGAGACAGTTCCCGGCCAGAACTGGACGTTCGTAACCTGATCATGGCAGACCGCAACCCATACGTAACCGGCCATTCGATATTGCCTCGCCAGTTCGCCGAAACAGCACTAGCGAGCGCCGGCGCGCTCGTGATTGCCTGTCAGTTCCACCACGAAGTCAAGAAAAGCACGGGTCTTTGCCGGCACGTGGTGCCGAGATGCGTAGTAGACGTATAACGGATACCGTTCGTCTACCCATTCGGGAAAGAGATTGATCAACCGGCCGTCGGCAATCAGGGGCTCGGCACCGAGCAGCAACATCTGCGCAATTCCCGAACCGGCGAGACATGCGTTGAGCAGGGCACCCGGATCATTGACCGTGAGTCGTCCCTGAGTGTCGACCACAATGCGTCTTCGCTTGCGATGAAATTCCCACTGAAACGGCTTGCCTGTCTCCGGGTTGCGAAACTCAAGGCATCTGTGGCCTCGACCTTCTAAGTCCTCGGGTCTTGACGGCCGTCCCCAACGGGCAACATACGAAGGCGCTGCGACAGTCACGATGCGGGTGTCGAGCAGCTTTCTCGCGATCAGGGTAGACGCTTTGGGTTCGCCGAATCGCACGGCGAGGTCGAAGCCGTCCATGACGAGGTCGCCAAGACTGTCTCGCGCGATGAATTCGATTTCGAGTTCGGGGTGTGCGTCCATGAACGCATCGAGCTGTTGCCCGAGAATGGTCCGGTAGACGACAGGATCCAGATTGATTCTCAGCTTTCCACGCACAGCGGACGCGCCACCTGCCGCAGCGGCCGCGGCTTCCTCCAACCCGGCGAGATGGGGCATGACCTGCTCGTAAAAGCGACGGCCCTCTTCAGTCAGGGAGACGGAGCGCGTTGTCCGGCTGAAGAGCCGGATGTTCAATCTTTTTTCCAGCCGCGCAATCGCCCGACTGACGCCGGGCGGCGTCATTCCTATCACCTCCGAAGCGGCCACAAACGTTCCCGCATCCACTACGGCGGCGAACACGCTAATGCTGCCGGAAAGCTTCTCGCTACTGGATCTCATGGTTGCTCGAGTTAATACGTGTGGCAGAGCGCGATCGACCGCGTGAAAGCGAACGCTGCGCCGCGCAGCAGTGGATCTGTCCGTTGATCATGCCAAATCGGTGACGCTTTGTCACTTATATGATGACATCCGTGTCATTTTGTTTCGTTTGGTGCTTGGCCAGAATACGTCTCACCGAGACATCCGCTGGACGCCTCAACGGGAACCGCTCGCGGCGCGCGTTTTTCGCCCATCACTGAAGCACTGTAATGCCGCGATTCATTCATTCATTCATTCGGGAAGAAACGGAAAATGGCAGTTCAAACAGATCGTCGTCGTCTTCTGAAGGGTGCATCGAGCCTGCTGGCTCTTGCGACACTTGGTGGCGTCGCAAGCCGCGACGCGCGGGCAGTGTCGCAGCGCGCGAGTGGCGACGCCGCGCTGGCGCATCACCCGGCCTACAGTTCGATCGATCAATGCCTGCAAAGGGCGGTGGACGACGGCACGGTTGCCGCTGTTGTCGCCATGGGCGCAACCGACCGCGGACTGGTTTACGAGGGAGCATGTGGCCGGGCGAACGCCCGCACTGGCGAGGCCATTAGTCCCGACACAGTCTTCTGGCTCCTGTCGATGACAAAGGCGATTACCGCAACCGCGTGCATGCAGCTCATCGAGCAGGGCAGACTGCGGCTGGATCAACCTGCGAGCGAAATCCTGCCGCAATTGAAGTCGCCTCAAATCCTCGACGGATTCGACGTCTCCGGGCACCCCAAGCTGCGTCCTGCGCGCAATGCGATCACGGTGCGCCATCTACTCACGCATACCTCCGGATTTACGTACAGCATCTGGAGCGACAAGCTCAGCCGGTACGAGACGGTAACGGGCATGCCGGACATCGGCTATTCGATGAACGGTGCATTCGCGGCGCCGCTCGAGTTCGAGCCGGGCGAGCGCTGGGAGTACGGCATCAGCATGGACTGGGTCGGCAAACTGGTCGAGGCCGTGACCGATCAGTCGCTGGAAGTCTACTTCCGCGAGCACATCTTCGATCCGCTGGGCATGCGCAACACGGGCTTTCTCATCGGTAGCAAGCAGAAGCAGCGCGTCGCGACCATGCACAGGCGTCAGGCGGACGGCTCACTCGCGCCTGAGCCGTTCGAAACCAACCAGCGCCCCGAATTTTTCATGGGCGGAGGCGGACTGTTCAGCACGCCGCGCGACTACATGGGGTTCCTGCAGATGCTGTTGAACGGCGGCACGTATCGCGGCGAACGCGTGCTACGCGCCGACACCGTCGCGACGATGTTCCGCAATCACATTGGCGATCTGCAGGTCGCGGAAATGAGGACGGCGCAGCCGTCGTGGTCGAACAGCTTCGATCAGTTTCCGGGCACCGCGCACAAGTGGGGGCTGTCGTTCGACATCAATACAGAGCAAGGACCCCACGGACGAAGCGCTGGCAGCGTGAGCTGGGCCGGGTTGTTGAACACCTACTTCTGGGTGGATCCGGTCAAGCGGGTCGCCGGATCGCTCTTTACGCAGATGCTGCCCTTCTACGATGCGCGCGTCGTGAACCTATACGGACAGTTCGAGCAGGCGTTTTACGAGGCTTTGCGTCGCGCCTGAGCGATTGACCGTCGGCAAATCGACGCTGCGTCACCCGATATATCCACACATGGAGAACGAGCAATGTATGCAATCACAGGAATCACCGGCAAGGTGGGCGGCGCACTGGCCCGCGAACTGCTGGCTACTGGTCAGCCGGTGCGCGCAGTCGTGCGCGATGCGACGCGGGCAGAGGCGTGGGCAGAGCGAGGTTGCGAGATCGCGACGGCTTTCATGGAAGACCCTTCGTCGCTCGCCGCCGCGTTCGAAGGCGCGACGGGCGTTTTCATCCTGCCGCCTTCGGAGTTCGATCCGGAGCCCGGGTTTCCTGAAGCGCGCACAGTGATTGAGGCTGTGTCCGCAGCACTCCTGAAGGCGCGGCCCGACAAGGTCGTTTGCCTCTCGACGATCGGCGCACAGGCCGATGGGGTCAACCTGCTCACTCAACGCACGCTGATGGAGCAGGCGCTGCGCGAGATGCCGATGCCCGTGACGTTCCTGCGCCCTGGCTGGTTCATGGAGAACGCCGCGTGGGATGTTGCGTCTGCAAGCGACGATGGCGTCATTGCCAGTTACCTGCAACCGCTCGACAAGCCTGTGCCGATGGTCGCCACCGCGGACGTAGGCCGCGTTGCTGCCGAACTGCTTCAGCAGACGTGGCGCGGTGTGCGCGTCGTCGAGCTTGAGGGTCCACGCTGGGCGAGTCCTAACGATCTCGCAGCGGCTTTCGCCGGCGTGTTGCGTCGTCAGGTACGTGCGGAAGTTGTCGAAAGGCAGACGTGGGAAGCGCTGTTCCGCAAGCAGGGCATGAAGCATCCTCTACCTCGCATGCGCATGCTGGACGGCTTCAACGAAGACTGGATCGATTTCGAAAGCAGTTCTGACGAAATCTTGCGCGGCCATGTCGAACTGGAGACCGTTCTGGGCGAGCTTGTGTCGCGTCGAACCTGACCAGAGCCGATGGCGCGACGAGCGGACTCCAGGTCTTACTCTACCGATGCATCAGGTTTTCGTTCAAACAAGGAATACACGATGGAATACAGCACGCTTGGCAGAACTGGTCTACGCGTCTCACGACTGAGCTTGGGCGCAATGACTTTCGGTGCTGGCTCGGGCATCTGGGGCAATATTGCCGGCTTGAACAGCGATCAGGCCGCCCGGCTCGTCGCGATGGCCGTGGAAGGTGGCGTCAACCTGATCGACACGGCGGACGCCTATTCGCAAGGTCGCTCAGAAGAGGTCGTGGGCCATGTGCTGAAAGCGCTGGGGCTGGACGAAGATCGAATGCTCGTCGCGACCAAGGTTCGGCTACGCACCGGCCCTCGCCAGAACGAAGTGGGATTGGGCCGCTCACACATCATGCGCTCGGTCGAGACAAGCCTGAAGAGACTCGGTCGCGATCACATCGACCTGTTCCAGTTGCATGACCGTGATGCGCTTGTTCCGCTCGACGAGACGCTTCGTGTGCTGGACGACCTCGTCACCCAAGGCAAGGTCCGCCATATTGGCGTGTGCAATTTCAGTGCAGGCGATCTCGAGCGGGCCGTCGGCATAACGTTGCGTACCGATCGGGCTCATGTCGTGAGCAATCAGGTGCACTATTCGCTGACGAGCCGCGATATCGAGCACGAACTCATGCCGGTTGCAGCGAAAAACAGAATGGGCCTCTTGGTTTGGAGTCCGCTCGCAGGTGGCTACCTGAGCGGCAAGTACTCGCAGAATGGCGAAGCTGTCGGGCGGCGTGCCAAACTCGACTTTCCGCCGGTCGATACAGTCAGGGCGGAGCCGATCCTCGCAGTATTGCGTGAAGTCGCCGACGAACTAGGGGCCACGCCGGCTCAAGTCTCATTAGGCTGGTTGCTCGCGCGCGAGCAGATCACTTCTGTCATCGTCGGAGCCCGCACGTGCGAGCAACTCGCAGCTAATCTCGATGCACAGAATCTCGTATTAACCTCCGAACAGTGCGCGCGGCTCGATAAAGTATCTGAACCAACAGTGCCGTTCCCCTACTGGATGCAACGCTTCCATGACCGGGATCGCGTCTGCGGATGAGGGGCGGGCGTCCGGAGTCTTGTCCGCGCGAGGCGGTTGAATGGGGAAAGTCTGTGGCCATGTGCGGCAGCTCATCCTCGAATAGCCGCCGTTCGAAGTCTGCTACTGGAGGACCGGATTGGGTCGACAAGCGACGTGGGCGCTCTCGGCGCGCACCCGGTGGGATCAGTGAAAATTCCGGCTATTCGTCGCTAGATTCCCCAGCAGAGCGGTCATGTCGACGAGGCGGTTGGCGACCAGATGCTTCACCTCTCCCTCGCGCTGCCAAACGCCATATACACCGAGCAGCGATGCACCGAGCGCCTCCTTCCTGAACTTCTCAACGAGTGATGGCCAGACGATCACGTTGATCTGGCCGGTTTCGTCTTCGAGCGTGATGAAAAGCACGCCATTCGCGGTGCCCGGACGCTGACGCACGGTGACGATGCCGCACGCCTTGGCGAGCCGTCCGTTCGGGTACGCGGCCAGCGTCGATGCGGCGAAGATCTTCTTTTCGTTGAGCCGCTCACGCAGCAACGCGAGTGGATGGCGGTTGAGTGTGAGGCCGGTCGATCGGTAGTCGCTAACGATTTCCTCGCCTTCGCTGGGCGCGGCCAGCACGGGCAATTCTTCCTCGCGCGCCGTCGCCCGCAGTAAGTCCTTGTCCGGCACGGCTGCCACCGCCTGCCACAGTGCTTCACGCCGGTTGCCTGAGAGCGCTGCCAGCGCATTTGCATCGGCCAGCACCTGCAGGTCGTGCCGGTCGAGGCGCGCGCGATTCGCGAGGTCGTTCACACTGTCGAACGACCGCACGGCACGCGCCGCTTCGATGCGCGCTGCGGACTCTTCTCGCATGCCTCGTACAAGCGCGAGGCCGAGCCGCACCGGCGCCATCGATCCGTCTCCTTCGAGTGCCGAGTCCCAGTTGCTGATCGTGACGTCGATGGGCAACACGCGGACCTTGTGGCGCTTTGCGTCCTGCACGAGTTGCGACGGGGAATAAAACCCCATCGGCTGGCTATTGAGCATCGCGCACAGGAACGCGGCGGGTTCATGGCACTTCAGCCAACTGCTCGCGTAGACGAGGAGGGCAAAGCTCGCTGCATGGCTCTCCGGGAAGCCGTATTCACCGAAGCCCTGAATTTACGCGAAGATGGACTCAGCAAACTCGCGCTCGTAGCCCCGCTCGAGCATGCCGTTGACGATGCGATCGTAATAATGCTGCAGGCCACCTTTGCGCTTCCAGGCGGCCATCGAACGCCGGAGCTGGTCGGCCTCGCCGGCCGAGAAGCCGGCCGCGAGCATGGCGACTTGCATCACCTGCTCCTGAAAGATCGGTACGCCAAGCGTGCGCGCGAGCGCGGTTTCCATGTCCGGACTCGGAAACGACACGGGCTCGAGCCTCTGCCGCCGGCGCAAGTAGGGGTGGACCATGCCGCCCTGAACCGGCCCGGGTCGCACGATCGCCACCTCGATGACCAGGTCGTAGAACTCGCGCGGCTGCAGGCGCGGCAGCATGCTCATCTGAGCGCGCGATTCGATCTGGAAGACGCCGACCGTATCGGCCCGACAGATCATCTCATATGTGTTTGGATCTTCAGCCGGAATGTCCTGAATCTCGAAGGGCTCCCCGCGCTGCTGCGAGACAAGATCGAGTGTCCGTCGGATCGCGGACAGCATGCCCAGCGCGAGCACGTCGATCTTCAGCAGGCCGAGCGCTTCGAGGTCGTCCTTGTCCCACTGGATGACGCTACGATCCACCATCGCCGCGTTCTCGATGGGCACGAGGCGCGAGAGCTTGCCACGCGCGATCACGAATCCACCTGTGTGCTGCGAAAGGTGTCGCGGAAAGCCAAGCAGCTGAGCGGCAAGCTGGGCCCACTGCTGAATCATTGGCGCCGAGGTGTCGAGCCCGGATTCAACGAAGCGATTGAGCAGATCGGCACTCGAGTCGAACCAGTGATGCGCCTTTGCGACCTTGTCGACGATAACCGGATCGACGCCGAGCGCCTTGCCGGAGTCGCGCAGTGCGCTTTTCGGGCGATATGTGGTGACGGCGGCCGCGAGCGCCGCACGCGTGCGCGTGTACTTGCGATAGATGTACTGGATGACTTCTTCGCGCCGCTGGTGCTCGAAGTCGACGTCGATATCGGGCGGCTCGCCCCGTTCCTTGCTGATGAAGCGTTCGAACAGCATCGAGCTGCGTGCCGGATCGACCTCGGTGACGCCCAGGCAGTAGCAAACGGCCGAGTTGGCGGCGGACCCACGACCCTGGCACAGTATTCCCTCGTTGCGCGCGAAGCGCACCAAGTCGTAGACCGTCAGAAAGTACGGCTCGTATTTCAGGTCCGCGATCAGAGCGAGTTCGTGTTCGATCTGGATCTGGACGTTGTGCGGGATGCCTTCCGGAAAGCGGCGGTGCGCGCCGATATAGGTTTCCTGCCGCAGATAGGCGGTCGGCGTGACGCCTTCAGACACGAGTTCGTCCGGATACTCGTATCGCAGTTCGTCCAACGAGAATGTGCAATGGCTGGCGACATTGAGCGTTTCGATCAGCGCGCGCTCGGGATACAGATTGGCGAGACGAAGGCGAGGGCGCAGGTGCTGCTCGGCGTTTTGCGCCAAGTCGAACCCACATTCCGCGATTGAGCGGTTCAGGCGTACCGCGGTCAGCGTGTCCTGAAGCGGTTTGCGTGATCGAACGTGCATCGTGACGGCGCCGGTGGCCACCACCGGCACGCCGTGTTTGTCGGCCACATACTCAACGATGCCTCGGTGAATGTCGTCCATCGCGCGCGCATGAAGCGTGAGCGCGACCCAACAGCGATCGTCGAATGTATCCGCCAGCCACTCGACCTGCGAGTCGAGTCGCTCTTCCTTCGCTGGATACTCCGGCGACAGGATGATGAGGCAGCCGGGCAGTCCGCGCAGGTGCGCGTACGGCGCCTCTGGACGCGCCAGATCGTGGGGCGTGAGCAGGTAGGTGCCTTTCGCCGTGCGCGTGCGAGCAAGCGTAATTAGCTCAGACAGGTTGCCATAGCCGTCGCGGGTCTGCGCGAGCGCAGTGAAGGCGAGGGCGGGTGTTCCGTCGGCGTTCGTCAGCTGAAAATGTGCGCCAATGAGCAGGTGAACACCGGTCTTCTTTGCCGCGACGTGTGCGCGGACCACGCCGGCGAGCGAACATTCGTCGGTGACGGCGATTGCGAAGTAGCCCAGCCGCTCAGCACGCTCGATGAGCTCTTCCGCGTGCGAGGCGCCGCGCAGGAACGTGAAGTTGGAGTAGCACTGCAGCTCGGCGTACCCGGGCAGCGTGGCAGAGAACAGGTCCATCGCACGTTACCCGAAGAGGCCATGCAGGAACCAGCGCGGATCTTCCTCGTCGCGGCTGCCCACGCGCTCGCGATAGATCCAGTAGCAAGTATGGTCGTCGGCTTCGGCGACGAAATAGTCTCGCGTTACCAGTTCGCCGTCCCACCAGCCGGCTTCGACACGTTCGCCGGGCGAAACCGTCCGCAGCGGGCTGCCGTAGAACGGCCGGTGCTGGCGAGTCATTAACTGAACCGGCGTTTCCAGCAGCCATGACGGCCGCGGCTGATCGCCCGGCAATGCGCAACCCTTGACGTCGCTCGTCACGGGCACCCAGTTCGCGATGACTTCCGGCCGATGGTCGGCAACGGGCGCTGCGCGTAGCACGTTCTCGGGCCCGAGCCGCGCGATCAGCAGTTCCATCAGCCGGTTGTGATCTTCGGCGTTTCCTCCCGGTTCGGGGAATAGCGTGTCTGACGGGGGTTCAGCGCCTTCCACGTCGTTGACAGCCAGTCGCACGGCGATGACCGCAGCGACGAGCTCTATCCGCCCAAGTCGCTCTTTCAATAGGCGTGTGAGATGTTCTTCGTGCCAAGTCGGTTCAGCGAGTGCGATTTCGACGGCGGTGGGCGCAAGCGCAGCGCGGCCGCGTTCGTGCTCCAGTTCTACAGTAAATCGTGTCACCGCGAGTTGCTTGCTCGCGAGCCACCCAGTGAGCTGAACCAGCAGGCGACGAGCGGCGAACAGTACCGCTTCGGCGTGCTCGACGCGATCCGGCAGTTCGAGCCGTGCATTGAATGACGGCGGCGTTTGCACCCATTCGAACAATTCAGGAGCCTCACCAACGGCACGGTCCAAGGTATCGAGCAGTGCCGTACCGCAGCGCTTTTTCAGGCCCGCGCGCGGCAGGCGACGCAGGTCGGCCACGCTCGAGCAGCCGAGACCGTTGAACCAGTCGGCAAAGCGCCGCGTCTCGGGCACGAGCAGCGCCGGCAGGACACTCAATTGGCGCTCGAACGATCGAATCGAGAGGCGCTGGCCGCCTCGGTAGCGGGACATGAGCCACGCGCCTTGACCGGTTGGTGCGACGCTCGTGCGCACTGTGAAGCCAAACGCCGCGAGCGACTTGCGAATCGCGCGATGGATCGCGCGGATGCCGCCAAAGAGCCGCAAGCTGGCGGATACGTCGACGAGCACCGTTTGTTCTTCGGCGATCGCGACCTGGGGGCTGAACTGCATCAGGGCCGTCGCGACGTCGGAGATAGCCTGCTGCTCCCGAAGCTCATCTCGGTCATGAAGTTTGGCGTCTGGCGCGAGCGTGAGTACGCCGCCGCGGCGCATGCCTGCGCGAACGCCCGCGTCGCGCGCGTCGTTGTCCAGTGCGATGACGCGTTCGTGATCGAGCACGACAAGTCCTTCCTTCGAACTAGGAGACCAGTTCGGCCGGAAGATTTCGCGGCTGAGGTAGGGCAGAAACACGCCGATCCAGAGTTGCATGACGATTTAACAGGATGGGCGAATGGGACAACCTGACGATTAACGGCTCATCTCGATTGGGACCGCGGCGCTTCACAAAGTCGAGCGCCACACTGTCACGACCGGGACGCACGGCGATGCGCAGGGGAGCGGGCGACGTGTCGCTGGCACTGGCGAGCGGCCTGAACATGAAAAACAGTGTCTCGGACGTCTGCGCGGCAAGGTGCAGCCGTCGCAGCGACTCGGGGCGAACGTGGGTCTGCCAAAAGAGCAGAGCGCCGAAGCTTCCGGCTCGCAAGATTTGCTCCGCGGACCACAATGCATCGGCGGTCTTCGTCGCACGGATCACATTGAGCGACGTCTCCGGCAAGCCCCAGTATGCGGCGGCCTCCGGATGGAACCGATGGGGCGCCTGTAATAGGGCGATCGGCCGACGAGCAACGGCACGCAGGGCCGGCAACAGCAAGCGCAACTCTCCAATGCCGGGTTGCTGGACGAGCAAATCGGTGAGAGAGCCTTTCGGCCATCCGCCGCCGGGTAACTCGTGCATCAGGTCCTCGAATCCGCACGACACAACGTTGACCCGCGCCGAAGCGAGTTGCGTGCCACGCCATAGCGATGGGTGGATGCTTTCAGGAGCCGGGAGACCCATGGTGTCGCCTGTTGTACTGTATATATGTACAGTATTCTAGCCGATTTTTCGACCGACGCCGGGCTCTGCTTGGCAGGCGGCGACAAACGACGTAATGCCGCGGCCATCCACCGTTGCGCCATCTAAATGAACGTCTGTTCGTTTCTCGGGTGCTTGCTAAAATTGCGTTTTTCCACGTTGGCGATCTCGCCGATGCCTGTCTCCAAGAAACGAAAACCTTCTGCTCAGAGGCCGCCCCGAGGTCGCGGGACGAAGCGCCTCCTGTTGCCGATGCCGCGGCGAGATGCCGATGCGATGAGTCTGCAATTTCGTATTGCGCTCGAAAACGTTCGGCAGCGGCGGTCCGGACGCCGAGAAGCGACGTGCCTAGCACAGGTGGTTTTGCTCACCAGCTTCTTGACGGAGAAGGGCCACGGGGAGATCGATCTGTCCAACATCCGCGCGGTTGAGAACGACGTGCTCGCGATCCTTGATCACGGAGAAGCCACTGGTGAGTGGGAATTCCCGCAGGCGATGCTCGATCCCCTCACAGCGATCGTCAACGAGCACGATCGGCAGTTGCGCGAAGTACGCTTGGCCGCCATCGCGGCAGCGACCGAGCGCCTCGATCGGCTGCTAGCCTCGCTTCCGCAGAAGCTCGCCGCTAGTAGAGGCAGCGCGGCATAAGAGCCCGGCGACCGACCCTCGGTAGGACCGACTATTAGATCTCTCGACACTCGTCGGGCGAGCGTTCGTCGCGCGGCCAGTCCCACGCCTGAAGAGCCCAATTTGGAACCTCGTCGCAACGCTCAAAGCTGTATTGCTCCGGGTCGTCGAAGATGTCGCCGAATGTTTCGTCGAGAATCTGCTGCATGCAGGCGACGTGCTCGAGGCACATAGGCGTCCAGCGGTGATAGCTGCGGTCCTGCCCCGCGTCGACGGTTTTCGTCTCGAGGTCGAGGACGATCCGGTGGCTCATGTACGGCTCGTTCGACCACAGAGATTCCCACCGGCCCACAGAATAACGGCGCGTCGTCATCGAAGCGCCTGTTCGAGCGCAGCACTTGCAGCGCGTGCGCCGTCACGATCCACAAAGAGGGCGACGGAACCGCCCGTCACGTCGCGCAAATTGATATGGATGGCGCTGCTCTTTCCGAAGCCAGACATCCTTACTGGATTCCCCTGCCGGTGGTAGTCGACCGCATCGAAGTCGAGCGGGTATTCGATGAACCTACTTCCGGATTGAGCAACAAGTTGAATGTGATCGAGGCGGATGCCATCCAACTCCTGACTCACGATCCGGTTGAGCAATACGTCTAGCGACTGATTCTGTTCACTGTCGTCTGGGGACCATGTGACGTCTTGGATCAAATGCACTATCGCTCGAACCGATTCCGGTATCGACTCGCCGAGAAGAATGACTCGGTAGCGCGCAGCCCTCGGTTCACCGTTAGGTGCCGGATAGATGATGTCCTTAAACGAGCCTCTGTAGACCATGCGTAACCCTCAAGGAGTTGTGCGCAAGACCCGATGTCCGGCGCACTACTCAGCCTACGGGGGCCGCGGCAAAGTCAAGGCGCTGTGGAATCAGTCGTCGCCACCTCGGCAAAAAGTTGCCAAGTTTTGGCAAGAAGTTGCACAACCGTCTGCCTAAGGATAGATAGCGGATTGGCATCGGCAGGCGCCCGGCTGTACTGTCGCGTGGATGGAAGCGACGGCAGAGCTGACAACGACCGATCGCCGTTCGATGATGTTGCAAATTCATCGTCGGACTGGGTTCGGCCAGTTTCGGACGCTCGACGTTGATTCCGAGATTGCTGACAATCGGTAAGCGCAAGAGCCCCGCGCGTTGGCTAACGCCGTCAGTTGGAAGAAATTGGCGGCGGCGTGCGGCGACGCCGAGCACGCCGGGACAACAAAAAAACCTGCAACCGACCATTCGCGGCTGCAGGCTCTATGCTTCCCCTCGATTTCCCGAGGTCACATGTTGTGCTGGCCCCGGCCCATGGCGGTTACCACACCCTTTTTATTGAAGCGCACGGTCAGGTTATGCTCCTCTTCCGACTTGCCCATCATATTGGCGATGGGGATGAACGCCACGGCATTCGTTTTGACGGTTTGATACGTCCAGACTTGTTCGCCGCCTTGCTGCAACTCCACGTCACCCGGCTTGCCGAAGGCGCGTTCGACATCCTGCATCGTCGACTTTCCGATCTGAATGGACGAAACCTTTTGTTCATCCGTTATTGACGCGTTGCCGGTGACACATCCACCCAACGTCAAGCTGGCTGCAGCGGCGACGAGCACGCTTGCGATGATTTTTTTCATGAAGTTGTGGCCTTATTACAAAATTGTTCCAGTGATTCGACGGGAAGTCAGGATGCGGCTCTTTTTCTCGCCATTCATAGATATCGGCAGCAGGTATCGAAACTTTAGGACATCGCTATCTCCTCCCGGCGAGGCGTCGTCGAATCGTTGGGAAGGCGCTGTGTACTTTGATTCGGGAATAGCCCAGAACGGTATAGCGTAAGCGCCCGGTGATGGCATCTTGA